>JADJUV010000065.1 GCA_016716885.1 Candidatus Trichofilum aggregatum | reverse complement strand
GCCCGTGGATACTCTCAGCATGACATGGCGAGTATTACCGGTTTAATTTCCTAACTTCCATAAGCGGTCACTACGAACCGGGTTCGCATTTGATTGTTCTGAAGCTCTTGATCGGTCCTTCATTACCAGTTTATTCCTTTTACCACATCAGAACTGCACGACTGCATTTCTTCAAGGCTATGGACTATGTACGATCTCATCGCTCCCTATTATGATCTCACTCACGCGCAACTAACGGCCGACCTGGGGTTCGTACTTTCGTTGGCGAGTCAGGCAGGCGGTAAGGTGTTGGAACTGGGTTGTGGTACGGGGCGGTTGTTATTGCCGCTGGCGCGGGCCGGGTTTACCGTCACCGGGTTGGATAGCTCAGAGGCGATGTTGGCCCTGGCCCAACAAAAGCTAGCACAGGAGAGCGAAGTGATTCGCGGCCGCGTTACTCTTGTTTCTGGTGATATGGCGGACTTATCCGGCTGCGGCCGCGACTTCGCCCTCGTCATCATTCCCTACAACACCTTCATGCACCTGTCCCCCAACCAAACCGACCGGGTGTTACGCCAGATCAAGCAACGCCTCACCCCAAAGGGGCAACTGTTCATAGACCTCATCAACCCCTACGCCGTGGCCCAAACCCCCAACGACCATCTGCTGACCTTGGAACAGTGCTTCACCGACCCCCAAAATGGTCACACCGTCTTGCAATTCGCACGGAACCATCTGGATGAGGCCCAACAAGTTTTGCACATCACCTGGATCTACGATGCCACGCCCCCGGCTGGCGGAGCCATCCATCGCACCATCGTACCCGTGGCGTATCATTATTTCTTCCCACATCAGCTAGAGATGCAATTGAGTGCGGCGGGCTTCCGTATCACAGCGTGGCTCGGCAACTACACACAACAGCCCTTTGACGAAGAAAGTGATCGCCTACTCCTGTTAGCAACCCCCGCACCCTAAGCAAAACAAAAATGCCCAACCTCGGTGACGAGGTTGGGCATTGATGATGTACAAACGAATGAAGGCAACGGCTACTGTTGCATCAAGCCTTCGTTGGAAACAGTGAACTTAATCTCTGGCTCCGGGTGGGCCTCAGCCAGCTTTAGCCGCACAAATAGGGCTGGCGCGTAGTATGAAACCCAGAAACCGCCCAGAAAATAGCGAAAAATACGTAAAGGAATATGGCCCAACCAGAGTGGCTCGGTGGGTAAAATGGCCCGCAAACCAAACACAATCGCGGCCGCGACCGCCATCCCCAACCCATAACGCAACACCTTCTTCCACCACACCCCCTGCTCCTTAAACCGCACCCAACTCACTTCCAAAATAAACCCTATCCCCACCCCCAACAAAGTCCCAAAAGCCGTAGCCACATTTTCTACACTTTCTAGTTCGGCCACCTCAATATATTGGGCCCAAACCACCCCCATATCCGGCACACCCCGCACCAGCCGCGTCACGCCAAACAGTAGCGCCAAAAGAAAAATCACCACTAGAATGAACATAACCCGCTGGCCTAAAATTCGGTTACGGAAACGATCATAAAAATCACGTTGCCAGACAGCGTAACCAACCAGAACCAGAACCGCAATCAGAAAGCCCCCAACCACGTCATGGACAAAATGAACACCCAGGTAGACCCGGCTCAAAGCCATAAGCACAACCATCGTCAGGCACAGCACCCACACCCAACTGCGACGCAACCACAAACCCAGAAACAAATACATGAGCGAAGCCCCCTGGGCATGGCCGCTGGGGATGCCGTAACTGCTTTCCTCATCTAATCCTAAGCCAGCGTCCAACCAATAAGGACGAGGTTGATGCAACGCTTGTTTGGTTATGCTGTTGATGATGTCAGAAAAAGCGAGTAAAAAAATGAGGTGTTTGCCCATCTGCTTATTGATGCACCAGTAGATGAGAGGGGTGACCGCCAAATAGAATTCAAAGCGGCCTAATTGACTAATCCATTGAAAAAAGGGGGCGAGTTGGGGGTAATTGGTTTGCCACCAACGGGACGCAGACAAGCCAAATTCAAATAAGGACTCCATGCCTTCCTCCCAGAGCAACGATGCACTTTTTACTTTTCTCTCTTCCTGAGTGGATTGTATCGCCCCCCAATAAATCGTCAACCATTGCCAGACATGACCACCTGAATATAATCAATATAATGAAGTTTAAGAATTTTCTCGGTAATACGGCTGGATAGTAGCGGTTGGCCCTGTGTTTACCCTACCCTTACCGGTTTAATTTTAAGCTATTCATCACAGCAATCACTCATTGGCTGAAAGTTTATTGTGAACTAGAAGCAAAGGAGGCTCAACTTGAGCGGAAAAATACTAGTCATTGAAGATGAAGAACGAATTCGACAATTTTTAAAGCGTGGTCTGGGAATGGAAGGGTATACGGTGGACGCGGCCGCGGACGGACAACAAGGACTGGACATGGCCCATGACGACCCACCCGACCTCGTCTTGCTCGATGTCATGCTGCCCGGCATAAGTGGCCTGGAAGTCTGCCGTCGCCTGCGTTCCACCGGCGACATCCCCATTCTTATGCTCACCGCCAAAGAAGCCATTGAAGACCGGGTCGCCGGTCTAGATGCCGGAGCGGACGATTACCTCGTCAAACCATTCGCTTTTGATGAATTGTTGGCCCGGGTGCGTGCCCTTCTGCGACGTGCCCAACCCGCCAACCCGGATGTCTACCGCTTTGCTGACCTGGAACTAGACACAGGCACAAGGCAGGGAAGAAGAGGGGGTACGACCTTCGATTTGACCGCCAAAGAGTATGAGCTTCTGGAACTGTTTATGCGTAATCCTCGCCGCGTCTTAACGCGTGAAGTCATTTATGACCGGGTGTGGGGTTATGACTTTGGGGGCGAAAGCAACATCATTGAGGTGTATGTCCGTTACCTGCGCCAAAAAACCGAATGTTATGAAGGAGCCAGTCGGCTCATTCACACCGTTCGGGGCATTGGTTACGTTTTACGCGAAGAACAACAACAACAGTAAATTTGTCTGTTCTATCTGGGTAAACAAGATTGGTTCAATCTTGAAGATTGGACCAATCTGCAAAGGCAAATTGCAAATTTCTGGGGGATTGCACCCCTGGTCACCGTTCAGCCAACCGAAAGGTACACACCGTGTCACTGCGCAAACGCCTTAATATTGTCTACACCGCCATTCTGATCCTGGTATTCCTTTTGTTTGGGATTGTCGTCTACACGCTTACCAGCACCATTTTGCTGGAAGCCATTGACCAGGAGTTGCGGGAACTGGCCGAGCAGGTCGTTGATGAGACCAAGGCGTTTAATCGTGGGGATATGACCGAACTGTCATTTCCTGAGGCGGCTAGTGTTTTTGAATCAGCGGCGGTCTTTATGATTGCTGTCGATGATCAGGGAACCGTCACCCCTTTATCACGCAATTTGCAGGAACAAGGCTTTAACGAACTGCTTAACCCCGTGGGGCTGAGCGAAGAAAATGATTTCACCATTATTCTGCGCGATGGTCTTCGTCTGCGTGTTTTGACAGCCCCGCTTATTCCGGTTCTAAATGAGAGTGAAGAAGCCACTCAACCAGAGTTGATAGGTTATTTACAGATTGCCCGAGTTCTGACCGAATATGACCGAACTCTATCCAGTTTGAGCTGGATGTTGGGGTGGGCAGCCATCGTAGCGATTATCCTTTCCCTATTTCTGGGCGATTGGTTTATGCAAAGTTCTTTGCGGCCGCTATACGAGATCGAAAAAGCGGCCGCAACCATCACCAAAGCCGATGACCTGGGCCGACGTGTCCCCGACACGGGTCGCCAGGATGAAATCGGTAGCCTGGCCAATGCCCTCAACCACTCCCTATCCCGGCTCGAAGATTCCTTCCGTGCCCAACAACGTTTCCTGGCCGACATTTCCCACGAGTTACGTACCCCTCTCACCACCATTCGCGGCAACGTAGACCTCATTCGGCGCATGGGCGAAGCCGATGAGGAATCTCTGGATGATATTCAACTAGAATTGGAGCGAATGACTCGGCTGGTAGAGGATTTACTTCTGCTGGCTCGTGCCGATGCTGGCTCTTTACCCATGCAACGCCAACCCGTGCAGCTAGACACCATCTTTGCGGATGTGTATCGTCAGTTCAGCCGCCTGGATGCCACCGTTAAGCTGATTATGGGTGGGTTTGATCAAGTACAGGTAATGGGAGATGCCGATCGGCTGAAGCAGTTGCTCATTAATCTGGTGAGTAATGGCATCAAATACACCCAGGATGGGGGCACAGTCACCATGACCCTGCAACAGGCTGAGGGCAAGGTGCAACTCATCGTGGCGGATACGGGCGTGGGGATTCCCGAAACCGATTTACCTTTTGTGTTTGATCGGTTTTATCGGGTAGATAAATCGCGGCAAAGCTCACCTAAAACGGGCACTGGTTTAGGTTTAGCCATTGTCAAATGGATTGCTGAGGCGCATGAGGGTGATGTAACGGTACAGAGTAAAGTGGGGGAAGGAACTACCTTTACGGTGACGTTGCCGGTATGGCAAAAACCACAACCGGCAACGCAAGTGGTACAGGAAAAGGCCTCACGGCGGCGACGATTGTTGCAATCGGCCAGTAATAAACCGGGGGCCGCTGGTGGTTAGCTGTTGGCGGGAGTTATTTGCGGCCAAAGAGCAGGTAGATGCCGCCGATGATTAGGATAAACGCACCTAGACCGCCCAGACCAATCCAGGCAAAAACGCCCAGGTTATTCGCCAGAAAACATAGGCCAAGAAAGATAAGCACCGCGGCCGCGACGCCCGCACTATTGGGCCGCTGGCGAAATCGCTCCACACTATCCCCAGCCGTATGGCCTACCTGTGACAGATTATCCATTACTCGATCAGGAAACGAGAGCAGGGCGTTCGCCTTGGTGGGTAAAATCAACCACAAAATGGGGTAAATCATCAAACCGACCCCACTGGCAAAAACCAGTAAAACCATCCCCAAACGAACAAAAACTGGGTCTACGCCAATGTAGTCCGCAATTCCCCCACAAACACCCGCCACGATTTTATCCCGGTCACTACGAAGTAATTGTGTCGAAGGCATAAAAAACACTCCCTTTGCTGAATCTGGTCTGCTATACGGCAAACAACCATGGAAGTTGCGTTAGGTGGATCACACATCAGCAAAGGCCGGGTGGTAATGGACGATGCCCCGCACGTTGTTGAGCGCCTGTGGCTGTAGTTCAGCGACCATGAACACCCCTTCGGGCAGGGGCTGGGTGTAATGGATATTGTGCTTCGCGGCCGCGACAAAACCAAAGCGAGGGTAATATTCACGATGCCCCAGGACAATCACCAACGCATGTCTGGCTTCCTGGCACTCAGCCAACCCCTGGCGGGTCAAGGCCCCGCCAACACCCTGGTTTTGCCATTCCGGGAGCACGGCCACTGGCCCCAAAGCCACCGCCGCCACGCTAGACCCATCCTCAGCCCTGATGTTTACGGGGCTAAACAGGACATGCCCCACAACCTGTTCGTTTTGTAAAGCTACCAGGGAGAGAGTGATCGCGGCCGCGGCCCTCAACTTCTCCACCAATTTTGCTTCTTCAGGTCGGCCAAAGGCCAATTCATTTACCCGGCGAATAGCCGGAATATCAACGGGAGTTTCCGCACGAATAATTAACATGCCTGGATTTTAAGCCAAAACCAGAAAAACCAGCCAATGATCGGGGGCTTCCGATAACACGATTTACAGCTTCCTACCGGTCTCCCATTCGCCAACTCTCTCGCCACTCGCTACTCGCCAACTCCAAAAAGAATGGGCAAAAGGAACGGATTCCCCCTAGCAAAGTGGTTGTTTTTTACGGGAAAGGGTAGTCGTGGGTATAATGGCGTAGATTCCCAACCAACAAAATGGCAACGAGGCGTTTATGCGGATATTCGTGACAGGTGGAACAGGATTTGCCGGGTCGTTTCTTATGGAGCAGCTCCTGGATGAAGGGCATGAATTATTCGGCCTGGTTCATCCCAGTACCAGCCACCAGATGTTACCGGCACATCCCCGCTTTACGCCTATTGAGGGAGATTTGTTGGCGGCGGATTTTCTGGAGAAGGTGATCAAAGAGACGCGGCCGCAAGCCATTTACCACCTCGCGGGTCAGGCATCACCTGGCCTTTCCTGGGAAAAACCGGCCCTGACCATGGCCGTGAATACCGGGGGCACAGGCAATGTGTTAGTCGCGGCCGCGAAACTGCCCCAGCCGCCCCGCATCCTCGTCGTCACCAGTGCCGAAATCTACGGCCCCATCCAACCAGACCAGCTTCCCCTCAGCGAAACCACCCCCACCGCTCCCCAACATCCTTACGGCGTCAGCAAACTGGCCGCCAGCCAACTGGCTCACCTGTATTGGCGACGTTATGGCCTACCCGTCATCGAAGCCCGCCCCTTCAACCATATCGGCCCCCGCCAGATGTTAGGCTTCGTGGTGCCGGACTTTGCCAGCCAGTTTGCCGCCATAAAACTCGGCCAAAAACCACCCGTGCTTTCCGTGGGCAATCTGGATGCCCAGCGCGATTTTACCGATGTGCGCGATGTGGTCTCAGCCTATATGGCCCTCATGGACAAAGGGCAACCAGGGCAAAATTATCTCATCTGTTCCGGGCAAGCGGTGAGCATTCAACACATTTTTGACACCCTGGCCGAATTAGCCGGGGTTGAGGTAACGGTGGAACGAGACCCAGCCCGGGTGCGGCCGCTAGACACCCCCGTTCTCTACGGTAACTACGCCAAGCTTCACCACGATACCGGTTGGCAGCCACAAATCCCCCTGCACCAATCCCTGGCCGACGCCCTCAACGACTGGCTCAACCGCCTGCAAACCTAAAACTCGCAAAACCTCGAAACTCGAAACTCAAAACTCGCAACTCCCCCCTACCCATGATTACTCCCACGAACGGCCTCGTCATCACCGAAAACAGTACCTTTGCCCCTGGTGTGTATTTTTTGCCCGCGGGGGTGACGATTGCGGCCGCGGGCATCACTCTGGATGGCAACGGGGCTGTGCTCATCGGGCGGGGGCAACAAGGGTGCGGCGTTACCCTGTTCAACCTGAAAAACGTCACCATCAAAAACCTCAAGGTCATGGGCTATTTTCACGGCCTGTACGCCAATCGCTGTGATTTTCTCACCATTGCTGGTTGTACCATTCGTGATACGGGCGAAATTCCGGCCAACACGGTCTTCCTCAATATCTGGCGACCAGCGGATGAATCGTATGGCGGGGCAATTTATCTGCGTGATGTGCGGAACAGCGTCATCAGCAGTAACGATTGTCAACACCAGATGAATGGCTTGCTCACTTACCATTGTCGGCAGTTACACGTCTCGGACAATAATGCCAGCTACAACAGCGGCTGGGGGTTTCATCTGTATGACACCTCTGATTGCCTGTTTCAGAACAATGTGGCTGATTATTGTTGCCGTTATGAACCACGCGGCGAACGAACTGGGCATTTGGGGGCGGACGCGGCCGCGTTCCTACTCGTGTATGGCTCCTCCCGCAACCTGTTCCGGCGCAACCTGGCCCGCCTGGGTGGCGACGGCTTCTTTCTGGCGGGCCTACCCCCGGACGCTGACCAGCCCGTTGGCTGTGATTTCAACGAATTTGAAGAAAACGATGGCTCCTATAGCGCCAACATCGCCTTTGAAGCCACCTTCAGCCGCCGTAATGTCTATCGAAACAACCGGGCAAATTTCTGCAATTATGGCTTCTGGCTCGGTTTTTCGCGTGAATTTGTCCTGGAACACAACGAAGCCCGCCGCAACCATTCCGCCGGAGTAGCTGTAGAAAACGGCTTTGGTATGCAACTGCGGCACAACCGTTTCATCGAGAACCGGCATGGCATCTTGCTCTGGTCCCGTTTTGTGCCCCCATTCAACCGGGCCTCACCAGAAAACGACACCAGCCGGGCCTGGCTCATCGAGTCTAACCAGTTCAATGGCAACGACAAAGCCATCCGCATCGCCGCCAACCAGGATCACGGCACGACCCCTTTACCCATCGGCACACCTTCAACCCCCAAGCCCTACAGCCACGTCATCCGCCTCAACGACATTCACGGCAGCCAAATCGGTGTCGAACTTTACCAGGCCATGAACACCGTACTGGAAGGCAATAACTGGCACAAAAATGGGCAGGATTTAGTGGAAAATTGAGTAAAGAACGTTTAGATAAACTCCTGGTGGATAAAGGGCTGGTTGCCAACCGGAATAAGGCCAGAGGGTTGATCATGGCTGGAGAAGTCCGGGTGGATGGGCAGGTGATGGATAAACCGGGCCACATGATTTCCCCAACCGCTGTCTTGGAAGTGGCCGAGCAGTTGCCCTATGTGAGCCGAGGGGGATACAAGCTGGCTGGGGCGTTGGCCGCGTTTGGGCTGGAAGTCCGCGGCCGCATCTGTGCCGATGTCGGTGCCTGTACCGGGGGCTTCACCGATGTTCTGCTGCAAAACGGAGCCAGCCACGTCTACGCCATAGATGTGGGTTACGGCCAACTCAGTTGGAAAATCCGCCAGAATGAGCGGGTCACGGTGATGGAGCGCACCAACGCCCGTTACGTCGAAAGCCTGAACGAACCGGTCAGCTTTGTCTGCATAGACGTTTCTTTCATCTCCCTCAAACACATTCTGCCCGCTGTGCAGAAATGGCTCACCCCCCAGGCCGATGTCATCGCCCTGATCAAACCCCAATTTGAAGCCGGGCCAAAACAGGTGGGTAAAGGCGGCATCGTGCGTGACCCGGAAGTGCATCACCAGGTTTTACTCGATATACTCAACTGGGCGACTACCCATGGTTTTTCCCTGGCGGGCCTCACCCGCTCCAGCATTGAAGGGGCTGATGGCAACGTGGAGTTTCTGGTCTGGTTACGGGTGGGGACACAAGAAGGGATGGGGGTCGCGGCCGCGATTGAGCTAGTCTTAAAAAAAGAGGATGCCACCCCGCCCACTCCCTAACCCAAACCAGAACCCAAAGACGGGACACAGCGGCAGGACTGACCCAGGGAGTGGAGACTTCAGTCGGAACGTCTCGACCGGCTAAAGCCTCGACTCCTGATTCACCCCAGCCGAGGGCAACCACAAGGGTTGCCCCTACAACAGGTGAAAATCCCTTGACATCTTGAAGACACAATTTTTTTTTCTCTGTGAATCTCTGTGTCTCCTCTGTGCTCTCTGTGTCCTTCTTTTTTGGTCACACATCTGGCTGACAAGGAGTAACTATGGCTGCGATGATGCAGGGCCTCAACGCTGAGGCATACGACCGACAATACGACGACCGCCAACTGGTTCAGCGCATTAGCCGCTACTTTCGGCCCCACCGCGGCCGCATTATCATCATCAGTTTTTCCGTGCTCATGATGGCGCTCCTAGGGGCCAGCCTACCCTTTATCATCGCCTGGGGCGTGGACATCATGGCCGAAAGTGGCAACACCAGCCTGATTCCCTGGCTGGTCCTGTTGGTTTTTCTGGAAGCGGTGGCCTCGTGGGGGTTTAACTGGGCACGGCGCTGGCTCACCACCCAGGTCATCGCCGATGTGGTGATGAAGATGCGCCAGGATAGTTTTGCCGCGGCCGCGCACCAAGACCTCTCCTTCTTCGACGAATTCAGCACCGGGCGCATCGTCAGCCGCATCACCAGCGATACCGAAGAGTTCGGCCAGATCATCGTCCTGACCGCCGATGTCATCCAGCAACTGTTTGTGGCCCTCATCCTCATCATCACCCTGTTCACCATCGAATGGCGGCTCACGCTGGCCGTGCTGGTCATGGCTCCGTTCGTGATTGGGGCCGCCCTTAGCTTCCGTCGTCTGGCACGGCGAGCGACCCGGCAAGGCTCACGAGCAATGGGCGAGGTCAACAAAGCCATTCAGGAAGCCGTAACCGGCATCGCCGTCGCCAAAAACTTCCGCCAGGAACAGACCATCTACAACGAGTTCGCCCAGGTGAACCAACAAGCCTACGTCATTAACGTCCGCCGGGGATTCGTCTTAGCCAACATTTTCCCCGTGCTCAACATTTTGTCGGGTATTGGCACGGCTATCCTGGTTTATTTTGGCGGCCGCACCGCCATCGCTGGTCTCATCAGTCTGGCCGCCTGGTACCTGTTTGTGGCAACGGTAGAGCGTTTCTGGTTCCCGGTGACTAATTTGTCCGCTTTTTGGAGTCAGTTTCAGCAAGGACTCAGCGCGGCCGAGCGGGTGTTTGCCCTGATGGATGCCAACCAGGCGGTGGTGCAGACGGGGCAAAAGAAGGGAGAAAAGTTACGCGGCCGCATCCAGTTTGATCACGTCTCCTTCCGTTACTCCAACCAGGAGCAGGTGCTCGATGAATTCACCCTGACCATTCAGCCCGGGGAAAGCATCGCCCTGGTCGGTCATACGGGCGCGGGCAAATCAAGCATCATCAAACTAGTGGCCCGGTTCTACGAATTTCAAGAAGGGCGCATCACCATTGATGATACGGACATCCGCGAACTGGATTTGACCGCTTACCGGCAACAGTTGGGCATCGTTTCCCAGGTTCCTTTCCTTTTTGCCGGAACCGTCGCCGACAACATTCGTTATGGTCGCCCGGAAGCCACCGAGGCGGAGATTGTGGCCATGGCCCAACGCATTGGCCGGGGTGAATGGCTAGAAACGTTGTCCGATGGCTTAAATACTCAGGTAGGTGAACGAGGGGGGCGCCTCTCCATGGGTCAGCGGCAACTAGTCGCCCTGGTGCGCGTATTGGTGCAGGCTCCCAAAATTTTTATTCTGGATGAAGCCACAGCCAGTGTAGACCCGTTCACCGAATCACAAATTCAGGAAGCGTTGAATCTGATTATGAGCCATACGACCGCCATTATTATTGCTCACCGCCTTTCCACGGTGCGGGCGGCGGATCGGATCATTGTGTTGCAGAAGGGGCGCATCATTGAGCAAGGCAACCACAAAAGTTTGCGCCAACAGGGGGGGCATTACGCCGAGTTATACGACACCTATTTCCGGCATCAATCGTTGGAGTTCATCAACACCTCCTGGCGCACGCGGGTCACGACATAGGCACTAACGGCGTCACTAGCGACAAAAATTTGTCGATCTTCTTGAAAAATGGCAGGCTTAGAAAACTCAGGGCAACACGGATGGCTTTGTTTATCCGTGTATGTACCTGGCGTGGCATTCCAATTTGGGCCTTATTTTGGGGCGAACGCCCCAAAATAAGGCCCTGTGTCCCCCCTGGGGGTTAGGTGGGCCGTGCACCTATCTGATCACTTTCTCTTGTTGCCCACGATCCAGGGCTGTTTTATAATCTTTGCCCAGATGAGAGCCATCAGGGGAACATTCCTCTTATCATTACCCACCCTATCTGTTACAGACCTCAAGATAATGATTTGGGGTAAGGGCTGGCCTTGTGCCTGTCCACTATGGAGAGGGCGACCACAAGGGTTGTCCCTACATCCAGAATCTTTTTCTTGAAAGCTATATAACCCAGCCGATGCGGTTGATTGAGCGGTTTAAAGAATAACGTGCCTGATTCAAACGATTCGTCTCCTGATAGTAAGAAGCCCCAAGCGGGGCCGCAATCCAATTCACCCGATGTCAATGATGGAATGCCTGGTAGATGTAGATTTCCTCCCACCAGGTTTGACCATCGGGGCCACTTACGAATGACAACAACAAGTGGAAATGCCGCCGGAATTTGCCGAGGGTTTACCCTGTTACCTCTAAACATTTGGGGGGGTGGGATCAATTTGCCTGGGAGTTTGACGTTTTTAGCGCCAACCCGAAAATTTTTATGACTACTTTTTTAGCTGTTTTCGCTGTCGTTACTTTAATGATTGCCGTCAATGGGCTGTATGTGGCCTCAGAGTTTGCCACCGTTGCCAGCCGCCGCACCCGGGTTCACCGGCTAGCCGCTGAAGGCAATCCCCTGGCTAAAGCGCTATTGGCCATCATGGAAGATGGCAAACAATTGGATGATTATGTAGCGGCCTGTCAGCTAGGCATCACGATTTCGTCGCTGGTGCTGGGGGCGTATGGGCAAAACCAGGTTTCCAATGATTTGTTGGGGCCGATTACCAGCCTGTTACAATGGACAGGTTGGAATTTGGACGCGGCCGCGACGGCTGAAACCGTCACCTTCCTCATTGTCATCGTCTCCCTCACCACCCTCCAGGTGCTACTGGGCGAACTCCTTCCCAAATCCATCTCCATTCAATACCCGGAGACTGTGGCGATGGCTGTGGTTTACCCCATGCGCATCTCCATGTTTCTGTTGCGGCCGCTCATCTGGCTCTTTAACGGTAGCGGCCGCATCATCTTGCGCTTGTTGGGTCAGGCCAGCCACAAAGATACCCACGCCCACATCCATTCCGCCGAAGAAATCGAAATCCTGGTCAGTGAAAGTGCCCAAGGGGGATTGCTGGATTCCGAAGAGCGGCAGATGCTGCGTAACGCCTTCCGCCTGCGGGACTTAATCGCCCGCGAAGTGATGGTTCATCGCACCCGGCTGGCCGCGGCCGCGATTGATAGCCGCCCGCTAGACCTGATCGAACTGGCCCTGAAAGAAGGGTACAGCCGCATACCCCTCTACCAGGACAACATAGACAACGTCAAAGGGTTTGTGCACATCAAAGATGTGTTCCGTTTATACATCGAAGAAAAAGAAAACCTGGCCGAAATCATGCGCGAAGTGATCTACGTGCCCGATTCCCTGGCCGCCGCCGATGTGTGGGAAACCCTGCGCAACAAGCGGCAATATGTAGCCATTGTCTTTGATGAATATGGGGGCACGGCGGGCATGATCACCGTTGAGGATTTAATCGAAGAGATTTTTGGCGAGTTGCAGGATGAATTTGATGATGAAACGGCGGTCATGTCGCTGGATAAGAGCGGCCGCATCTTTTTGCGCGGCGACCTGCTCATCACCGATGTGAATGAATACCTGGATTTGGATCTGCCCCATGAAGACGCCGATACCTTAAGCGGCTTGCTGTTTAGCGTTCTGGGGCGCACGCCCAAGGTGGGTGATATTGCTCAATTTGGTGATACGGAAATACGGGTAGAACAATTGGCTGACCTGGGGGTGGAAGAGGTGTCGCTACAGAAGCCGACGGCCTCAGAGATGCCCCGGATTGAAGAGTGGGGAGTAGAAGAACGTGATTAAGTGGTTTGGTTTTATGCTCATCGTGGGAATGACGTTCGCGGCCGCGCCAACTTTCCCTTCATTGACTGAATTTCTCCTGCCGGGGAGCATCATACTCGTCCTGGTACTCATCAACGGCTTCTTCGTGGCCGCCGAGTTCGCCATCATTGGTGTGCGCCCCAGCCGGATGGAGCAAATGGCCGACGAAGGGAACTCCCGCGCCCTCAGCGTCCAAAAAATCCTGGCTTCACCCAGAGCGCAAGACCAATACATTGCCACCGCCCAACTCGGCATCACCATTGCCTCATTGGGGTTGGGTTACTACGGTGAACCGACGGTGGCTCATCTGGTGGAGCCATTCCTGGCCGTGTTGCTAGGTGTAGAACCTGATGCCGCCATCGTGCACACAATCAGTTACGTGCTTATTCTTAGTGTACTCACCTACCTGCATGTGGTGGTGGGAGAGATGGTGCCCAAATCGTTAGCCCTCGCGGCCGCGGATCGGGTCGTTCTCGGCATTTATCCGGCCATGATGCTGGCCGAAACCGTTCTCAAACTCCCTGTGCGGATCCTCAACGGTATTGGTAGGGGTCTGCTGAAACTGCTACGCGTTCCCCCCGCCGAAGGCCACGCCCGCCTCTACCTGCCCGAAGAGATTGAACAAATTGTCAATGAAAGCACCGAAAGTGGTTTACTAAACGAGGGTGAACAAGAAATCATCAGCAATATTCTGGATTTTGGTGAACGAGTCGTCAGCCAGGTAATGACGCCCCGCCCCAAAGTTCAGGCCATTCCCTACAGCCTCAGCCGCAAAGAGCTACTCAACCTCATCATCCAAAGCCCCCATACCCGTTTCCCGGTGTATGAAAACGATGTAGATCACATCATTGGCATCTTGCACATGAAAGATTTGGTCCGTCAACAAGTGCAGATGAAAGGGACACTCGATATTCGCCTCATTTTGCGGGCCGCCCCCGCCGTGCCTCAGGATATGCTGGTGGAAAAGCTCCTCGCCCGCTTCAAGAAACAACGGCTGCACATGGCCGTCGTTCTGGATGAATTTGGCGGGATGGCCGGGGTTGTCACCCTGGAAGATTTGGTCGAAGAAATTGTGGGGGAAGTGCGTGATGAGTTTGACGTGGAAAAAGAGCCGCTCATAGAGCTAGAACCAGGAATACTCGAAGTGACTGGCTCTTATCTGGTGGACGATTTGCAGGAATATATTTTCCTGGGGGAAGTGGATGATCTGCCGGATGTGGATACGGTGGGTGGGTTAATTATCACCTGGCTGGCGCGGCCGCCCCAAATTGGCGACATAGTAACCCACCAGGGCATCATCAAATTTACTGTGTTGGATGTATCGGGTTTGGCCGTGGCCCGCGTTAAAATCGAGTTTCCCACCCCCACCAATGCCGATGAACGCCCCCCCGAACAAAACCCACGTCACCACTAAGTCATCGTTCAGAAACAAGTTCGCGGTCAAAAAGGAGACTGGAGACTAAAGCTACACCAGTCTCTCAGTCTCTTAATCTCTCAGTCTTCCCCCACCCCAAGAGGTACAACCTTGCAACCCCACCACCCGTTTTCTCGATTGTGAATGTATCCGCCTGAGCAATGGCGCCCTTGAGTTATTGGTCACACAGGACGTAGGGCCACGGATATTGGCCTTGCAGTTACCCGGTCAGGCTAACCTGTTGGCTGAGTTGCCCGGCGTAGTGATTGATCGCCCTGGTGATAGGCCGTTTCGTTTTTGGGGTGGGCACCGCCTCTGGTATGCGCCCGAAGAAAGAGCCATTACCTACCTGCCCGATGATCAACCGGTCAGCATCATGGCGGTTGAAGGTGGCGTGCAGATGACACCACCCGTTGAACCCGGTACAGGGATGCAGAAATCAATCACTGTTACCCTACCCGATGAGACGGCCACGGTAATTGTGGATCATGTACTGACGAATGGGGGTTCGCGGCCGCGGCTGTGCGCACCCTGGGCCATTACTCAACTCAAACCAGGCGGGGTCGCCATCCTGCCCCAAAACAGTGCCCTCAACGACCCCGATGGCCTACAACCAAACCGCTCCCTGGCCCTGTGGCCCTACACCGACATCAATAGCCAGTATGTCCAGTGGGGCAACCGTTTTGTCTTTGTGCAAGCCGCCATGCAAAAACAGGACAGCCCCCTAAAAATCGGCTGGGCCAATCCGGTGGGGTGGATGGCTTACAATTGGGAAGAGATGCTCTTTGTGAAGCAGGCCGTTTACCAACCATCTGCCGACTACTTCGATATGGGTAGTTCCAGCCAATGTTACTGCCGCCATGATTTTATTGAGCTAGAGACATTGGGGCCGCGCACCCTGCTCGAACCCGGCCAATCCATCTCCCACCGGGAAATATGGCGGGTGTTGTCGCCGGTTCAGCTAACAATGACGGAGTCGTCTGTGGCGGCTGTGGTGAACGATTGGGTATAGCGATTTACCGAAACAGCCCCTCACCCGTACCGGGAGAGGGGCAACCCTCGCCCTGGGGAGAGGGTTAGGGTGAGGGGTTGTATAGTGATTGTAAGGGTGTATTCGTTTAGGGATGAGCTAACTTTGAGGGTGGAAATATGCACTACTTTATCGGGATTGATTCTTCAACGACAGCCACAAAAGCATTGCTGATGGATGAGACGGGCCAGGTGATAGGGGTGGGCGCGGCCGCGTATGGGTATGACACCCCGCGGCCGCAGTGGAGCCAACAGCACCCCCATCTCTGGTGGGACGGAACCATCGCCGCCATCCGCCAGGTGTTACAAGAAACCGGCGTAGCCGGAGCCGATGTACAGGCCATTGGCCTGACCGGGCAAATGCACGGCCTGGTTTTACTTGACGAGCAGGGTGAGGTGTTGCGCCCCGCCATTTTGTGGAACGATCAGCGCACCCAGCCCCAATGCGACACCATTCATGCCCGCATCGGCCGGGAACGGCTCATCCAGATCACCGGCAACGTGGCCCTGACCGGCTTCACCGCCCCCAAACTGCTCTGGGTACAAGAAGAAGAGCCAGAGATTTATGCCCGCATCGCCACCGTTCTCCTGCCCAAAGATTACGTCCGTTACCGGCTCACCGGTAATCTAGCTCTGGATAAAGCCGACGGTTCCGGGCACGATTTTGTTTGACCTGAAAGCGCGGGATTGGTCGCCCGACATGTTAGCCGCGTTGGGGATTAACCCGGCCTGGTTGCCGCCTACGTTTGAAGGGACGGAGATAACGGGAACGGTATCAGCAGACGCGGCCGCGCTCACTGGTTTACGAGCGGGCACACCGGTTGTAGCGGGTGGCGGCGATCAGGCGGCCAACGGCGTCGGCACCGGGGCCGTAACCGATGGGGTCGTGGCCCTGAGTTTAGGCACATCTGGCGTGGTGTTTGTCAGCACCTCTAGCCCAGTCATTGAACCGCAAGGGCGTCTACACGCCTTTTGCCACGCCGTACCCGGCCAATGGCATCTCATGGGGGTAATGCTCTCGGCGGCAGGCAGTTTGCGCTGGCACAGAGACACCCTGGCCCCTGGTGTCAGTTTTGATGAACTGGTGAACGCGGCCGCGGCCATTCCCGCTGGCAGCGACGGCCTCTTCTTCCTGCCCTACCTCACCGGCGAACGCACCCCCCACCCTGATCCGTTGGCCCGGGCAGCCTTCATCGGCCTGACCGTGCGCCATACCCTGCCCCACATGACCCGCGCCGTGTTAGAAGGGGTGGCTTTTGGTCTGCGCGACAGCTTTGAGTTGATTCGTGCCGCCGGGGCTGGGCAAATTACCCAGGTGCGGGCCTCTGGCGGTGGAGCCAGAAGCGCCCTGTGGCGACAAATTTTGGCCGATGTATTTCAAGCGGAGATTGTGACCCTGAACACCACGGAAGGGGCGGCGTATGGGGCGGCCTTGTTGGCGGCGGTGGGAGGGGGGCAGTTTGCCGATGTCGCGGCCGCGTGTCAGGCCACGATTTATCCAACAAGCACGACTAAGCCGGGCGCGGCCGCGGGACATTACGAGAAACAATACCAGCTTTATCGGTCTCTCTATCCAGCCCTGCAAGCCACGTTTCAAGCGATGGGCTAGTTAGCATTTCAGCCTGTCAGCGAAGGATCAAGGATTAAATAACATGCGGAACTGAGACTAGAGACTGGAGACTGGTCTAATCTCCGGTCTCCAGTCTCCCGAAACTTATTAACCTCTCGTTCCTAAAAAGGTGAACTGCTGAAAGGCTAAAGTGCTTCTCGAGCGGCCGTGTCGCCCAACCCCTGCATGGCTAACCGCCGAAACATAACATCCATTTCCTCTGGCGTATAGGGCATCTTCTCATCCAACCACCAGCGCAACAGAGTCGCAAACGCCCCTGTTAAATAGTGAGCCACCACCAGGGGTGGCAGATCAAGAGCCATCCCTTCCCCCTGAAGGCGCGTGATGTGCGTAAGCCAATCATGCAACGCCTGTTTCTGTCCTACCTTAAACGTCAGAGCAATTCCTTCACTGCCCATCAAAGCCCGTAACAAGCGATAATTTTCTTGGGCATGGGTGAAGATGGGAACCAGAGAAGGAACCAAAACCTGGCTGTTTTCCTCAAAATTGAGAATCTTCTCCGGTAGTGAATTCAACAATAAATCATCCTTATCCTGAAAATGGGCATAAAATGTGGAGCGGCCAATGTTGGCCCGATCCAGAATATCTTGTACCGAGATGCGCTCGTAAGGCTTTTCCAGAATAAGCTCATGTAATGCTTGTCTCAACTGGGTCTGCGTTCGGACCATGCGTCGGTCTGTCTTCTTCGTTTCACTCATGGCTGACCTCGTTTCGGTACGGTTCAGGAATTTTGTTCACAAACGAACAGTAATCCCTCATTGTCTGTTGAGTTACCCCGCTTTTTCGATTACGATTTTACCGAACAGTGTGTTCGATAAATCAAACGTATAACAAAAAGAAGGGTGTGTCAAACCACCCCCAAACAGGAGATTCAACATGCATCATTCCCCGCATAAGAGCCACTCGGCCAGCAAATTCGTATGGCTACATCCTATTTTTTTGGTTGTAGGTATCGTGGTTCTCATGAGTTTGTATTTTTACTGGCGAAATACCGAACTGATCGCGGCCGCAACCGGTGCTCTCGTTCTGGCCCATTTGCTCGCGGCCGCGGGCGTCCTCTACCTGGCCCGTGGGTCTATCCTAAAAACCGTGCAAAAATTGCACCAACCCTCAGCCCATACTCCCGAAAACCTGAAAACCCAAGGGGCCACGATTGGTCAGGCTTCTTTGTACGACGCTCTAGCCAACTTTCTTTCTGGGTCAGGAACGAAAACTGCGCCAGGCCGTAGTCGAGTTAGCCCATATCCAGCCCGGAGAAACGGTGCTTGATGTAGGCTGTGGTACGGGTACACTGGCACTCCTGGCCAAAACCCAATATCCCAGCATCGAGATACAAGGCCGAGACGCTTCACCTGAGATGATTGAACGGGCACGGTATAAGGCAGCACAAGCAGGCATAGCAGTAGATTTTCAGCCAGGGCTGGTGGAAGCGATAGAGGCCCCAGATAACCAGTTCGATCTGGTATTAAGTAGTCTTATGGTGCATCACTTGCCGGGTGACCTGAAGGCCAGGGCTTTTGCCGAAATTTATCGGGTCTTAAAACCAGGGGGGCGGTTACTGGTCGTGGATTTTGAACCTCCTCAGCGCGGGTTCAAGAAGCTCTTTTTCTCTTTCTTTCTGGGGGGCATGATGCACATTGATAACAGTGTAATTCCCTCGCTGCTAGAGCAGGTTGGTTTCACCACCATAAAAATGGGGAATTCGGGTCACGCCTTGGCGACGTTTGTGTCGGGGGAAAAACCAGTTTGAGTTTAGAGTTCAGAGCTAGAGCGAGAGGGTTTTCCAGAGTAATTTCCTCTGCCTCTCTCCTCTGACTCTAAACTCAACCAGATAACACAAGCAAAAATTGAGTTTATCTTGTCACCACACCAACCTGCTGGCACATCGTTAAAACCGGGCAACGATGGCATTTCGGGGCTGGGCCGGTGCAGATGTGTTTGCCAAAAGGAACAAGTAGGCGGTTGATGTCTACCCAGTATTTCTCTGGCAATTTCGCCTGTAAGGCTTCCATCGTTGCTTCCGGGGTTTTGGTTTGCACGTAACCCCAGCGGTTGGTGACTCGGTGGACATGGACATCCACGCTGATGAGGGGAGTATCACAGGCAACAGCCAGGGCCAGATTGGCACATTTTGGCCCCACACCGGCAAACGATAACAAGAGTTCCCGATCACAGGGCAGGTTGCCACCAAACTTATCCACAATCTGTTGGGCGATCTGGCGAATTTGCTCCGCTTTACGTTCGTGAAAGGTACTGGCCCGAATCAGTTCGTCAATCTCAGTGACCTCAAGCTGAAGCATGGTTTCCGGGGTGTTGGCTCTGGCGAAAAGCTGGCGAGCCGTGGGTAAGGACACTTCGTCATAGGTGCGAATGGAGATGATGCAGGCGATGAGTTGCTCAAAGAGGGAACGGTAACCGTCTTGAGCCAATTCAAACATGGCGGCTTTAGGATATGGCTTAACCGCCGTCTCAATTTGCGCGACGACCACATCAATATCAAAGGGCTGTTTAGGGATTGTTTTTGTGTTCATGCCAGACTGAGCGCTCCCCAATCCGGCATCAAACCTGAGGTGTAACGATGGTGTTGCTGCCGGTTCCATATCGTCACCCCGCCCGTACCCATCACTTCGTGCTGATAACCATCGGTGACGAGGGCGGTATAACCATCAATACCAAACATGGTTAACTTTGTACCCATGAGTAGGTGGATGACACGCGACAGTATATCAGGAAATTCATCAAAATGAGGCACGATGAGGCTATCGGGCAACAAGGCAAAGCCATCGCTCATCTGGGGGAAACCCATGATTTTTTCTCCCATAATCATGGCTCCGGCACTGCACCCGGCGACGATGCCCCCGCTTTGGTGTACAGACAAAATGGCTGACCAGGCAGGCGTTCCTTGAAGGGACTGGTATAGATAGGTGGGTTTACCGCCGGAGAGATAGACAAAGTTGGCTGAGGCGATGCGTTCAGCCAGGGTGGGATCATTGGCGGTGGCCCAATCGACCACAGGCACAGCTTCCACGTGGACGCCCAGACGGGTGAAATGCTCAACCCCTAGGCGCGACCAGTAAGCAATGACCTCGTCACCTTCTGTGCCCGCGGCCGCAGGCACACATACCACCCGCGCCGGTTCATGCAACCGACCCAGCAACGCCCGGTCCACCAGATCCATCCCCGGCAAATATTCACCACTCCCCACCAGTGCTAACATGATGACCTCGTTGTTCTTGCCACTTTACTCACCAGACGCGACACAGAAGCCCTTTGAGGTAGGCGGATTCGGGAAACGAAAGAAGAACGGGATGATCTGGCCCTTGGGTGAGGGTGTGGATGATTTGCCCATCACGCTGAGCGTCCGCGGCCGCGCTAAAAACAATCTTCTGGAACAGGTCAGCGTCAATATGCCCGGAGCAGGAGAAGGTCGCCAACAATCCACCAGGCCGGAGCAGGCGCAAAGCCAACCAGTTGATGTCCTTGTACCCCCGGCTGGCTTTGGGCACGTCCCCCTTTGTGGGGGCAAACTTGGGTGGATCAAGGATGATCACGTCGAAGAGTCGTCCTTCGTCCCGGTAGTCACGCAAGATGCGGAAGGCATCACCAGCCAGATATTCGTGAGAGGGGAGGGGCGGATGGGTGAGAGGCGAGGGAAAGACGTTCGACGTTGCGTTCGGCCTGTTCCAGGACGGCCACGGAGCTGTCTATGTTGAGGATGGAACCAGCCCCGTTCGCGGCCGCGGCCACCGCAAACCCACCGGTATAGGCAAACACATTCAGAATCTCTTTACCCGCCACAAAATGGGGCTGACAAACAATGCGCCGATTGTCGCGCTGATCCAGGTACAGGCCAGTTTTGTGCCCCGTGAGCAAGTTCACACCAAAGGGTAGACCATTTTCCTGGACGATCAGTTCGGGTGGGGGCGCTTCTCCGCTAAGCAGACCAGATTGAGGACGTAACCCCTCATGCGGCCGCGTGTCCATATCGGAACGCTCCACCACCCCCAACGGCTTAAGCTCCTCAACCAACAGGCGCAGTAGTTGCTCCTTACGTTTGTCCACCCCCATCGTGCCACATTGCACAACCAGAAAATCACCGTATTTGTCCACTACCAGACCAGGCAGACCATCGGACTCGGCGTTGATGAGGCGGTAGGCGGTGGTATCAGGGGCAAGGTTGAGCAGGTCGCGGCCGCGTACCGCCCGCCGGATACGTTCTAACCAAAAACCGTCGTCAATGGTTTCGTCCGGGTTCCAGGTGAGGATGCGGCCGCGGATTTGTGAATGGGGGTTAAAGTAAGCCAGGGCCAGGGCGCGGCCGCGGTCATCCACCACCCGCACCAAATCCCCCGGCTCCGGCTTCCCTTCCACCCGCCCAATCCCCCGGAAAACAGCCAGGGGTGATGGTTCTGTATGGCCTTCATGCTTTTAGAATGGAGATGTAAAACACCTGTTGGTTGTTCCATAATTATTCGTTGCTTGAGTTTGGAGCTAGGGGGAAAGCTAGAGGGAAGAGCTAGAGCTAGAGGAAAATTCACTGGCTCCAATTCTGGCTCTGAACTCTAGTTCTAGCTCTGAACTCTATACTCAAGTTGTTACACTCCCCGAAATTGTTTGAACCGCTCATAGGCTCCCTGGATCAAACCAGCATACCGGGATGCCTGACCAGGACCGTTATACAGACCGGCAAATTTTTCAAAATCCAGCGTCTGTAGAGCCACCAACCGTTGTGAATTGGGTGTTCCCCCCTGCACAAAACGGAAGAACCCGACAATCTGGCCGCGATTACCCTGACCAAAGGCGTCAAACATCTGGTGGACTGATTCAAAACCGGTGGTGGCGTAGTTGAATCCCATAATTTGTGGCCCACCCATGCTGATGGACATCTTCGCGGCCGCGTCATCTAAACTCCGGGCAAAGGTAAACACTTCCCACTCTTTGCCCTGATTGCCGTGAAACCCTTGCCACGCCTGATCCGGTGAGGGTCGCCACTCGTGCCCCGTCCAACTCTTGCCCGCCGTAAAACGAAAATGCTGATCAAAGCGAGCCAGGTTATTCTTGCCCCAATAATTGCGGAAAATATGATTCTCAAACCGTATTTTCAAGCGACCATCACTGCCAAACCCTTCCCCACCCGACTCAATCAGAAAAACGGCTACCGCTACCCCCGGATCAATGCGCAGTTCTTGAGCCAATTCCTTAAACAAACCACCAAAGCGGTTCCAAATTTTGACCACACTGCGCGAGGTAAAATCCCCATCTGCCGGGGCCGTCAGCATTTCACCAGCCGGTGGAGCCAGATTCTCCTCGCCGGGACGCGTGTCAGTGGGCAACTGGGGCGGAGGCGGCGGCGAACCAGCCGGTGTTTGTGACGTGGGTAAAGGATCACGAACCACATAATCACCATGGACAAAACCTTGAACCCCTTCCGCCGAAATTTTGAGCCAAACCCCTTCTTCCGCCAGAATTTCTAGCGGCGTTTCCGGGGCCAACACCACTATCTTGTCAAAATTTGTGCCTGGCCCGGAGCGCAAATTAAGGAAATTACGCGCCTTACCGGTCAGAACAATGGCTGTAGCAAAAGAGACGGCCCAATCTTCTATCGGGTCCAAAATAGCAAAATTGCGGTGCAAATATCCTTCGCCACTTTCACTGGTAATCTGGAGCCAGGGGTCCATATCCATTAAGACGGTAAAAACCGTCTCTGGGGGCAGGGTAGACACAGGGGCATGTTGAATGCCGGGGCCACTACGCAGATAAACAGGTACGCTCAGGGTTCGACCGGTGCGCTCGCTCATGATGGACTCCTTTGCAGGTGAAAATGGGTGTGATACAACGAGGGAGATTGTAGACGGGATACACAAGTTTGACCAAATAACACATTGAGGCATGGTTCAAGTCAGCTTTACAAATCTGTAGGAGGATTTACCAGAGAGTGTATTTCAAATGAGTTGAATAATTGTAACTATTCAGGTATCAGAACTCATTCCCACGCTCTGCGTGGGGATGCTCTCTGGGACGCTCTGCGTCCTACTTGACGCAGAGCGTCGTCGGAACCATTCCACGCAGTTGTAGTTTAAAAAAATAGTCAGGTAACCCGGTTTCCCCCACCCCTAACCCCGCCCCCAGGGGCGAACTTCTAGTGCCGTTTTCGAGCGCCGACGCGCTCAAAACCTCCTCCCAGCGGAAGGGGTAGGGATGGGAGAATCCACTCTACCCGATTAAAAATTTAATCCAAGAGCGTGGAATGAGCATAGGCAATGGCAGCCCCTCACCCTAACCATCTCCCCAGGGAGATGGTTAGGGTGAGGGGCTGAATAGTTACGAATAATTAATTATTGAACTGTGGAATGGGTGAACTGTTAATAAAGCGGTAGACGCTCCCCTCATTAATCATTCAACCATTCACAAATTCACCGATTAATTATTTTCTTCCTCTCAACCGAAATGAAACACACTCTTTACCCGATCGCCTTACCCTTACCTTCCAATTCCGTGTATTTCTTCGCCAATAACGGTAAAATCCGCCTCAATCAACTTCACAACGTAGTAAGCACAACCTAATCAGTTTCGAGTTTTGAGTTTCTAGTTTTGGGTTATAAAGCGAGACTGAAGATGACGTGATCGATCATCGGTTATTTATACCGGTTACTGGTTACGGCTCACTATTTATTAGTTCCTGTTTGTCGTCCATTTGCTATCATGTCCACCGCTCCACGCAGTACCAACCCCGGCCCCCGAACTCAAGCCGCGCGTCTGGCTTCCTACCTGCCCATCCCGCTGACCCAACAAATCTTACGTGATGGCCTGCCCGTCCCCGGCCAGCCCCATCCATTCACAGCCGCCACCCTCTTCGCCGACATCTCCGGCTTCACCCGCCTGGCCGAACTTCTGGCTACTGATGGCCCACGAGGGGCCGAAGAGTTAAACCGCATCCTGCAAATGACCTTCACCGCCATGATCAATGGTATTCACACCACCGGTGGTGAAGTAGCCCATTTCCATGGCGATGCTATGAGCATCTACTTTCCTGATGATGACAACCAGGCGGCCGCGCGCGCTTTAGCCTGCGCCCAACTGATGCAACGGCTCATGCTCACCAGTTTTCAACAAGTAACCGTTAATCCATCCCCCAAACAGCGAGCCACCGTTGACTTGACGATGAAGATCGGGCTGGGGTACGGCGACTGTCTCACCCTGGTGGTGGGGGAGTTAGACAAACAATTGGAGTTTGTGTTGGTTGGGCCAGCCGTAGATGAGGCTGTAGCCGCCCAGGAACGGGCGCAAGCCGGTCAGGTAGTCGCCAGCCGGGCCATCCGCGGCCGCGCTGGACTCTCCACCCCCGCCGATTTCTCCCTGGTAGACGAATTCCTGCCCATGTTGCAGGCTCCGCTCACCTTGTTTTGGGACGCCTACACCACCGCCGATCTGCAACGGTTAAATCAGGTCGCGGCCGCGTTCCTACCCCCCGTCCTGGCCGAACGTATCACCACCACCGAATCAACCTTCGTAGCCGAGCATCGCCTCGTCACCAGCCTCTTCCTTAAATTTGACGGGCCAGACACCCATGACCCGGCCGTCGGCGAGACCCTGCAAACGTACTACCAATGGGCGAACCAGATTGTCCAGCGTTACAGTGCCGGCAACGGCCATCTCAACCGCCTGCTCACGGGCGACAAAGGCAACCAGCTTCATATCATCTTCGGCGCCCCCGTCGCCCCCGCCGCCCCTATCCAGGCCATCCGCTGTGCCCTGGCCCTGCAAGGCGAAAAACCGGATTTCATCACCAGCCAACAAATTGGGTTGTCCACCGGGCATGTCTTTTCCTGTGCGGTTGGCTCCACCAACCGGCGCGAATACACCATCGTCGGTCAGACCGTCAACATGTCGGCCCGGCTGGCCCAGGCCTGTCCACCTGGGGCCATCCTCACCGACGCAGCCACCACTGAGCGTGTGGGGCAGAGCGTCATCTTCACCCCCCTGCACACCGTGCGCCTTAAGGGTAAAAACGAACCCATCACCGCCTTCCGGGTCGAGGAAACCCACAGCACCCTGCCCTTTATTGAGCGTTGGTCGGCCCATTCCGCCAGCGAGGCGTACCATAACCGGGAATTTTTCGTGCGCGAGCAGGAGTTACTTACCTTGCTAGGGCGGCTGGATAAAGCGTTTAGTGGCGGGGGGGGGCTGGTGGCTCTGGCCGATATGGGTGGCACGGACACAGCCGAACTCGTGACCCTGGCCGTGCGTTACTGGCAGGAACGGGCCGGAAAAGTGTTACCCGGCATTGGTGAATCTCACATGAGCGACACCTTGTTGGGGTTGTGGCAGCCGGTGTGGCGGCATCACTTTGGCCTACGCGCCGATATGACCGCCCGCCAACAGGCGAACCAGGTAGTGGCCCAAACCCGGCGCGATTGCCCAGCCTGCACCGACCAGGTGGGTATGTGGGGCGGCGTGCTCGATTTGCCCATCGCCAAGGCCGAGGCATTTTTGCACATCACCTCGGAAACAAACCGGCAACCATTTTTTGAATTGGTAAAGGGGTGTTTACGCGGCGCGGCCGCGCGCCAACCCTTGCTCCTCGTTCTCCAAGACATCCATTGGGCCGACCAACTCAGCCTCGATCTGCTCGATGATCTGGTAGACCATCTTGATCAAACCCCCTTGTTCATCCTGGTCACGTATCATTCATCCCGTCGCCCCAGCCTCAAGGCCTTAACCCGTCCCCACCAAACACCCATCCAACTCCACGACCTGGACGAAAAAGAGGCGCTCATGCTCCTACGGCAATGGTTGGGCGACCGGGAAATTCCCTACCGGCTGGAGCAAACCCTGGGTTTGCGCAATGAGCAGGGGCAACCCTCGGCCGTGACCCCGTTTTTCCTGGCTGAAATGGTCAACCTGATGCTCAAAACCGGGGTCATCACCCTAAATGGCACCCAGGTTTTTTTGCATGAAGACCGCCTGGCCCAACTGCCCGTGCCTGAGACAGCCTACAGCTTCATTCAGGCGCGGCTGGATCGTCTGCCCGCCCGGTTGCGTGGCGTGTTGCAGGTAGCCGCCGTTATGGGGCGGGAGTTTGATCTGGAAGGGCTGCTACCGCTCCTTTTTGGTCAACAGATAGACGAGGTCATGGTTTTATTAGACGAGTTAATTCGTCTGCACTTTTTGAACCATGTCCCCTCCACTTCACAAAATATCTACCTGTTTCATGACGCCCTTTTGCATCAGGTCGTTTATGAAAGTTTGCCCTATGCCCGGCGACAGGCGTTGCATGTGGCCTTTGCCGAATGGCTGGCCTTGCGCTACCCGGAAAATCTGCGCCCCTTTTATGCCCTGTTGGCCTACCACTACAGCCGCACCGATCTGACCGAAAAAAGTTTAAAGTACGCCGTCGCGGCCGCGGACGCAGCCCTCAATTTTTCCGCTTGCCGCGAAGCCATCAGCCTGTACCAACAAGCCCAACGTCATCTGCAAGGGCTGGGGCCAGACCAGTGGCCGGTAGAAGTCCATATTCACCTGTCATTGGGGCAGGCGCATCGTTGGTTGGGGCATTTGGGCACAGCCGAAAGCGCCGCCCGTGAAGCGCTCCATCTGGCCCTGACCCACCATTCAGAGGTGCTAGAAGCCCAGGCGCAAAATCTACTGGCCGAACTGAGTTACCATCAGGCCCGGTACGCGGCCGCGTTACAACAGGCCAACATCGTGTTACAAAACAGCAGCGGCCAGGTTTTACCCGCCGATCAGGCCACCGCCTACACCTGGGCCGGGCGAGCCGCCCTGGCTCTGGGTGATCACGACCTGGCTATGGCCCACCTCAAACAGGCCGAATCGCTCTGTGTGCGCCTGGGCGACCGGGCCTTTTTGCACCGGGTGTGGAGCGGGTTGGCCGCTTTGTACGCCTTGCAGGGCGAAAACCAAATGGCCTTCACCCTGGCCCAACGGAGTGTGATGCAAGCCCGGCGGCTGGTATCGCCGGTTCATCTGAGTGGCGCCTTGCTGGAACTGGCTCGTCTGCACCTCTGGTATGGCGAAGCGGCTAAAGCGCTGCCCCATCTGGCCGAAGGGGCCTCGCTGGCCCGTGGTACCAGTCCCAGCCGGTTAGGGCAACTCTTGTTGACCCGCATCCGGGCGCTGACTTATCTGGGGCGCTACCCGGATGCGCTGGTTGATCTGGAAGAGATGAGTGAATTGCTGACACGTCTGGACGACGCGGCCGCGGCCATTGAACATCACCTGCTTTGGGCCTCGGAATATCATTTGCCGCTCAAAAACTGGGCCGACGCCCGCAGCCACTTTGGCGAAGCCCAGGCCATGTTAGAGATGGCGTCCGTAGAAGGGCCAGATATGTTTCTGGCCGCTCGCTTGCGTTTGTGGTTAGGTATGGCCTCTCTGGAATGGCAAACTGAGGGGTGTGAACGGGCAGAACTGTTCCTGAACGCGGCCGCGACACTTCTTCAGGCTTACCCATTGGCCTGGTGGAATACGGTGTTGCTTTATTTGCGGGGGGCGGTGGCGTTGGCTCAGGGGGAACGGAGCGCGGCCGCGGACCTGTTACGGCAGGCAGAGAAGCAGATCAGCAACGGCGGCAACCCGGATTATCTGGCCCCCATTTTGTTGGCGTTAGCTGAGAGTACCGACAGTAAGCGGGAGCGGGTGGCCTTCCTGGCCCAAGGGGTGCAGGCGGCCCGGCAACGAACACGTTGGGTGGATAAGCTGGCTGTGTTCGCGGCCGCGGGGCCGGTTTTGCTGACCCGCCCGGAATATCACGACCTGGGCGAAATGTGTTTGCGCTGGGTCGAAACAGGCTTCTGATACCCCCCGGCCCACGTTGGGAAAGCATGAACCTGACGGACGGGCAAAATGACTGCGTTACCCCCGTTTTACTCACCGCCCCAAACCAATTAATTGTTTTCTTCCCCTCTGCCTGAGAAGCAAGATACAATACAACCTATGCAACTAGCACACACCCGTATCGTTTTTGAGGAAAACGATCAACGACTCAAAATTACCCTGCCCCTCAAACGCACGCCGCTTTACGTGGGGTTATACACGGTTCTCCTGACAATTTGGGCGGCTATGACCGTCTGGGTTATCATCCAGGCGATTGACATCCCCCAGCGTAACATCACCTTAACGTCTAAAATCGTGTTATTCATCGTCTGGTTAATCTGGATGATTATTTGGATTTATCTGGGCCGACGCATCTGGCGCTGGTGGCAGTTTAACGTAGCCGACCGGGAAATTCTGTTCATCAACAAAGAAGAGTTGATGGTGCGCCGCCCGGTATCTATTTTGGGCCTGACCGATGTTTATGATATGAACTACGTAGAACCATTTGCTTATGACGATCAACTCCAGGGGTTGGCTTTTAAGTATGGCTCCCGTTTTGTTTTATGCGGGCTGGGGTTAACCCAGGCAGAAGCCCATTCCCTTATTGCGCTACTTAACCGCCGTTTCTTTCCCCATTTTGATGATGAAGAGTAGGGGCAGGTGGCAAAGTGGCAGGTTGCAAAGTGGCAAAGTGGCAGGTGGGAGTTCCACCGAGTTCCTAGAGTTCCCACAGTTCCACCCAGTTCCTAGAGTTCCACCGAGTTCCCCTAACTCCCATGAGTTCCCCCATTACCCCTGAAATGACAACACTGACCCAACAAGTAGCGGCGTATCTGCCCAGTTCGTTAGGGCAACGCCTGAGCCGGGGTGATTTTCCTCTGCCTGGAGAACCACGCTGGCTCGCGGCCGCGACCTTGTTCAGTGATATGTCCGGTTTTACCCGCATGGCCGAAGAGTTAGCCTCTGATGGGCCACGCGGGGCGGAAGAGTTAAATCGAGTGTTGCTCCACGTCTTCACGGCCATGATCAACACCATCCATCATTTCCGGGGCGTCGTCAGCCATTTTTATGGCGATGCCATGATGGTCTACTTTCCCGACAGCGACACCCAGGCAGCCCCACGCGCCCTTGCCTGTGCCCGGCAGATGCAACACCTCATGGCCGATGCCTTCAACATGGTGCGTACCAACCGGCCCCCCGGCAAACAAGATGCCTTTCATCTGACCATGAAAATGGGTCTCAGTTATGGCGATTGCCTGGAACTAGTCGTAGGTGATCCGGCCGGGCAACAAGAGTTCGTTCTGGCCGGGCAACCGGTGGACGAAGCGGCCATCGCCGAAGAGAAAGGCGCGGCCGGGCAAATTGTGCTCCATCGGTCGTTGGCCCTAAAAGTGGGGCTTGATGGCGCGGCCGACTATCAACTACTGCCCCCTGGCGGCCGCGAGGCGCAAGAGGTATCCGCCCCACCCATAAATTTGCCCGCCGAACCCGCCCTATTGGCCGCGGCCGCGACCTTCATCCCGCCCGCCCTCTTTGACCGCTTGCAAGCTACCCATGCCCCCTTCTGGGCCGAACATCGCCCCGTTACCTCCATCTTCGTGCAGTTTGGCGGCATCAATTACCACGCCCCGGAAGCAGGCATCCAGCTCCAGACTTATTACCAATGGGCCAGCCAAATCGTGGCTCGTTATGGGGGTGAAAACAGCCGCCTGAATCGCATCCTCACCGGTGACAAAGGCAGTCTGCTCCATATTTTCTTTGGCGCACCCGTGGCCCCGGATGCCCCCGAACAGGCCATCCGTTGCGCCCTGGCTCTGCAACAAGAGCGTCCCGACTTTATCAGCCACCAACGAATTGGTCTGGCCGCGGGCAAAGTTTTCGCCTGTTCGGTCGGGTCAGAAAGCCGACGCGAATACACGGTGGTCGGTGATGTGGTCAACATTTCGGCCCGGCTCATGGCAATTTGCCCGGAAGGGCGGGTACTTACCAACCGGAGCACCGTTGAACGGGTAGGGCAAACGGTCGAATTTGAAGCCTTGCCGCCCGTAGCCATGAAAGGCAAACAGAAACCGGTCACACCGTATCTGGTCATTGGTGAACAGACCATGGCCTCACCCTTACAAACTCATTTTGGGCCAAGTACGCGGCCGCTGGTGAACCGCCAGGGCGAACTAGACCTGCTCCTGGGTTCAATGGATAACGCCCTGCTGGGTGTACCCGGCGTCGTGGCTCTCTTTGGGCCGATTGGGGTAGGCAAAACCCGCCTGTTAGCCGAAGGGGTACATCATTGGCAGGATGCCCAGGGAACCGGGCTGATGGGTGACTGCCAGCCGCACACCGTCGAGACCCCCTTTGGTCCCTGGTTTACTGTCTGGCGGGAGCTATTTGGGCTACGCTCTGATGATGAGGTAAGTCAGCAGGTCGAAAAGGTGATTCGCCTGACGCAGACCTTCTATCCTGAAGGGGCTGACGAGGTGGGGCTGTGGGGTGAGGTACTTAACCTGCCCATTCCCCTTAGTGAGCGGCTGGCGCAACTGACGGCGGAAGCCCGGCAGAAGCGGTTTTTTAGTCTGGTGTGGCGCTGTTTACAGGGCGCGGCCGCGCCAAAACCCCTGCTCCTCATCTTTGAAGATATCCAATGGGCCGATGCCACCAGCCTCGATTTGCTCAACACCGTGGCCGATCATCTGAGCGGCCCCATGCTTGTAGCCGTCAGCTTCCGGCCCCAGGGCAAACAACAGTTCGCCATTTTAGATAAACCCCAATGCCTGCCCATCCCCCTCCCCGATTTGCCTCCCGGTCAGGCCCGTCAGTTGGTCTACCAGATGCTGGGCCAGGAAATCAACATGCCCGCCACCATGGAGCAACATTTGGGGATTCGGGATCGGGAAGGGCGCGAAAGTGCGGTGAATCCGCTCTTCATTGAAGAAGCGGTCAAAGTTATGTTTGATACGGGTATTTTGCAGGTGCATGAGCGGGTGCAAATCAACGAGAGCCGTCTACGCGAAATGCAAGTCCCCGATACCATTCATGGCCTACTGCTGGCCCGCCTGGATCGCTTGCCCACCCTGAGCCGCGATTTGCTCCAGATAGCCGCCGTCATTGGCCGAGAGTTTGACCTGGATACGCTGGCGACTATCACCCCAGAGATGAGTCGCGATCAAGTGGTGCAAATTCTCGGCGGGCTTTCTGATGCGGAGCTGACCCAACTAATCGCCGCGGATCCGGAGCTGAAATATCTGTTCCAACATGCCATGACCCGGCAAGTGGCCTATGAGAGTCTGACCTATGCCCGGCGCCGGATGCTCCACGCCCTGATTGCCGACTGGATTGCCGACCGTTATGCCGATAATCTCAAACCGTTTTATCCGGTGCTGGCCTATCATTACAGCCAGACGGATATTCATGAAAAGGGGCTGGTTTATGCGCTCGCGGCCGCGAACGATGCGCGTGACCTCTTTGCCAACCGGGAAGCGGTAGAGTTATACCGGCTGGCCGAAAACCATCTCCTGGCCCTAAACAACGCGAGCCAATGGCAGACCCACGCCGACATTTGCCTCTCCCGCGGGGAAGTTCACCGCCTGCTTGGTGACTTCAGCAGCGCCCTGGCCGACGCCGAGAAAGCCCGCGAACTCAGTACTCAACCGGGCGATCCGTTGCGCCTGGCCCAATCCTGTAACCTGATGGCCGACCTGAAATACCGTCAGGCCCAATTTGATCAGGTCAACGAACTGACTCAGCATGTTATCACGACTTATGCCAGGGCGATTTCCCCTGAGGAACTGGCTCGCGCTTACATGTGGGCGGGCATGGCCGAAATGGCTCAGGGGCAGGTACATACTGCACTAACCTCATTGCGCCAGGCCGAAGCGATTAGTTTAGCGGCCAATGCCAATCAACGTCTGGCTAGCGTGCTTGATGCCATTGCCTATGTTCATTACAGCCAGCAGGAGTTAGCCCTGGCGCTGGACACCATGCAACGCTCGTTAACACTGGTGCGCCGATTCAGCACACCCGTGCGGGTTGTCTCTAGCCTCAACAATATTGCCCAGATTCAGTTCAGCCTGGGCCAACCCGTAGACGCGCTGGAATCATTGGATGAGGCCGTCTTTCTGGCCCAGGATACCAGTCGGAACCATCTGGCTGTGGTTTGCTCCAATCGGGCTGAAATTCTGGCGTATGTGGGCCGTTTCGAGGAATCGCTGGCCGATTTTGAGAAGGCGGTCACCCTTTATGCTGATATGGATGATCAATATCAGCTCTTGGCGACGCATATTAACTGGGGACAGGAGTATTGCAACGCCTTGCACCGTTGGGATGAAGCCACGCTCCATTTTGTGCTGGCGCAGGATATGATGGAAAAACAAGGGGAGCAGTTCCGAGAGGAAAAAGTACGGCTATTGATTGGCGTGGGAGAAATGGCCGTCCAAACGGACCGGCTGGATGAAGCCTGGCATTGTTTACGGGAAGCGTTGCTGCTAATTGATGAGAAGGAGCTGAATTGGTGGCGGCCGCACGCTCTTTATTGGTCGGGGCGGGCACACTTGAAGGAAGGGGATGTCGCGGCCGCGGCCGCTTCGCTGCGCCAGGCCTTGGATGCCGTGGCTGACAGGGGGTGTCCTGACTATTTGCCTCTTATATGGCTAACTTTAGCCGAACTGAGCACCGATCAGGCAGAAAAAACACACGGCCTGGAACAATGCTTGTTAACGGCTAACCAGCGCGCCCGTTATGTTGACCGTCTTTACTGTCAACAAAGGGTCGGCGAAATTCTGGCCGAACGCCGCCGTCAGGTTTAAACGAAAAGGGGGGATATTCCGACTAAAGTCTCCACTCCGTCCGATAAAGCCGAGAGAGCCAGCAAACAAAAAGGGCATCACAATGTGATGCCCTTTTTGTTTCTGATGATTTAGATATTTATCAACCCGGGGGGAGCCAGGTTCCTTTGGTTTGCCGGGCACCGAGTTCCCCGGCGTATTCCTCTAACTTTTGCTCATCCAGCTCGCTGAGCATACTCCGCTCTTCGTCAGTTAAATCATAATCTAACAAAGCAACTTCCGGAGCCAGAATGAGAAGGTTGCGGAACGTCTCATCATTCATGGCTTTTTCGATTATTTCCAGGACGACCTGTTGGGACATATTTTTTCTCCTTGGGGCAATTATGATAACAACCGTTACTACGATGACGGGTCGATTTGGTTGTGTCTTTGCCAGACACGTTATTCCATGTTTTTCAAGGTGATCGGTTCTGACTGGGGTTGGCAAACGCCACAGTAAATAGTGTTGGCCACGACAAGGGCCTTGGTTTCGCCTTTGCCGTTGCGGTACGTATCTACTACATAAGGCATTTCTTTCGCGTGGGCTTTGCAAACAGCGCGGCCGCAAAATTTACACACGGCATGAGCCGGTCGTTCACAGTGCCAACATTCCATAGGGCCTCATTATACATAAAATTGGCTGTTTGCAAGTGTGTGAGTTTACAAACAAAAAGGTGACTGGCTGATAGTCACCTTTTTGTTACCGGGTTCATTTCATCGTAATGATGGAATGCATTTTAGTACCTGACGGGTCAACTTCTTGACCAGTTCGCAAGAAGATGAGCCACGAATTTCACGAATTGACACGAATTTTTATTTTCCCATTCGTGCTCATTCGTTTAATTCGTGGCAAAAACCTCTTTGGTTCTGACTTGTCCAGGTTAGGTGAAGTTATTCAGGTTTTTGGTGAATGACGCGGCCGCGCTGCCACACCCATGCCGTGACCAGCAAGAGGCTGAGCGGCAACAATAACCAGGCCATGGGCGAGGTTGACCGGACGGCCAGGGCTTGCAGATTAATGGCGGTGGGAGTAAAGCCAGTTCCCAGCACGAACGGGGAGAAACTGCTGATATTGACCCCTTGCACCCAGCAAGCAGAACCCGAGCCACTGGCACAGGGCACACCACCTTCAGAGTAGGTGTACGGTGCACCGACCTGTACCCAGTTCGTTCCGGCAAAATCCCAAATTTGCAGGTTGTTGGCCGATTGACCGTTCAGTTCGGCATTGGTGAACCAGAACCGAATGGTGGTTGGGTTGGCGGTGGTGGGCGTAATGTTGAAGCAGCGGGTTAACACCGGGTCGGTGATTTCGGCCGTACAACCGGCTGTCTGGTTGCCCTGAACAGAGACGGTGGTGCTTCCCAGGCCGGTGCTGTTGGGGGTAATGTCTACACCATAATATTTGTTGACGGTTGCGGCCGCGTTGGTGATATTCATAAACCGTGTCTGGGTCGGGCCATCAGCCACCAGGCGGGTCTGGCGCAGAGTGCCGTTGTTGGTCAGTGTGCCTTCGACGGTGGCCCCGTTTAGCCCCATGTCCAACAGGCCACCGGGATTAACGGTGAGGTTGGTGGCAATGGCAAGGTTGCCGTTGGTGGTGGTGTCGCTTGTTGGGCCAATGACCAGGGAGTTAAAGTTGGTCGCGGCCGCGGTTTGTAACCCATTGACCGCCAATGACCAGGAGTTGATCGTACCTAAATCAGGCGCTTCAAAATCGCAAACGAACAGTCGCCAATCGCCGTTCACCGCATCACCATCCACGTCAGATAAAAGCCCGTAAGGCCGGTAATTGCCGGTAATCAAGGTGTTACCAGTCGCAGGGATGGAACTAATACTGGCTGCGGCTTCGTCGTTAAAGGTAACTTGAAACCCATTATTGTTGCCACCATAACCATCGTAAGGGGAATCACATTCAAAGAAGGGGAAACTAGGTAAATGTCCAGGTCACCATTCCAGGTGTGGGTGACATTGATGATGACATTCAGATCACTAATAGTAGTGGTATCGGCAACAGTGAGGGTACTGATGGCGAAGTTGTTGGTGGCACAGCCGGCGTCGGGAATAGCCAGGGCGGGGGCTTCGGTGCGGGTGTAGGTAGCCGCGGCCGCGCCTTCGGTGAAACTATTGATAGCCTGTGTTGTGCCGTTAAAAGTGGCCGTGCCCGTCCCGGCGGTGAAGGTGTTTTGCCGGGTCCAGTTACCACTAACCGTGAAATTATGCGCGGCCGCGTTCACCGTACCATTAACGATCACATTGGCAAACCCACTGGGGCTGGTTCCGGCCAATGTTGTGGTGCCGGCAAATTTCACCGTTTGCCCGTTGGCAATAAACAGGCCATTGTTGGTCCAGTTGCCCCGCACCGTCCAGTCGCCACCGGCTGTCACCCCAGCGGCATTGCTGATGACCAGGTTGTGGAAGTTGGGCGTGCCGCTGATAAGTTGAGCCACGCTTCCGACCACATTGATTGTGCCCAAACCGGCGTAGTATTCAAACAGACCTGTACCGGTGTAATCCCGATTGATATTGAATGTGCCCGTATCAGAGACAAATAACAAACCATTGTTGGTCAAAGTACTGTTGAAGTTGGCAATACCGGTGTTAAAAACGGTAGCCCATTCGCCCCCAGCGGCAATGGTGAGTGGGCCATTATAGGTGTGATTACCAGCACCAATAAACGTGGCCACGGAGGTGGCTCCGATGTTGACTGGACCGTTATAGGTTTCACTGCCGGCGTTATGGGAGACGATGCCATTGACAGTCATGGTTCCATTCACCGTCATGTTGGTGGTTGGGGTCAGGGTAGCCCCGTTGTTTACCAGCAGGTTGTAGAAAGTCTTGGTTCCAGCTCCGGATAGGCTGGTTGTGCCCATGATGTTGACTGTGCCCCCCGTGGCGTTGAGGGTTCCGGCGACAGCGAGGCCACTGTAGAGACTCAGATCGGCCCCGGTGACGAGGGAGAGGGTGGCTCCGGTTTGGATGGTTAAACTGCCTGAAGTCGCGGCCGCGTTGATCGTGGGCATATTCCCACCTGTGGGTGCAGTGGGGATGAGTACCGGGTTGCTCGTATTCGGCACAAAACCCAGGCTCCAGTTAGTGGCCGTGTGCCAATCAGTCGTGTTACCCAGCCAGGTATTGGTTGGTGGTGGTGGGGTAAAGGTATAGGTCAAACCATTGGCTGGGATAACGCCCGTCGTATTGTAAGTCATAGTCGCTGTGTTGAGCGTACCAGCCGTAGATGCAGCCCAGTTTGTGGTCGTTGTTCGGTTAAAAAAATCGGCGTTACTGGCTCCCCGCAACCCTACCTGGGCCGTATTGGCCAGGTTCACCGTAAATGCACCGTATACAAATTGGACGACGTTGGTTGTCTCATACAGGCGGATCTGAAAGTTGAAAATGTCGCCATTATCGGTGACAGGCATTGTATAACGTTGATAGTTTGTCCATTGCACGACAAAAACCCGGTTCGGGGCCGTGCCAAGCGTTTGGGAACGCAACTCCCCATTGGTTCGGCTTTCCAGGTCACGACCAAGTCCAGACATCAGAAAGTTATTTGTGCCTCCACTAATAGGTGTGAAGGTTGTGTCACAGAGTGTTCCTGTTGTCAGATTCAGAACTACATACCCATTCGTGCAGATACCCACAACGGCTGAGGAGAGAGTATCCAAGGTAAACGTGAAGCCGATATTGATATTAGAAAAGAGATTGTCGTCGTTGGTGGTTGTCCCGTGAACTGTGCCACCACTAATAGCTGTGTACGTGCCAGCAGCTGAATTAAAGGTGTATCCAGAGACTAGTTCTGGGGCAGTGGGGGCGATAGGTTGACTGGGTAGAGCGGGGAAGTGCTTGACGACGGCTTGTTGAACGGGTTGGTTGGAACCATCATCGGCTGAAACCGGCATAGGAACTGTCAGCAGGGCAAACAGAAAACAGGCAAGAATAAATAACACGCGATTCTTCCTCATGGCAAACTCCTATATTGGGTTTTAGTAAATCGGATGGAGCGAACAACATACCATTCACGTTTTGTTCATGGCACGCAATTATAACACTCCGCCCCAAATTAAGGTTCGGATTTGGTTAGAATTTTCGATTTTTGCGGCTATGCGGGGCAAAAAGTACTTTTTAACTATTGCTTATTCAGTTAAATGCAAATCTTTATTGGCAAAAAGGTCGGCGGCCAGCATAAAAAGAATGGTGGCATAAAGCAAGAGAATAGCTGGGGCCAGAGCCTGAGTGGGGGTAAATACCCCCGCCTGAGCCGCTTCGGTGGTTGCCCGTAGCGGCCAAAAGACAAACCCCAGTATGTTTTTGAGGGCTTCGCTCCCGGAAGTGTTAAACCAGTTGGCGGCGGAACTGGTGGGATTGCCGATGAATGACCAGCCCCGTTGAAAAAACCAGTTGCTGACGCTCAGAAAGCGGCCGCCTAACCATTGGCTGAGGGTATCCGCGCCGGTTTGACCAAACAGGAGAATAGTAAGGACGCCATAAACGGTGGCGCGAGACCAGCCCGCGCCGCGAGGTCGCTGGCATGTAAGGCTAAAACGGAAGCCATGAGATTAACGGCAAACCAAACTGGCGGTAATTCAAAAAAGTGACCTAACGTCAACTCCACCCCACTGCGTAACGCCAGCAGAGCCATCAGCCATTGAATGGTGGTGGTGTAGAGCAGGCTACTGAACAATACAGCGGCCAGAAACTCAATACGGCTGGGCAAACGCACCAGCATGGGGTAGGAAATGGCCTGGTTGGCAATATTGGCGGTAGAGAGTGTCGCCAGAAAGGCTAACCCTGCTCCTAAAGCCGCCAATAAAAGCATGTAATAGTCAAAATCCGGGGTGTTGTGGTTGAGAAAAAAGACGTAAACAAAGATGAGGCTTAGAACCAGGTAAAGAATCCCGGAAAGGGAGCGCACCAGGCTGCTAAACAAGTAGCGTAATAAGGTCAGGATACGTTGAATCATCGAACAACCTCAGCGTAGATGTCATAGATGGTCGTGCGTTTTTGTTCGACATGAACCACATCAAACCCGGCCCCGAGCATCAGGCTTAGGACGTGGCGGCGCAAAGGCAAAGCGCCGTGTTCTAGAATAACAGTAGCGCCGCTTACTTTGATCTCTGGGTGCAAGGAATGGAGCATGTTCGCCAGGGGAGTGAGGTCTTGGGTGGCGATTATGGTGGCCTGCGGCCGCAACGATAACGCTTCGGGCATGGCACTTTCATAATAAATCTGGCCCCGGTTCAAAATGACCAGCCGGGTGCAGACATCCGTCACGATTTGCAGTTGGTGGGAAGCCATAATCACCGTTTTACCGGCTTCTTGGAGGGCGCGGATAGCGTAGAAAACACTCTCTTGCCCCTCAGGGTCCAGACCGTCCGTGGGTTCATCCAGCAGAACAACATCGGGGTTGCCTAACATGGCCTGAGCCAACCCTAAGCGTTGGCGCATCCCTTTGGAGCAGTCACGCACCCGTTTGTGGGCAAATTCAGCCAGGTGGAGTTGGGTCAGGGCCAACCCGACAGCCTGTTTGATGTGGGCACGAGGGACGTTAGAGAGCGCGGCCGCGAACTGCAAATAATCGGTCAGGCGCATGTGGCCAGGGTAAAGCAGGCGCTCTGGCTTAAACCCTATCGTGGGCCAACTCGTTCCCCGGGCCTGAATACGCCCCGCATCAGGCCGGATAAGTCCCGCTAACAGCTTGAACAAGGTTGTTTTGCCCGCTCCGTTGGGGCCAACAATGCCAAGCACTTCATTCGGTTGAATCGTCAGGGAAAGTTGATCCAGGGCCACCAGGGAGTAATAGCGTTTGGTGACATTGTGTAATTCAATCACAGGTGAACCTTATATTGGCAAGAATGGTGAAAATCGGGGTTTGCCAGCGAATCCCGTTTCGGGTCTGTAGTCTATCACACCCCACGAGGTACGGAAACAGATTCGACGGTGAGGCAGGGGGTTGTTATAATCCCTCGCTTGTTGTCTATGGTCTGAGGGTTAGGTGGTATAGTCCATCTGTAACCAAAAACTTCAGAGGCATAGAGCAATTGACAAAGTTATTCGCAAGATAACTAACTTAGAAACCTTTAATCCGATTGGGAAGGACGTGAGACTATGGCAGCATTAGCTCCTTATTTGGGCGCAATTGAAATTGTACTGGCTATTGTCATCACCATCTTGGTGGTGATTCAAAGTAAAGGCTCTGACTTAAGCTCTTTGACGGGCGGTGGTGGCGGTGGTGAGCGGTTCGGTACACGCCGTGGCGCCGAGGCGCTTATTCATCAGGTCACCATTGTTACTTCTATCATCTTTTTTGTTGTCACAATGTTAGCCTTTGTGGCGATGGGGCAATAAGTAAGCGGAATGGGGCACTGACGCAACGCTCAGTTAAGAATGATGGCTGGTATCGCCACTTGGTTTTAGCGGATGGCGACACATCACATCATTCACCCCTCATTCTTCATCATCTCTTATGAAATCCCGTAACTTCGGGGTAGCCATCGGCCTTTTGGCCGTGTTGGGTTTGATCGGAGCCTGGTTTTATGGCCCGGCTCAGGCCAACCAAACAGTTTGTGTCACCCGAATGCCTGTGCCAGGTGGTTTCCTGGTTGAAGGCATGGTGGGGCGGCCGCAAAACCTGAACCCCCTGCTCGATCAAGATAATCTGGTGGACCGTGAACTGGCCAACCTGTTATTTGATGGGTTGACCCAGGTGGATAGCCGCGGCCGCATCGTGCCCGCCCTGGCTGAATCATGGCAGGTAAGTGGGGATGCCCTAACCATCACCTTCACCCTACGGGCCAATCTCACCTGGCATGACGGGCAACCCGTGACCAGCCAGGATGTAGCCTTCACCTACGGCTTATTACAAGACGAAAGTTTCACCGGCCTGCCCCACTTGCGCTCCCTGTGGCAATCGGTCACCATCACCCCCATCAGTGAACAGCAAATTGCCTTCACCTTGCCCGCGCCGTATGCTCCCTTCCTGGAAGCCACGACCGTGGGCCTTCTGCCCGCCCACCTTCTAGCCCAAAGCGACACGGCCTTAGAGCAAAACAGTGCCTTCAACCAGAACCCCATTGGCACCGGCCCATTTATGGTGGCGGCGGAGCAGAATTGGGCAGAGGCGGGGCGTCTGTTTCTTTTGCCCAACCCGGCTTATTGGCAACAAGGCACGATTCTTAATGGCCTGGAGTTTCGTTTCTTTCCTGATGAGGCGACCTTGTATGAGGCGTTCCGTGAGGGGGAGATTCAGGCCATTAACCGCATCTCCACGATTGCCCTGCCCACGATGGCGACTTTGCCGGGTATGCGGCTGATTACCAGTCCCTCTTCGCAGATAACCCAACTTTTCTTTAATTTGAATGAGAGTAATAGCAGTGCCGTGGGGGATATCAAGGTGCGGCAGGCGTTGGCCCTGGCGTTGGATCGTGAGGATTTGGTGGATAGGGTGTTGAATGGGCAGGGGCTACCGCTGGAAGGGCCGTTTCCTTCTACGTCGCCAGCCTATAACCCGGTGGTGATGACGACGATTCCGGTGGATAGGGCCGCGGCCGCGAATCTGCTCAATGAAGCAGGTTGGACATTACCCGAAGGGGCCATCACCCGGCAAAAACCGGGTGACGAAACCACTCTCGCCCTGGAATTAAATCTATTGGTGTTGCGCGAAGGGTTGTTACCCGCTTTGGCCGCTAACATGGCTGTGCAATGGGCTGACCTGGGCGTCACCGTCAACCTCACCACGTTGGATGTGACCGAGTTTTATGAGGCGTTGAACAACCGGGCCTTCGATATGGTTCTGGTGAATGTCTCACCGACGGTTGACCCTGATCTGTATGATTTTTGGAGCCAGGAAGCTATTGCTCGCGGGCAGAATTATGCGGGCTGGAACAGCCGCCGGGCCAGTGAAGCGATGGAGCAGGCCCCGCCAATTATGGACGTGGGACGAGCGCCAGCCGCTCTATAACACTTTCCTGGGCGCGTATGCCAACGAACTGCCCGCCCTGACCATTTATCAGCATGTTGCGAGCTATGGCATCAGTGAGACGGTGTTCCAGGCGGGCACGGGCTGGATAGACCAGGCGGATATTGGGGTGCTGCGCCAGCCCCGCGGCCGCTACCAGACCCTCGCCCATTGGTTTGTGGAATACACGGAGACGGAATGCACGGCCCAGTAAACCGTAACCGGTTATGAGTAAAGAAACAGACACCGTTGGTTCAGTTATGAATCAACGGTGTTTTTATTTTGGGGTGGGTTTCATTGCGATTGAATGTTCATT
>JADJUV010000064.1 GCA_016716885.1 Candidatus Trichofilum aggregatum | reverse complement strand
ATTCCGGTGGTAGGGTGAGGGTGGGCGAGATGGGTTGGAGGAACCAGGTTGGTAGCTCAAGAGTGGTAGAGGGGCCGGGGGGGGTTCCCGGTATGGTTCGGTGATGATGGTGATGGGGCTGACCATGGCCGCGAACACTTCCACTTCCGCCCGATATTGCACCCTTGGACCGTCACAAACAACTCATACAGCCCCGGTTTAAGGTCCGCAGGAGAAGTTCTCCGCATACACCCTCATCCGGGTTAATCAACCCCTGCGGATCACCCAGATAACTCCAGGTGCGGGGCGTTCTTCGAGGTTGTTCTCTGACCGCCCCACCGCTTCAACAACGATGCCCTGCCAGGGCGCCCTTGCGGGTCTAACAGCCGCCCGGCAATGACGCCCCGCGCCGTGCCGGGATAATACCAGAGCATCGGGTTGCGCGTGAACCAAATTCGTTGGTTCCACTCGCACTTCCAGGTGCAGGTGAGCGAGTAAGGCCGCGCCACCCTTGCCAATTTCGGCCAATGGTTCACCCCGGTAAACGCGTTGCCCCACTTCTCACCACGATGTTTTGCACATGACCGTACAAGAAATAGACGGGCTGACCCTGCCACAAATCGTCTAGTTGCACCACTACCAGATGGCCGTACCAGTCGCAACGCCAGCCGTATAACTCGTTGACATCCTCACCCGCCGTGACGACAGTGCCATCCGCGGCCGCGAGCAAGGGTGTGCCCTGGGGTTCGGCCACATCCGTACCGTTGTGCAGTAAATAGCGGTACGCATCCCAGCCGTAGGGCAACCAATCATTAGTGAGGAAACGGTCGCCTCCCGGTAGCGGCCGCGACAACCAGAAATGAGGTTCTGCGTCGGCGGCACTGGCGTCGGCCACAGTTCGGGGGACAGAAACCTCGTTGGTATTCCGGTTTGGCGGGGATGTCTCCGGCAACGCTGATTCACCGGCACGAGGGTGGCCGTGGGGATGGTTGTGGGGGTTTCGGTGGGCGTCTGGGTGGGGGTGGCCGTGGGTGAAGGGGTCCAGGTTGGGGTTGAGGTGCGCGAGGGTGTTACCGTGGGAATGGCAGTGAAGGTGGGCGGTGGTGTGGGGTGAGGCTGGGTAAAACGATGGTGGCGATGGGCGAGGGCAGGGCCGCGGCCGCGCGTTCCCCCGTTTCCGAGTGCGACAACCTACCAGCCAGAGAACCAGGGTGAGCCAGAGGAATAAACGTGGTGCGGGTGCGTGGTGCGTCGGATGTAAGCCGTAGACACAGTCTCACTTTTAAGACAGGGCTGAGGAGTCCGCGACGAAGAATCCCTGGTGACTTGCTCATCAAGACGGTTGGGATTCTTCGCTCCGAAGACTCCACTCAGACTTGCCCTGAGCGCAGTCGAAGGGATGACACGGCCTACAACTCGGTGAAATACACGAGTTGTAAATTTTCTAACAGGCTCTGTCTTGCCTATCTTTGTTCCTATTCTTACACGCCACACGCACCACGCCACACGTCCCATACCCCAATTGTCTGCTACCCATCGCCCGGCGTCAAACAACCTGACCTACCCTTCCCGGCCCCCCCTTGCGCACCGGGGGGGGCCGGCCCCCGCCCGCCTGTGCCATTGTCACATTGTCACATTGGGCAAAACCTGCCAAAATCACGAATCATTTCGTGCCCACAGTGGCAAAGAGGTAATTTTCCCGGAGAAGGAGATAAAGGATGCGCTCAATGAAATGGTTCTGGTTTACCCTGGTCTTGTTTGTCGCTCTGGCGGTTTTTGCTTGCGGTAACAATAGCGAGACGTACAACAACGAATACGAAAACTATAATGACGATTATGCCTACAATGAAGGAGTGAACAACACGGGCGAATATGCCCTTTATGATGATGAAGCTTATGCCGATGAATATTATATGTCGCCCGAAGATTGTTATGACGATGAGGAATACGATGAAGCCGATCAGATGTGTTATCCATCTATGACGAGGAATGTGTGGATGATGACTGTGAAGCCATTGATGAAGAGTTTTATACCCTGGTAGATGAAGTCTTGGGGGTTTTCCTTTCGGGGGAAGAAGAGTTCAGCGAAGAGGGATTCACCACCAGTGAAGATGCCATCATCACCTATGTCATTCAGGGGAATCAAATCATCAACCCGCAACCGGCGGCCATTACGAGTAGCCTACAAGCGTACCAGGACGACGCGGCCGCGCACCAGCGCATTTGGGTTCTCTTTGCCAACCTCATCCCGGCCGAACATCGCACCTACTTTTCTAAATATGTCATTTTTACCGATGGCACCGATGAGGTATTAGCCGCCGTCGAGCCAGACCCGGATGATCCAGCCGTTGATTTTGAGCGTAGACATTGCCTATGCTGCCAACGCGCCCGACCTCATCTACACCCTCGTGCATGAATTTGCCCACGTCCTCACCCTCAATGAATCTCAGGTTCCTTTTGATAACGAGGTTTTTGCCCAGCCCGACGACGAGGATTTATACCAGGAAGCCGAAGCCTCATGTCCTACTTTTTTTCCTGGTGAAGGCTGTAGCCTGAGAGACTCCTACATCAACGTCTTTTTTGATACCTTCTGGGGTGACATCTACGAGGATTGGTTGGAATCCGACCCGGATTCTGATGAGTTTTATCAGATGTATGAGGATCAGTTCGTGACCGATTATGCCGCCACCAATCCGGCCGAAGACATCGCCGAAACGTTTATGGCCTTTGTCCTGGAACCCAAACCAAATGGGGACACGATTGCCGAGGAAAAGGTCCTTTTCTTCTACGAATATCCGGAACTGGTAGCGTTACGCGCCGAGATTGTAGGCCGGGCTTATGCCCGTTTGCGCCGGTAATGATGTAGTTACCTTACGAGTTAACTTTTGACCAGTTAGCAAGAAAGAGATGACACAGAGATTCACAGAGGAAGCATAGAGGTTCACAGAGAAAAGCCAAGACCGTTTTTATAACTCTGTGTATCTCTGTGCCTTCTCTGTGACCCTCTGTGTTCCCTTCTTTTTGGTCCTGACTTGTTCAGGTTAGGAAGGATGAAGGGGGAAACGCGTCCCTCAACCGTTGAGAAGCTAGAAACTATCCGTTCAAACTCATCCGTAAAATATTCAAAGCTAGATTCTCGACTATGAAGCATGAAAACGATGATGTCATCCGCACGGACAAGGTAAACATCCTCAGTCAGATAAACCTCTCCCGTTTTCACGTTGTACCCTTGATACCGTCGGCGTGCGATTATTTGCCCGTTAAGCTCTTCTTGCCGCCAGTAAAGCTCCGTAATAGGTTCGTCACCGCGTGAAACCAATAACCTATTTATTCGGGCAATTCTCAGTTCGCCCCATCGAATCGCTTTGTCTAGTGTGGGATTGTTCATGGGAACAACGCGAATTTCGATACTGGCGTAATCGTTCCAGGGAAGAGAAAGGAGCACTTTCAGCTCTTCGTCACCATGATAGGAAATATCCTCGCCATATTTTCTGGCCCGCCACCAGTCGGGTATTCAAAAGAAAAGCCATATTGTTCATGGGTGATGGTTTCCCAATCAGCTCTTGGACGGGCAAGATAGAATAATATAACTGCCAGAAAAATCCATCCTGTTACAACGGCGAGCGCATAGAGGCGGCGTAGGATGGTATCAATCGGCATTTTTTATATTCCTCATGACTTTAACTTTGTACGCGGCGTGGCAGGAATGTTTGTTGAAGGCGAGGATTTTGGCAGGATGAGAGGGGGCACGCGGCCGCGACAAAATTTATGTTTCCAATGCTAGAAATATTTATCTCCACGCATCAACTGGCGTGTCAATACAAGGTTGTTCATCAGGGTCGGTAAACTTTTCATAGAGCGTTTGTAGCGTCAAATCAGTTTTAGCTTCCAGAGGGAAATATGTTTCACCTGGGACTGGGGAGATTTCCTCTATTTCTTTATGCTGTCCAGGTTCCCAAACATAGATTCTGGGACCAGCGGGAAACAGATCGGGTCTTTCTGTTTCAATACCGGGCTTAAAACAAGCGGTTACAGTCTCACCATTAGTTGAGGCATCCACATAGTAACGAAAGCTGATACCTTGTTGCTGATAAACGACGATCAGTTGAAATGGTACAACCGACTGAGGCAAAGGTAGTATTACCTCTGTCCCAAAAGAAGTACCCGAAGAAGAGTAATGAATTGTTTTAGCGAGAGAATTTAGAAATGGCTCAATGTCCTGCCAGTATGTTTGTCCAGGGGTTGCCCCCCACCAACAAGGAAGTAAACAATCAGGATTCTGGTTGTCTTCTAACAAAGATAACACCTTACTCATCGCTTCATCTGGTGATAGGGTTGGCCAGGGTGTTGGCATCACTGTTTCCATTGGTAAAGGTGTAAGTGTGGGCTGTAGTGTTGTAGAGTCAGTTGGCGATGGAATTGGTGTCAAGGTGACAGATTGGGAGATTGGACTGGTGGAGGTAATAATCGGTGTATTTGATGAAGTTTCTGCTTGTTCAGAGGGCGTGATTTTGGTAGCAATCACTATTTCGTTATTCTCACTAGCTTTGCTTGACAGCCTATAATCAGCAAGAGTATGCAAATACCATTCAGAGTGATTCTCATTTGGTATAACCGATTATTGAACATGTTTCCCTTCTCCTTGCCCCTGTTATGACGAGATATTCTCCGGTATTTCGGCAAGCCTGGCTGCAACCCCACCATTATACCCAACCTCCGCGCCACCACCTGAAACACCCACCGCTCCAAATCATCCGTCACCACCCCCTCAAACTGCGTCAACACCAGCACCAACAATTAGGGTCAATCTCCCTGCCGCCAACCCAAACAAACCCCATGCATCGTGATCAAGTGTACCTAAATATCCAGGTGCGTTCGATCATCCTTCTCAATTATTATGGCGATATGGAGTGAACTTCTTATTATTTATCATCCGCCACAACGCTCAAGTTTTGATAAAGTGCCACCCATTCCGGCAACGTGAGCGTTTCCGCCCGCCGTTGGCCGTCTATATGTGCTTTTTGGAGCGCGGCCGCAACCCGCTCACTGCCCATCCCCAGTGCCAACAAATTATTCTTCACCTGTTTCCGCTTCTGGCTAAACCCGGCCTTAACCACCCGGAAAAAGCATCCTCTTGGGCCAGAGGCAAAAGCGGTTCCGGGTATAAATCCAACCGCACAATGGCCGAATCCACCTCTGGGCGCGGCCAGAAAGCCCCGGCCCGAATGGTGCTCACCAGACGGGCCTGGCCGTAAAATTGCACACTGACCGCCATCAGGCTCAGGGTCGCCCGGTTTGGCTGCGAGCCGTTGGGCCACCTCTTTTTGCACCGTCATCACCATCAGCGAGGGTTTACTCTGCGCCGAAAGCAGGTGGCGCAAAATGGCCCCGGTAATGTAATAGGGCACGTTGGCAACTACTTTGTAACTTTGTTGGGGGAAAAGAAGGGCCAGGTTTTGCTCCAGAATGTCGCCGTGGATGAGGCGCACCTGGGGCAGATGGCCCAGGCGGTCATGCAGAATGGGCAGGTAGCGTTGATCGAGTTCAACAGCGGTGACGGCCGCGGCCGCGTTCGCCAGATGTTCGGTGAGGTGGCCCAACCCCGGCCCAATTTCCAGCACATGATCGGTGGCGGTAAGGGACGCGGCCGCGACAATTCTCCCCAGCACCTGATCATCAAACAGAAAATTCTGCCCCAGACTTTTCTTCGGCTCCAGCCCATATTGTTGCAAAATCGCTTTGGGGTTCATAGATAATCAGTCAACTTTTTGTATAGCAAGTCAGGAAGAGGTTACCTTTCTTTTTGCCCAGGGGTGTGTTTCATTTCGGTTGATTCTCAAGGTAGTGCCTGGCGCGGGGCAGACGAACCTGGTCATAACGCAACTTACCGCCCCGTGCCAGGCACTGATGGCGCACCCTTTCCCCAAGTTAGGGCAAGGTGGTGGGGATGAGGAAATTGATGCGATCTGTCGGTGGCACGGGCGTAAGATAATAAACGTCCACATAGCCAGACCAGCCCACATACTCCTCTTCATCATAACCCAGGTCAATCCAGCGGCCGCGAACCCCGCCCCCGTGTCACCGGATAACCCATGCCATAACCCGGCACATACACATACGTCCGAAACGGAATTACCGAGCGATCCACCGCTACAATACCGGTTCCGGCGGTCAAGCCGCTGGCCGTAATCCCATACGCCGGATCATCCGGCTCCTTACCCGAACTGGATGCCGTATAAGAAGTCACCCGCATCCGCACCACCCGCCAATATTCCACCGCCCCATCAGGAGTATCCAGCACCCTTAAAACAATTTTGCCATACCCGATGATTTCACTGACCGGTTCCTGGGCTAACCATTCCCCATCCACCTGCTGGCTCACTTCCGCCCCGTTTTCATAACGCACCCGCACCCGCTGCCGCTGAATACCCGGCACACCCGCCTGGAGCAAGATGCGGGTATCAATTTCGGCCTGATCGGTTGCTTGCCAGAGCGTTTCGTAGGGAACCGGCGCATCCACCAGCCGGAAATCCTCGGTAACACGGACAACCTGGATGGTTCCCCCCGATTGGAGCAACGTTTCGGCCGATGGGCGTGTGTAATCAAAACCCACCAGGCCAATTCCCGTCTCGGCCAGTACCGCCAAAACGCTGGTGCTGTGGCTCCGGTCTGAATGGTGCGACCATCCACCAGAATGGTGTATGGCTGAGAGCGCTGAATGTAGATGTGTAGATTGGGGCTGAGCCAGCTACCCGGTGGCGGCTCTACCCCATCAGCGGCGTAGAGGGTAATACCGGCCTCTTGAATGGCCGCGCCCACCGTCTGTACGGCCGTGCGCACCGTTTTCTGCTGGCTCCCTTCGTGGATGGTCACGGTCAAAAAATCCCCAATTTCTACGGTTTGGGGCAAGGGTGTGTCATTGATCTGGTTGAAGGAAAGGATGAGGCCGTCAGCATAGACCTGATCGGTGCGCTGAGCCATGAGGCCAATTTCGTTGAGAAACGCGCCCAGCGTGAGCTGATGGGTGAAATAAGTCCGGGTTCCGTTCTCGTTACGCAAGGTGATGGGGGTGGCGTGTTGCACCTGTATAGCCACATCCGGGGTAATGGGAGCAGAGGGCGGGGGTTGGATGATGTCTTCGGGACGAGTGGTGATGTTCGCGGCCGCGAGCACCTGAGCGACCGTCTCATACTCCCCCTGCACCTGCACCAGTTGTCCATCTACATAGACGGCATAGGTATCCTGGGACAATGCCCAGGCCGTGACCAAAAGTCCACCCAGCGCCAGCAAGGTAAATGAAAACAGGAGAAAAATCTTAACGGGGCGCGTCATACGGATTTAGGGTTGGGGATTGAAGTTGGACGATGGGAAACCGCCGTAAACTTCAAATTCTTGGGGTGTACCAAAAAATGTGCCCATGAGACCGATGATCACCAGGTTTTCCTGGTCACCCGAGGGATACGCCTTAGTGCTGCTTCCTTCCGGACCTGACACGGTTCGACGGCCCCCGCCGCCAGGGACCCAGTCATCACCGGCCCCATGGGCACATTTGTAGAGCGGGGATAGTAACAAAGAGAGGGAGATTGGGCAAGTTTAGATGAGGTGAGGGTGAATGCCCGTCAGTTCCAGACGCCTAACACTTCCGGGCCGCGATCAAGTTCCCAGGGGTAAATGATGTAGGCATCGGTGACGGCGGCGTAGTAGGTTGGGGTGTGGCCGGGGTATAGGGATGAGCCGGGTTTGTAGTGCAAAACGCACGTTTCCGGGATTCCCCCGGCCGAATCTATACGACTGGCGACGGTGACGATATTGCGGCCGCGTGTCCACACATCATCCACCACCAATATGCGCCGCCCAGCCAACAAGCGATCATCCGGGAACTGCAAAAATTCCGGGATGGCATACCGCTCTTCCTGCAAACTGGGCAACGTGCCTACATAATCGGCCGGAAAACGCACCGAGGCGGTGAGAATATAGGTGATATTCAACGCTTCAGCCATCAAACCCCCAGGGATGAGGCCACCCCGGGTAATGATCATCATGGAGTCGTAACGTCCGTGAATCTGTGGCACCAGATAATCAATCAGTTTATCCACATCGGACCAGGTAAGTACTTCACGGCGTGTTGGTTGCTGTTTTTTCATGGCGCTTATTTCCGCCTTTTGGAGTAATGAACGGCTTTTGCCCTTAAGGCATAATTTTCGTAACGAATCACCCTAGAATTGCCTAAACTAGGAAATAACAATCGGAAGATCGTACATCTGCTATGTCTGTGTGTCAAACAATTTACTCGCTTTCCTCCCAGGCCGAATCCGCTTTAAAAAGCCCTTTCTCGACCGCTTCAGCTAAAGATAGGCCAGTGGTCGCGGCCGCGTCGCCTTGTTCATCCGTAACCGCACTAGCCCAAAAAGCGTCCAGGTCTAGCTCACTGTCTGACGGCGTGTTTAACATAGCGTCCAGGTCCATAGACATCTCATCATCACCTGCATGAGCTTGAACCTGGGTAGAGGAATCCGGCCCCCGGTCTTCCAGGCTCTGGTTAATGGCCTCATCCCAAAAGGCATCCAGGTCCAGGGCTTCTTCAGGGGCCAGAGCAAACAGATTAGCCAGAACGGCATCATCTGGCGTACCTGATGGTTCTTGTGTCAGTTCGCCGGGCAACAGACCCAGACGCATGGCTTCGGCAAAGGATAAACCTTCGCCCTCTTCACCACTGACAGGTTTGTCCGCGGCCGCGTCATCCAGCCAATCTTCCAACAGCTCATCCGGCATCGCCTCATCAGAAAAATCGAGCCAATCTGCCAACGCCGTTTCTGCTGCCTCATCACCACTCTCGGCCAAAGGCTGACCCAGACCCCCGGGAATTAGTCCCTGGCGCATGGCTTCGGCAAAGGAGAAGGCCTCACCGTTGCCAACCGTGCTCTCTTCTACAGCCTGATCCCAAAAGTTGTTCAGCGTGGCGGCATCGGCTGATTCATTTGCTTCCAGGATAAATTCGGCCGGAATCAAGGGTGGGGGCGAGGGTGCTTCTGGCGGCGGTGGACTGGGAGAAACGGGTGGGGGAGTGGGCGCGGCCGCACGATCAGACAGCGCTCTTTCCACCTGTGAAGAGGGTGTTTTGGATGGAAAATCGGGCAAATCGGCGACTTTTCGGGCCTGGGTGACGGTTCGTGAGGGGATTGTCGGCGTCTCTGGCACAGGGGCAGAGGGAATCGCTACCCCGGTTGGGAGTAGTGGCAGCAACTCTTTAACCAGACGTTGAGCGAATACCCAGACTGTGCCTACGCGGCCGCGGCGGGTTTCCGCGGTAAAAAAGATAAGAATCTGATAGGCACTCCCCACACTCATGGCATAGAGTTCCGCTTTCGTGCCTGATTGGTATTGCAGCGTAATGGCATCCTCATTACCTAACTGCTCGGCCAATAGCTGGTTGTGGCGCAGGCTGGTAGCCACGGTATTGAGCAGGTCAGGAGAGGCCAACCCCTTGCCCATACCCGAATCAGTCTGGATGCGGCCACCGGCATCTGCCAGAACAACATAGGTGGCGCTAATTTCGTTACGCAGGGTGTGCAACCGCTGATTAATGGTAACAATCAGCTCTCGCGATAATGAGGCCGAGGGCATAAACGGAACTGCGGCCGCGGCCGGTGTTGGCTCCGGCGCGGGTGGTTCCACCACAGGTTCACCAAATAGGGTTCGTTGAACCGTAAGCAGCAACAAGTCACTGTCGAGCGGTTTGACAAAGTAATGAACCACCCCCAACGCGGCCGCTTCTTTTTGCCCTTGCTCAATGCCGTAACCAGAAATCATAATAACGGGCAACTCCGGACGGGCACGGCGCACCCGGCGGATTAGGTCAAAACCACTCATGCCGGGCAGACGAACATCAGTAATGAGCAGATCAAAGGGGGTCCGCAGGAGTTCCAGCATCCCTTCTTCAGCCGAAGGCACGGCCAACACCTGGTAGTCGCGGCCGCTGTGCTGCAACACCGTCCGCATAAACTCCAGCATTTCAAAATGATCATCCACAACCAATATCTGTTTGACGTCTGCCATGAAAGCAAGTCCTCTCTAGCTCTTATTTGCCATGGGACAAAAGACCCAAGGTTATCGCTGGTTCTAAGGCTCAGCGATTTGGCATCCCACGTCTTCCGTCCTTCGTCGCTTCTCTTATTCTGTCACATACCACTCATGCACATTAGCAAAGAGGTTCCAGCCGCTGGGGTGAAAGTTCTGCAACCGGGTACTCCAAACGACATTGACCAGCGGAGCATAGAGGGGGATGTAGGGAATGTCCTGATAAACCAGTTCCTGATTTGTCTGATAGAACGAGGCCCGGTCTGCGGCCGCGCAACCAGCCACACTGCGGCCGCGAGCCAAGTTATCTTCCACTGCTTCATTGTAATACGAGGCGAAATTAAAACCCATCCCTACCGTATCCTGCGTGTACGAGAGAAAATTACTATCATCCGGCTCCGGGTTTACATTCTAGCCAGCCCGCCACGGCCATGTCAAAGGTCTGATTACGCAATTTCAACACCGCCTCATCAAACGGCAAAACTCGACTGCAATGGCGAAACCAAGTTTCCCAACTGCTCCGCCACCAGCAGCGCTACTGTTCCCGGCTAGGGTTACCCGCATTCAAAGTAATCGTCAGCGCCAGGGGCACATCCCTTGGCCCGAATCGCGGGCAACTCCTCATCTTCGGGTTCCAACCAAGGCCCAGCCCGCCCCATCCAACAGGGCAACAGCCTGCGCCATATCTGGTTCATAGGGTGTCAGGGCATCATTATAAGCCCAATCAATCGCGGTGAAATATTCGCCACAATGCGGCCACCTTGCCCATAAACCGCCTGACTGATAATGTCATCATAATCGAGGCCAATGCGATGGCCTGCCGCACTGCCAGATCACTCAGCACCGGATGTGATCCTGGGTCTGCACTGGTTCACCAGGGTTATACACGCCATCCTCATTTTTCATCCAGCCAGCCATTTTGCGGATTGGCCGGATCAGCCAGATTAAACGCCAGGCGTCGGTGATTAACAAACCACTTGTGATTTCTACATCAGCTCCCCGCGCCATCGCACTCTCCACACGCCCACAAACTCCCGCATCTACGGTTGTGTAATCAATGGTTCTGGCCAAAGATCGTTCAACATGGAACGGCATTGGGATAAATCTTCATCGTCCAACTATTTACGACCGGTTGTCCGGGCATAATAAGTCGGATTTGCCTACTAGTTGCACCTGCTGCCCCGGTTGTTATTCCCCAAAAGCGGAATGGCCTGATGTGACCGTCGGGGCAGGTTTTCCTCACTATCAAGGATATTGAGGGGATCGTTGTTGTATATGTGCGCGGAATCAGGCCCACATTAAACGCATAAATGGCCAGTGCAATCAGGTGCACCCCAGTTCAACAACAAGGGTGTTCGGATTCGCCACCTGCCAACCGGGTGATATTGACGTAGTTAGGCAGGTGT
>JADJUV010000063.1 GCA_016716885.1 Candidatus Trichofilum aggregatum | reverse complement strand
GGGTGGTGATGTTTTAACCGAATGGGGCACACCGTTCTGGGAATTAGACATGCACAAAGGGCTGACCATGTTAGAGCGGGCCATCCACAGCCACATCATCACCAGCCGCTATGGGGTTCCCCTCATGCTGGAGCGAGATCAAGGGCTTGTCATCGAAATCACCGATGGCGACACCCTCAACTACCGGGGCAACCTGTTCTACGATCTGGTCAAAACGTCGGTGATCCGGCTGGCGCAGGGCATGGCTGAGGAGTTAAAGGGGCGCAACATCACCGCGCTGGCTCTGACGCCGGGTTTTCTACGCTCCGAGGAAATGTTGGATCATTTTGGCGTCACCGAAGCGAACTGGCGCGATGGCGTCAAGACAGACCCCCACTTCATCGCCTCAGAAACACCCACCTACATTGGCCGGGCCGTCGTCGCCCTGGCGAGTGATCCCAACGTCGCCCGCTTTGCCGGTCAATCCCTCGCCACCTGGACCCTCATGCACGAATACAACTTCACCGACGCCGACGGCACACAACCAGACTGGGGGACGTATTTTGAGACAATTGTGAAACCCACGTTCCCTGAACAAAAAGATTGTCGGAACTCTGGGAATTCACGAATTTTGGGTCCTCATTGCTCCTTGGACTTGGGAACTAAAGAACTTGGGAACTCTGGGAACTCTGGGAACTTGGGAACTCTGGGAACTCCCTGGGAACTCTGGGAACTCTGGGAACTCGGGAACTCTGGAATGAAAATGGTCAATAGTTAATTCGCGTTTAATTCAATGGCCAAAGAACTGCCTCACAAGCCTGACTGAGCTCCCCAGCTCCGAGTCTACAGCATAATCACCCCGCCCGCGTGGCACGGACGACGGCTTCGGTGCGGCTTTGGGCGCCCAGCTTGTTCATGATGGCATTGACATGAAATTTGATGGTGTGCTCGCTGATACCCAGTTGGCGGGCGATGTTTTTGTTGGGTAGCCCTTCAGCCAGCAGTTGTAAAACTTGTTTCTCCCGGCTGGTGAGGTTTTCAGTGAGCAGGCTGTCGTCACCATTGGCATGAGGGAGCAGAGGCATCGCCAGGGTGGGGTCAATGAGAATGAGACCCGCCGCGGCCGCGTCAATGCCCAGTTTCAACTTTTCCACCTCACTATCACGCCGCAACAGCACCTTCGCTCCTACTGACCAGGCCGCGGCCGCGAATCCTTCGTTGGTCATCAGCGCTACCACCGGCACGCCCGCCTCACGCATGTCCAGCAAAGGCTCTGGCGGGTCCCAGCCCAAATCCCACACCACCACATCTAGCGGGGTCTCTTCCAGTTCTGTTTGCCAATCTGATTGGCTATGCCATTGGTTGACGAGAATATAGTTGGTTTGCCCCCCCAGGAGCATGGCCAGGCCAGCACGGGCCAGGGGATCATCAGCGAGAATCAACAAGCGCATTTCATCCATGCCGTCAGAGCATAACCATACAATCTATGAATCATCTCAGAATGAAGATTTTGGCTGGTGACTTGCCCAATCGTCTTACAAAGTTTGGGCATCGGGTAAAGTCGGTGATTCGTTCCCACCCTAGAATGATAGATAATTATCGAATGCCTTGTAAGCTATCCTAGGGTTGTCGCATCTAACAAGGTACACTATTCGCCAATCACCCATTCTCCTACTGAGGTTTTAATGACGCTTTCCCCATCTTTGCAATCTGCCAGCAAACGAATCACTACTGCTCTATTTGTGTCGCAAAGTTTTTTCGCGGCCGCGATGATTGCCAGTTTCACCCTCACCTCCATCATTGCCGCCGACCTCAGTGGTAACGATAAATTAGCCGGTTTGCCCAGCACCATGTCGCTGTTAGGCCGGGCAGCTATCGCCTACCCGCTTGGCTGGCTCATGGATCGCCTGGGGCGGCGCATTACCCTGGCCGGGGGCTATTTCTTCGGCTCATTGGGAGCGGCCATTTCCATCCTGGCTATCATCTGGCAGAGTTTTCCCCTGTTCATGTTTGGTTCGCTCATTTTTGGCATGGGGCGGGCCTCATCGGATCAGTCACGCTACATCGCCGCCGAGGTTCAAACCAGTAACAATCGGGCCAAAGCCATTGGGTTTGTCGTGTTTGCGGGAACCATTGGGTCCGTATTAGGGCCACGCCTGGTGGCTCCCGCCAGCGAGTTAGCCAACAACATGGGGCTGGACGCTTATGCCGGGCCATCGCTCATTGGCATGGCGCTAACGTTTGTGGCCGGTCTGGTTGTCCTGGTTTTTATCTACCCCGACCCGCTCCAGATTGGCCGGGCCTGGCGCGAACAAGAGGATGAAGCAGCCCTGACCGCCGGTACGCCCACGGTTATTCGGGCGACGCGGCCGCTACTCACCATTTTCCGCCAACCGATGGTGCAAATCGCCATTCTCTCCATGATTATCGGCCAACTGGTCATGACCCTGCTGATGACTATTACCCCGTTACACATGGACCACAACAGTCACAGCGTAGATAACATCGGCTGGGTGCTCATGGCCCATACGCTGGGTATGTTTGGTTTTGCCAGTGTCACCGGCTGGCTCATTGATCGGGTAGGGGCGTTGCGCGTGATTGCCCTGGGGGGATTGATTTTGGTCGTCTCTTGTATTCTGACGCCCATTTCTAGCGGCTTGTGGCCTCTCATCATCGCGCTTTTTCTGTTGGGGTTGGGCTGGAACTTCTGTTTTGTGGCGGGGTCGGCGCTACTAACAGCCTCTTTGAGCCTGGAAGAAAAGGCCCGTACACAGGGAGCTACGGAAGCGTTGAGCGCGTTGGCTTCTGGGGTTGGCAGTGCCAGTTCCGGGTTTTTCTACGCCTGGGGGGGGATGTTGGTGGTGGCCGCTTTTGGTCTGGCGCTCACGCTGGCTATTCTGGCCCAACTGGCCTTACAACCACGCCGCCAGACCACCATCGCCCAAAGTGGGGCCGATATACGGTGAGCAAGAAAATTATCCGCAGATTTTGGGGATTAACGCAGATTAAAAATCGGCGAAAATCTGCGTTAATCTGCGGATAAACCTCTTCTGGCTTGTTCTGTTTAAGGGGTTTCCAACAAATCTTCGGCAATGATCACTAGTTCATGGGATTTACACAGGACAACCCGCTCCCGCCCCGTGCTTACCAACCCCTTTTGCTCCCAATCACTCAAAATCCGGCTGACCGTGTAAAGTGTCGTGCCCGTCATCTCCGCTAAATCCTGCCGCGAGAGCGGAATGTCAATCAAAACACCTTCAGGGATCCGTTTACCGGCTTGCCGCACCAGCCGTAAGACAGCGCGGGCGACGCGTCGTTCTACTCGTTCGGTGGCCAGTTCACGGTAACGGTCTTGGGCTTCCACAAAATGGTGGGCCAACATGGTCATGCCGTTGAGGGCCAGTTGTGGTGTTTGCAACATCTGCTGGCGAACGACCTCAGCCGTCCAGGCCAGGGCCAGGCAATCTTCGATGGCTTCGGCGGATACGGGGTAAGCCATATTGCTTAAGGCGACGATGATGCCCAGACCGTCGCCGGGGCCTAAGACGGACACGATGACCTGATGGCCTTCGGGTGTCACCTGAGTAAGCCGTACGCGCCCCTGGAGCAAGATATAGAAGATGGTAGCGGGTTCACCCTGATGCAGGAAATAGCCATCACGGGCAACTTGTTTGAGGACCGCGGCCGCGCACAAGGCTTCCATCGCCGGTCGTGACAAACCACGAAACAAGGCCGCTTTGCTCAACAGGGGGTACGGGTCAAAGGGCAAGGAGTTCAACATGCCGGAATTGTAACATGATGGGGGGAATTATGGAGATGGGGGGAGTGGTGAGTGGGCGAGTAGGCGATTTTTCATGTCGCTTCTTCGCCCCATCGCCGTGTCGCCCTCTAAGTCTGACTGAATCGCCGAATCGCATCGTGGGTACTGGTGAAAGCCAGTTCGGGCAATTCATCCAGGGCAAAAAACGCGGCCGCGGCCGCGTCATCGCCCGCCTGCAACTCGCCACTGATCACCGTAGCCCGGTAGAGGATAAAAATCGAAGCTCCCCCTTTCGTCAACGACTCAGGGTTGTAATAAACATCCACCAATTCTCCCACTTCCACCCGCAAATTCGTCTCTTCCCATGTTTCGCGGGCGGCAATCAGGCGAGGGTCTTCCCCATAATCCAGATAACCCGCCGGAATACTCCACTTACCTTGTTCCGGGAGCATAGCCCGTTTCACCAGCAAAATCTTGTTATTCTGTACCACCATCACGCCTACACCCACTTTTGGCTCGGTGAAGTGAATGTAGCGGCAAGTCGGGCAGGCGCGCCGAGGCTTGTCACCCACCTGCCGGGTAATGAGCGGGCTGGCGCACAAGGGGCAATAAAGTATCTGCTCAGGGGCGGAAGACATGGGGATGAGGAATGGGCGACTAGGGATTAATGATTTTACTCGGCATTGGCGTTTTTTTACTGACCTTTGGAGAGTAAGAGAATGAGAGATTAAGAGATTTCCAGAGGTCGTCCAAATTTTCGTTAGAGTCGCGTGATTTTAGATGGTTTTGCGCCGTTGATGCAGGGTGGCAAACAACAAAACCAGGAAGAGAAACCCTAAACCGATTTGGGCCAACCGTAGAGCGGTCAGGCCGGATGGTAAGTCCGTAACAGTATCATCGGCGGCCACTTGTATAACAGGGGTGGCGATAGGGATGGGGGTAGGCGAGGGAATGGCGGTCGCGGTAGGCGTGGGGGATGGCGTCGGTACCAGTTCGCTCTCGGATAGCGCATCGTTAGCCGGGGGCGCGGTTCCCTGAGCAACCGGAGCCATCGTCATGGATGGGGCTGGGGCAGATGCTTCTTCCACGGTTGACCCTTCATCCGCCTCAGTGGGAGCCATTTCCTCTTCTACCTGCGGCGCTTCAAGGGTTAATGAGCGGTCATTACCAGCACCATCGGCGCTATCCCCATCCGTACTGTAAGCCTCAAACGCACCCTCATCACTGGCATTACTCATGACGCTGGCTTCTTCAGCCGTGGATACATCAAAAGCCACCGATTGACCAGTTCCCCCCAGGCGCAGGGCATCAAAGGCCAGCAACGTGACAAATAAAAAGGCGGTCAACATCGTAGCCAAACGCAGAGCCGGATAAAAGGTAGGGCTGGCTGGGCGTACCTTTTGTCCCACCTGAACCGGACTGAGGATGAAGCTATGCGGTACAGCCACACGGGGCAACTGGCGCACGGCAGCCTTCAACGCCCGCAATTCGGCCAACTCCAGCCGAAGCGGCTCATTGCGCGCTAATTCCTGCTCCAATGCCTGCCGTTCCCCGGGTGAAAGGGCTTCATCGAGGTAAGCGTTGAGCCGTTCTCGCTGTTTTTCCTCTTGTGATTTGCTGAGGTTGCGTAGCCAATCTAACATGATCACGTGTTGCGTGGGGCGTGATTACAAGAAGTCAGGCTTTTTTAGCCAATTTTCTGGACAACCGTGTCCAAAGCCTGACGTCTATCAACGCCATACAGTTCCTATCCATTCTCTAAACGGTATTGTGCCGGGAGAAGTTCCCTGAATTCTTGCAAACAGTCGCGCAGTTTGCCGCGTGCCCGGCTGATGCGCGATTTGACGGTTCCCAATGATCCGGTGATGATGCTGGCAATTTCGTTGTAATCGTACCCTTCGACATCACACAAAACGACGGCGACGCGCTGATCTTCCGGCAATGCTTTGAGGCAATTTTGGATAGCCTGGGCTAATTCCCGCTGTTGGCGCATTTGTTCCGGGCCGGGATCGTCGCTCTGCAAAAACCCGGCGGACTCATTGACATCGGTGATTTCTTCAAGTGAGGTTTGAGGGCGGCGCTTGCGGCGGCGGAATTCGTCATAGCAGGCATTGGTGGCGATGCGCATGAGCCAGGCTTTGAAATGGCCCTCGGTGAAGCGGTTGATGGCGTGGTAGGCAGAGAGGAAGGCATCTTGGGTGATGTCCGCGGCCGCGGCCGCGTCCCCCATCAGGCGATAAACGACGTTATACACGGCTTCCTGATGCAGTAAAACCAGCCGATTGTAAGCCGTTAAATCCCCTTCCTGCGCCAATTTTATCAGCCGTGCTTCGTCCATAGGTCGTGTGTGTTGCGTCCGGTTAGGTGAACAAAGGCGAATTTTAACACAACCTTTGCATTGTGGAGCTATCTACTCACCCATCAAACAAAAAAGGCACTCCTGTTTGAGTGCCTTATCTTTCGTTTGCCGGTGTGCCCGGCAGGGCTATAATCCCATCTGGTTTGTTGATGAATGCCGAAGGTGGGAATCGAACCCACACTCCCGAAGGAACACGATTTTGAGTCGTGCGCGTCTGCCAGTTCCGCCACTTCGGCAAAGCCTTTTTAAGGACGCGGGGAGTATAATTCAAGGGTAGACATCTGTCAATTTACGATTTTAGATTTACGATTGACGATTTGCGCCTGAGAATCGTCAATCGTAAATCGTCCATCTAAAAGCCTATGGTTCGTCGTCTGTTGATTCTCTTACTGGGTCTGGTATTGGGCGTTGGCGTGGGTTTGGTTCTGGGTTGGGTAGCCTGGCCTGCCCAATATGAAGATGCGGATCCCACTTTGCTGGCTGAAGCCTATCGCCATGATTATGTGGTGATGGTCGCGGCCGCGTACAGTGCCGATGGTGACATCCAAACCGCCAGCCAACGGCTCCGCGCCGCCTGGTTGGATTCCCCAGATCCCCTACGAGATTATCTGGCCTTCACCGTCGAGGCGATTCTGGACAATGGCCTGGAACAAGATTTGCGCCATCTAGTACGGCTGGCAACGGACTTAGGGCTTAGTTCGCCAGCCATGGAACCTTATCTGCCGGAGTGAGGGGGTTTCAAGTTTCGAGTTTCAAGTTTCAAGGAGTGCCATCCATGGAAATGATTATTCCCGGTGTCTATACGTTTACTGGTCTGATGGTGGGACGGGTTTATTTGCTAGAGGACCCGGATGGACTGACGATTATTGATGCGGGGTTGGGTTTCGCGGCCGCGCGTATCCTCAAACAGCTCCGCCAAAAAGGCCACTCCCCCCAGGACGTCAAACGCCTATTAGTTACTCACGCTCACCCCGACCACATTGGTGGTCTGCGGGCGTTACAACAGGCTACCGGGGCCGCCGTCATCGCCTCAGCCGTAGAGCAACCTTACATTGAGGGCACAAAACCTGTGCCTCGCGCCCCCAAATCCGACTTAACCGGTGGTTCCCGGCTCATGTATGGGCAAGCCACCCTGGTTGATCAGCCCGTTCCGGTCAATCACACCTTGCAAGATGGGGAAATCATGGCCGAGGTATTGAATGGTTTGCAGGCCGTTTATACGCCAGGCCATTCACCCGGCCACACCTCTTATTGGCACCCGGAAAAAGGGATTTTGTTTTCTGGGGATGTCATCATGCGAATGACGGGCAATCTGTCGCTGCCCATTGCCGCCTTTACGCCGAGCATGGACGAAAACAAACGCTCCATTCGGCGGGTTATAGCCCTGGAACCCCGGATTGTCTGTTTTGGGCATGGGCAACCGATGAGGGAAAATACGACCGCCACGATTCGCCAATTTGCCCAAAAAGTGGGCGCTATCTGAACCAGTTAATTCCCGGGTTTTGGCAAAAACGAAAGCAACCTCAGAAAATACCTCAATCTCTCAATCTCTTAATCTCCCAGTCTCCCAGTCTCTTGACCCCCACAGTTCAGCACACCCCCTACCCCCCTTGCTGACGTAACTGCCACACATCCACAATCGCCCGTATGACCATGTCGTCATCATGGCCCCCTACGGCATCCGGCTCCATGCCCATACGGCTAAAGAGTGCCCGGCGTATGGTTTGGGCCAAGGCCGGGTTTTTTAGTTCAATACGGCGGCGCAGATAATCCTGGGCCAACTCCACATCCTGGTTGGTCAACCGATTAACGGGCCATTGCATCATCTCATCCGAAACCATGTTGCGTAGGACCGAGAGGCCCCGGTTCATTTCCTTCAGGCTGGACAGTGAAACCTCTTCCTGGGCATAAACGACCAGGGTTCCGGCGGCTAAATCTCCCAGACGGTTGGCTTGCCGGTTAAGAAACATGGTAATGACACCTACGGCATAAGCCAGCGGTAGAAAATCAATGGGGCGTATCAGGTTGCGGATGATGGATTCGGTGAGGGTGATGGGTGAACCGTCGCGCCGAATAACGCGCAAACCGGCCCAACGTTTGCCCGGTGATTGTCCGTTCCAGGCCATTTCAAAGAACACGTAATATCCCCAGGAAAAAATGAACCCTAAAGCGGCTAACACCGCGGCCGCGACCGTTCCACTTGCCAAATCAAAAGCTGCATTCATCACAATAAAGACGATGGCCTGCAACATAACAAAAAGGATGGTATCTACAAAAGCAGCCATAAACCGGGAGCCAATGCCCGCGATTTCGTAGCCAAAAACGACATTTTCAGGGGTGTCAATGTTAAGAAATTCTTCAGCCTGAGACATAATTGTTCCTGTTGCCTGCTAAGAGCCTGTTAGAAAATTAGCAACTCGTGTGTTTTACCGAGTTATAAGCCGTGTCATTCTGAGGGGAGGGGGGGATGGGCAAGCGAGTCCTCTCTCCCGCTCAGTAGCCCAAAGTGGCGAGAGGAATCAACCCAGCGTGCCTCGCCGGACTCTCAGAATGACAGGGCGCAGAGCCTTTAGAAGGCAGTGCCGGTGAAAGGCGTGCCGTTACATGGGCAAATCTTGATGTTGGGACGGTTAAGTGGCTGATTATAACGCATGGCCTATAATTTCAGGTAAGTTTGATAAGAGAGCGAAATAAAAGCGTATGCAACCAGATGAATTTGTCCGAACACGTCAACGAGAATGGGAACAACTCAGTCATTTTCTGCAACGGGCCGAACGGGAAATACGTCGCCTGACGCCGGAAGAGATTGATCAGCTAGGGCGATTGTACCGGGCTACCACGTCGGACCTGGCGCTGGCGCAGCGGGATTTCCCCACCCACCGGGTAACGGTGTATTTGAATCAATTGGTGGGACGCGCCCATGCTACCATTTACCAGGAGAAACCCCTGGCCTGGCGACAGCTAAAGACGTTTGCTCTGGCCGGTTTCCCCCAACTATTTCGTGAATCGTTACCTTTTATCTTCGCGGCCGCGCTCCTGTTTTTCGTCCCTGGCATTTTGTCCGCGGTGGCAACCTTCCTTGAACCCACCACCGCCTACTCCCTGCTCCCGGAAGGCGCCCAAGACCTCATCACCCGTTTGGAAAACCGTGAATTGTGGTTTGACATGAGTGTGGAAGAACGCCCCTATATGTCATCCTTCATCATGACCAACAATATTGGGGTGGCGTTTCGCGCTTTTGCTGGGGGTGTTCTGATGGGGCTGTTTACGCTCTACATCCTGGTCTTCAACGGATTGCTGCTAGGCAGTGTGACCGGTCTGGCCTTTCATTATGGCGTGGGCATGGATGTGTGGAATTTTGTCATTGGGCATGGGGTCATTGAGCTAAGTATTATCTGTTTTGCCGGGGGGGCCGGGCTGATGTTGGGGTGGGCTATTTTGCGGCCGGGGTTGTACAGTCGGCGTGATGCGTTGGTCGCGGCCGCGCGCCGGGCAGTGCTTCTACTCCTGGGTTCCGTCCCCTTTCTGGTGGTAGCGGGCCTCATCGAAGGGTTCATCTCCCCGGCGGAGACCATCCCCTGGCCGCTCAAGTGGGTCGTGGGGATCGGTAGTGGAGCGGTGATGTATGGGTATCTGTTTTTGGCGGGGAGGGGGAGGGACTCAGAGGAACTGTAGGAACTCAGAGGAACTCTGGGAACTCTAGAGAACTTTTGGTACTCTAAAACTCTACTCTTTGCCACTCTGCCACTCTGCCACCGCACTCTGCCCTCTGCCTTCACAGGCGCATCGTGCCTTTAAGCTGTAAATAACGGTTGATGACGGAGATAGAAAGCTGGTTGGCAGGCACGTCGAGGTCTGCACACCATGGCGGCGTAGGCTATCGAGGGCCAGTTGCCGTTCATCCAGGAGCCGGGTCGCGGCCGCTTGCTGATAAACCGCCTGGCTATTTTGCGGCCGCGAACGAGCCATCGCCACCACATCCGGATCACTGATTGTCACCACCAGGGGCAAACTTTTCTTCGCCAGCAAAGAAACCTGGGCCTGAAGGGATTGCATCGAAAAGCCGCCACTCAAATCGGTAAACAGCAACACCAACGCCCGTTTACGCTGTTTCAGCATCAGGTAGTTCAACGCCCGCTGGTAATTCGGCTCAACCGGTTGTGCTTCCACCCCATAAAGCAATTCCAACATCCGGTAAAATTGCCCCCGCCCCTGGCGCGGATTGAGATAAGTCTGAATGTCATCGGCGAAGGTCAGTAGACCTACCTTGTCGCCGACGCCAGTCGCCACGTACCCCAGGAGCAACACCGCGTTAAGCACATAATCCAGCTTGGCCATGTTCGCCACCGGACTCTGCATCATGCGCCCCACATCCACCAGGGCGATGATATTCTGGCTACGTTCGGTCTGGTACTCCACCGTCACGGGGCGCTGGCGGCGGGCGGTGGCTTTCCAGTTGATGCGCCGGAAATCATCGTCGGGCAGATATTCGCGCAGGCGTTCGTACTCCGTGCCTTCGCCATATTGCCGGGTGTTGCGCAGACCCAACTCCTGCAAACGATTGTTGCGTAACAACAAATCATAACGGCGCACATCAATCAAGTTGGGATAGACCCGCACGGGCATCCCGGCTTTGACGGTGTCCTGACGCCTAAATAGCCCCATTGGCCCTTGCCAACGCAAGGTCACATTGCCAAAGCGGTAATCGCCCCGACGCAGCGGCCGCACGTGGTACACCGTCTGCCACTCCGCATAAGGCCCCACTGTGCCCGCAAAAAGAACCTCGCTGGTAACAAACCGTTCGGATGGTTCGTCACGAATCTGGAAAATCGCCGGGCGGCCGCTCTGGTTGCGTAGCTTCAAGGTGATGGGGTTTTCCGCCCCCAGGCTCAGTTTGTTGTCGTGGTGGCGGCTAATCTCAAAGCGGCTGATGGGGCGGGCGCGTCGCCAGTCGTGGACAATCAGCCCCAGGCAGAGAGCCACGTAGAACAAGGCCAGCCAACGCAAAACCGGCACCCAGGTCGCGGCCGCGATCATGGGTGTGGCAAAAAGGAGTAACAGAACGGCACGGAAGGTCAACATAAAAATTTTGGCCCGTTGCCTGGCAACTAACGCGGGACCTGAACCTGCCCCAAAATCCGCTGAATCACCGCATCCGCATCCAGCCCTTCAATTTCCACCTCGGGTTTGAGGATGAGCCGATGGCGAAAGACGGGTGGCACGATAAATTTCACATCATCGGGCACGACAAAGTTGCGCCCTTGCATGGCGGCCAGGCTCTTGGAAGCCAGTAAAACGTGAGTCGCGGCACGGGTGCTGGCTCCCAAAATGACATCGGGAGATTGGCGACTGGCGGCGATGATTTGGGCGATGTAGTTGAGGATACCTTCTTCCACGACCACCTGGTTAATCAACTGGCGCACATCTACCACTTGTTGGGCGGTAAGGACGGGTTGCAGGTTCGCGGCCGCGAGGTTATGGGCATCAAACCCCTGATGATACCGGCGCAACACTTCCATCCCCATCGGCGATGGGGGAGTAAGGAACCAACACTTTCAACAAAAACCGATCCAGTTGCGCTTCGGGCAAGGGATACGTGCCCTCATATTCAATCGGGTTCTGCGTAGCAATGACCATAAACGGGCGTTCCAGCTCATGCCGCACCCCTTCCAGATTAATCTGTTTCTCTTCCATCGCTTCCAGCAAGGCTGATTGTGTCTTGGCGGGGGCACGATTGATCTCATCACCCAGGAGAATCTGGGTGAAAATCGGCCCCTTGCGCAGATTGAATGTACCACTGCTCAGATCAAACACACTGGTTCCCAGAATATCTGAGGGCATTAGGTCGGGGGTGAACTGGATGCGGGTGAATTTGGCCTGCACCAGATGGGCTAATGTCTTGGCCATGAGGGTTTTGGCCGTGCCGGGAACCCCTTCTAACAAGACATGCCCGCCGGTAAACAAGGCCACCACCATTAACTCAAACGGCCCATTTAGGCCCACAATGACTTTGTTGGCCTCTTCGCGCAAACGTAACGTTACCTTTTGTAAAATATTTGGTTCCATAAATTCTAAATTCCTCGTTACTACCCGTTCTCGTTCCACGCTCTGCGTGGAATACTGTCTTCGACGCTCTGCGTCGCGTAGGACGCAGAGCGTCCCAGATGATATTCCCACGCCGAGCGTAGGAATAAGTACTGATACCTGAATAGAGACCTCTCTCATTGTTTCAGCCAGTCGGCCACTTCGGCGGCCAGTTGTACCAGTTCTACCTCGGTAATCTTTTTGTTTTGTAACCGTGAGAGCAAGTTCTGCAACGCGGCCGCGTCCAACCCCGGTTTATATTTCGCCAGTTGGGCCACAAATTCCCCATCGGGCAAAGCCGGACTCAGCCGATAACGCTGGCCCAACTCCTTCTTCAAACGCTGGTGATACGCCCGCAACACGTCTGTGCGATGACCGGCGCGCCGGTTTAGGGTGGCGATGGCTTGCACATAAGCCAGGGGCGGGCGACGCAATGTTTCATTGGCTGAGGTCAATGGCCGACCAAACGCTCGGCCACTCAGCAACAAAGCGACCAGAATAACCAGACCGCCATATAAAAAGGCCTGCCCCACCGGGTTATAGCGCAACCAGTTCATGGGGCCTAAACGTGGGTTGGGGGTCTGATTGTTGTTATTGAGCGGCGCATTGGTTGACTGCACCCGTTCGCCGTGATGCCATTCATCAAACCAGACGGTCGCGCCAGCCGGAGCCAGGGTCATCAGGTTAAGCATCAGGTTGGCGTTGCCTGGCTCGGTCAGCCCGGCGTTGGTAAAGGGATAGGCGGTACTGGCGGCAATAACGCGCCCGGAACCGAGGGGGAAGGTGATGACGGTTGGTTTGTCTAAAGCGGCGTACAAGGTGAGGTAATTGTTACGAGTGGGGGCAAAATAGGCCCGCGGCCGCAGTGTAGCCAATTCCTCTTGCGGCGGTGAAGCCACCAGGGGAGTCTGCGCCCAGGCCAGGGGTGGCAAAAGGGTCGAATACGCTAATTCTAGTTCATAGACCTGGGCAAATTGCTGGACACCCGCTCCTTGCCCGGCCAGCAATAATACGCCACCTGCCCGTACCCAGCGGTTCATCCGTTGAAAATCGTCACTGGTGACATATTCTGGTTCCAGCATCACCACCACATCCACCCCATTGGGGATATGGAACGTATTGACCTCGGATTCGTCAAGCTGGTAGCCCAACTTCTCCAGCCAGCGCGCCGCGCCTAAAGCCCCCAACGGCTCATCGGAACGGGATGAAAAGTTGGGCGCATCACTGCCCGCCAAAATTTGTTGCACAAACAAGGCCAGCCCTATCATCAACAAAATGGCAAACAGGCCAGAGGCCAGCCAATCATTGGTGGAGAGGGAGCGTCGGGGGGTTGCGGGTAGGGTAGACATCGTTACTGGTCAGGTTTATCTCTAGAGACTGAGAGACTGTGAGACTGTGAGATTAAGAGACTGTGCTTGGCGTCCTTTGCACCTTAGGGTGAATTCTTTCCGTAGACTCCCTGATTATGGGACTCCTGCCGGTAAGATTTACTTCCGTTGTTGGCGTAGCTGTTCCACCCTGATCTTGATAGCTGGTGTATTCGCCGTCATCAATCGGTTCGTAGCCATACCAGACACGGTCAAATACCTCGACTACATCGCCCAACACCTGAGCCGTTTCCGGTTTGTCGGTCATGCTCTGGATGTACTCCCGGTTGGTGCGGGTGCGGTTGTAACGGAGCAGCCCTTTTTCTTCCAGGATGAGCAAGGTGGAAAGGTAGAGATAACGCACGGCGGCACGATAATCTTGTTGTTTGGAGAGGGCCTGGGCGCGAGACAGCGCCGTTTGTGCCGTCAGATTTTCTTCGGCATCGGCCGTTTCCGGAGGCAGGTCTGCATCGGTGGAAAAGTCCAGAGCCAGGCGCCGGAAGGCAAAAATCAGCACAACCACCAGAATCAGACCCCCTATGATCGCCAGGAAGGTGACGGGTAGAGGGGGTAGCGTCAGATTAAGGGGTGAATCATCGGCCGGCGCGGCCGCATCGCCAGGGTCTGGTCCCCAACGGCGGTTACGCAGGGCCTCTTCGGTGGCGGCCAACTCATCGTCAGCGACAGGTTCAATGTCCAGGTCGGCCAAGATGTTCTGGAGTTCGGCGCGGGCTTGCGCGGCCGCGTCGCGATCATACCGCTCATCCGGCCAGTTATCCCGTTCAGCCTGCATGGTCGTTAACAGTCGGTTAAGCTGATCCCACGGGGGTATCTCAGCGTTTAACAGGGTTACCAGAACCGAGTGGTCTACCGGAACCAGGGTGCCATCGGCACGGCGGACAGAGGTGATGGCGGCGAGTTGGGTCGCGGCCGCGTGCAGTGGCGTGGCGTCGTTAGCGGCCTGATACGTCTCTATATCCGTCCGTAGATCGGCCAGCATTTGCCAATATTCCGCTTCGCCCAGGACGCCATCCCCAGACTGAGCCATCGCTGGAGCGGCCAGGAAAAAGAGAAAACGGCGAGCAGAAATCCAAAGAGAATCGTATCATGACGTAAAAGCAGGCAAGAGCAACGACGTAACGCAGGCTACTAAACAGCACCCCAACAATTATCCCAATGACCCAAACCCCGATACCCAGGCCAAAGAAGTTCATCCATTCATCCCCCACGAGGATGGAATCGGTTTTGGGGGCTGGGGCCTGCTAACAGAGTATCAGGTCGCTACCTTCAGGCATTTGCCGCGCTGAGGCCAGTTCAGGTCAAACCCTTCATTCCGTACTCTCAAGTCAAAGTAGAGAACGGACGCCGCCGCCGAGCTGGATAGGCAGAATGAGCGTTTGCAGACCCACGGTGATCACCGTCTGCAAAACCGTAGCCCATAACGGGGCCTGTCCGGGCATGTTGGTGGGCGAAAGGGGAGATGCCGGATCATACCCACTCCAGACGAAACCCGTCAGGTACGTCAAAAGGGTGGATGGCCCGATGGTAATGACTGTTACCAGGATGCCCAAGATAACCACATATCCCACCACCGGCCAGAATCGCCGCCGGGTCAGGTCCCAGCCGCGCCGTAGCGCATCAAAACCGGCCTTGTTTTCTAACACAATCACGGTTCCGACCATGGGCACGATGGCCCCGCCGAAAAACATCGTACATGCCCGCTGTCCAACCCAGGGGATGGAAACGAGCAGACCGATGCCCACGAGAAGGTGACGATAAGGGTAACAAAAAATATTGCCGATGAAGGGAGTGACGCGGTACGCGGCCGCGAAACTTGTTGGTCGTCCCAGGTAAACATCGGCGACGGCAGGGACAGGGCGGCGAGCAATCTGATTGGCTAACACACCGCCCCCACAATTGCCAGGAAGGTGAGAAAATTTCCCTGGTACAGACGAAAAGCGCGGTCTAAAATTTGGCCCACGGACAGCGGCCGCAAAACAGGTATGTGTGACAGTTCCATTTATATTTCTCCTGCAAAAAAGTGGCGAGTAGCGAGTTGGCGAGTGAGCGTTCACTCGTGACTCGCTACTCGCATACTCACTGTTTTTCATTCCATCCTGCGCGCCCCGCTCGAGGCGCCTGCTCTATTCAAATTTACACAAGTTTTTCTTTTCTCTGCGTTCTCTGCGTCTCTGCGGTCGATATTTTCATAGCACCATTACTCAATCAGTTGGACAAAAATGATCAACCCATAAGACAAGACGATAGGAGAACCCACCACCAGAATCGTCAAACCAACGAAACGAACCAATTCCTGAACTCATCCAGGTTCCGTAGAGTGCGGGGCGTTTGGGCCAGCACCTTTTCTGGCTCGGCCCGCAGAACATCGTAACTGGGCATCGGCCCACGAAATAATCTAGCCCCTCATTGCGTACGTAAATCCACATAGCGCAGGGTCAGGCAATCATGGCTACCGGCCAGATGAGGAATGTTGAAGATCATGTTGAATCATTTGGGTGTCAAATAGCCTTGAAAGCCGGGTAATGGCAGGAAAATTGATAAAAATACAGATTCGTAGTGCCATTATCGAAGATGGAATTAAAGACGATTCACCAATATCCGGGGCCAGCCCACAAAAAGGAACAGGAGCAAGTACAAAGTAAACCGACGGGGCCCGAAATGGACACGGGTGAGATCGGGCCGGCGCAAAACGGCTAAACCGTGCTGTTCGATCTGACGATGGGTACACTCCAGGGCAAAGAACACCAAAATAGAACGCGTTGAGGCCAAGGCCGGAAAGTGAACCAATACAGGGAATAAAAATACCAGGCGACCATCAACAGAGTTGTTGGTATGAGCGTAAAACGGTAGGCACAATCGCCCACCATCGTACCGGGAGCCGTTTGTACGCGGCCGCGGAGCTCACCTTCTGCCCTGAATCGTCGCAACCACCTGGGACATGGCCGCGGCGCCGAACCGCACCACCATGTAGCACCATGCCCTAGCAGCCCGCACACCATCGCCTCAATGAAAGCGCGTCTGTGTTTAAATACGAATCAAGCTCAGGGGGCACGTAAACCAGGCGACTCAACGGCGAGGCGAGTATCTCTATCCGGCGCGATCATGACACAAGACCAAAACTCGTGGCGGCCACACGCACCGCTCGATCTTGATGTGCCCCGGGGCCGCACAGGGTGAAGATCAGCATAATAAAGTAAACGACTGAAACTGTTTTGAATGGGAGAATATAACACATTATGGGAAGCCAAATAATGATGGCCCCGATCTCACTTATACCAGTAGTGGGCATAATCTGACATTTTTCTAGAGACTGGAGACGAGAGACTCATCAGTCTCCAGTCTCCAAACGAAATATCCTTTATGACCGTGCTGGATATAAGACGGTTTCCCCGCCACTGTTTCCACTACATTTCAGCCATGCGTAACAAATCAAACAAACCGTTTGCTCCAGTACGCCTGGTTCGTCCTGGCGTTTACTCTGTTGGTCATTCTGTGGGGGGGTATGTGAGTGTCAGTGGTTCGGGTGATGGTTGTGGCGATAGCTGGCCACTGGCAGCAGTTAGCCGATCTGGAAACCGCCACTCAAGACATTAATCGAGGTGTCGCGCCGGGCGACCAGTGGCCTGGCATTTTTGTTGGTGGTGGGGCTGGTCATCTGGGCTTTTCGGCAATACGGCCCGGTCATTTGTTGCGTCGCGCGGCTCGCTTTCTTCCTGGTTGCCAATCACTGTTCGGGGCGCTTATCGTGCTGACCCGGTTGGTGGCCGATAGCGAAGGCCATGGCGCGG
>JADJUV010000062.1 GCA_016716885.1 Candidatus Trichofilum aggregatum | reverse complement strand
AAGAAATTGTCTTCGTTGCCACTTCTACCCGGAGATGCCCTATGCCCACCATCCGCTTTATCCGCACGACCCATGAAAATGGTCAATTCCGCTCTTTCCCCCCAGAAGCCCACCAATTCTGGCGCGAACAGGGTGTCATCGTTGGTGAAGTATTACGCCCCGAATGTGCCCTAACCTTTGCGGAACTCGCGGCCGCGTGTCAGGAGTACGCCCGCGAACACGCCACCGCAGAGGTTCCTCTACCCCTCGATCAAACGTATATCGCCTGGGTCTTGGTCAGACTGTTGGAATATGGTATGGCGGAAACGGTTCCGGTTAAGCCAGATCAACACAAACACCCTCTGTAGTTTTTTCCTGCCACTTTGCGCCTGGCCTTGTCGCGGCCGCGTGACCCTTCGCGGCCGCTCACCTTCTCAATTCTGTAAGATGGCGATGGCCGCTTATGGGTATTCGATCCCCATCAAGTTTGATTTTGAAATCCCCGCAACCCCCCACAAAAGTTGAGTTATTTGCCGGTTTCATCTTCTATACTGCCAAACAAGCCAATACTGTCTGGAGTGAATGCACAATGGGCAAAAAAGACAAACGTAAATATGCAGCCAATGCCCTGCGCAAGCTGGCAAGGGCACTCGAAAAATTGGCCCCGCGGATGAGCGAGCACATCAAATTGTTGGCTGATGTGCTGGATGCTGACGATCGTTGCCGCGCTCTGATGCTCTCCTGGATAAGAGGGTGGGGGGCCAAAGTGCAAGTGATGAAACCGGAGAGTCTGCCCAATGTATTCAAACGCGAAACAGAGAGACCCGTGCAGGTATACAAACTCACCGAAGGGCAAATTGCTCCTGTAGTGGGGGTGAACTGCCTTTACTTTGCCCACTCCAAAGAAGGTCTCGACAAGACTGAGTGGCAATGCTTGAAAGATCATCTTGTCAATACGGCCAATCTCGCCGCGGAGTTCGGACGCGATGCTGGGGTATCCGAATTAGCACGGGTAGCCGGGTTGATGCACGATATTGGCAAATATTCTGAGGCTTTCCAAAGCAGGCTGGAAGGCTCCAAACGCCGTGTCGATCATTCCACCGCGGGCGCAAAGGAAATCATCGCTTTATTCAAAGACCAACCGCAAAAGACGTTGGCCAACATTCTGGCTTACTGCATTGTCGGACATCACACCGGACTGCCCGATTATGGCAGCAAAGCAGACGTGGAAGGTGGCGGTACGTTACTGGCACGACTGGATAGGTCAAAACTGGAAGATTACAGTGCCTATAAAACCGAAATTAACCCGGCGGACTTGCACTTGCCAGAACGGCTTTCTATCCGCCCCATCAGGAATTACAGGGGCAAGAGCCTACCCGGATTTTCGGTGTCCTTTCTGACGCGGATGGTGTATTCCGCCCTCGTCGATGCGGATTATCAGGAAACTGAAACGTACATGCACGCTGATACAAAATCACGTGGCGGGTACGTCAGCATCGAAGACCTGTGCCAAACCTTCAACCGTTACTTGCAGAAGTTCGATAATCCGGTCGGTGAAATTAACAAAAGCGAACGGAGACATTGAAAGCCTGTCTGGCCAAGGCTTCCGAAAAGCCGGGTTTCTTTACGCTGACGGTTCCCACCGGTGGGGGGAAAACGCTTACTTCGATGGGTTTCGCGCTCAACCACGCGGCCGCGCACGGCTTGAAGCGCATTATTTACGTCATCCCCTTTACCAGTATCATCGAGCAAAACGCCGCTGAGTTCAAGAAACCCCTGGGCGAAGCAAACGTTTTAGAACACCATGCCAACTTCGATTGGGAGCAGAAACGCAAAACGGGGAGTGAATTGCCCGATGACCAGACCAACAGCGTTGACGCCAAATTGAAACTGGCCGCCGAGAATTGGGATATTCCCGTTGTCGTCACCACCAACGTTCAGTTTTTTGAGTCATTGTTTGCCAATCGTTCTTCACGTTGCCGCAAGCTGCACAACCTGGCTAAGAGCGTGATCATTTTCGACGAGGCGCAAATGCTACCACTTGAGTTCATGGAACCCTGTATGAATGCGGTGCAAGAGTTGGTGCAAAACTATGGGGCAAGCGCAATCTTTTGCACGGCAACTCAGCCCTCGTTGGAACGCTTTTTGGCTCCCAACACGCCCGTCATAGAATTGGCCCCCAATCCACAGGCGTTGTTCGACTTTTATCGGCGGGTGCAGGTGAAGAACCGTGGCAAACTTTCCGACGATAACCTACTCGAAGAAATGTACAGGTATTCGCAGGTATTGTGCATTGTCAACACCCGCAAACACGCCAAAGGTTTATTCGATAGACTGGCGGGCCTGGTTGAGGAAGGATGTTTTCATCTTTCTACCTGATGTGCCCAACGCATCGCAAGGAAACACTGTATACCATTCGTAGACGGCTGGAAAATGGCGAAAACTGTCGGGTTGTGTCCACGCAGGTTATGGAAGCTGGGATCGATGTGGATTTCCCCCTTGGGTATCGTGCTATGGCTGGACTAGATTCGATCATCCAGGCTGCGGGGCGCATTAATCGGGAAGGAAAACGAGAAAGCGGCGAGATTCATGTGTTCGAACCGGATACGCCTTTCATCAAAAAAATGCCCATTTTTGTCCAACAAGGTGTGGCCGTCTCGGAAAGCATTCTGCGCCATTACAGCGACGACCCGGTGTCCATCAAGGCAATCACTGCCTATTTCAGGATGCTGTACACGCTTCACGACGAAAGGTCATTCGACGCCAAAGAAATTATTCCCTGCTTTGAGAAGGGTTTAGGAGAGTTGAACTTTGATTTCAAAACAGCCGCTGAAAGATTCAATTTGATAGATAGCAATACTGTGCCCGTTATCGTCCCCTACAACGAAGAGGCGAAACAGTTAATTGGAGAACTCAAAAACACCCCCTATCCGGCAACCACGCTGCGTAAACTGCAAATGTACACGGTGAATATTTACGAATATGAATTTGAAAGCCTGCAAAGCAAAGGGGTGATCGAAACGTACCATGAAAAATATGAAGTGCTGAACAACCAAAATTTCTATGATGAGCAAACCGGTCTCATTCTTCCTGCCGATGATGGCGGCCAAGCATTCTTTTTCAATTGATCCAACAAAGGAGGCACAACATGGGATACGGCATCACCATTCGGGTACAGGGCGATTACGCTCTGTTCACCCGACCAGAAATGAAAGTCGAACGGGTCAGTTACGATGTCATCACTCCCTCGGCGGCACGCGGTCTTATCGAAGCCGTTTATTGGAAGCCCGCCATCCGCTGGGTGATCGACAAAATCCACGTCCTGCGAGAAATCGAGTTCACGAATGTCCGGCGCAACGAGGTGAGCGAAAAAGCCTCGGCAAGCGCGGCGCGGCGCCGGATGAACGGCTCAACCAACGCGCCCATGTATCTGGCCGCCACTAATATACGCCAGCAGCGGGCAGCTATGGTGTTGAAAAACGTGGACTACATCATCGAAGCCCATTTTGAGATGACCCCCAAAGCCGGACCCGAGGATACCCAAGAAAAGCATTACAATGTGGCCCTGCGTCGCTTTCGTAAGGGACAACATTTTCATGCGCCTTGCCTGGGAACACGTGAATTTGGTGCCAAGCTGCAACTGATTGAAGACGGCGACATTCCCACAAGCCCACTAGAAGGTCATCGCGAATTGGGCTGGATGTTATACGATCTGGATTTCTCGAACCCCCGCGATATTCAGCCTAAATTTTTCAATGCCGAAATGCACGAGGGCATTATTGACCTGAGGCAAGTAGAGGTGAAGCAGTGATCCTACAAGCCCTCACTCGCTATTATGACATTCTCGCCCGCGACCCAGATAGCGATGTTGCTCCACCAGGTTACAGTGCGGTGGGCGTCAGCTTTGCCCTCAACATATCCGCACAGGGTGAATTACTGGGTATTTCTCCGCAATTCGTTCCTGTGCCACGAGGCAAGAAAATTCTGGAAGTACCGCGTATGATGATTGTGCCTGAACAGGTAAAACGAGCAGGAGCAACTCCCACACCTAACTTCTTGTGGGACAACAATGCCTTTGTTCTAGGGATTTCAGAGAAAGATGCTGATGATCCAGAATACAGTCTCAAACGCTTTGAAGCCTTTCGCCAGATGCACCGAGCGTTGTTAGCAAAAGCCGAATGTGACGCTGCCCGTGCCGTGATGGCCTTCTTGGATCGGCACGAGCCACTTAAAGCCAGGGAGCACCCCGCTATTGTTAGAAACCTGGAAACCCTTTTGAAAGGCGGCAACTTGGTCTTCATGTTTCGCGGCGAGTTTGTGCATAAAGATGTAACCATTTGTCAGATATGGAAAGCTTACAAAGCAGGCAAGGATGCAGTTTGGGGTCAATGTCTGGTGACTGGCGAAAACGCACCCATTGCCCGTCTTCATGCCAGCTTAAACGGCGTGGCCGGAGCAAATCCTACAGGTGCTTCATTAGTGAGCTTTAATGAGCGTGCCTATGAGTCTTACAACCGCTTCAAAGGGCAGGGGTTGAACGCGCCTGTCAGTGAAACAGCAACTTTTGCATATACAACTGCCCTTAACTATTTGCTCGCACGTGACAATCCCAACAAGAAATTCATCATTGGCGACACCACCGTCGTCTATTGGGCAGAGTGTGAGAGAAAAGAAAAGGAATATGCCAGTGCCTTTGCCAACATCTTCGATCCTGAATACGTGGAAGAAGAATCTTCCGCTGAGCAGCAAACCCGTAAGAAGGCCGAAAAGGGGCTGAAAGATGTGGCGGACAAGGTACGACGTGTTCAGGCGTTGGATCTGCCCAATCTACTGGCTGATCTGCAAGATGAAAATCCGCGCTTTTACGTTCTCGGTCTGGCTCCCAATGCGGCACGCGTTTCCGTGCGCTTTTTCATAACCGACCCCTTCCAGAAAATTGTGGAGCGTATTATGGGCCATTACCGCGATCTGGAAATCGTCAAAGAATTTGACAACCAGCCAACCTATATTACTAACCGGCACATCTTAGACGAAACCATCTCCAAAAAGGCCAGGGATGGAGAAGCATCACCTTTGTTGGCTGGCTCGGTTCTTCGTGCCGTTTTGACCAACGCCCCTTATCCGGCGGCTTTGTACTATGCCATCATCAACCGTATCCGCGCCGACATGGACGACTCAAGCAGGCGCATCCAAAAGGTTAACTATGTGCGTGCGGCCGTCATCAAGGCGTTTCTTTTACGCAAATACCGTCACCAATCCCTAAATCCATTTCATGAGGTACTCGTTATGTCGCTCAATGAGCAAGCCACCATCCCCGCTTATGTGCTGGGACGCCTTTTCGCCGTACTAGAAAGAGCACAACAGGACGCTATTGGCGAGGTAAACGCTGGTATTAAAGACCGCTATTTCACCTCAGCCTGTGCCTCACCCGGTAGCATCTTTCCCCTTCTACTGCGACTCTCTCAGCACCATATTTCCAAAGTCAAGCAGGAAGGGAAACGCACCTTCAATTATGACCGGCGTATTCAGGATATTCTGAATCTGCTGGATGTCGAAAAAAACCCTATTCCAACACGCCTGGCGCTTGATGAGCAGGGTGTTTTTATCCTGGGTTACTATCACCAGCGCAAAGATTTTTTCACATCCAAAAGCCAACCAGCCAACGAACCAATTTCATCCGGCGATCAAATAAAACCAATCATCAACCAACCATCAATATAAGGAGACTTAAACAATGACTACCCCTATCAGAAACCGCTATGAATTTGTGCTGCTCTATGACGTGGAGTACGGCAACCCCAACGGCGACCCGGACGCAGGCAATATGCCGCGCATTGACCCTGAAACCGGCTACGGGATCGTCACTGATGTGTGCCTAAAGCGCAAAATCCGCAATTATGCGGAACTGGTCAAGGGTGATAGCACCGGCTATCGGATTTACGTTAAAGAGGGTACGCCCTTGAACCAGAATCATCAGGAAGCTTATGTGGCTATCGGGCTTGATCTCGGAAAGAAAACTGAGGCCTCCCAGGTTAATCAAGCCCGCCGTTGGATGTGTGCTAACTTCTTCGACGTTCGCACGTTTGGGGCTGTGATGACTACCGGCGACAACTGCGGCCAGGTGCGTGGCCCCATTCAGATCAACTTCTCACGCAGTATTGACCCCATTGCTCAGCAAGATGTGACCATTACCCGTCAGGCAGTAACCAGGATAGAAGATATTGCTAAAGAGCGGACCATGGGTCGGAAGCACATCGTTCCCTACGGCCTCTACCGCGCCGAAGGTTACGTGTCTGCCAAACTGGCGAATGACAAAACCAAAGGCACTGGTTTTTCAGAAACCGATTTAGAACTACTGTGGGATGCCTTGATTAATATGTTTGAGCACGACCACTCGGCTGCACGAGGTAAAATGGCCGCCCGTAAACTAATTGTCTTCAAGCATGACAGCGACCTGGGCAACGCTCCATCCCACCTCTTGTTCGACCGGGTGACGGTAGCCAAAAGCGAAACCGCCAATCCCCCGCGCAAATTTAGCGATTACAACGTGAAAATTGACCAAGAAAATTTGCCAGCCGGTGTGGAAATTATCGAAAAGCTATGACCTCTGAATACACGCCATTTTATTAAAGAATGCCAGTCGCCTCCCATTCGGGGCGTGGATTGAAACTCTTCCGAAGTCCGACAAATCATTTATTCTGCTCGTCACCCCCATGCGGGGGCGTGGATTGAAACACATACCTATCATTTATGCCACACAATGACTGTCGCTCCCATACGGGGTGTGGATTGAAGCGCTTGCTGTAATTGATGATCATTTTGTCTCGCGCATCGTTCCCAATGCGGGGGCGTGGATTGGAAACGTATGTGGTTATTCTCATTGGCCGCTTTGGTGCTGTCGCTCCCCATGGGGGCGTGTGCTTGGCTTGAAACAGTGGAGAGATGATCAAGGCGATTTTTGACGGTCGGCTCTCCTCATGCGGAGGGCTTGGATTGAAACACGTAGGATCGCAACATACGCTGAGATGTCCGAGGTCGCTCCCATACGGGGGGCGTGGATTGAAACGTGGCAACTGGCCACGAAGATATACCGGGAAGCCACGTCGCTCCCCATGCAGGGGGCGTGGATTGAAACATGATCACCGTTATTTGTGTAGATGACCATCTCTTGTTGCTATCCACACGGGGCGTGAATTGAAACACCCGACAGGTTAGCGAGTCCCCTACCTTAACCCGTCACTTTCCATGCAGGGGGCGTGGATTGAAACCTGTACTCGATGAGATTCTACGTACCGCGACGGTCGCTCCCATGCGAGGGGCGTGGATTGACACGTTTTATATTGTCAGGGACACCTGGAATTAGAGTCGTTCTCCATGCGGGGTGTGGATTGAAACCGGTGTTCATTAAACACTTCCAAGAGACACAGGGCCTCCGCGTTACTTATGAGATGGAAAAAGTTCGGACTCGTATCCGCTGTGGTCTACCTCAAATCAAACTACCTTTGGGCCTATATATCCGTTCTTCTTTAACTAAATTCATTCGCCGTAATCATTTATAAGTTATGATAGTTTTCAGGAGTAAACGGGCACAATTTGAAAAGTGGTTTTCCCGTGTTATCATGGGGCTGGTACTCTGGTACTATCAACAAATCATATCATCTTGACACTCAGAGTGATAAATGTGACAAAGAAAGATAATACGACTAACCCCCTACTTTCCTTCGACAGCTAACCCCAGAGAGTATCCTGGCTTAACTCAATTACTCCAAACTAGCCCTGATGCCGGGCAAATTCAGATTGCCCCGTTCTATCACCTGGATGCGTTCACAGCCTTTAGTTTTCAAAACAAAGATGCACTTGGTGTGATTGCAGAGGATACTGAAACGAGTGAGATAGTTGGTGCAGGGTTCATCAGTTTTGGTAATGGTAACGTTTTAGGTGAGCAAAGGCGTTACGCTGCCTTGAAAGGATTAGTTGTTCACCCCGCCTATCGTAAACGAGGTATTGGGAAACAATTAGCTCACAAAAGATTGGAGTTAGCCCAAGATCGCCTTAGTACTGATGGCCTTATCATCGCTACGATCCAGAAAAATAATGCGGCATCACTTTCAGTCGCAAGCAAATGGGGAAAGCTTTGCCTACGATTGTTACTGGTGGGGCCACTAAAATGAGAGGAAGAGCACCTGAATCGTTGCCTGGCATTCAAGTAAAGCTGATAAATCATGCGAGCAATGAGGAGTTAAAGATATTGGCTGAACAGGCCAATCAATACTTTGCAAATTATAACTTCTATGAGCCGGAAACAGCAGATACGCTAAGAGCATGGATGGAAAACAGTCCGTTTGATTCTCCTATGCCACTACTATGTGGCGACAGATTCATCGGGCGAGTTTTTGGCGGGTGTAAAGGTTATCGAGCAGTATCGATTAGTTGAAATGCGTGTGAAGCAAATCCCCACTTATATGCGACTACTCAACAAGATGCTTCAGATAGTTCCAGACAACGGGATAATGAAACAACTAATGGTCAGTTCGTTGTGGTTCTCTCCTGGTCAGTTACGAGTGGCTCAATACCTGTGGGAAACCATTCGCTGGGAATGGCGCGATCAAGCAAGCACCATCATTTCTTTTTATGACTCTCGTAGCCCTATGGCCCAAGTGGTTCATTTGCCAACCTGGATGCCAAGAGCCAGCATGTCTGTGTATGTGAGCCAACCGGAATTAGTCAGTAGTGATAGGCTAGTTCATTTTTTTGAGGAACAAGCTGCATATTTAGGAGGCCTATCGTTATGGAAAAGATCAGGGTTGTGTCAATTGACGATCACCATTTGATCCACGCGGCGATTCGTAGTTTGCTGGATGATGAGGAAGACATCCAATTGGTTGCAGACGGCTATGCAGGGGAAGATGTCTTGCGCCTCGTCGAGAATTATAAACCTCATATCCTTATCTTGGACTTAATGATGCCCCAAGTAACGGATGACGGATTAGACTCTGAGCGGTTTCTCCCTTTGCCCATGCTGGAACGGTTGCATCAAGAATTCCCGGCGATGGGGATCATCATTTTGTCACAGTATTTGCATTACGAAATTGCCCAGGTTGCTATACAGAATGGTGTACGGGGGTATTTGCTGAAATCGGATAATCTCAGCTTGTATCTGGCGACAGCGATTAAGCAGGTGCATCGGGGTCAAATATTCTTTTCGCAAGCATTTAGTCGAGAGCTATTTCGTCAGTCAGAAAAGCCAACTGAGGAAATTTTGACACTGCGTCAGAAGCAGATCATTCTGGCTGTAGCCAAGTCGCCTGATGTACCTTATTCGCAAGTAGCGGAAACCCTGGGCATTTCGCATCGTACCCTGAAGGGGCATTTGGATGGGGCCTATAAATCGCTCGATGTCAGCAATGTAACCGCATGTGTTATACGAAGTATGCAATTGGGCCTTATCCCTTTTTCCCATAACGGGAAGGGAATCGTTTTTGGCGATTTATAGGCTGTGGGTAGTACCAGACGGGTCTTGCGTACCGTCATAAAACAGGTCTCGCGTACCGTTACACCACACCCTCATTTGTCTATAATCGAATCATTATCCACTTCATTCTAGGAAATAGGCAATTCATGAACACTGATGCTCTTCACCATCAATTAACCGATGATTTTTTGGCCGGTATCGTTCGCGATGCGATCACTATCGTCAGAACCTTGGATAATGTCACACCCTCTATGACTGGTAAGTCCACAGACGATAAGACGCAAATCCTTCTGTCAATTGCACCCTCAGCTATGAATTCCCGCATCCCTATTAACCTGATAGAGGGACTACCAGTTCTATGGTAGACAAGTTGTTGCCCTCAGCTACCGAATTTGTTGATCAGCTTTATACCTTTATCAAGCGTGAGATCCTGCCCCCATTGGGTTGGTCAGAATTCAATAATGCTTTTGCGAGTTATTGTGATCAACGGATGAAATCCGGCTTTGCCCGTGTGGATGGGTTTCCTTTGCTTGTGGGATCAGCTATTCACGGTGATACCCAGGCGTTGATTCCGGTGGCATCCGCTTGGGTGCTGTATTTGATGGCAACACGGCTGTTTGATGACATTCAAGATGGGCAGATAGCCCCTATGTGGCAGAGCTTGAAAGAAACGGATGCCATGCATATGGGGCTATTTGCTCTTGGTGCGGCCCAATCTGCGTTATCTTATCAGCAAGGGAATAGCGCAATGTTGAAAGAGGTGAACGCGATATTGGGACGTACCTGTGCTATGGCTTCGAAAGCTCAGTGGGTGGAGCGTATAACTAAACCACCTATGCTTGATGATTACTTTAAAACGATTGCAGCTAAAACTGGATTAATCGTTGCTTCAGGGGCGTGGCTAGGGGGAAGAGTTGGTTGTTCAGACCCTACACCTGCTCTTCTAAATGCACTATATCAATATGGTCTAAATATGGGAATGATGGCTCAAATCCTTGATGACTGCCACGATCTCAAGAATAGCGATTTGCCAGCCAAGAATTATACATTGCCTGTGATTTATGGCTTATCCTGTGAAGGTGATAAGCGTCAATTGTATCTGAGGGATCTATTACGAGATGAGCCGCAAACCCCCGAAACGATTGATAAAATTGTAATGTTGCTGGACGAAATGGGGGCTATTGGATGGTCATTGGTTGTTGCTAAGGCGTACCAACAACGTGCTATTGATTCACTAGACATTATCCCTCCTGAGTCCCGAGGAATATTAGAACAATATGCCTTACAAAGTACCACTATTTTTTAGTACATGGTTATATCAATTGCGAATGCCGGGGATTGTTCTCGCACTTGTGTTTATTATTTATAGTAACTGGTACATGTGGTTATATATACCTTATGAAGATTTTACGGTGGCCTGGCGACCAGATAGCCGTATGGTTGTTATCAATGTCCCTCAAGAGTCTGTTGCCAGTGCCAAATTACAGGCAGGGGACATTTTGTTAGCGATTGATCAGAAGCTAATAAGACGGATGTCCACCTTGTATCCCCTGCCAGTCAAGGTCGAATATGAATTCACATTTGTACGGAATGGGCAAATTGCCAGCACGACCATCAATTTTCCACCCCAAATAACTCCTCTGGCCATTGAGCTGCGACTACCCCCAACAATCTTATCGCTGATGAGTGCGTTTCTAGGCGTTGTGATGCTCCTACTAGCAAAACCGAGAAACGAACAAGCGTTAATCGCTGGCTATACGTTTCTGTTTAGTGCAGCAGTAACAACCGGAATACAATCTGCCTTGTATGGTGTTCCCGGCGCATGGTTTGTTGGTTACACACTTATCTTTTTTATGCTGCCTCTTTGGAGCCATCTGGGCTTGATTCCCCGAACATCCTCATTGTCCTCAAGAACTAAGATTTTATTAGCAGGAGAGATGTTTGTTGCCACTGTATTAGCTGGCGCCGCCACTTATGAAGTGTGGGTTTTGTATCCTAAGGGATTAAGCTTTGGTGAGGTAACTGGGGTGAGCCTTTATTTATTGGGTTTCTTGTTGGCCGCATTAGGTATATTTTCCTGTTTTGCCTTGCTCTTATGGCGAGTCGTTAAGGCAAATCAGACTCCTTATGTCCAGCAACAACTGAAGATTTTACTCGTCTTCATTGCACTAGGGATTGTCCCTACAGTGTTATTAACGATTCTCCCCCACACTTTCTTTGATATAACCATATTGCCGTTTCCGTTGGCAATTACTTTGATGATACTAGTTCCGGCAGGTTTTTTGTTTGTTATTTATCGGCGTGGCTTTTTGGGGCTAGATCGTTTTTTTACCCAAGTGGTTTATTTGGTCATAATCGCCTTACTTATTCTTGCTGTACATAGTAGTGGCTTATTGATTCTACAAAAGCGTCAATCATTAATAGATACCACGTTCTCCTCTACTGTGATGCTCCTGCCAACACTATTGTTTGTTGTTTATGCCAATAGGCCTGTTCATCGTTTTGTCGATGAATTGATTTACGGAAAATCTGCGTTGAGTCATGATAGAGTGTCCGCTTTCGCTCTTGCCTTTTCTGCCAAACCGGAAGTAAGAACACTAACAACTGTTTTGGAATCGCTGTCGTTAATGATTGAGGTACCTTCTGTTGCTTTGTATCTAAAAAACGAGCAGAAGTTCTTTGCGCCTATTGCTATTCATGGTGTGGAGACGAAAACATCGATTGATTTGCAGGATATAGGTTACTTTGATTCACCCATCATACGAGCTATAGAAAACACCCCTTCTGCTTTTGCAATATTCTTCTCCCAGTTTGATTGGGCAGAAATTTTGGTGCCTGTTTCCGTGCGGAATGAACTTGTTGGCATTTTGGTTCTGTCCCGGCCTGGGGGTGATGGTTTTTTCAATGCCAGGCAAGTCTCCTTTCTAAGGCAATTTAGCGGGATTCTTGCTGTTGGGGTTGAAAACATTCTCTTATTTGAGTCAGCTCGAAAATTATCGCGTCAGATTCTCGTTGTACAGGAAGATGAGCGTCGTACATTGTCGCTACAAATTCATGATGACCCTCTTCATCGAATCACTTATGCCATTAGTATTTTGGATCATATTCTGGTCAAAGAGATTGATAGGGAAGGGCAAGCTCTGGATGTTAAGTTACAGGGCGTTGTTGAGCATTTGCGACAGGCCGCTGAATCTCTGCGGACGCTTTGTATAAACCTATATTCACCTTTTCGTTTTCATGGTGTTCGTTATGCCATTGACGATATTGTCAGACGTTTCCAGGAGCAGTACGGACTAAAGATAACCGTAAGTTATTCAATCCCTGACGAGATTGCCAGGGATGTGCCTACAAGAACAGTCACGGCTATTAGTAGGATTCTAACCGGAGCATTGACCAATGTTGTTAAACATGCCGAATGTCTGGAAGTATTTCTAGAAGTGTTTTACAAGGCTGACAGCAACTTGATAAACGTTGTTATCACAGACCAAGGTCTCGGTACAATGGTGAATGACCTTTCATATACGGAGCTATTGCGTCAGGGTCATTTGGGTCTTGTGGGTATGTATGAATGGGCACAATATGTTAACGGAAACCTACGTTTGTTACCAAACGAGCCTTCGGGGCTTAAGGTTGTGCTGCAATGTCCTGTGATAAGCCCAGGAATTTCATTGGAACCGCAATCTTCCTCAAATCATGCATTCATGAGCCACAAAGTTCTTCCTGATCCCATTCGTGGATTTCGTAAGCACTCCCATTATTGTACGAACAGACGGCCGTTGCTTAGAAGGGGTGGGCTTGTTTTAGGCGCAGAGTTTATTGGATACAGAACTAATGAACCTTTAAGGAGTTTCAGGGTGTATTATTGCCGCATACTCTATATGCTGAAGTACCCACAAGATACCCTTTATCCCGCGAAACCCCAAGTACCTATATTATTGTAATGGTGCTAGAAAATCATCAGTATCATCTGATGTTTTTTTGCCCTATTCCCCTCGAGAACTTTGTCGCCACGTCGGATTAGATCAACCCCCAGCCCCTCAGTGAATCACGATAGGCACACCATTCCCTTGCACGGGTCTCAAGACCTGTCAAAGCCGTCAAAAAACAGGTCTCAAGACCCGTCAAAAAGCCAAAAAAACAGGTCTCAAGACCGTTGGCACGATTTTTATAACCTCTAAAATACACCCCATCTTGACCGATACAAATCTGTGAACGGGGAGCCAATTCCCTGATTGTTTATCGGCATCTAATTCTTTCAGCGTGGCTGTTTTAGCCTTGCTTAGTTTCGTGTTGCCTGTTGACCTATGGCTACAACAACTCTCTTGCTCATCCTCTTCATCATCGCCTGCTTGCTGATTGTCCTGGCGATTGCGCTTCTGGTTCCTCAAAGCCGCCACTACACCCAGGACACCACCACCCACCGCAACGGCCGCGATTACCACGATCCGCTCTACGCCTTGCCGGTGTTCCTTTTGGCTTTTGCCCTCATCTCTTGCAGTTCACCAGCCAGCACTCCCGGCGATTGCACCACCCCTGGTGGCATCGTTATCGCCCCCACTGCCACCCTGGCTGTTGATCCTGACCTGTCCATCCCCCCGTCGGTCTCCACCGATGGGGGTGATGGCCGCGTCTATTGTCCCACCGCAACACCCGCGGCCGCGACACCCCCCACCGCCTTCATCACCACCCAACTGGTCAACCTCTCCCTCGACAAAGAAGACCAGACCCCCTCGCGGCCGCGACCGGCGACGACATGCTGGCGGTAGCCTGGAAACAAAACGGCGCCTTGCACCTGGCGCTGGCTCGCGGGGCGAACGCCCTTCAAGTCCGTCGCCTGGACAAAGGGGAAACGATGAGCCTGGCGTTCAGCCCGGTCAACCGCCTGCATGTGGCCTACGAGAAAAACAACGAGATTTACTACCGCTATGCCGACCAGGGCGCCCATCCCGCCGACCAGGCCAACGAACCCGTTACCAGCGGCCGCAACCCCGTCATTGTCCTCGACCGTCGCAACTACGCGCACATCGTCTACGAACAAGACGGCCAACTCTACCACGCGGCCCAGGTGCAAACGGGTATCTGGCACATCAACCCGGTGACACCGGGCACAGCCTTCACCGCCACCCCCATCCGCGGCCGCGACTTCGGCTACCTGGTGGCCTACCAAACGTCCGGCCAGATGACCCTGGCCCGTTGGCTGGTAGACGAGGCCACCGGTTTCCTGACCCCCACCTGGGACTATCTCACCACTATCCCACTATCCCTGAGCCACCCTTACCGGCCCGGCCCACCTCGATTACCAGGAACAAGGGGACACCGGCTGGGCGTATGCCGCCTGGGTGGCCCTTCAACCCGCCGCTCAGCCCACGACGCCCCCTTACAGCCAACCCGTCTACGCGGCCGCGAATCCCCTCTTTCCCAACGCCATCGCTAACCCGCAATACATCTTCTCCGGCCTGAACGCCACCACCTGGGGGAGCCAGCAAACCCCCTTCCAGGCCGGTCTCTACCAGACCTTCACCGTCGCCAATCCCGGCCAGCCGCTCACCGTTTCCGCTTATGGCCTGGCCGACGCGGCCGCGACCGCCGACTTTACCTTACGCCTCGGCCTTGATGCCACCGGGGGCACAAACGCGGCCGCATCTACCGTTCTCTGGTCTGACGCAGCGACCCCTACCACTTTCCAATCATTCAGTCTGACCGCTCCCACCAGCAGTTCCCAGGCGACCGTTTTTTTGTCGGCGACGCTTAACACGCCCGATGTTCCGGCCACCGCCGTCTGGGACGCGGCCGCGACCGACAACGGCACACTCACCAATGGTGATTTTGAGGGAGCCTTCATCCCCCAGAGCACCCTGACGACACCCGACGGCTGGACGGCCTACTACGAAGACAGTCACAACCTGCCCAGCGGCCGCGACCGGTACACCGTTTACGCCACCTGGTCCGCCGATGGGGGTAATTCCTGGTCTGCGCCAACACGCATCACTGAAAACCGCGAAGCCAGCGGCAGTCTCACCGGCGCTTTGCAGGCTGAGGTCTACCCCCTGATTGCCCTGACCACCGACCCGGCTTCTGTCACCTTCGCCTACATCTATGAAGCGGGTGATCCGCCACCAAACACCGACCTTCGGCGCTTCGGCCGACCCTACACCACCCAATGTGAACTAGGCACAGACATCTGCACGGCCAGCCCTGCACACCCTTTTGCGCGTGGGGTGCGGCCAGCCGGTCATCTCCTGGTTACTCCTGACCTGGTGACCTCAGATCGGGCCGTGATGGTTTGGGATAGCCTGCAACTGGATTACCGCAGCCGGGACATTCTGGCTACCTACCTGGTTTTACGCTGAGAGACCGGAAAACGATTCGCATAGGTAAGGAACGATTCACGATGACTGATACACAAAAACGACAAGACCTATTCACCTGTGGGCTGGCGGTTGTTTCTTTGCTCTTAGGATTGGTGCTGTACCAACGAACGCCCCCCAGCCTCAGCCAATCCGCGGCCGCGTTGCCGGTCTATGCGGTCAACTATCACCTGACCTTGCCCAACCCGGTGCAGGGTGGGGGGAGCAACCCGGAGAACCCGTGGGCGTTCATTCGCCAGACGGGACCCAGTTATGCCCAACCAGGCGACACAGCCAGCTATGCGCTGACCCTCGCCAACTACGAAGCCATGACCCGCACCTTCACCCTGACCGACACGTTACCAGCAGCTCTCACCTTTGTGCCCAGTTCCAACCGGGAGCTGCACTACAACCCGGCGACCCGGCAGTTGACCTGGCAGGGAGAGATCGCGCCTGGTCATCTCGATTACCTCATCGAACCGTCCAGCCTCTCTATCCCCTACATTGACCTGGCCGACTTCGGTGCGCCCAATCTCTGCGACGAACTCATCGCCACCCAAGGCAACTGTGATGAGGCTACCGTCACTCTTAACCTGGGAGTGAATGGCTACAGCTATCCCTTCTACGGCCAGACCTGGCAGAGTATCACCCTCTCGCCGGATGGGCTGTTCCTGGCGGGCGCGGCCGCGCCTGGGACTCTGGGGGATGAGGGGTTTGAACAGGAATCGTATCCGGGTTCCCTGTTCCAACCTCTTTCCGACGTGACCCTTTCGACAAGCACTTCGTGGCGTTCCTTCAGGCAAGCCTGCACGCTAAGCCTGAACCGTTCCGCAACAGGCTCCCCAACCGCACCTACCAGCCAAAACCAATGGCTACCTAATCCCAACCCACCCGGTGCGCTCATCGCCTCTCCTGGTACGACGCCGACATGACCACCAGCGGCCGCTGGCACGTCGCCATCTTGCAAGGACTTATCACCGGCTACGATGATGCTCTATGCACAATGGCACAATGCCTCCGCAGCCGCACCGAACTTGACCACCCGTCACGCGGCGTGCTCATCCTGGGTGATGGCCCATGTCTGGTCAGGTTTTTTTCATCACCGACAACATCTCTGATCCGCTGGCTCTGACCCAGGTTGGTTACACCATCGGCGTTGAGGATTACCCTGGCTCACGGGGCACGACTTATGCCTATGCTCCTTGCTGTGGCGACCCGCAGCCGCCCCAAGGGTTCCCACCTGCACCGGGCACGACCCTGCACCTGCGCCCAGTGATTTACGGCCAGAACTTCAGCCGCACCTTTACCTACTCAGTGCAGGTCGGTGGGCAGATACCTCAGACCATTGCTAACACCGCCGAAGTGACGACCGACTCAGACGACCCGTCGCTCATCTACGGCTGGTCTACCCACTACCTGTACCTGCGCCACCTGACGCTCTTGCCTTTTTAACTGGGGAGACCAACAATGCGGCCGCATGCCCAATCCTTTCTTTTTATCAGTACCACTGTGCTGGCTTTGCTTGGCTGTGGCCTGGTGAGCGTGGCTACCAACCCGGCTCCGCTCGCCGGTGTGCCCTACTGGACGGCCCAGACCTCGACGCCGGTGGCTACCGTCACGGTCTTCCTGGGGACAACGACTCCGGTCGTTCCACCGACGCCCATTCCTGGTGTGCTGACCCTGCCGCCGCAGGTCATCACCACCATGCCGGAGTGGACGACGGCTACGGCCACATCCGAACCGCCCTGGTTGCCACCGACCGCAACGCCGTTTGGTTTTACCGCCACCCCCTTGTGGATTACCACCACTCCGGGGCAAGTGACGACGACACCCGAATTTATCACGGAGACGCCTGTGCCACCCTGGACGACGACGCCAGCACTGCCGCTCATCGGTCACACGACACCGGTGCTTCCCATCATGGCTCGCTGGACACCACAGAATGAGCCTCTTATTGCCCGGCAACTGCCACCCTACATAGGACAACTGACACCTGTACCTGCTGGCGAAATAAAAGAGATGGTTGTGGCTTTTACGCTCCCTGAAGGAGAAGTCGAGGCCGTAGGGTTCATCACCAACTGGCAACTGCCACTCGAAGGTGGGCTACCCATCTGGGTCTATCTCTATGACGACCTGACCGGCCCCTATGTGGACGCCGTGCAACCGCCACCACCCACCCCGGCGGTGCTGGATGATCCGCTGGCCTGGCAGGGGGGTGTTCCCCCCATCGGCACACTGCCCGCAGGCACACCCTTCCCGGTGGGGTCAGGTCTCGGCCCACGACCGGCACCGATTACGCGGGGTTTCGGCTGTTAGGCCAGCTACACCGGTGTTGACGGCACAGGGTATGGCTGTCCCCCGGAACGCATCTGGTTCCATAACGGGGTGGACATCGCCAACAGCCAGGACACGCTCATCTGGTCGCCGGTTGATGGCGAGGTGGTCTACGCCGGTCCCAACTCAACCGGCCCCGACTGTTTCAGCATTCCCGGCTCCCAACCCCCTCACAACGGTCTGGGTTTCTACCAACGTGTCCAGGGGAGCGACACCCTGCATTACTTCGGTCACTTAAACGGCTTCTTTGTCACCGGCGGCCCGGTCGCGGCCGCGCAAGGGATTGCCGAGATGGGCAGTACCGGTTGTTCCACCGGTTCCCATCTGCATTGGATCGTTTACTCGAACGGCCAACTGGTTGATCCGGCTGTCTGGGCCGGGCCGGGGCCGTAGGGGATGGGGACGCGACGCGGCGACATGGGGACACGGCGACGGTGGACAAGAGGGCACGTTGACATGGTACCGTCATTCTGAAGTGCTCCATCTCATCCAGGCATTAACTTGAAACCAGGAGCACGCTGAGACGCAAAAGACACGCTGAAACCAGGAACTCGAAACTCTGGAACTCGAAACTCGAAACTTCTTCCGCAGGAGACAACAAAATCTATGTGTGTACGAGATATTACTTTAACCAGACAAGACGGTCAGCCCTGGACACTCCAGGTGGCCTCACCTGAATTTGGCGGCCTTGATCTGTGTCTGCTGGATGATACCGGCCAGGAATGTGTCCGGGCCGCCATCCAACCCATCGGTGGCTTCTACCAGATGCTTCTACCCAACCTGAGCGGTAGCCGGAAGGATCCGTTGGTGGTCTGGGCCGAAGGGCAGGAGCGGCTGGAAACCCTCTTGCCCCAATTCCGTCCGGTCTTACCGACCGATGCCGTTGACCTGTTAACCCACCCGGTGATGGGGGCATTGCAGGTGCGTGAGTTTTATCACCTCTTGCACCAGGCGGCCTTAACCAACCGGACCAAGAAGGTTAACGAGCTAGAGGATGAACCGCGGCTGGTTTTTGATCTCAGTCGTATTCACATCCAGCCCCGGATGATCCAGGCGCTGCTACGCATCTTCCCCGTGGAA
>JADJUV010000061.1 GCA_016716885.1 Candidatus Trichofilum aggregatum | reverse complement strand
TTGTTCATCTTTGTTTACTCACTATCCCCATCTCGCCCTTCACGCATGAGGCGGAGATAAGGCAGAAACTCGGCGCGTTTGTGCATTTCGGCCACTGATTTGCCTTTTTCAAACAAGGCTCCGGTGGGGCAGGCCTGCACACATTTGCCGCAACTGGTGCAACTGATGGCCTCGCCCCAGGGCTGGTTCAAATCGGTGACGACGCGGGCTTCGACGCCACGCCCCATCACGTCCCAGGTATGTGCCCCTTCCACCTCATCGCAGACGCGCACACAGCGGGTGCAGAGGATGCACCGGTTGTGATCCAGGCCAAAGCGGGGATGGCTGGCATCCAGGGGCAGGCTGGGATTGAGGTAGGGAATGCCCACGTGGGTCATACCCAGTTTGAAGGCCATGCTTTGTAATTCGCAGTTGCCATTCGAGACACAGACGGCGCAGACATGATTCCGCTCGGAAAAGTACAGGTCTAGTATCTGTTTGCGATAGGTGAGGAGACGCTCCGATTCGGTAGTGATTTCCATGCCTTCGTCGGGGTGGGTCATGCAGGCGGGAAATAGCTTGTTTGAGCCTTTCATCTCGACCATGCAGAGACGGCAACCGCCGTAAGAGGAAACCCCTTCCAGGTAACAGAGGGTGGGGATGGGAATGCCGTTTTGCCGGGACAACTCCAGGATGGTTTCGTCTTCGCGGGCGGCGATGTCTTGCCCGTTGATTTTGCAAGTAATGATGCGGGAACGTTTCACGATTGCACCTCCGCGGCCGCGACCGGCCACAGCGGTGCGACCGGCTCTTTATCCGTCAGCAAATCCAGATACTCCTGCCGGAAATAATGCAGGGTACTATTCACCGGGTTCGGGGCCGTCTGCCCCAGACCACATAAACTCGTCTCCCGCACCATGGTGCAGAGCTTTTCCAGCAAAACGAGGTCTTTGCTGGTGGCCTGACCTTTGTAAATTTTGGTCAGCAAGTGGTACATCTGCACCGTACCGACCCGGCAGGGGACGCATTTGCCACATGATTCTGTCATGCAGAATTCCATGAAGTAGCGGGCCACATCCACCATATTGGCCGTCTCATCCATGACGATCATGCCGCCCGACCCCATGATGGAGCCGAGTTTGATCAGCGAGTCGTAATCTACCGGGGTGTCGAAGTAATCGGCCGGGATACAGCCGCCGGATGGGCCGCCGGTCTGGATGGCCTTAACCTGATGACCGTCGGGAATGCCGCCGCCGATGTCATAGATAATTTCACGCAAGGGGATGCCCATCGGCACTTCAATGAGACCGGTATTGACGATGGACCCGGCCAGGGCAAATACTTTTGTGCCTTTGCTCTTGTCGGTTCCCAGGCGCGCGTACCAGTCGCCGCCGTTGCGGACGATGGGAGCGATGTTGGCGAAGGTTTCCACGTTGTTGATGAGGGTGGGTTCACCCCACAGGCCATATTCGGCGGGGTAGGGCGGCCGCGGCCGCGGTTGGCCTCGTTTCCCTTCCACGGAAGCGATGAGGGCGGTTTCCTCACCACAGACAAACGCCCCTGCACCCAGGCGAATCTCTAACTGGAAGTTAAAGGTTGTGCCGCAGACGCCACTGCCCAGCGCCCCCAGCTTGCGGGCCTGAATGATGGCCTTCTTGAGGCGGGCCACGGCCAGCGGATATTCGCCGCGCACGTAGATGTACCCTTTGTCGGCCCCGACGGCATACCCGGCGATGGCCATACCTTCCAAAATGCGGTGTGGGTCGCTTTCCAGGACACTGCGGTCCATGAACGCGCCAGGGTCCCCTTCGTCAGCGTTGCAGATGACGTATTTGCGCTGTTTGGCGTCGGCTTTGGAGACGGTGACCCATTTGAGGCCGGTGGGATAACCACCCCCACCGCGGCCGCGTAAACCGCTGCGGATCACCTCGTCTATGACTTCCGCCGGGGACATTTCGGTTACGGCCTTGAGCAAGGCGCCATAACCACCGGCGGCCACATATTCCTCAATGCGTTCGGGGTTAATGCGGCCGCAGTTTTCCAACACAATTTTCGTTTGTCGCTGGAAGAACGGGGTATCGGTGGGGCAGAGCAAGTCGTCGGCGGTCTGGCCTTCTACCAGGGCGGCGACAATACGAGGGGCGTTGGCGACGGTGATGTTTTGGTAAAGAAGGGACGCTTCTGGTTGGGCTTTGGCCTCGACCGAGACGAGGGGGCCACGGGAGCACAGCCCCATACAGCCAACGCCTTTGGCCTGGCATTGCTTATGGCGGCCGCGGGCCTTAATTTCCTGTTCGATGGTTTCCAGTACTTTGTCGCTTTGTGAAGAGAGGCAACTGGCGGCTACACAAACCTGAATGGTGTGATCATACTGGGCCGCGGCCGCGTGCTCTTTGGTGGTGATTCGTTCTAATTGGTCAATCATGATCATTGCTCCACTCGGCTAGAACAGCCATCGTCTTTTCGGGCGATTGGTTGCCCAGCACTTCGCCATCAAATACGGCCACCGGGGCCAGCCCACAGGAGCCAACACAGCGGGCGGTCAGCAGCGAAATTTGCCCGTCGGGGTGGTTTGGCCGGGCAGAATGCCATAATCCTGCTCGATCTGGTGCAGTAGGTGGGGAGTGCCCTTGATGTAACAGGCGGTTCCGGTACAAACCACACAGCTATGTCTGCCTGCCGGTTTGAGGCTAAACAGGTGGTAAAACGTGGAGACGCCATATACCTGACTCAGCGGGGCGCGCAAGGAGAGGGATACATAACGTAAAGATGCCTCGTCCAGATAGCCAAACGATTCTTGTACGGAATGGAGCGTTTCGATGAGTCCACTTCGCTTGAAGCCATTACGGCGCATAGCAGCCTGGACAATACGCCATCGTTTGTCATCGGAAGGGGGATCAAGTGGCTTCATGGTTTCGGTCATAAGAACTCCTTACTGTAAATGGGGGCTTGCAAGCTGTGACGGGTGTCCCCACCGTGCCACAACGGAGCAAATGTGCAAGTCCGATTAAATGCCCAGCCCACGCTGTCATAACCCGGGCATGGTCTGGTGCCAGGGTGGAATGAACCCAAAGGGGGACACGGATCAGACGGGTAGTGACCTCTAACTGATAAAGGGGAAGGGTGAACTGGGTTTGTTAAATGTGCGGCCGCGGTGGCTCAGAAGCGATTTCTACACTGTCCAGGTAAAACTCCTGGCCCGTGAGAATATCAACGCGGCCGCCGCCACAATGAGGGCAAAGGGTGAGGGTGCCATCATTCAGACCAAATTGGGTCTGGCAGGATTGGCATTGCAGGCGGGTGGGTATGCGCACAAAGTGAAGCTGAGAACCAGCGCACAAGGTTCCCTGGCTGATAACGTCCCAATAAAATTGGACGGACTCATCTACAAAGGTGGAAAGCTCGCCCAGCACGAGGTGTAAATCGGTAACCTGATGCCCCCCGGCTGCTGTGGCTGACCGTACCGCAATATTCAGGATTTGCTCGGTAATAGCCATTTCATGCATAAGAAAACCCTATCAATGCCAACATGGTTCCCATCCTAACATGGCGCGGCCAAAACTGTTTGTCCGTTCGTCATGTAATTGTGATGATGGTTGTCACCATCCGTTTTAGCGACCATGCCCCTGATTTTCATCACGTCTGGCCCATGACAGGCGTCACTATCGCCTAATGGGTTTCCAGGCGTATTGTGAGGCAGGAGGTCTTTTATGTGGCAAATTATGTTGTCTCTGATGGCCTTGGGATGTGGCATACAGGCGATGCGGGCGAAAAGGTTGCTCGCGGCCGCGCTCTGGTTAGCGGGTGTCAGCGCCGCTGTAGCTACCCTTATGTACAGTTTAGGCGCTTATGAAGTGGCCGTGATCGAACTCAGCGTAGGTGCTGGTTTGGTGACGGTTTTATTTGTTTTTGCCATTGCTCTGGCTGGTGAGGAAGCGATGACCGCCCCGGTTATTGTGCCTCGGCTGTTGGTGTTGGCGTTGGTGGTGGGTCTGTTGGTGGTGCTGGGGCTGGGTTTCCGTGAGCAGTTGCCCGTCGCCACTAATCAGTTACTGCCAGCCAAAGGTCAGCCAGTGGCAGAATTTGATTTTGCCACGACACTTTGGCAAGAGCGTGGGCTGGATATGTTGGTGCAGGTGGGGCTGATCTTTGCCGGGGTGATGGGGGTATTGGGGTTGTTGGCAGAGCAGAAACAGCGGGTTCCGGGGGCGGCCAGTCGTAGAGTCCCCAATGAACTCACTGAGCCGGGAACCTTGCCCCACTTGCCTAAAAACACCTGACTCACTCACGTTCGTCGTAACGGCTTTAGCTGGTTAGCCCGCTAAAGCGGTCACTACCAACGGGGAGTGCGGGTCGGGTCTTTGTTTGTTGTAACGGCTTTAGCCGGTTCTTCGCTTTTTATCGGAGAAATCCATGACTTCTACACTCTGGATCACCGTTTTGGGCCTACTCCTCATGGGATTGTATGGTCTGCTGACGGTGCGTAACTTATTCAAGATCATCATCACCCTACAAATTTTGGTTAAAGCGGCCGTGCTGGCCCTGGTCGTGGCCGGGCAGGCCAGCGGCCGCATCCAGTTAGGCCAAAGCCTGGCCGTCACCGTTATTGTCGCCGACACCGTGGTGGCGGTGGTGGCTCTGGCCCTGGCTGTGCAGGTGAAACAGCAAGCGGGCACGGTGGATGTGGGTAAATTGGATAGTTTGCGTGGTTAAACTTTACCGCGTGGTACGTGGTGCGTAGAACCAAAACGGAACACGCACCACGCCACACGCCATACGGTTCTTCTATGACTCCCTGGTTCATCGCTCTCACAATTTTTCTGCCCTGGTTTGGGGCGCTGGTAGTGTGGTTATTGGGGGATACGCGGCCGCAACTTCAGCATCGTCTGGCCGTTTTGTTTTCACTTCTGGCCGGGTTGTGTGCCGTGCTGCTCATCCCGTTGACGGGGGAAGCGGCCGCGATTCGGCTCCCTGTGGGGTCGGCCTTTGGCGATTTGAGTTTCATCCCCGATAGCCTGGGGGTGCTCCTGGCCGCCATTGCCACCGTTGTTGGCAGTCTGACCGTCATTTTTTCTAATGGCTACATGCACGGCGAGAAATCGCTGGGGCGATATTATGCCCTGGTACTCATTTTCATCGGCTCGATGGTTGGGTTGGTGCTCAGTAGTAGCCTCTTTTTCCTCTTCCTGTTCTGGGAGATGACCGCCCTGTGCTCCTATGCCCTCATCTCGTTTGATAGCGACAATCCCCAGGCGGTGCGGGGCGGGTTGAAGGCGTTGCTGATCACCCAGTTGGGTGGGGTAGGGCTGTTGGTGGGAGCGTTGGCCGTGTACGCCTGGCTGGGCACATTCGACATTCCCACGTTTTTGGCTGAAGGGGCTACTTTGCCAGCCCCGGTTTTAGCGGTGGTGGGGTTTGCTTTTTTGCTCGCGGCCGCGACCAAATCGGCCCAATTTCCCTTTCACACCTGGCTTCCTGGAGCCATGGAAGCCCCCACCCCCATCAGTGCCCTCATCCATGCGGCCACCATGGTCAACGCCGGTGTTTATCTCCTGGCCCGTTTTTACCCCGTGCTGGCCGATGTACCCGGCTGGACCCTGGCGGTCATTCTGGTGGGGCTGGTCTCGGCGGTGATGGGCGGCTTGATGGCCCTGACCACCCACGACCTGAAACGCACATTGGCCTACTCGACCATTAGCCAGTTGGGTTATATGGTGGTGGCGGTGGGTGTGGGTGGATTTTTTGCCAGCCAGTTCCACCTGTTCAGCCACGCGCTGTTCAAGGGGTTGCTCTTCCTGGGTGCGGGGGCGGTCATTCACCGGGTGGGAACCCGCGATATGCGCTATATGGGGGGACTGTGGCGGACGATGCCGTTGGTGGCGAATACGTTTGTGATTGGCGCGGCCGCGCTGGCCGGTGTACCGCTCTTTAATGGCTTTTGGAGCAAAGAGCTTATCCTGGAGACAGCCCTCAGCAATGGTTATGGTTGGGTCTACGCCATTCTGGTTTTCGTGGCTGGCCTGACCGCGGCTTACACCTTGCGGATGGTGTGGATGGTTTTTCTGGGAACTCGTAGGAACGCAGAGGAACTCATGGGAACATCGGCGGCTATAGTTCCCCCGAGTTCCCACAGTTCCCCCGAGTTCCCCATGCATCTCCCTCTGGTCGCCCTGGCTTTGGGCACATCTCTCTCCTGGTTGGTGGCCGGGGAGATGGGTCGCTGGCTGGCCGAATCGTTGCCCTTCCATGAACTGCATGTATTACCCACAATGGAACTGGTGGCGGAGATCACCTTGAATGAAGCGACGCTCCTGGCCCTGCTGGTGGTGGCGTCGGGGATGGCGATTTGGTGGTGGCGCGGCCGCGTGCCTCGTTTGTGGCACCGGTTATACCCCTTGCGCCAGGCAGCCCGGCATGATTTCGGCTTTGAATGGCTGAATGCCCGCATTGTGGCCGGGGTACAAGGGTTCGCGGCCGCGTGGCAACCCACCCAAACCGGCCAACTCAACTGGAACGTGGTGGGTATTGTGGGCGGACTGATTGTGGTCTTGCTGGTGCTGGGGCTTAGTTATTAGTTTATTGGTGTATTGGTTTAAGGCGTGTTTCAAATGAGTTTAATAATTAATTGTTGAACTGTTGAATTGGTGAATTGTTAATGGAGTGGTAGACGTATCCCCTCGTTAATCATTCAACAATTCACAAATTCACCGATTAATTATTTTCTTCCTCTCAACTGAAATAAAACGTAAGCCGTTCTTTAAAGGTTTTACACCTATGACTCTCCTCACTCTTATTTGGCTACCCTTGCTGGCGGCTCCGGTGGTGTACCTGGCTGGACGACTGGCCGGGCGGGCGCGTGAACTGGCTTTGCTGGCGTTGTTGGCGACCTGGACACCGTTTGTGATTTTGGTGATGGGTAAGGGCGATGCGGCCGCGTTCACCTATGGGGCTATCACCTTGCAATGGGACGGCCTCAGCCTGCTGTTGGCCCTCACAGCCCTCGGTCTGGGAACTGTCGTAACGCTCTATTCGTATGCTTATATGGCCGATGAAACCGGGACCGAAAAATATTATGCCATGCTGGTAGCCATGATCGGCGTGATGATTGGCCTGGGTTGCGCCCGTGATCTGTTCAATTTGTGGCTCTGGTTTGAGGCCATGGCTGTGAGTTCATACCTGCTGGTGGCCTTTTATCGGGAACAGCCCGCCTCGCTGGAAGCCGGAATCAAATATCTGGTGCAAAGTGCCACCGGTTCGGTTCTGGTATTGCTGGGTATTGCCCTCGTCCTGGCCGAGACGGGCACGCTGGACCTGGCTAACCTCGGTTCTCAGCCTTCCATCTTTGTGACCTTAGCCGGTGGCCTGTTTGTGATTGGTTTTGGGGTGAAGGCGGCCCTCGTGCCGTTGCACACCTGGCTCCCGGATGCCCATGCCCAGGCTCCCAGTGGTATCAGTGCCATGCTCTCCGGGGTGGTGATTGAGGCCGGGCTGATTGCCATGTTGCGGGTGTTGGCGGCTTTGGCTGGGGGTAAACCAGTGTGGGGCTGGCTGTTGTTGGGCTTCGCGGCCGCGAACATTATCCTGGGTAACTTGTTAGCCCTGCGCCAGACCCAGGTCAAGCGGTTACTGGCTTTCTCCAGTTTGGCCCACGTGGGTTACATGCTCCTGGGTCTGGGGGCCGCCTTTGCTCTAGGCACAACCGCCGGAGCCGAAGGGAGTTTCTTCCATTTGCTCAGCCACGCCTTGCTCAAAGGGCTGGCCTTCCTGGCGGTGGGGACTTTGTTGTATGCCCTGCACCGCACCACCCACGATAATCGCCCCTTGTTGATCAGCGATTTGGACGGCGCCTCTACCCATTACCCGATGATTGCCCTGGTGCTAAGTCTGGCGGTTTTGGGGTTAGGCGGCTTGCCCCCGTTAGTCGGTTTCATGTCCAAATGGCAAATCCTGACCGCCACCTTTGCCACCCAGAATGGCTGGCTGATCACCCTGGTGATTGTGGCGGCATTGAACAGCGTTTTATCGTTGGCCTACTACGCGCCGCTGGTGAATGCCATGTACCGGCACAAACCGTCCGTAGCCCTGGCTCAAGTGCAACCGTTACCGGCAACCATGACCCTGCCTCTCATCTTGCTGGCCCTGGCGATTGTGCTCCTGGGTTTCTGGCCGGGCCTGGTACAGAGCGTGGTGGGCAACGCGGCCGCGGTTTTGTTCCCATAACTTGAAACCTGAAACCTGAAACCTGAAACCAATCTTCTCCCTATGAACATCCTTACTCCCCCTATCGCCTTTCTCTTTTACCTGCTCCTGGTGGCTATCCTGACCGGGGTGGGGCGAATGCTGGCTGGTGCGGTGAAACCCAATGGGGCCAAAACCGAGACCTATGGCAGTGGTGAAAGTGGGCCAACGGCCGCGGCCGCGCCCGGTTACCGTCCCTTCTTTACCATCGCCCTATTCTTTGCCGTTCTGCACCTGGGCATTCTGATGCTGGCGAGCAGTGGCCTGACCCCAATCTCCGGGCTGTATTTGCTGGGGTTGGGGCTGGCGTTGTTGGCGTTGATATTAGGATAGGAACTCGTAGGAACTGAGGGGAACTCATAGGAACTTAAGCAAGTTCCCACGAGTTCCTAGAGTTCCCAGAGTTCCCCGAGTTCCCAGAGTTCCGTGGAGATTCCCTATGCCCCTTAACCTCACCACCACCTGGCACGATACGCTAGAAAAAGTCAAAACCTGGGCTAGAGTCAACTCACCCTGGTTAATCCATTACAACAGCGGCTCCTGCAATGGTTGTGACATTGAAATTTTGGCGACCCTGACTCCCCGTTATGATGTGGAGCGGTTTGGCGTCAAGTTACAGGGTAGTCCCCGCCATGCCGATGTTTTGATTTGCACCGGGCCGGTCACACTGCAATCGCGTGAGCGGTTGCGCCGTATTTACGACCAGATGCCCGAACCGAAATTTGTGGTAGCGGTTGGTTCGTGTGGTATTTCGGGGGGGGTGTTTGATGGCTGTTACAATGTCGTTGGGCACATTGACGAGGTCATCCCGGTGGATGCCTATATTCCCGGTTGCCCACCTCGCCCGGAAGCTATCATTGATGGGCTGGTGAAGTTGCTGACTGCTCTCAAAAACCCAGTCGTAGCTACCGAGGAAACCGTTCTGGCTGGCTGATCGTAACCATGACACTCACCAACGACAAACCACCCATCCCCTTGTCTGGGACCCAGGATGAGCCACGCTGGCTCCATTTTAACCAGCCTACGGCGGCCGAAATAACCTATCTGGAAGAGACGTTAGGTGTTCCGGCTGATTATGTGAGGCATAGCCTGGACATTGGTGAACGGGCGCGGATTAAGCGTGACAACGGTCTGATACTTATTGTTCTGCGTGTCCCCTATTTTCAGGGCAATATCGCCGTTGTGCCTTTTGTCACCATCCCTCTGGGTATTGTCCTGACCGGGGAATTGGTTATCACCATTTGCCAGGTAGAAACGGATGTCATTCGTGAGATGTCTCATGATCCTGCCCACTCCCGTGAACATTTTCTCCTACAACTGCTGATGATGGCGACCACCACTTACCTGCGTTATCTGGAACAGATTAACCGGCTGATAGATGAGGTTGAAGAGCGGTTAAAAGTGTCCACACGCAACAAAGAGGTGTTAGAACTGCTGAAATACCAGAAATGTCTGGTCTATTTCACCACGGCTCTGAAAGCGAATGAGTTGATGATGGAGCGGTTGCAAAAAAGTGACTGGTTGGTGCTAGATGAAGTAGACACGCTCTTGTTAGAAGATGTGTTTATTGAACAGCACCAGGCCGTTGAGGTGGCTACCGTTTCCGAGAACCTTCTCGGCCAGACGATGGATGCGTTTGCTTCGATCATTGCCAACAATTTGAATGTGGTGATGGAATTTCTGGCGGCGGTGACGATTATTCTGGCTTTGCCTATGTTGGTTTCCAGCTTTTACGGTATGAATGTGGCCTTGCCTTTCCAGCATTCACCCTGGGCTTTTCTCTTTACCGTCGCCCTGTCCCTACTGATTTGCCTGGTGGTGGCGATGACTTTTATCCGGCGACGTTGGTTATAGATGGGTGAAGGTTCGCTGTTGATCTTTGGCCCATCTCAACGGTTACTCCTTTACAGAGGTATTTATGAACGATTTTGACAATGCACCGTTATTACAGCCCGCGGCCGCAATCCTGGCTGATTGGCTCAATGACCGGCAAAACCCGGAGCCACATGGTTTAGACCTGGCTATCACCCCAGATCAACTGTTGCCTATCGTGGCCCGGTTGCACGAAGCCTGGTGGGGGTATCTGGTGGCTATTACAGGGCTGGATGAGGGCGCGGCCGCGAACCAGATCACCGTCCTGTACCATTTTGCTAACGGCCCGGCCATCCTCACCCTGCGCCTCACCATCCCCCGCGACGATGCCTGTGTGCCCAGCCTGTGTGGCCTTATCCCTTCGGCCAGCTTCTACGAGCGGGAGTTGCGGGAGATGTTTGGCGTCACTGTCACCGGCACACCCAACATGGATTACCTCTTCCTGCCTGATGAGTGGCCTGAGGGGGTCTATCCGCTACGCAAGGATTTTGTACCAGAGGCAATGGCTAGAAATTAGGCACTTGACATTGGCGTTTTTTGGGCTGACCTCTGGAGACTGAGAGATTAAGAGATTTTCAGAGGTCGGCTAAATTTTCGCCAGAGTCGAGTTAGGAAGTAAGCAGTGACCAGTGAATAAACGGGTCACTTGTTCACCGCTAACGGCCAACCGCCAGCGGCTAACGGCCAGCGGCAAACTGCCAACGGCCCACTCCATTTGTGATGATATTATGCACACCAACGAACAGACCGCCCCCATAGAGAAATTCATTATTCCCATTGGGCCACAACATCCCGCCCTCAAAGAGCCAGGGCATTTTGAATTTACTGTAGACGGTGAAATTGTCACCGCTGCCTCGGTGCGCCTGGGTTACGCGCATCGTGGGATCGAAAAAGCCGTCGAATCACGCAATTGGACCCAAAATCTCTACCTGCTAGAGCGTGTCTGCGGCATCTGCTCCCATATTCATGCCCAGGCCTACTGTCTGGGTGTGGAAAAACTGGCCGGTGTTGAGGCTCCGCCTCGTGCCCAGGCCATCCGTGAACTGATGGCCGAATTGGAACGCATCCACAGCCATTTTCTCTGGCTGGGGGTTACGGCCCATGAAGCCGGGTTCGATTCCCTGTTCATGTACACCTGGCGCGACCGGGAAACGGTGATGGATATGGTTGAAGCCCTGAGCGGCAACCGGGTTCATTACTCAGCCAACACCCTGGGTGGTGTTAAGTTCGATATCGGCGAGAAAGAGGCCAACATCGTCCGCCACGGGCTGATTTTCCTGGAAGAACGAACCCGTCATTATATGGATGTGGTGGGGCAAGATGCGCTGTTTCAGTTACGCACGGCGTGTATTGGGGTGATGACCGCGGCCGCGGCCCAAAAATTGGGGGTGATTGGCCCCACTGCTCGTGCTTCCGGGTTAGGCCGGGATATTCGGGTGGAAGCCCCCTATGCCGCCTATGCTGATTTCCCGGTACAACTCGTTCTGGACACACGCGGCGACCTGGCCGCCCGTGTGTTTGTTCGTTTGAAAGAGCTATTTGAGAGCTATCGGGTTATCCGCGAGATTCTGGATAACCTGCCGCCCGGTGAATTGGCTGTGCGTATGCCGCGCAAAATCAAAGCGGGTGAAGCCATCAGCCGGGTGGAAGCACCCCGGGGGGAACTATTTTACTTCATCAAGAGCAACGGCAGTGAAAACCCGGAGCGCATCCACATTCGCACGCCTACCTTGTGCAATATGGCTTCCGTGCTGACCCTGACTGTGGGCCACCACCTGGCCGATGTGCCCATGATTCTGGCCGGGATAGACCCCTGTTTCTCTTGTAATGACCGAGGGATTGTCTTGCAACGCGGCCGCGATACCCACGATCATTGGACCTGGGACGATCTGCGCCCCCCCCCAGGATATGGGCATTGACATGCTCATTCCCGCTCTGCGTGGAATGGTCCACGCGCCAGAGCGTCCCGGGCCCCCCACCAGGGAATTTCTGATGCCTGAATAGTTACAAAATGGAAGCCTTTGGAAATCTTGTATACACGGATAGAAGAAACACCGATGGCTTTGGCTTTTATCCGTATTTTTCCTATCCGTGTATACACCTTTTCCAAATGAAGTCTTGGAAAATAAGTGGTCTCCAAACGCTGGAAGGACAAAGACAGAATAAAACCATGAATCAGATTATCAATCTCCTTTTCTTTCCCGGTGGCCTGTTTTTGTTGGGGTTGGGGCTATGGTACGAGTGGCTAGACCGAAAATTGCTGGCCCGCCTGCAAAATCGGATTGGGCCGCGCTGGTTTCAACCTCTGGCTGATACGATTAAGCTTCTGAGCAAAGAAGAGATTATCCCTCGGGGGGTGAATCCCTGGCTCTTTATTGTCTTGCCGGTGGTCGCCCTGGCGGGAACATTAACCGCGGCCTTGTATGTGCCGCTGCTTGGCCTGTCACCCGCCTATAGCCTGCCCGGTGATCTCATTATTGCCGTGTACCTGCTGAGTTTGCTGACCCTCTGCACCGGGCTGGCAGGGGCCAACACCAAAGATCGTTTCTCGTTGGTTGGGGCCACCCGCACCTTGACCCAGCTATTTGCTTATGAAGCGCCCTTCCTGATGGCCCTGCTTGGCCCGGCGATTTCGGCCGGGAGTTGGCAAATCAGCCACATCAACGACTATGCCAGCCAGAACTGGATGATTGTCACCCAGTTTGTCGGTTTTTTGGTGGCCCTGATTGGGCTGATGGGCAAATTGGAGCTGCCGCCGTTTGATGCCCCGGAAGCAGAGACGGAGATTGTGTCTGGTGCGCTGACGGAATATAGCGGCCGCGGTTATGCCCTCTTCCGTCTGGCTAAAAATGTGGAACTGGTGGTCGGTCTGACCCTGGTGGCCGCGTTTTACCTGGGTGGTCTGGGCAACCCCCTGGCCTTTGTCCTGAAAACCCTGGCTTTGCTCTTCCTTATCGTGGGTGTGCAAACCTTGCTCACCCGCCTGCGCCTGGATCAGACCATTGGTTTATGGTGGCGCTACGGGGCGCTGCTTGTTTTGGCCCAATGGTTGATGATCGTCCTGGCGAAAATCTTTTAGAGAAAGTAGCTTACAGCCCTCACCCTAACCCTCTCCCCAGGGAGAGGGAACAAACTCCCCTCGCCCGTCGCGGGAGAGGGGCGGGGGTGAGGGTATACCAATAACCATCTCAATGAAACTAGCAACGTTACTCAAAGACATCTGGCAGTCGCTATGGCGGCGGCCCATTACCCAAACCTATCCCCAGGAGAAGCCGGAGACATCCACCCGGTTTCGGGGGCAGTTGCATTACAGCCCTAAAGCCTGTACGGGCTGTTGTTTGTGCAACAAAGATTGCCCGTCCAACGCCATCGAAATGGTGATGTTGGACAAGAAAAACAAACGTTTTGTTCTGCGTTACGACATGGATCGCTGTACTTTTTGCGGCCAATGTGTGCAAAATTGCCGCTTTGATTGCCTCTCTATGTCGCCGGAAGAGTGGGAGCTGGCCGCCTTAGGCAAAGAGCCGTTTACTGTCTATTATGGTCAGGAAGAGGATGTGGCTCATGTGTTGGCACGACTCGCTGAAACAACGCATCCGGCAGTTGCCCCAACCTGAGCCGCGCCTGGCGGTGGTGGGAGTAGGGCATGAGTTGCGGGGGGATGATGCCGCAGGGGTGATGGTGGCGCGTCAGCTTTCAGCCGTCAGCCCGGAGTCACCAGATTTTTTGGTGATAGAGGGGGGGCACGCCCCGGAGAATTGCACGGGGGTGCTGAGGCGATTTCGGCCTGATTTAGTGGTGTTGGTGGACGCGGCCGCGCTTGGTCTGGCTCCTGGTTCTATCCAACTCCTCTCCTGGGAAGAAATTGGTGGCCTGAGTGCTTCCACTCATACCATCCCTCTCCACCTGCTGGCCCGTTACCTCATGGTAGAACTAAATTGCCAGGTGGTACTGTTAGGCATTCAACCCCTTGATACGACGCTCGGTGAGCCACTGTCGTTGCCTGTGCAGAGGGCCGTAGACGAGATAACAGAGGCATTGGCAAGAGGGGGAAGAAAATAATTAATCAGTGAATTTGTGAATGGTTGAATGATGAATGAGGGGATGCCTATCCCTTTATTAACCATTCAACCGTTGTAACCGTTCAGTCCAGAGACCCTATTGTGCCATTTTTAGTTACATCAACGGATTTTGAAAGGAACGGATTAAGAGCGGCCTCTGGAAAATCCGTTTGTTTCTTAATCCGTTGATGTAACCTAACTGAACGGTTACCAACCGTTCAACAATTGATTCCTCAACTCTGGCGAAAATTTGGACGACCTCTGGAAACCTCTCAGTCTCTCAGTCTCTGAGTCTCTCAGTCTCCAGAGTCAGTACAAAAATGCCAATGTCGAATTAACCATTCAACTTTGCTGGCCCGTGAGCCGATAAAATCGGGTTCGGGTTTAGTGAATACGCCGCCAGATTGTGACGATGGTTGCCCCGAGAAACAGGAGCAATATACCCAGCACGATAAAATAAGTTGGCCCCGTGGGGACAATGGTATTTTGTAGCTGGATATGGGTGGGGGTGTTACCAGAACTGGCAGGTGTGCCGCCACTGCCCAGTAGGAAGGGGGAGAAGCTCGTCGCCGTGCCTTCCACCCAGCAGGCTTGCCCATTCTGCGAGGTACAGATGATGTCGCTTTCGGAGCGTAGGATATTGCCCGCCAGGGTTTCCCAGCCGGTGATGCCGTAGTGGAAGATGCGTAGCAGGTTGGCTGATTGGCTGTTGCGTTCGGCATTGGTGAAGTAGAAGCGCACGGTCGCGGCCGCGTTCGTTTGCGGCGTCACCTCATAACAACGGGCCACGTGGCTGTCATTGCCATTGCTGGTACAGCGGGTCTGGTTGCCCTGGATGGTGACACTCACATTGCCCAGGCTCAAGGCCGTGGGGGTGATGTCTATACCGTAATATTTGGTGACGGTCGCGGCCGCGTTACGAATCCGCAATAACTGTACCGTCACCCCCACACTGGTCGCCGGGCGCGTTTGCTGGAGCGCCCCGTTATTTGTGACCGTGCCTTCCACCGTCAGGGTTTGAGTGCTCAAGTCCAATATGGCGCCATCGGCTACAGACAGGTTGCCATTTACCGCCAGGCTCCGCCCCAGGCTCACGGTTCCGGCATAACCGGTAGCGATATTCACGTGGGCAATAGTGCCCGCAAAAGCCGGGTCAACGGTAGCATTTTTACTGCTGGCGCTATTGAACAAAACCGTGCTCCCAGCCACCGGAGCCACATCCCCGACCCAGTTCGCCCCCTCAGACCAGTTGTTGGTGCTACCACCGCCATCCCAGATAGCCGTTCCCGGTGGGGCGTTGTACTCATACGCGCCAATGTCGCAAGTGCCATCGTTGCGTAAAAAGCCTCGTTGGTCCAGATTGTTGAGGGGCGCGGCCGCGCAAGTGCCATTGTCCCCATTGTTGATAGCATTAGACGGACTGATCAGGGCCAATGTTTGGGTCGCACCCCCATTATTCTGCAACGAGCCTAGATTCGGGTCGCTGGTGTAAGCGGGAACACCACAGTCGGTATGAGACTCAATCAGATTTTGCACATTGGCGGACACCGTGGAACCGGGACTAGCCGTGAAACAATCAACCGCCGGTGCCCCACTGTTAGCTAAAATCGAATTGCGTAGGAACAAGGTGGCATTAAAGAAACCGCTAGACGGATCGCCGTTGGTGAGCGCCCCACCGTAATCATAGGCGTTATTGCCGGACAAGGTGCTGTTTTGCAGGGTCAACGTAGCATAATTCAGGATAGCTCCCCCACCATTGGAGGCAAAGAATCCGGCATCGTTAGCCAGATTGTTGTTAAACGTGCTGTTGTTGATGGTGGTTGTCCTGAAGTTGGCTACGGCCCCGCCGCCATCAAACAAGCTGGTGCTGGTGTTGCCCACAAACGTGCTGTTGTTAATCGTGGCGGTAACGCCAGGGTAAACGGCAAGCGCCCCTCCAGCACCACCCGCATTGAAGTCAGGTTGGGTACTGCTGTTGTTGCTAAATGTACATTGATTGATGGTAAGTGTGCCCGCGGCCGCGACAACTGCCCCACCATCACCAAAATTAGAAGGATCCCCTTGAGCCGTGTTATTGCTAAAGGTACATTCGTTCAGGCTGAGATTAGCCTGGGCATAAATCGCACCACCACCGTTGTTGGTGTGCCCACCGCCGTTACCACGCTCCAACCGCAAACGGTTGATCGTCGTGGCCGATGTGATGATAAAGAGGCCCGTATCCGCCGAGCCGTTGTTATCCGTATCGCCACTGATGGTGATGTTTTGTGTATCTCCCTCAAGGGTCAGGTTTTTGTTAATGGTGATGTTAGAAGCCAGGCGAATGGTTTGTCCGGCGATGTTGTTGGCAAAACGAATGGTGCTACCGGGGCTGGCATCAATCACGGCCTGACGCAGGGTGCAGGGGCCGCTGTCGGCAATGCTGGTGACGAGGTTGGTGATACATGGGCTGACCTGGACGGTGATCGCGGCCGCGTCTCCCAATATGGGCGACCCATCATCCGCTACCTGTACCGTCAGGTTGAAGGTGGGGTTACTGCCAAAACCACTGTTGTTGACCACCGAGATGTCGCCGCTGAGGGCATTGATGGCAAACGCGCCACCCGTGTTACCCCCGGTGATAGCAAAACTGTGCCCATCTTCGGGGTCCAGGTCGGTGAAGCGGACAAAATCTACCACTGTGCCATTACTGGTCGAGTTGAGGATAGTCCAGACCGCATCCTGAGCGACGGGGGCGAAGTTGATGTTGGTAACGTTGATAGTTATGGTGGCCGCGGCCGCGAACTGGGGCGTGTCATCGTCGCTCACGAGTACCGTCAGGGTAAAGACGGGATTCACCGGGAAGGTGAGGGGCTGATACCGCTGAACCGTGATTTGGCCGGTGGTGGGGTTGATGGTGAAGGCGTTGTCGGTGTTGCCGCCGCTGATGGCGAAGGTGACAGAGCCGCCGTCCGGGTCGGAGCCGGTGACTGTGCCGACAACGGTGCCGTTGGCCGCTCGTTCGTTGACGTTGAAGGTGGCGTTGCTGGTGATGGGGGCGTTGGCCGGGGGGGTGGCGTTGTGTTCAAACGCGCCGATGTCGCAGGTGGCGGGCCGGGTGTATCCCCGTTGATCCAGGGCGTTGATGGGCGCGGCCGCGCACGTCGCCCCATCCCCATTGTCAATCGCGTTCGAGGGGCTAACCAGGGCATGGGTCTGCGTCCAGCCCCCATTACTCGCCAACGTCCCCAGGTTGGGATCGCCACTAAAGGCCGGGGAACAGGTGTTATCCTCGACAAGATTATTCAAGTTCGTCCCCAGCGACCCACCATCCAGGAGGCAATCAAAGTTGCCATTAGCTTTATCCGCCACAATAGTGTTGATCATGTTCAATGTGCCACGTACATGCACATTGTCCCCGCCGTTGAGTGTGGTAGCTATATTGTTGACGATGGTGCTGTTGCGGATGTTGAAAATGGCAGGCAGGGCAAACGGATTACCTATGCCACCACCAAGCCGCCCGGTGTTGCCGCTAATGGTGGAATTGTTGATGTTAACCGTGCCTTGTTGGGTCCCTACACCACCACCGTGTCCGTTGCCAAAGGTAGCACTATTCCCGGCAATGGTGCTGTTGTTGATAGTTGTCGTGCCAGCAACGCTGTAAACACCACCAGCAAACCCGCTGGTGTTGTTGCTGATGGTACTGTTGTTAATGGTTACGGTGCTTTGTTGATTAAAAACACCTGCACCACCGTTGGCGGCTGTGTTATTACGGATGACCAGATTGTTCAGGGTCACATTGGCGAAGGTATTCACCCGAATGGCCCCGCCGTGATCAGCCGCGGCCGCACCATTAATCAAAGTCAGGCGGCTGATAGTGACAATGAGCGAATCGTTGATGGTAAAGATGCGGTTACTGTTGTTACCACTGAGGGTGACCGCGGCCGCACTACCATCAATGGTCAGATTTTTCGTCAGCACAATGGGGCTGAGTAAGGTAATGGTGTTACCAGTCAGGGCGGGGTCGAAGGTGATGGTGCTACCGGGCGCGGCCGCGGTCACGGTATCGCGCAAGGAACAGGCCCCACTATCGGCCAGGCTTTGCACCACCAGGCTGGTCACACAAGCCGGGGGCGGCACGGCTGTGCCTACGGTGAAATTGGCGTTGGCGATGTCAAAGAAATAATGATCGGGCAGGCTGGCACAGGCCACCCGCACCCGCGCCTGGATAGTTTGTAAGCCACCGGGAACGGTGACATTTTCTGTGCCATCGTTGGCTGTTCCCGCTATCAGGTTAATCGGGTAGGTGTAGCCACCATCGGTGGAGAGGGCGATGTTGACGGTGGCGCAACTAACCGGAGCCACATTTGTGCCCGCCACGTCCCAGGTCACTAATTCCGAGCCGCCGGGTGTCCACACTTCGGTTCCAGCGTTGGGGGCGGTTACTAAGAACGGCCCAGCCAGATGGGTCACGTCAAAGCTGATTTCATCATAGCTGTTGCCGCCGGAACCGCTGTTGTTATCACGCACATGCAGGCGCAGAGTCAGATTTTCCGGGGTCGCGCCAGGGTTGGGGAGCAGTTCGCCCAATGTCGTGACGTTGTTCACGATGTCGCTGATTTGGGGGAAGGTGCGCGAACCGGTGCTGGTTTCCGGGAAAACCCGGAAGAACGGGGCCAGACCGCTGTTGGGTGGTGTGCCGGTGGGGGGAGCCAGGTCTAGCTCTTCCCAGGAGTAGGTCAACAAATCCCCTTCGGCATCGGTGGCGGTGCCGCTGAGGGTGAAGGGGGTGTTGCGGGGGAAGGTGAAGCCGTTAGACACGATGGTGACAACGGGGGCACTGTTATCGGTGGGCACGATTTCGCCACAACTGCTACCGGTGGGATCATCGGTGACATAGGCCATCACCTGATCAAAGCTATTGGTATGGAACCGCTCCACCCGGGGGGCGGGCAAATTATCGGCCCCGCAGATGCCATAATAGGACATGATGGTGTTGCCACTACCCGGCTCATAAGCACCAATAGCGGCGTATTGACCGCCCGTACCACTGTTGCACAAGCTCCAGGTGTGGCTGGCGTTAAAGGCGTGGCCCACTTCGTGTTTGACGGTGTTGAGGGGGTTGGATGTGTTCCAACCGGTGAGGCCACGCGCTTTGTTGCCCGCATTGCAGACGCGGCCGCCAACCACCCCACCACAATAATTATGCATAAAAATATGGCCGAAATCATAGTTGGCCGAACCGATGGTGGTGTCTAACAAGGTCTGGTTAGCGACAAATTGGGCTGTCAGTTCCGGGTCGGTGTAACTACATTGATCGGGATGCGGGAAGGGGTCGGTGGCCGGGTTGAGGTAGATGAGTTCGTCGGTGCGGTCAATGAGCACCAACCGGATGGCAAACTCTTGCTCATAAGCGGCGTTGAGCTGATTGATGCGGGTGACGATAGAGGCCAAAACGGTGGGAACCGTGTTGCCGTTGGCCGCCCCATATTCGCCGGTGGTGGAGATGGCGGTGCGGTAAAGGCGAAGCTGGCTACCGGTGCTGAACGGGATGGGCTGGCGTTCCGGGTTGTGATTGGGCTGGGTCAGGCCGGGTAATTCGTCCAACAGGGCTTCGCCCGCCAGGGGATCAAAGGGGAGTTCGGGCAGGGCTGATTCGTCGTAGCTGACGTGGTACACCCTGCCGCCCTGAGTGTAGGGAGCGATGTAAGTGGTGCGGCTGGGGCTGAGGATGAGGGCATGGAAGCCGTTGGGACTCCAGTCGAGCCGCACGGTCAGGGAGGGATCATCTACGCCCTGACCACTGTAAGTCTGGATTTCTGGGTAACGTTGGGCCAGTCCGTCTTCCATGATGGGGGAATGGCTGAGGCTGAACCGGGCATAACCGCCTTCGGGCAGGGGGAGTTCTACGATGGTTTCCTGAGGTGACAGAGGTGAATTCGGGGGGCGCGGCCGCGAGAATCCCTTCTAGCTGGTTTGCTTCCAGCGCCACCAGCCGGTAGGCACCGGGTTGCACCTGGGGCGCCAGGCCCGCCACTTCATTGGCTGAGGCATCGCGCCAGAGAGAAAGGGAAGAGGGTTGGGCCGCGGCCGCGCGTCCCTCTGACCATGAGACGCCAGGAAGGGCAAGCATAACAACTAGCCCTAAGCAGAACAAAGTTAGCCCAAATCTGTACTTTTTCATGCTGATTAAGCCTCAGCGCCGCCGAATCAGGTCGGTGGCGAATAGTCCTGACACGTTGAAGTTCCCGATCTTGGGAAGTTCAAGGCGTATGGCTAAATGGGGGGTAGCGAGTGGCGAGTAGCGAGTAGCGAGTTTGCGAGAGAGCGTTCCCCATGAGCGCGGCGCACCAAGCCTGTCTTGAGCTTGTCAAAGGGATGGATGAAAACCAGAGGAACTCTGGGGAACTCTGGGAACTCGCCACTCGCCACTCGCCACTCGCCACCTGCAACTTGCCACCTGCAACTTTTCTCCGCAGAAATTACGGCTGGCCTTTTTATTCCGCACTCTGGCTGGCAAACAGATCAACCGGGTCTACATCTCGATCATCGCTCGGCGCAATGGGGCCAATAGGGGAACCGGCACGAGTACTGATCTGGCCCTGGTAAATAACGGCCGGGGGAACATAACGGCTGGTCGTTGTCTCAACTTGTGGGTGGTTTGTTTGGTTAGATAACATGGTTTTCTCCTGAGTAAATGGGTGGCAGGGTGGCAAGTGGCAGAGTGGCAGGGTTGCAAGTTGCAAGTGCTGCGAGTTCCTAAAGTTCCCAGTTCCTAGGTTCCGTCCCCACCGTTCCCCATCCTCCTGCGCAAAAGTTAAACAGCGTTTCAACGTTGAAACGGCGAGATCACATCTTGATCATTGGCCTGATTCTCCTCTGGGGTGTGCTCCAGTTGAACCAGAAAAGTGCACAGAGCGGGCACATCGGCAAAAATTAGTTGTTCCCCCTCGTTTGCCGCTTGCAGAGAAGCTCGATAGGGGGCATCGGCAGCTTCGCGCCACAGCCGTAACATATAGGATTGGTATTGCCAGGGTGTGTTGCGATGTGATAATGAATTCCTCACTTTTTTCTCCTGCTTTATGTGTTACCCTTTCAACAGTGTCTTCAAGTAGTACATCATTAAGAAAGTAGGACTTTGTGTTTTGTGACAAACCTCACGACTGGTTTGTCGCCGAACATTGTCTTTCCCCAAATGTCGCCAAGATTGCCGAGATTTTCTCTGCACTTCTTCTGTTCCTGGCGCACTTTGGCGTTTTTGTGATTCCTTTTTTCCGGATGCACACAGTTTAAGCGTACCTCATTGGCACTATGGGATATAGATTAGCAAATAACTGATTCCAAACTGATTCCAAATGGCCTATTTTAGGGAGCAAAATTGTGGTTGGCGCTCATTCTTTTAGAAATAAGTACTATTTGACGGTAAATTTGCTGGGAAATGTTGCGGCCGCGGCCCTCGGCACCCCCCTCACTTTCCGTTCAGATAAAGTCAGGGCCTTGTTGGCCTACCTCATCATGCATCAGGGTGAGCCGATTGCCCGTGCGGAGTTGGCCTTCAAACTGTATAGCGAATACCCGGATCAGGTGGGGCGCAAGAACCTGAGTCTGACCCTGACGCGCCTGCGCCAGACGTTAGCCCCCGTTCAGGAGATCATAGGTAAAACCCCTTTGTTAGATTCAGACCGAGAGCAGGTAAAGCTTCATTGGCAACCAGAGCACTATTGGGCCGATGTGATTGAATTTGCTACTTTACAAGAAGCATGCCGTTTTCATCCTCACGAATCCCTGATTCATTGTTCCCAATGTTATCAGCGCCTGAAGCAGATGGTGAGTCTGCACACAGGCCCTTTTTTGGCTGATGTGCAACTGAAAGATAGCCCTGATTTTAATGAGTGGCGGTTGTGGCATCAGGAAATTTACCAACAGCAGCTCCTGGAATTACTTTATGCCCTGACTGAAAATGCGCTCGCGGCCGCAAACTATGCCGAAGCCATCACCTACGCCCACCAACAAATCAATCTGGTGCCCTGGCAAGAGCAGGCCCACCGGCAACTCATTGAGGCCTGGGTGGCAACGGATCAGCCCGCGGCCGCACACAGCCAATTTGTCGCCCTGAAAAAAATCCTGGCCGTAAAATTCCAGGTCGCGCCAGGGGCCGAAACCGTCGCCTTGATCAACTCCCTCAACCCCAAACCCATAGAAGTCCCGGCATTTCCAGCCCCTTCCACCGCCTTATCCGCCGACGACGCGGCCGCGCTTGAACATTTGAGTCGTATCCTGTTAGACCCGGTGAACCGGTTGCTGACCTTGTTGGGATCGGCCGAATCGGGCCTTACGGAACTGGCCCAACGCCTGGGACAGCGGCTAGAAAAGCAGTTTCCTCAGGGCCTGGTCATGGTGTCTCTGGCTCAGGTGGATCCCACACAACCGGCCGCTCTTGTTCAGGCCATCGCGGCCGCGCTCCCGACACAGCCTTCAGCCTTCAGCCCTCAGCCCTCAGTACTCAGCCCCAGCCCTCATTACTCAACTATCTGCGGCCGCGGCGACTGCTCCTTGTCCTTGACTCCTTCACCCCGTTCATCCAGCCCACCGCCCCGGAAGATGGGGTGACGCTGGTGATGGACATTTTGCAGAACGCGCCCCAGGTGACGATGCTAGTGGTGGCGTCGCGGCCGCTGCAACCCCAGCAAGAAATCGTCTACCGCCTCTAAAACAAAACCCCCCGATGGCTTAGGCAAGCCACCGGGGGGCATCTCCCCTGGCACGAAACGAGAATCGGAATGGACTGACTCTCACCTTCCCCAGATGAGAGTCAATACCCTAACCTGGACAAGCCAGAAATTTTATCCGCAGATTAGCGCAGATTTTCGCAGATTAAAAAATCAGCGTTAATCCCCAAAATCTGCGGTTAAACTTCTTGCCAACTGTACAAGAAGTTGACTCGTTAGGTACTAACCTGGATAACCCAGAAAGATTTATCCACAGATGTCACAGCTGAACACAGATTTTTCTTTTCATCTGTGAAAATCTGTGTCATCTGTGGTTCGTTTTCTTGCTCACCGTACAAGAAGTTAACTCACAAGGTACTAAAAACAAACCATTACACAATCCGCCGCCAGACAATCTTGATGGTGATTGCCAGCAAAACGAGCAGGAGTAGGATAAGGGCCAGATAGGGGGGTTGGCTGATCGGGCTAGCCAGGTTTTGGGTGGTGATGGCGGTGGGCGCGGCCGCGCCGTCAATCGAACCTAGCGTGAAGTTACTCCCCAACTGGGCCACATCCACCCCCAAAAACTGCACCTGATCCCCGGCCACAACCACAAGCGCCCCAGAGGCAACGGTAATGTCACTAAACGGACCGGTGGGTCCCGTTCGTTTGAGCAAACGGTAATGGCTGGCCGGGGTGCTGGGGGGCAAACCCCCATTCATGCCCGCCTCGCTAAAGTCGAAGATGACGTCCACCGTGCCGTTGTTCACACTGGGGTCGGTTACGTCAATAGTCCAATGACGTGCCCAACGCACATCATTAACCCCGCCCCAGTCGCCACCAGTGGGTAAATCAGCTGTACTATTGCTATTGTTGACGGTTCTATGCCCAAAGAGGAGCCAGTCGCCATTTTCATTGAGAAACGTGCCATTAACGACAATCATGCCTGCTCCATGGGCCTGGGTATGCTGATTGCCGCCCAACTGCCCAATACCCGCCACATCCAGATCAAACTCCCCTGGGGAAGTGTCCCCCTCATAATGATCATCTGCTCCGGGAATGGCAAGGTTGTATTTGGATGACAGGTAGTTTTCAACCAAGATACGTTCGACCTCAACCAGTGATGTACTGAAGATGATCAACTCGCCTAGTTGTCCGGTTAGCTCCTGCCCTTCCAATCCCGCACGATTGTCAAAACCCCCCACGGATAACAAAGGATTGGCAGCCAACGCCAAAGGATTGGCCGCATTGGAACCGGCCAGGCTACCATTGGCGTAATAGGAACGATCTGTGCCTGATCCCAGTGCCTCATAACGAAATGAGGCTAACTGCCAGCCACTCAATAGCGGCGTTACCAGCATATCGTCACCAAAATGGTAATACCAACGGTTGTCAAACAAGTTGGGATGGTAAGCAATCGTCTCAAAAAAATTAGGCGACCCTATAGCAAACAGGTTTTCGCCGTTATTATTAGCGGGATTAAAGGCTGAGAATATCGTGTATGGCTGATCCCCGGCAAAGGCTGCCAAAGTCGTGGTTAAAACATCACCATTTGTGCCCCCTGTATAAGCCAGTGCTGGTTGACCATTCAGGGCAGCATCTGTCCAGTTGGGGCGGCGACCCAGTAAAGCCTGAGAAACATGTGTGTTATTGCCACTCTGATCGCGCCAGAATTCAACATTGTCACCTGTTTCTGCTGGGTCGTTGTTGGCTTCTTCGGCTCCTCTATCGGCCCGGAACCAGGCTTCTAACAGGCTACTACCATCTGTTGTGCTAACGCCGCCGGGGCCATTGCCGCCGTTGGCACCGGGGGTGACGGCGGTGACGAGTTCATACGCGCCGATGTCGCAGGTGAGGTTTTGCGGCCGCGCCACCCCTCGTTGATCCCTGGCTAAAGGGGTAGCGGTATGATCGGGGCAGTTACCCGTACCGGTATTAAGCGCATTACTCCCGACTAATAAGGCGTGGGTATCGGTGGGGCCACCGTTGTCTTGGAGCGTAGTAACAAAGTTGGTCACTGCGGCCGCGCTGATACCACTACAAGCTGGCAGGGTAAAATCATCTATTAGATTATTACTGCCCGTAAAACTACTAAAACCAGAGTTATCCACAATCATCCCCCGCACTGCTGGTGATAATGCTGTTCTGGATATTGACCGTACCACCCGTTTCAATGCCACCGGTAAATAAAAATAGGGAAGCATTGTCTGAGAAGGTACTATTCCGAATGGTGACGGCTGTACCTTCATCAAAAATAGCCCCACCAAGCAAACCAGCCGTGTTAAGGGAAAAGGTACTGTTGTTGATGTTGACTAGGCCTGTGAAACTATTGAAAAGGCCACCCCCCGAATCAAAATTGCCCCCGTTGGCTATATTATTATGCACGGCACTATGGTTAATCGTTATCGTGCCGTTATTGAAGATGCCACCCCCTCCATTGTTAGAAACGAAGGTAACGGAATTACTGCTGATGGTGCTACGATTGATGGTAAGTGTCCCGGCATTATAAATACCACCCCCATCTCCATCAGAGGCATCCCCGTTCTGAATAGTCATATCGTTCAGCGCAACAATGATCCCCCCACTTGGAATATCAAATACCCTGTCAAGGCCACTCGCGTTGACGACCGTATTCCGTGCGCCGTTGCCGGTGATGGTTAGATCATCGGTGATGTCCAGGTCGCCCGTGGCGTTACCATCTTCACCGGTTCCTGCCAGGCTCAGGGTATGGGTTATGCCGTTGAGGCTGGGGGCGAAGGTGATGGTATAGGCCCCGCTGGTATCAGCGTTGGCTTTGCTGATGGCCCCGCGCAAGGTGCAGTCCGTTCAAAAACAATAAAACTATTCGAGGTCAGGTTCACCGTCGTATAACCAGGGTTGCCCCCCGCAAAAATCGCCACGCCATGAAACTCATTGGAGCGAAACGCATTGCTCCCATTCAAATAAGTTGCCACATACCGAAACTGACCGCCTGCACTCAGCCCCAAATTCGCCAGGCTGAAATTCATCTCATAATCCGTGCCGGTGTTGGTGCGGTTCAGAGCAGTGATAAACGTATGAGCACCGCCGTTGGTCAATTGCCACAATCCGGCAAAGCCAACATCCAGGCAAATGGCATAGTTAGCCGTAAAACCAGGAGCAAAGTTCAATGTTGAGCGATTCCCCCCATCGTAACCGGATATAGCTCGACGACAGCCATCACCTGTATCGGTAAAGCCGCTGGTGGTGCTGAATCCTGTCCCCCCGTTATCGGTGTCAATGTAGACAACCATGGCGTCGGTTCCGCTAACCGCCGCGCCCGCTTCCAGCCCCAGGTTCAGGTTGCCACTGCCATCCGAATCTATGTGCAACTGGGAGGCACTACCAATGACATTGCCAAAACCATTGTTAATGCCGGTACTAAAACCGACATATTCACTCACATTAATAGTCCCGTTGTTGGTAGCCGTTCCCGCGGTTGTATCCGTAATTGTTAAGGCGGGGAGGCCATCAAAGAAAATGGCGGCAATGCCATTATTGGGATGACCCGGATCGTTTTGCCCCGACAGACGGTAAACATCCCCGGCATTGGCTTCAACATCAAACAGATAATAATCAATGTCCCGATCCCGGTCGCCTGAAGCAGCGATGTAGCCGGTGTCTACGGCTCCCCCCACCATTTGTTGGAAGCGAAAATTGAGGGGTGATATGGGGATGAAATCGGCATTGTCAGTAACAATCCCGACACGGAAAAGACCGGGTTGGGTGAAAGTAATGTCTACCCATTCCGTGGGGTTATTGGTGTTATAAATGACACCCGTGATGACATTAGGAACTGGCCCCGTGCCTGTCAGGTCAGGATTATCATAAAAAATATAACTGGGGATGCCCGAAAAAACGGTCATACCTGGGCGTGGGCTTACGGTGGCGTAGGGTGGGGGGGCGGTGAGGGTGTGGGTTCCCCCGCTGTAAAGATAGAATCCATCACTGCCGTAAATGTTGTCACCATCAATGTCGAGGGGTTTGGCAACGCTGGTGGTACGCCAGGCATCATTGGTGGTGATGTCGGCGCCGATAAAGGTGACACTGGGCGCGGCCGCGGCCAGTCTCTGCGGCGACAGGCTAACCATCAACCCGGCCAGTAGCAAGGCCAATGAGCACCATAAAATGATTCTTCGCTTTTTGTTAGTAAAGTACAACATCTTTTCTCCTTGATGAAAATGATGGTTACCATGCGGCCGCGATCACCCTCACGGTTATTTATCTCTATATTAACAAATAGGTGATTCCAAACCGATTCCAAACCCCGGCTTTTAGCCAGCCAAAGGTTCGGGTTTGGTTATAAAACAGAATTCTTTGGTAGATTTCGCCTGAAGACCCATCCCCTTTGGCGATTCCCAGAGCAAAGGGGGGAACCTGACGGTGTGGTTTTTCGGGGGAAGGGCCAGGTGTGCCGGTTTGCGAGCGCACCGACACGCTCGAAAACCGGGTTTGTAGCCAAAACAATAGTCCTAGGGGCCAGGGCCTTTAGTGATTTTGCAAGTAAACTGAGTCACAATAAGCGTCACGTCCGAAGTTGAGTTTCTCAGTTGTAGCCATGGTGAATCTAGAAGTTAAATTATTGGGTGGTTTCGCGGCCGCGTATTTGCACACGCCGCTCACCTTCCGTAGTGACAAAGTTCGGGGCCTGTTGGCCTATCTCCTCACCCGCCCCAACGAGGCCATCTCTCGTGATGCCCTGGCAACCTTGTTTTTCCCCGACCAGGTGAATAGGCGCGGCCGCAAAAATCTCAACTTGCTCCTCACCCGCCTGCGCCAATCGCTGGCCCCCATGCAAGACGAATATCCCGACAGTCCCATCCTGGTAACGGATTACCGTACCGTGCAGCTCAATTGGGATAATGCCGACTTCTGGTGTGATGTCACACTCAGCGAAATGTTGGGCCAGGAATGTGAAGACCATGCCCACGAACAGCTCGAAACCTGCGTAGACTGCCATTACCGTTTGCGCCAGATTGTAGACCTTTACCAGGGAGATTTTCTGGCCGGATTTGGCCTGGACGATTCACCCGCCTTTGATGAATGGCGTTTGTGGCAACAAGAGTATCGTGTCAACGAGGTTTTAACGGCCCTGACCCTGCTGGCGGATCATGCGCTGGCTTCGGGCAACGGGCCTGAGGCGGAACAGTTGGCCCGGCGGCATCTCCAGCTTTCCCCCTGGCCAGAACACCCGCACCGTCAGGTTATGCAGGCGTTGGCCCAACAAGGGAAGATCGCGGCCGCGATCTTACACTATGACCTGTGCCAGAAAATATTGGCCGAGCAGATAGGGGCTTCGCCTTCGGTGGAAACCAGAGCCTGTTACCAACAATTGCTGCGACAGGCAACCCCGCAGACCGACAAACCCACCCCTCGCCCGGCCCTTCCCGCCGCTTCCCCCCATGTGTCACAAACGTTTGTGCCCCCGTTGCCCCAGCCGGGCACACCGTTTTTTGGCCGCACCGCCCTGCTCGAAGAGTTGAGCCAGATAGTGATGAACCCGGCCCACCGCATCGTTACCCTGATTGGGGCAGGCGGTATGGGTAAAACCCGGCTGGCGATTGCCCTGGCTCATCAGCTAAGCAGCCAGTTTGCCCACGGAGCCAGCTTTGTGCCTCTGGCCCCCATTACCCAGGCGGATGAACAGGTGATGGTGCAGGTGATCGCGGCCGCCATGGGGTATGTCTTTGCTGAAAAGCACGATCCAGTGACACAGCTTCTGAACCATCTCCAGACTCAACACCATCTGCTGGTGTTAGATAATTTTGAGCATTTGTTAGACAGCGCGGCTATGGTGAATCGTCTGCTAGACGCCGCGCCTAACCTCACCATTTTGGTGACCTCGCGCCATCCGCTTGGCCTGCCGGGGGAATATGCCCAGACTATCAAGGGGTTACAACTGCCTCGTCATGATGACGACGCGGCCGCGACCAGCGTGCAACTTTTTGCCGAACGGGCTAACCGGAGTGGGTCTGCCTTTACCCTGGATAGTACCACCCTGCCGTACGTCACCCGCATCTGTCGCTTCTTGCACGGCTGGCCGTTAGCCCTGGAATTGGCCGCCACCTGGATCAACGAAATCCCCCTGGCCGAAATCGAATCGACCCTGATTCAGCATTTTGCCCGGCTGCATACCGCTTATCGGGATGTTGCGGATCGGCAAAAGAGCATAACCGCCGTCTTGAGCTGGTCTTACGCCTTGCTCACTCCGGCGGCGCAAAGATTATTAGCCCAACTATCGATCTTCCAAGGGAGTTGGACAGAAGCAGCGGCCCAGGCGATTACTACCGCTGCGCCCTCATTGTTGCATCATTTGCACCAACACACCCTTATCGAACGGCAGGCGGATGGTCGTTTTGCCATGCATGAGTTGATCCGGCAGTTTGCCCAGGCCCATTTATCGGCCTCGGATGATTGCACCGAAGCACACGCCACGTATTATCTGGATTGGCTCAAAGCGCAGCAGCCCCTTCTTTGTGGGCCTGAGCCGATCACCATTTTGCCGCTGGTGGGAGCCGAACTAAGCAATATTCGCAAGGCCTGGCACTGGGCAGCCAATAAGGGGTGTGCCCGTGGTTTGGGGGAAGCCACGGCCGCGTTGCGTCGGTATTACACCATTACCGGGCTGGCGACGACGGCGGTGTTTGATCTGGGCGCGGCCGCGGAGCAGATTGAAGCCCATGCTACCTATCAGCCAACCCGTGAAGCCGCGGCCTGTTTGACCCTGGCTGGGCGTCTATGGGCTGAGCAAGCTGTGTTTCATACGCGTTTGGGGGCGCTCGATGATGCGGTCGCGGCCGCGGATCGGGCCTGGGGTTTGGGTCAACGAAGCCAGGATCAGGCTACGTTGGGCCAGGTTTTGTGTGTGCAGGGAACAGTCTGGACTGTTCGCGGCCGCAGTCAGGAAGCGCTTGAAGCCCTGACCAGGGGAACGGACCTGGCTCGTCAGGCGGGGCACCGCCGGTTGATGGTTGATTGTCTACGACAATTGGTGCGGCCGCTGGTACAAACCAACGCCTATCTGGATGAAGCGCTACAACTGGCTCATCAGCTTAATGATAGCTGGTTAAAAAACGAAGTGATCCAAAATGCGGCGGGAGTCGCCTTTTATGAAGGCCAGTTATGGCAAGCCTATAAATATTGGCAAGAATCATTTACCTATAGCCGTCAATTTGCCAATCCGCTGACAACGGCTCGTTTGGAAAATAATATGGGTGATCTGGCTCGCCGTTTTGGTGATTATGCCCAGGCGTTTACCTACCAAAATGCGGCCCTGCAAACCTTTCGTGCAGTGGGTGATGTGGTAATGGAAGCCCATGTTTTAGAAGGACTGACCCGTCTCTATTGGCAAACAGGGTTAACTGATCTGGCCTGGGAAATGCTCCGGTCTTGTGAAACTATTTGCCGCCGACGCAACATGGTCAGTTGCCTGGGGTATTTGAGCTGTACGAAGGGGCGACTGCTCGCGGCCGCGGGGGATCAGCATGGGGCCAGAGCCGCCTATCGCGAAGCCATCACCTGTAGCTCAGCCAGCAATCATCCTCAATTAGCCATGGAAGCCTATGCCGGTCTGGCCGAAATCAGTTATGGCCTGGGTGAGTTGCCGATCGCCCTGGCCTGGTGCGACTCCATCTTACAGTTTTTAGCGGCGGGCAATGTGCTGGAGGGGTTTACGGAAACAGCCTGGATCTACCACACCTGCGTGCGCGTTCTGGATGCCTTAGGTGACAAACGGGCTTCATCCCTGCTTGACCAGGCCCAGGCTGAGATTCAAGCCCTGGCCCGGCAAATCAGCCACGAAACGACGCACACGCTGTTTCTTCAGGTTGCCTCTAATCAGGCGGTTATGGCTTTTAACCCCCCCCCCCCCCCCCCCCCCTTAAACTGATGTCTGCCAAGAGCGGCCAGACCGGGGGCCAACTGCACTCCCCACCGTTTACCCGGTTGGCCGCTCTCATCGAATCGCCACACCCCCTTACACGACAAACCAGGCCGCCACGTAACCCTCTTTGTTGTCGCTCGCGCGCACCTTGAGCCACTGATTCTGTACACCAATCTTGGTTGAGGCATTGCCCCCCTCTGTCACCGTTAGTTTGGTGCCTTTGGTCAGATAACGGATCAGCGTATTCTCGGCGACCAGGGGCTGCGTGCGGAAAGAGACCTGATCCCCTGTGGTGGTAACAGTAAGTTGACCGGTCGTGGTTGTCGGCGGTGTCGCCGGAGCCGTAGGTGCCGAGGCGGTTGTAGCCTTCACATACCAGGCTGCCACATGCCCTTCATCACCAGCGGCATCACGTACTTTGAGCCATTGGTTCTGCTGGCCCAATTTCTCTCCCCCTGCAAGCACACGCAAAACAGCATTTTTAGCCAACAGCTTGACGATGTTGGCCGGGTTAGAAACCGGTTCCCGGCGTAGGGCTAACTGATCCACGGTTGGTTGCACGGCCTGGACGTTGGATGCCGGTTGGGACGGGGTAGACGTAGAGGCGGGTTGGGTTGGGGTAGAGGGTGGTGCGGGTTTGGCGGGCGCAGTTGGCGCCGAAGGCTGGGCCGGGAAATCATTCGTACCAAACCAGATGGCCTGTTTAATGATCTGAGAGGCGTTCTTAAAGCCGAAACCATATCTGCCTATCAGCGTTTCCGCAGCCCCGGCTGATTGGAAGGGGTCCCAGATGAGATAATCACTGCCCTGTTTTTTGTGAATAACCACCCAATGCCCATCGGCTGGTGAGAAAGTTGTATCCTTGGCATCCCGATCCACGTTCACGATGACGAGTGAACCTGCGGCCAACCCGGCATCAATGTCCGCCATAGGGGCAGGGCTATTCGGGCATCCTACACCTTTTTGATATTTGATACTGGGCAAAACTTTAGTGATGGCGAAGGTCTTAATCCATTGTTGGCCGGGGCTATAGCCGCCATTCTGTTTCATGACTTCGTTGTAGCTCTCAGGGGTGTAGTCACCCCCAAAATGGTTGGCGACCATGGTCATACTTGTCAACAAACAGCCAAAATCACGAATCGTGGCGTTGGGGTTAAACCCTAACGGCTTTTTTTCCCAGCGGGAATCATTTTGAAAATATTGGACAGCCATTGAATTACTCCTTTTGCTCAAGTTTTACTGGTTACGCATCACACAAGGGGAGTCTAACAAAAAACTGATTCCAAACTGATTCCAAATGGGGTAAATCGAGAAGAATAGGAAGAAAGAACTACCCTGGTGTCACTTCTGCGAAAATGAGTTTGCGTGTTTGCGAGTAGCGAGTGGGCGTTCACTCGCTACTCGCCTACTCACTGTTTTCATCCCTCTTGGTGCACTGTAGGCTCATGGGAACTCCTACGAAAATAGTACTGTAGGCTCCGCCGCGCTGCAGGCTAAAAGGAAACACGGATAGGAAGGAACACGGATGAGAAATGAAAAATCTACGTTAATCAGAAAAAGATATTGTTCGTAGTGACCGCTTTAGCGGGCTGGTACTAGCCCGCTAAAGCGGTCACTACGAACCAATACCCCCAACGATCAGCGATGCCTATTTATTTGTTTTGTGTTCCTAAATCAAAATGGGCCAGAAGTTCAGCGGGGGAAAGGTGTTGCACATTGGCGAGAATGATGGGCAGAGGCTGATCGTACACGGTGAAACTCTCATCGGCCCGGCCCAAGGTTAAGCCGGGTAGATCGTTCAGGTATTGACGAACCAGCGGGGGGGGTGTCAGGCCAGACCAGGCAAAGGTATCCCACTTGAAATAAAACCCGCCCAGGTTGGGCATTCTTGTGCCCACATAAACCGGCTCATAACCCAGAGCGCCGCTGAAGAGTAACTGATGGAATTGGCCGGAAAGGGGGAATCGTTCTGGCTGGCGCGGTATGACTCCATACACCCGGTGGGAAGAAATGACCAGATAATCGGCCTCGGCTACCAGGGCTAAATTTTGCTCAAGGCGTGCCTGGGTGTCTTGAGCATCGGGGTAGGTGAGCCAGGTCAGCTCTAGCGGGGTGGGGTATTGGCTGGCTAATTGTGCGGGGGTTTCGTCGTCCAGATTAGTGGGTAAGGGATCGTCCCATTGTTCGGTATAAAGTTTCGCTCCTGGTTCGATGTTCTGGTAAATCCAGGCTGAGGCCGCGGCCCAGGGATGACGTTCCTGATAAATGTTGGTGAAGGCGAGAGCGTATAAGGTGGTGCTGAGTAAAACCGCGGCCGCGATCCCATTTCGTAACCCTTTGGGCCGCACCTGCCATACCATCGCGGCCGCAAACAGCATCAAAAAGGGCGTAACCGGTTGCAGGTAACGCATAAACTTGACAAAAAAGTTACCCGTTGAGAGTAGGAAAGGCACAACCCAGGCCAGTAATATGATTTCAGCCTGACCGAGTCTGGTCCAGGCCGGTTTTTTAGAGAATAGGGGGATAGTTTTTAGGCCCCGGAAGCTGAGGTAAACCAGGCCCAGGAACGCGGCCGCGCCCAACAACGGCCCCATGCCCCACTTCAGTTGCATCTCCAGGAAATAAAGATACGGGGTTGTGTCACTATATTGACGGGTAAACCCCAAATCGCTTTGCCCGTTGGCCATAACGCCCTGGCGCACCACATTTTCCAGGAAACAAGAACCCCAATTCAACGCCGGTATATGCACTGACCCCAGGCTTACGGCAGGGGTGATGGCTTCACAGGTTTGATCCAGCACGGCAAAAGGGTTGGTCAGAAAAAAGGCCAGGAAACCCACCAGCCCGGCCATGAGCAGGAGCAAAAGACGTTGGAAACGCGGCCGCGACCGGTCCAACCAGCAACTCAGGGCAATGGGTAGCACCAACAAGATAGCGGCGAATTTGGCCCCTACAGCCAAACCAGCCATCGCGGCCGCGAGGCCAAAATAGACGAGTGAACGCCCGATGGGCCGGGTTCCGTTGGCTGGGGCAGGGGTGTGTTTTGACGTGTCTGCGGGTTGACTGAGGAGTAAAAAATAGAGACAGGCGACACAAAAAAAGGTGAGAAACGGATCAACGGTGTAGAAATGGGCCAGTTGGATGTGCATGACATTCAGGGCCAGGAACGCGGCCGCGAGCAGTCCCACGCTTTCACCGTACAGCCGTTGACCCAGGCGGTACACCAACCAGACCGTACCCACATCAAATAAAGCCGTTATCACACGCCCCACGGCGACGATATGATCAAACTCAATCTGGCCGTTTTGGTTGAGCACCGCCTGGGTAAAGAGCCAATCGGCCGGGAGTAAGGGGGCCAGACGCGGGGCCGCCCATTCGGCCAGCCGGGTAGCCGCGACCCCCAGGTAAAGCGGGAAATGGCCGTAGGCAAAGCGGCGCGGTTCGGCCTGGGGAACCAGGACGCCAGAGGTGGTTGTTTCGGCGGGCCAATAATAAGGGTTAAACGAGGAGCGCTGGGGATCAAACGCGGCCGCGGACCATTGTTCGGGCCATTCAATCGTTGTACCCACCCAGGTAATAAACCTTTCATCCGGGTGATAGTGGAGGAATTCATCCCAGGCCAGACCCGTGAGGCGTAAGGTCGCGGCCGCGAGCAAAATCCATCCTACTATCAGCCATCGTAACCAGTCAGACATTCGGTCATTATCCTTGGGGGCGCGGATTAGATACGCGATGCAGGTTGATTGGTTCAATCTCTAGCCATTAAACCATTCGTGTAGGTATTTTGAGTCTTTGGGATTTCGCGGGGTAATCGGGGCTGGCCTCTGCCTGCCCAGGCGAAGGCAACCACAAGGGTTGCCCTTACATAGGATGTCTACCCCTGAATTCCCAATGAGCCGTTATTTTATTCCCATTCCTTGGTGTAGGGAAAATAAATAAGGTAATTGCCTACCTCTGAGATGCATCCATCCTCTCTCGACCACCCGTTTGCATCTGGGGATGCTCACTGCTCTGCTCCGATAAAACCGGTAGAACCAAAAATGTCAGATTATGCCCATTGTCAGTATATTCCTTGTGCCTTAAAAAGTTGGTCTACCGGATTGGAAAGGGTGAACAAGGAGTCAATTACCCTTTGGCGAGTAAGCAATCGGCTGGGGAAATAAAAAGGCTGGAAGATGATTCCAGCCTTTTTGGCTAATGTTGTTATAAACGAAGCGAGGAGAACTACTCTTCGTCTTCTTCTTTACCCTTGCGAATGACTTCGACAGCTCCGGGGGAACTCAGGTCTTCCGCGTCCTCGTCTGTTCCGGCACCCGTTAATTCATATTCAAACCGGGCGACCAGCATTTCCGGGTCGGTGAGGATAGTGACACCTTCGGGAGCGGGGATATCCTTCAAATAGAGGACATCATCAGCTCGTTTGATGCGGCTCATATCAACGACAATTTCAGAAACCAGATTGTCGGGTAGACATTCGATGTCCACATTGTGCAGAATCAACACATCGGTACCGCCACCACGGGTTGCGGGGGCAGATTTACCTGTCATGACCAGTTCAGCGGTAGAGGTAATCGTCTCTAACATGTTGACTTCATAAAAGTCTACATGAACCAGATCGCCACGAGTGACATGGGCTTGAATTTCGCGGGCTAAGACAGTACGAATTTTGCCGTTCACATCAAGGTTGATCAGGTGGGTGGTACTGGCGTGACGGAGCACCCGGCGTAAGGGCAGGTTTTCCAGTTGGATGTGTTCTGGTTCGCCCTGGCCGTAGATAACCGCCGGGATGTACCCGTCACGGCGTAATTGTCGAACTTGTTTGCCAATCAAAGTGCGCGGCGCGGCCGCAATCATCAAACGCTCACTCATGGTTATTTCCCTCAAATGGATCCCAGCAAGTGTGGGGGAGATTTCTGTAAAACATGGCTTACCGGGTGTGTAAGCCGGAGAAGTATACCCATTTCTCCTTAAACGTCAATGTTGACTGTTATCGTAGCCTTGTTATAATTCCACCTTGCTTTGAGGAGAGGTCGCATAGCTGGTCTAGTGCGCGCGACTGGAAATCGCGTTTCGGGAAACCGATCGTGGGTTCGAATCCCACCCTCTCCGCCTTTAGCCTTTAAGCCTGTTTTTGTATTCAGTTCTTAATGTGCTAGGGAACATGACTGCGGCCTCGACATCCTGGCCGGGACTGGGGCCGTAGTCACCCTCTTTTTAAATCTTCGACGACTTCAATTTGCTACAGCATTTATAAATTATCTGTTGCCCCACCCGGTGGATTAGAACAATTGGGGATAAGTTGCTACCGGGAACAGGGACTTGTTAAAGCGACGGGGCATGAAGCCCGGGCCGCGAATAACCGATACGTGGGTACTGTTAAAGTTAACACTTAGGTCGCTTTCGCGGCCGAGTTGCTAAAGTTTAAAGGACACAATTATGAAAAGTTAAACCATACCCCTCATTTCCTTTTAGTCATCATCTTGATTGCCGCCTGCACTGCAGAACCAGAAATCGTAACTGTTAGAGAGACGGTCATTGCCGAGTTGCCTGTAACTGTTGAAGTGGGAAGTCACTCGACAAGTTGTTGAAACCGTTGAAGTAGAGGTAACACGCATAGTTGAGATTGAGGTAACGAAGATCGTTCAGGTAACACCCAACCAGAACGCCCACCCGACCGCTACTGCAACACCTGTGGCTCGACTTGGGACAAGCAACTTACCTTATCCTTTAGGGCAATCAGCCGCACTTGTAAAGGATGGAGTAATTGAGTTCACCTTCACAATATTGGAATCAATCAGAGGGGATATAGCCTTGCAACGGATTCAAGCGGCCAATCGCTTTAATGACCCGCCGCCAGCAGGTTTTGAATTCGTACTGATGCACGTTGAGGTCAATTACACCGGAGCAGATCAAGGGGTACTGGAAATCAGCAAAAATGGTGCATCCATCGTCACGAGCGGAAGCATCATTGAATACTTCGATACCTTCACGTATTCCCCATGCTGTCTAGAGCCAGATTTTGACTTTCAATTACTTTCCGGCGGGAAAGCTGATGGGTGGTTCGCCATGCCAGTTGGCATTAACGATCCCTTACGCCTATGCTCTTACTAGGCACGGCAACCAACGGCATTTTCTTTGCGTTGCAATAGTTTTAAAGGTTCTACCCGGCTTAGGCCGGTCACAACTCCCCTACCCTTCGGGTTTCTGAGGCCAGGAAGGGCTGGGGTGCATAAAGGCGAGGGCTTAAACGCTCGAACCGAAGAAAGGCCAGGTCTGAACACCTGGTCTTTTTATTTTACGCGGCCGCGTATGCGACCATCGCGATCTCTTGGCGTCGAACGGGGGGGTATGCTAGCAGGTCAGACAATGTGCAACCATCCTCTAGTCGCTCATTAAAGTAATCAACTAACTTAATTAAAATGTCCTCGTCATATCTTCCAGTCTTGCCTTGAGCGAATCGTGACAAGGTGGATTCTGCTACGCCGATACTTTCGGCCACTTCCCGTTGGGAAGGCCGATATCCCGTTTTGAGTTCAAGCTGTGCCAAGAGATTGCTGAAACGTACTTCGATTTGAGCCATCGTTACCCTCACACTCCCTTTGGCTAAAAGTTGCCAGAATCTTAGCACGACCACTCAACACTTGTCAATATCAATTTAGCGAATGTGCTATTATATTTGCTAAATTGTTGACATATATTAGCACAAGTGCTAATATACTCCTGTATTTGAAACGCAAAACCCCCGCGCAACGGTCTGGAAAACTTCGCGCTAGGGGGTTCCGTATCTCACAAAGGAGAATGATATTATGTTAGATCAACCTTCCCCCGCTGTCAACCATCCCTACACCATCCGCCTCAACCCCACCGCCCAGCAATACGAATTCTGGAATGGCCGTCTTCAGGCCAAAGTCCCTCTCGACAGCCACCCCGCTTACTGCCTGGCCCACCGCACCGCCGAGAAGAACCCCCACCTGGCCGCCGTCGCCTGGCGGGGCTGAAGTGGTGGCCGCGCCGCGTTTCCCTCAACTATCTCCCCAACGGTTTTCACCGCTCTACCATCCGTAACCCCAAAGGGGAAGATTACCAGGTAGCCTGGGAATACGTCACCGACTTCACCAACTGGGAATACGACGCCAACATGCGCCCCGTCAACCCCCAAACCCGTATCACCACCTGCACCTGCGAAGCCTACCAACGCAAGCTGGCCCAACACAACGACCATCCCTACTGCAAGCACATCTGGGCTGACCAGGCTCAGCGAGCCATCGAAAGCCTGGCGCGTGCTATCGCCGACATCATGGACGCCCTGGCCCGCATCAGCCGCCAGCCGGTCCGCACGAATTGCCGGTTTTGCGGCCGCACCTTTGAGCTAGGCGAACGTCTCGACGACAACGGCGAGCAATGCTATGACCTGACTGCTTGCTCCGAGCGCAAATGGGACAATGACAGGGCCTATTACCGCCAACGCTCCACCGCCTGGGCCAATGCTGGCCAGCGCCGGTTCCAGCAATACTGCAACTCAGCCCTGGGCGCACAGGCCTACGTCCTCAAGTCCATGGCCAACGCCGCCCCCACCATCCGCCCCGATAAAGTCGCGGCCGCGTACAGCGACAAAGGCCCCCGCTTCTAATCTTTCTCTGCGCTATCAGCGTTCTGCGGTTAAACATTCTTACAGGAGAATCCCCATGACCACCCCCACCATCCAATCCCTACAGGCCGAACTATCCCGCCTGAGTCGCCTGGTTGACCTGCTCATCAATGGCGAAAAGATTCACCGTGTCGGTGGCTACGCCTACGGCCGCACCAAGAAAGGCGACGCCTTCATCATCCTTTACCCTGCCACCGACCGGCTCAAGCTCAAGGTCTGCCGCGTCTACCAGGAAGAGTTCGCCCAGCTCCCCGCCTTCATAGACACCAACGTGCCCCCCACCGCCCAACGGGGCAACCCCGACCGGCCCGAAGCCGAAGAGATGGGCATTTACCGCCCCTGCCCGCCCTTCCTGATGCTCACCCGTGATGGCAAGGATACCCAGATGGGGCCAGAAGTCCGCTTCAGCCGCGTCCTCGATGCCCCCCCGGTCCCCCTCGCCCCATCCCCTGTCGCCGCGTCCCCCCACCCACCGGCGAACCTCTTTGAGATGCCGCTACCTGAACGGTAAGCTGGCCGAGACCGCCGAGGAGCGCACTGCCTTTGATGCCTGGCGCCGTGCCCACGCAGGCAAAAGCCCCATCAGCCGCGCCGGTCTGCGTACCTGGTGGGCCACCCACAAGCCCCAGGCCAAGAGCCAACCCGCTGCCCGTGCCCGTCGTGGCCAGGCTGTCGCCGCCAACTAATTCATAGCGCGGCCGCGTCCGGTCGCGGCCGCGTTTCCGAGTTTATAATGAACGAAGAGGATGACATCCCCACCACCCCATGCCGTTATTGCCCTGAGCCCGCCCTGTTTGCGGGTTGGCTCAAGACCTCCACCCAGTTTCCGCCCCTGCCTATCCAGGCTGATGTGTGTGCCAACCATAAGGATTCTGTTTTCTTTTTCCCTGTCCCTTCAGCCGGTCTGAAGCAAGAAGGAGTAATTACCCCATGAGTCAGTTCATTCTCTACCGTATCGCCAAAGAGGAAACGTGTTGGAAGTGTGGCAAGGAAACGAACCCCATCCTGGAGAAATGTCCCGTTTGTGGTGCGGATTCACAGCCATTTTGAATAATCGAGATTAGCGTAATCCTACGTATGCAAAAAGACCTGGCACTGAGCCAGGTCTTTTTTCATAATTGGGATTAGCTGATAAGAAACGAGCATAAAGAAAATCTAAAGTTTCTTATCTGTAGAAGTCAATACCCATGATACGGCCCTTACTCCATCATCACACAAATTAGTTAGAGAGGGTTGGTAGTAAGGATGTGTAAAAGAATCCATTCTTCTTATTATCCAGTCCTGGGTTTCTGGTGGTAATTGTTCCCACCAATCCGGATTCATAAAGATATTCTCAAAGCGCTCGAATGCAAATCTTACTATTGCGTGGGTTTTTTGATCGTCTGGAAGCGCATCAAAGGATTCTATGAATTGTAGACATACGTTGTCATTGTCAAACCAGCTAAATACAACAGCCCCATTATA
>JADJUV010000060.1 GCA_016716885.1 Candidatus Trichofilum aggregatum | reverse complement strand
GGACGACCAGCGGCTCAGAAACGACATCTGCTGGTCGGTGTTCAACTGCTGACGGGCGTGACGGCTTGTCTGCCCTGCCCAACAAGCGCTTCGACCCTACGTCGCGAGCGCGTATCCTGGAATGTCACCTAACTCATCCGTTATCCTGTTTTCTTGCCGATAACTTAAGCAGAAGTCCGCGGCCGCGTTCCCCCACATACCCCCAAAAATTTACACCCTGCCAAGGGCATGATACCATTACCTGCACAGGCCCGCCCCGCAAAACGGGTGTAATCATCACTATTTGGGCGGTACACGCATCGGCGCGGCCGCACCCCCCTACGAGGAATTCATGACCATCGAACACATCTTTACCTGCCCACCGGGCAGTACGTCCCAGGTTGAACATCAATCCGTGCGCGTGGTCGCCGGGGCCGGAATCGAGGGCGACCGGTATTACGGCGCGCAGGACGAGCCGGGCCAGAACATCACCTTTGTTGAAGCCGAAGAGATAGAGGGGTTCGCGGCCGCGTACCAACGTCCAATTGACCTTTCCATCACCCGCCGCAACGTGGTCACCAGGGGTGTCCGCCTCAACGAACTGGTGGGCCAGGAGTTCACCGTCGGCCAGATGCGCTTTCGCGGCGTGGAACTCTGTGAACCCTGCATGGGATTAGGTGAAGCGTTGTCTTCGGCCACGTTGTCACCGGCACAAGTCATCAAACATTGGTTGCATCGCGCCGGGTTACGCGCCGACGTGCTTTCCAGCGGCGAACTATCCGTCGGGGCCAGGTTTCAAGAGGCCACCTGACGGTCACGCTACCGACGCGGCGACAAGGCGACGCGGCGACAGGGCGAAAAAATGTCAGATGATGCCCGTTGGCAGTATAGCCAAAGGTTCTGCACCATGGATTCAACTGTAACGATAACCGTTTCTGTGCGGCAGGCAGTTTGGGAGCAAGCGGAGAGGTTGGCGCGGCCGCTAAACATCCCCCCTGCGCATTTGATCGAAGTCGCCCTGACCGATTTCGTCGAGCGTCATCAGGCCCGCCCTTTACCCGATGACAGAACAGTAACCGCACTTTATCAAGGGGACATTTACTGGATTCAAGCCCCGGAACTAGGAGAGCATCCCCACCCTTACGTGATTATTCAGGATGATGTGTTGAATCGCGGCCGCATTCCCACCGTCGTCGTGTGTGCCTTGACAACCAATCGCAAGCAGTTCAACGCACCGGGCAACGTATTACTGGAAGTCGGAGAAGCCAACTTACCCAAACAAAGTGCTGTCGTCGTTTCTAAAGTGTCAACGGTGGAAAAGAGTCGCTTAGGGGAATACATCGGCACACTATCCTCAGAACGAATCAGTCAGATATTCGCCGGTATGCGGTTTTTGCAGTTATCCTTTTTCGTTTGATAAGACAATGAGTGATGATTTGGTGGTGACGCTTCCTGTTAAACAATTCATGCTGATGGAGCATTGCCCACCGGAATGGCGCAGGCTGGACTTGTATCTGTTTCGGGATGATGCCCTGGCCTTCTACGTGGGACAATCTTATGTGGCCTTTGATCGGGTCTGGGAACATATACGCCATGGGTTCCGCGGCCGCAGTGTCATTGGCCGGTTTATTTTGTGCAATTGGCCCAAATCCCTCAACTACCAGATTGACCTGCTGAGTTCCCAGGCCAGCCAATTTGCCCCACTTCAACACAACCTCAACATGGCCGAAGCCGAACTGATTCAGCGTTGGTCGCCCTGTTTCAACCAGGCCCTGAACCACCAGCCCACCCCCTTACCAGACCGGTATATCCTACCCAGCGCCCCACTCCGTTGCTCCCACAGTCTCACCAAACTCATGCGTGAAGCAGAACGGGCGGTAAAAGCAGAAGACCGCCGTCGTTGGCTTACCGTCGTAGAGCAATAGCCACTTCCAACATCTAAGGGGGGGGGAAAAAAAATTCCCGGGGGGGGGGGCCCCGGGCGGCCCCCCCCCCCCCCCGGGGCCCGGGGCCCCCCTCCCTTCCAGACCCTAAATGTTGGTGGTCCAAACTATTATGCCCAATAACAATCACGACTCCGATCTTCAGATACGCTATCAGATTTATCAGTTTTTTGCCGCTCAGGGCCAACCACCCTCGTCCCAAGTGATCGCCGAACGGTTAAGGATGACGCGAGAAGACGTGGATGCCGCTTTCCATCGCCTGCACGATCGGCACATGATCTTCCTGGACATTACGACAGGCCAGATTCGCATGGCCAATCCTTTTTCGGCTGTGCCGACAAACTATCGGGTCAGGGCGGGCGAGAAGGTGTGGTGGGCCAACTGTGCCTGGGACACGCTAGGCATCGCGGCCGCGCTCAACCTTGATGTAGATATCGAGGCCAATCACCCAGGTGATGGGCAAACACTCTCGTTCGGAGTTCTCAATGGCGTGGTGACTGAACCAGATTGGTTGGTCTACTTTCCCCTACCCTGCCAACAATGGTACGATGACCTGGTTTACACTTGAGCCAACATCTTGCTCTTTCGGTCGAAAGAGGAAGCGAACGGGTGGTGTGAGGCACATAACATGCCAGCGGGGGAGATTCTGACCATAGGCCAGGTATGGGAACTATCCAAACTGTGGTACAGCGACCGAATGTCAGAGCATTTTACAGGGCGTACGAGAGAGGAAGCGCACCAAATTTTTGCGCAACTGGGTTTGAACACCCCGTTTTGGCGTTTTGCGTAAGGTGGGGGAACGCGGCCGCGATCCACCTTCCACATCTTCATAAAATTGGACGGTTTTGCCTGACTACCTTCTTGATAATCGGTTTGTTTCCGGCTTATCCATTGAGGTAACCAACTGCAACGTATCGCCTCATCTTTACGCGGCGCCCCCGCCGCCCCTGCTGCTGTGCTTTCGCCGGGCGATCCACCCTCTAGAGGCGACCCTCTTCGGCTCATGCTACAACAGCATAGCCAGCCCCGTTCACGGACTAAGCGGTGGCAAACTAATCCCCAAAAACGCTCTGGCCGGATCATCGGGATGAGCCGTCAGTGTCACATTGATGATGACCGTAATCCCCTGCCTCTGTACTATCAACTGAAGCGTATCCCCAGGCCGTTGCCTCTCTATCACCTCGGTCACATCTTCAGTCGTGTTAATGGGTTGATCGTTCATCGCCGTGATCAGGTCATCCGGCTTCAGCCCCGCCTGTTCGGCCGGGCTACCGGCTACAACGGTCACGACCAGGGCCGGTGGTGAAAAAGACGTTGGCTCCGGGGCATCCGATTCTGGTGGCGCGGCCGCGGACGTTTCGCCACTCCCCAACCCATCTACACCCAGTAAAGGAGCTACTTCGGCCAGCGTCACCACAACATTGCGTAATTCATCCCCATGCAAAACACTCAACGTCACAGCCGCCCCGGGGCCTTGCGCGGCTATCCGATCACGTAATGACGCTCTTTCATTCACGGGATGCCCCGCCACGGAAAGAATAATGTCCCCCCGACGCAATCCGGCCTGTTCCGCCGGACTACCAGGGTGGATGTAAGTAATCAACACCCCGTTCTGACTGAGACCCGAAGTGAAGCCAGTTAATTCCACTGGGGATGCCGGTGGTGAAAGGACGCGATAGACGAGAATACCCGCGGCCGCGGCCGCCAGCAACACCCCACACACCACCAATCCCCCCAACAACGTCAGCCAGTTCGCCTGTCTATTTGTCTTCATAAATACAAGTTTAACACGAACAACGCCTATCAGAATAAACAACTGACATGGAAAAGGAACCGGGGAGGCGAAAAAAAGGGCGGTCTGGTTAACCCAGACCGCCCCTTTGACTAAAACACCTAAAACAGTTGACGATGCTTTGTCCAGTCACAAGCGTAAATCTAAAATCGTCAATCAAAAATGCTACCTGGCGCCCTACTCATCAAGCGCTTCATCATCTACCGTGGCTTCAAATTGGTCTTCGTAACGGTTGTAATCTTCCAGGAGATCATCATTTTCCAATTCGACTTCTGGCTCCGGCAACGCCTGGCGACTACGCGCATTGGCCGCGGCCGCGGCAATCGCCGCCAAAATATCGTCATCAGTATTATCATCAATCAACATGGAAGATGAGGTAACCGGCACTTCCGCCAACGACCTGTACTCATCCTTGCCCGTGCGGAAACCAGTACCAGCCGGAATCAGCTTACCGATAATGACATTTTCCTTCAGCCCCATCAGCTGATCTTCCTTCCCGGCAATCGCCGCACCAGCCAACACCTTAATCGTGTGCTGGAACGAACTGGCCGACAGGAAGCTTTCCGTATTGAGCGAAGCCTTCGTAATACCGAGTAAAACTGGTTGAGCCTGAGCGGGCTGACCACCTTCGTCCACAATCTCGCGATTAATCCGCTGGAACGTTTCTGCTTCTACTAAGTCGCCCGGCAACATCTCCGTATCACCGGAAGCCGTCACCACAACCTTGCTCAGCATCTTGCGAATAATAACCTCGAAATGTTTGTCGTTGATGTTCTGGCCCTGCGGGCGGTACACTTTTTGCACTTCACGGAGCAGATATTGGGTCACGGCATCACGCCCCTGAATATCCAGAATGCGGTGCGGGTTCTTGGCCCCTTCTGTCAATTGGTCGGCCCCTTCAACCCGTTGGCCTTCATTAACCAACAGACGGACACCCGCCGGAATATCATAGTCACGTTCATCACGGCTTTCCCACATCACCCGCAAACCGGTTTTATCATTAACCACGCGGCCCGCATGTTGCGCCGTAACGACTTCGTTTTCCCGCTCCAGGATAACATCACCTACTTCAACCCGATCATTGTCAGATACTTTTAGAGTCCAACCCGCAGGCGTTTCAAAAGCATCTTCACGGATGTGGGTATCCGTGACAAAGACATGACGGACCCCATCAACGACGCGTAATTCAACCACGCCACCAATTTCGGTCATCACGGCTTCACCCTTGGGCCGTTGCCGTGCTTCAAACAGCTCTTCCACCCGGGGCAAACCCTGGGTAATGTCACCACCACCGGAACGCGCCATACCACCCGTGTGGAAAGTACGCAGGGTCAACTGTGTACCCGGCTCACCGATAGATTGAGCCGCCATAATACCAACAGCCACACCCATCTTTACCGGTGTACCAGAGGCCATGTCAATGCCATAACATTTGGCACAAATACCTCGTTCCATCTCACAAGTCATGGCCGAAAAGACCAACACTTCAGCAATGCCCGTGGTATCAACGGCTTCGGCTAACTCTTCGGTATACAACTGACCGGTTTCAATAAGAATTTCACCCGTCTCAGGATGAATAACCTGAGAAGCGGCATAACGCCCATACAGTCGTTCCGACATGGTTTGGCGGCCAAAGTTGTCTACGCGCCGTACCCAGATACCCTTTTCAGTACCACAATCATCCGCCGCCACGATAAGGTCTTGAGCCACATCAACAAGGCGACGGGTCAGATAACCAGCATCGGCAGTACGCAGAGCCGTGTCCGCCAAACCCTTCCGCGAACCGTGGGTCGAGATGAAATACTCCATCGTCGTCAGGCCGTGACGGAAATTGGACTGGATCGGCACTTTGATGATCCGCCCCTGCGGGTCAGCCGCCAGACCACGCATACCGGCCAGGTCGGTGATAGGACCGAAACCACCTTTGGTTGCCCCAGAAATAGCCATCATGGCAATTGGGCCAGCCGGGTCAATGGCTTTGCGCACCGCTTTTTCCACGGCATCTTTTGCACCCAGCCATTGCTCAATGGTACGTTGATATTGTTCTTCTTCCGTTAACAAACCCCGGCGGTATTGACGATCAATTTCGTCTACTCGCTTCCGAGCTTCATCCAGCAAGGGTTGACGTTCTTCAGGAATGATGAGGTCAGCCACAGCAATGGTAACACCTGAGCGGGTGGCATATTTGAAGCCAATGTTCTTAATACGATCGACCACATCTGTTGTGGCCTCAACACCTAAGCGGCGATAAACACGGTCCACAACGTGATTCACTTCGCCCTTGTCCAGCACTTTGTTAACGAAGTGCATCTCCGGGGGCAGTTCTTTGTTGAAAATAACGCGCCCTGGCGAAGTTTCGATGATTCGTCGGCGGGATTTGCCATCGGCGTATCGTTCACCATCGTCTTGATAGTACGTGTCCGTCTGTACTTTAATTTTGGCGTGAATATCTACCAGACCAATATGGTAGGCATATTCGGCTTCATCCAAAGTTCCGAACAGACGCCCCTCACCCTTGAGACCGTCGAACATGGTTGTCAGGTAATAGACTCCCAACACCATGTCCTTTGAGGGGCCAACAATGGGCTGTCCGTCAGAGGGACGCAACAGATTGTGGGTAGAAAGCATCAAAGAAATGGCTTCTTCCACGGCTTTGTCCGACAAAGGTACGTGTACAGCCATCTGGTCACCGTCAAAGTCAGCATTAAACGCCGCACAGACCAGGGGATGCAAATGGATGGCTTTCCCTTCTACCAGTTTGGGCATAAAGGCTTGAATACCCAAACGATGTAAGGTAGGCGCACGGTTGAGCAGAATCGGCCGACCCTGAATGACTTCTTCCAGGACTTCCCATACTTCAGGGGGCTGGCGCTCAATGACACGGCGCGCCCCTTTCACGTTGCTGGCATGGCCGTATTTGATCAATTTGCTGATGACAAACGGGCGGAATAGCTCCAAAGCCATGGTTTTGGGCAAACCACATTCACCCATTTTGAGTTGGGGGCCTACCACGATGACGGAACGGCCAGAGTAGTCCACACGTTTACCGAGCAGGTTACGGCGGAAACGGCCCTTTTTACCTTTGAGCATATCGGAGAGAGATTTTAATTCTCTGCGGCCGCGGCGACTCAGCGCCTTACCCCGATGGCTGTTATCAATCAGGCTATCCACCGCTTCTTGCAACATGCGCTTTTCATTACGCACGATAACATCCGGCGCACCCAGCTCCAGCAAACGCTTGAGCCGATTGTTCCGGTTAATTACCCGGCGGTACAGGTCATTCAGGTCAGACGTGGCAAAACGGCCACCATCCAACTGCACCATCGGCCGCAGTTCCGGGGGAATAACTGGCAACACGGTCAAAATCATCCACTCTGGACGATTGCCGCTTTGACGTAGCGCTTCTACAACCTGCAAACGCTTGGTGGCTCGTTTAGCCGCTTGTTTTGAGCGCGTAGTACGCACTTCACGCCACAGCTCTTTCGCCAACTTATCCAGGTCCATGTTCTTCAGGATTTCATAAAAGGCTTCCGCCCCCATGTTAGCCCGAAACACATTACCGAATTTGCTTTTCATTTCCCGGTAATCATTTTCATTGAGGAACATGCCCTCGACCAGGTTTTCAATGGTCTCCTTGGTGGCCTGGTGTTGTTGGCGTAAGCGTGCCACTTTCACCGACATGCTATCCTGCAATTCCGAGGAAATATTGGATGACTCACCCTTCAAACCGCTAATTTCCCGCTGAAGTTCGGCAAAACGTGCCTGCCGATCCTCTTCGTTGTCTTTTTGCGCTTGAGTAAGATCGTCCTTGGTGAAATCTTGCACCATGACCAGGTGTTCGCGGCCTACCTTCTCTTCTTCTTCAATGATGACCCGATCACCCAGAAGAATCATCTCTTTGGCTTTAGCGCCTTTCCAATTCTCCAACCGCTGCTCCACCGCTTTCGCTTCCTGCATAATCTCATCAGTCAGGGTGGAGAGACGCTCGTCGTAAATGGCGTTGAGGTTTTCTAATTCCCCTTCTAGCTCGGCCAATTGATCCCGCACATCGGTGGTAGCCGAAGAGACGCTACCCTGTGTCTCCTCAAGCAGGCGAGCTTCAGACTCGATCAGTTCGTCGTCCAGTCGTTTCAAAGCCCGTTGACGCGCTTCTTCATCAACATGGGTCACAACGTATTGAGCAAAGTAAAGAACACGATCAAGGTTACGGCGGGAAATGTTAAGTAACAGACCCAAATAGCTAGGCACACGCCTGGTATACCAGACATGAGCCACAGGGGCGGCCAATTCAATATGGCCGAGTCGTTCGCGACGCACGGAAGAACGGGTGATTTCGACACCACATTTGTCACAAACAATCCCTTTATAACGAACATTCTTGTATTTGCCGCAATAGCATTGCCAGTCGCGGGTCGGGCCAAAGATTGCTTCACAGAAGAGACCATCTTTTTCCGGCCGCAGACGGCGGTAGTTAATGGTTTCCGGTTTGGTGACTTCACCATAAGACCAGGAACGGATCTGGTCTGGCGAAGCCAGGCTAATGCGTAGCGTACGGAAATCGGTTGCTTCTACCACTTAACCTCCCTCTTTTTGTCAGTAAACAGTGTAGTGAGCGGACAACAGGGGGTAATCCCACTGCTTGCTGTTACTATTCACGATTGACTACTTTAACAACGGGGGGACATCAGTCTAAACGCGCAAAAAGAGCGTTTGCTTATTAGGCTAAACGCTCTCAGAGAGTTCAGGTGATTTCCTTTGTTTTCTTGATGGGATAATTATATCGGCGTTCTTCTATATGTCAACAATTTCACAAAGGGTTGAGGCAGGAACGCGGCCGCAAACGTACCTCATCAACCACCTGTATCCGCCCACGCCCACGTGCGGAATTCCCAAAATAATGCGGAGTACTGAAGACACCCATTGCGGCCGCGGAATACCTTGTGAAAAGGTTGAACAGCTAGTTCAGCTTTACACAAGTCCTTAGCCGGTTTAGTCGGAAGACCCATCTCCCCTTCCCCGGGAAGGGGGTCAGGGTAGCGGTTTTCGGGGCCTTCGCCCCGAAAAACCGCGCCCAGAAAGCTCCCTGCCCCTGGGGGCGGGTAGGGTGGGGTGTTTCCGGCGATAAACAAATGGTGAGACTGGTCATAAAAATATACGTCTACCTTTCGTAAAACTGTACGAGTATAAGCGCTCTACATATTTTTTAAATGGTTCTGAGGAGCAACTAAAACACTAAAATCCCATAGACTTTTTTCTTATCTTTTGTTAACGTCGAGAGATTAATTTTCTGCCCCCCATTTATTCATTTCTATGGAGGTCATTATGATCAATTCATCCGAAATGGGGCAGGGGTTACTGGAGTATGGTCTGGCATTGGTGTTAGTAGCCGTGGTTGTCGTGGGTGCTTTGGTGTTACTTGGCCCTCAAATTGGTGAGGTATTTAGCACCATTCTGACCTGCGTTCCCCCTACCGCCCAATGCCCCTATTATCAGTAATCTGGTGCCTGCCCTGCCGGGCAAAAAAGACCTCTGGTGTTGAGCGACACCAGAGGTCTTTTTGTTGATATAGGCGATTTACCTATGTTTCGCCGCCTACCCTGTGACCACCCATCCATTGTGTTATAATCGCTATCAGCAAAGGAGCAATTATCCATGACCATTCCGGGACTGGACACTATCGTTAATTACATCACTATTTTCTTTTCCATTTTTGGGGCCTTGCTGGCTGCCTTGTGGCTAAGTTTGATCATTTGGACCTTTCGCGATATGCGCCTGCGTTCCCGCGATCCTTTTGCTCAGATATTGGCGGCCCTGGTTGTAGCGGCTTTGCCTGCGGTGGGCTTGCTTATTTATGTGATTTTGCGGCCGCCGGAAACCCTGGCCGAGGCGTATGAACGTGCCCTGGAAGAAGAAGCTCTCCTTCAAGAAATTGAAGAGCGACCCGCCTGCCCCGGTTGTTCTCGTACCGTGGAAGCAAATTGGATGTTGTGTCCTCATTGCCACACACGATTAAAAAAGGTCTGCCCTGACTGTAATTCTCTGATGGAATTACAGTGGAACCTGTGTCCTTTCTGCGGTAACCGACAAATCGATCCCTACTTATCTACGCCCCCCACGATTAACAATCGGCCTGTGTATACCCCGATTAGCGACATAAACCCGTCATCCCCGGGTGAAAATGGCTTAGAACCAGAACCGGTTGTTGAAACTTCTCCCCTAACTGAAACAAACGATCTGGCTACTCCCCCTATGACAGAAGAACCGGAATAAAATTTTGTCGTCTGACGTTTGCGTTAGCATTGTGTAAGAACATCGGCCCCATCTTGACACCATTGGGAGCCGAATTCTAAAATATTCGTAACTGACGAAGCGTGGTGCATCAAAAGCGGAGAAGGATGTGCAGCTTTACACAAGTCCTTTGCCGGTTTAGTCGGAAGATCCATCCCCCCTCCCGGACTCGGAAAACGAAGGCAGACTTGTCCTAAAAACATACGTCCTACTTTCGTAAAACTGTATTAGTGAGAGCGACTCACCCATATTTCTACACGCATCGCATCTTCTACTTTGACAAGGCATGGTTGCAGACATGGAATTTAAGGATTACTACAAAACATTAGGCGTGGACAAGAACGCTGACGGAAAGGCGATCAAACGTGCCTACCGCAAGTTAGCTCAGCAGTTTCATCCTGATAAAAACCCCAACAATAAGGTCGCTGAAGAGAAATTTAAGGAAATCAATGAGGCTTATGAGGTCTTAGGTAGTCCTGAAAGCCGGACGAAATACGACCAACTAGGTCAGAATTACCAGGATTGGCGTCGGATGGGCGGACAACCAGGTGGTTTTGACTATTCACAATGGGCTGGTGGTGCTCCTGGAAGAGGCCAACGGACGACCGTCAATATGGAGGATCTGTTTGGCAGTGAGGGAGCGGGCTTTTCGGACTTTTTCCAGTCAATTTTTGGTGATCGGATGGGGCAACAGCAAGCCCCCCGCGGCCGCGATATAGAACATCCCCTTGAAATCAGTTTAGAAGAAGCCTACCACGGCACCACCCGCACCCTCAGCCAACAGGGCAGCGAGTCCTTCACCGCCAAAATCCCCCGTGGCGCTAAAACCGGCAGTAAAGTGCGCCTCCGTGGGAAAGGCCAGGCTGGTGGGGACCTCTTCCTGGTCGTACGCGTTCATCCTCATCCCCTCTACAAACGAGATGGCGATAACCTCTCCCTAGACCTGGATATAGACATCCCTACAGCCGTTTTGGGGGGCAAAGTATCGGTGCAGACCCTGCCCGGAACCGTTAGTTTAACGATTCCACCCAACACATCCAGCGGCCGCACCATCCGTCTGACCGGGCGCGGTATGCCCAAATTGTCCAACCCTGAGGAGTATGGCGATCTGTTGGTGCGCATTATGATCAAAGCACCCACATCATTAAGCGACCAGGAACGGCAATTGTACGAAGAGTTAGCCCGGCTAAAACATTAATGACGCAAAGGCTGGTAGAGTCAACATGCGGGTCGTGACCCATTCCCGGTAATTGCTCTCCGCTCTTTCGGTATCCACATTTCTAAGGAATCCTAGATGACACGAAAGTTCACTCACTTGTTTCTATTCGGACTACTGTTGCTCATGACAGGTCTGGCCTGTTCACTCTCATCAGGTGGGGGGGAAAGTGGGGCCAGTGAAGAAGAATTGATCGCGGCCGCGGTAGCCACGATTCAAGCCCAACAGGCCGATAACACCCCCGATACCACCCCCAACACCACCATTGTCAATCCCTCAGCCGTAAACGTTGATCTACAAAACCAACTCGTTAACCTCTACAACACCGTCAATCCTTCCGTCGTTCATATTATTGGCTTGTTGGGCACCGGGACCGGGTTCATCTACAACAGTGAGGGATACATTGTCACCAATAACCATGTGGTAGATGGTAACGATGATCTGGAAGTGGTGTTTGCTGACGGGTCACGCTCCTATGCCGAAGTGACCGGTACCGATGTGGATAGTGACCTCGCCGTTATCAAAGTCACTAATATACCGGGCAATTTCTCTCCTGTAACCTTAGGAGATTCCAATGAAGTGCATGTGGGGGAATTTGTCATCGCCATCGGCAACCCATTTGGTCAAGAAAGCTCCATGTCTCTGGGTATTGTTAGTGGTGTTGGCCGGACCCTGCAATCTCAGCGGGCCGCCGATGGGGGCGGTTCTTACTCCTTACCTCAAGTCATTCAAACAGATGCCCCCATCAATCCTGGTAATTCCGGTGGGCCACTTGTTAATCTAAGTGGGCAAGTGGTAGGCGTTAATAGTGCTATTCGCACCGAAACGGGTTTCAATTCTGGTGTAGGCTTCTCCATTCCTGTTAATGCTGTCAAACGAATTGTGCCATCTTTGATCACCAATGGCCGCTATGTCTATCCCTACATGGGTATTGGGGTCAGTTTGCCTACCCTCAACCTGGATGTGCAAACCCAACTGGGTTTACCAGAACCGTATGGCGTGTATGTCACCAGCATTGTCGCTGAAGGTCCCGCTGACCAGGCCGGTTTGCTGGCTGGTCGGGTGGAAACTAATTTTGAAGGTGGTGACCTGATTCTAGCTGTAGATGGGCTGGATGTGCGTAATTTTGATGAGTTGATCTCCTATCTGGTTTTTGAAACCGAGGTTGGACAAACCATCGAACTGTACATCTGGCGCAGTGGGGAATACATAACCCTTCCCCTTACTTTAGGAGCGAGACCTTGATGAGATTTTGATGGCATGAGCCAGTCCCCCTGGGACTGAGCATCATCTACTGTTTATCGTTCAGTAAAAAAGAAGGAGGTCTTCATGTTTGCCGAACAGCAGTTACAAGAGTTGTTGGATTTCTCGGCCAATGGAGCCCGTGTCCTGAGCCTGTATGTAGACACGGACTTGCGCCATAATCCAATGGAGACCATCAAATTGCAGGTGAAAGGACTTCTACGTGAGGCAAAGAATAATCAGCCTGAAGATGTAGAAAGGATAGAAACGTATTTTGATACGCACTATGATTGGAAACAACCCGGTGTAGCGGTTTTCTCTTGCACGGGCCACGACTTTTTCAAGGTTTACCCTGTGGCGGTTAATTTCCGCAACCGAATGCGGGTAGGTTCTCTGCCTTATGTGAAACCGTTGGCTCACTTTATGGAGCATTATGCTCATTATGGGGTAATTCTGGTAGACAAAATCGGGGCACGCTTTTTTGAGTTTCACCTGGGTGAGTTGCAGGGGATTGGCGGCCATGAAGGTGAGGGGGTACGCGGGATAAAACACGGTGGCGGATCCTCATCTGCTGGTGTGCGAGGGAGTCAGGGAGGTGCTCGCCAGGAAGACGAGATGATTCTGCGTAATATTCGAGCCGCGGCCGCGGCCGCAGAGCAGTTCTTCCGCCAAACCAAAGTGCGCCGCCTCTTCCTGGGGGGGAGTCCAGAAAGTGTGGCTCCCTTACGTGACCATCTCTCCAAACAATTACAAAGCTTTATCGCTGGCACATTTACCACTAACCTGGATGCCAGCGAGGCCGAAGTACGTGATCAAACACTCCAACTTTTACAAGATGCCAACACGGAACGGGAACAACAACTGGTACAGGCCATGATTACCGCGGCCGCAAAAGCCGCCAATGCCGTCGTCGGCTTAGACGATACGCTACAGGCCGTTTCCCAGGGACGGGTGCAACATCTGGTTATCAGCGATGGCTATCGTCAGCCAGGTTACAAACATGACGAAGCCCAGTTTGTTACCGTCAACCTGGCGCTCAGCCCTTACCCCGAAAATGAATTGCAACCCGTAGATGACGTGATAGATGCGGCTGTCACCTATACGATGATGAATGGCGGCCGCATTGAGGTCATCAGTGATAGCCCCGCCCTAGACAAAGTAGGCCACATCGGCGCGATTATCCGCTACTGAAACCGACTCTGGTAAATAGAACATTATGTCATGCTAACGCGCAAAGATTCTCTCTTGGGGACTTAGCGCCCTTAGCGTGAGATTTCTTATACAAGCTTAAAACAAAAAGGCGACGAAGCGTAGGCTCGTCGCCTTTTTTAAAACCGCCACCCGATAATCCATTTGGGGTCTTGGTTCGTATTGACCGCTTACCGATCACCGACAAACAGAATCTTTTTGAAGCTACCAAACCCGCTGCCTGAGCTTGCCGAAGGCGAAGGTAAGGCTTCGACAAGCTCAGCCCTCGATAGCGCTAGTCGTTACAAAACCCGGCACATTCGGGTGCTGGTCCTATTTCTTCACCCGTAACATCGCATTCACAACCAGGATGAAGGAAGTCAACATACCCAGCATAAAGGCGACCAAAATAATAACAAGTAACGTACCAAATGGAATTAACATCGTTTTCTCCTTCAGTAGGGCCAGGGTAGGTTATTCCCCTGACTCCACGCTCAACTCCTGATCCATCATCAAGCAAAAACGGCCATGGTTGAACCCTGGTTTTGGCTGACACGCACCGTGGACACCGATACCAGGTGGAAGATGCGCCGCAGCGCTTCCTGGCTCAAACCGGCCACCAACACCTCAGGAAAACCGATTCGGCTGGCTTGTTTACGCAATTCCGCTTCGCTCATATTGTTGGTGCTAAACCCCACATAAGCCAGCGTATAAATTTCGTGCTTGAGCAACTCTTGGGCCGCTCGTTTCACGGCACTGGCGTTTTGCTTCGAGGCATTATCTTCACCATCGGTGTACACAATCACGATACAGCGCACCATCACCCCACTTTGGCGCAACTGTTGGGCGTAAAGCACCATGTTAGTCAGCCCGGCGGCTACCGCATCATAAAGAGCGGTTGAACCATCAGGCTGATAAACGGCCCGTGTCAGAGGGGGGGCATCCTTCAAGTTGACATAACCGTGAAACAGTTCCACTTCATCATCAAACAAAACGGTGCTAACGAGAATATCATCGGCGGCAGTGGAACCGGCCATGGCTCGCAAATAATCATCGCTATATGCCCGGATCAAATCGGCGGCAAAGGGGTACATACTGCCGCTCATGTCCAGAATGTTCATAGCCAGCGTTACATCATTGCTGGCTAACTGATCCAGACCAACTCCTACGGTTTGGGTCATCGTTGGGCCATTCAAGTTGGCGATGACCAGCCCCATGGTGTCATCTGTCAGGCCATCATCTTGGGCGGATTGAAACAGGTCGTCAAGGTTGCCGAGTCCGTTGTTGTTCATGGGTTTCTCCTTCTGCGAAAATAAGTGGCGAGTGGCGAGTGGGCGTTCACTCGCAACTCGCTACTCGCTCACTTGCTATTTCCCTTGTCTAAAAGGGTAAGGAATCCGTGCTGTTGATGAAGTTAACCCCTTTTTGCTCAAATTCACGGAACCGGGCCAGGGCCAGGCTGTGAAAGTCAATGTCCGGGTGAACGACAGGTGAGGTGCAATCGCGCAGGAAGTAGATTTTTTGCAGGAGTTCTGGTTTGTGACCAAAATCTTCTACCATGTCTTCCACGCTTTCCAGCACACAATGACTTTCAGCTTCACCAGCGATGATGACGACATCCGCGGCCGCGAGCGTATCCAAAAACGCCTTATTCTTGCCGCCTAATGGATGACCCGGCACCGGCACTTCCGGCTGAATAATCGAGTAATGCTCCGTAGTGGGCACACTCCCCTTCGTCAGCCAGGTGGGTTGGGTCTTGCGGACCAGAGAGTGCCAAAAAATCGCCGACCATAATTCGGGGTCCAGGGCATTGCCGATCCCGCCAATTAAGGTGTGATAAGGCCAGATGCACAGTTGTTTCTTAGCCTGTTGCTCTAGCTCCTTGACGTAGTTGGTAGAAGCAACTGGGGCCACCAACGGTCGCCACTTACCTTCTTTGATGTCTTGCCAGGTGATGATGGTAAAGGGAGCCGGATGTTGACCGTTGGCATCGGCCCACCACCCCGGCGAGAAAATCTGGTGCGGCAGATGGGAATCTAACGAGCAGGTGATGTTGGTGATGCGATCCGCGTAGCGGTAGATGAATTCAACCACCCGTTGAATATCACCGATAGAGCCGGGCACACTCAGGTTGCCCTGGGTGTGGCAGAAATCTACTTGCATGTCAATGATAACGAGATGAATGTTGGTTTTGTCGGTAGAAGCGGCAGGCAGGTTGGTGCTCGCGGCCGCGGCCGCGATGCCGCTCATGTCCGGGTAAAACAATGTGCCAATTCGTTTCGGGTCATAAAAAGTCGGAAAGGTACTCATGGGTTGCTCCTTGAAAGTGCTCGTAGTTTTGTTAGTGTCTCACAAACACTTAGCGATGAATGGCAGTATAGTGTATCTAATACACTTTGTCAAGTGTCAAAAACACACAAATTGAAGGCTGACACAAGGCGAAAAAAAATCTTAGTCTCCTTCACCACTAATCAGTAACGTGTTGTGAACCCTAATTTGCCACGGGCCGCACCTTGATCTCTTCCCCGGCCCAACCAATGCGGCGGAAAACGCTCCTGCACCGCTAATCAACAAATCCGATCAATTAACCAGCTAAGGGGAAATACGCCAAAAGTAGCCAGGCAAACAACAAGGCATTGCCCAATCCACTCGCCCAAGGATCACGCAGAGCGGCGTTGGCGATGGTCATCAGGCCAATAATGAGGGGGAAAAGCGGCAGAACTAACACCAGGACAAACAGCCCGGGAATCAGGACGATGGCCAGCAAGAGACCAGCGGAGATAAGAACAGTTTGGACGAACCACCAGCCTGCATGGGTTGTCCAGCGAGGACTATGGGAACCGTGCGCGGCCGCAACCGTCCAGGGCAGGCACATGAAAGCTAATAACGGCCAACGCACCAACCGGGCCGGAACCAACAACCAGGGCAACCAGACTATCTGAGCCAGCGCCCCCAAAATCAGCCATAACAGAACAAATAATACCAGACCCCAGAGTAAACTTCGGCGGGTGGGTCGGCTGGGGCGATAACCCAGGCCGAATAGTAACCCCATAAACAACAGCCACAACCCCAGAGCACCCCCCACCAACAAGCCGCCCAGGCTGGTAATATCACCCACCTGGCTGACCAGAGCCAACAAACCGGTCGCCAAAAAGGGCGCAGTCAACAAAGCAACCCAGGCCCACCGCGGCCGCGTCACCACTTTTTCTGTCACACGAGGGAAAAGAGGGCCTGCGGCCGCGAGCGCCACCGCTCCAGCCACGACATGGGCCGCATACCACAGCATACGCCCATCCCGATAATCACTGCTGTTACTTCGGCCAAAGGTGTCATCTAGCCAGTTCAGGGCGGCCTGATGGCTGTCCGGGCTAAACAAGATGGTGATATGTTCTACCAGCGGAATGAGGACAAAGGCGCGGCCGCGACCGTTCGCTAAATCATCATTTGTTCCGCCCGCGGCCGCGAGCAACCCCTCCGCATTCTCGGCAAACTGTGGTTCCAATGCCCCCGCTTGCAAGAGTAAATTACGCGGAGCCGTCTCCGTGACTTCCGCACTGGTGGGCGACACAGCTACGGTCGCCCGGTAGCGCTCCACATCACGAATCCCGGCGGTCATCACGGCCCCACTACCCATTGAGTGGCCCAACAGAGCCACCTGGGTTTCATCAACTTCTGGTTGGGCGATTAATTCGGCGTAGGCACTGTCCAGGTTTTGTTGGAGCGCATCACGGCCCATGTCGAGCGCGGCCGCGTTAGCCGCATGACCGGCAAAATCCCACAGCAAAACGGCATAACCGGCGTGAGCCAACACATGCCCATAACCCAGCATCAACTGTTTGGAGCCGCCAAAACCGTGAGCAATGAGTACCGCCGGAACATCTTGGGCGGCGGCGGGAGCCATGAAGAGCATCGGCACACCATCCCGCTCCAGACGGCGTATGATCAAGCCAGAACGCGGCCGCAGAACCATCACCCAGGCCAACACCATCACCAACAAAGCCACCGCCAGCAACATGAGACGTACACGAGATAGGGTCATAGTTTCACTAAAGCTTAATCGCTCACACCAAGTCGCCAAGATAAAACTTTGCGTTCTTTGCGCCTTAACGTGACATAATGTTAAGGTCTACTTCAGGCCGTTGTTCCCATTTTTGATGCGAACGTCTGGGGCGGGCTGGGCCAAAATATGGGCAATTTCACGTAAATCCATCCACCACTGCTTCTTGGGGCGTGCCGACTCCATATCCATCATGCGCGCCACATCCCGTAGCTCCGTAAAACGCATCTGCCCTTCAACCAAGCCGATGCACGCGCCCATGGGATCACCCTGCTTTAGCTTCTCTTCCAGGAATTCAATACAGTCAGCGGCAAACCGGGAAGCCTGAATCCGGTCAAAAGGCGTGGGGTTGCCTCCCTGTTGCAAGTGCCCCAAGATCGCCTGGCGCACATCAAATAAATCACCCCCCTCTTCCTCAAACAAAGCACTCATGAATTGGGTGGTGTAAATGGGGTTGGCCAGTTCGTTGCGAATCATCAGACCGACGCGTTTGCCTTGAGCAAACCCGGCCCGTAGTTGCTGAACATCCTGAGCTAAATCAGCCAGAGAAACACCTTCTTCATGCAAATAGACCCGTTCGGCCCCCGTTGCCAGGGCACTCATCAAGGCCAGGTAACCACAATAACGCCCCATTACTTCCACCACAAAGGTGCGCCTTGAGGCCACGGCGGATTGTTTAATCTTGTCCACCGCTTCGACGATGTTGTTGAGAGCCGTATCAGCGCCAATGCTTAGCTCGGCTCCGGGCAGGCCATTGTTGATAGAAGCAGGCAAGCAGATCATGGGCAGGTTAAAAGCGGGAAAGGTTTCACGCCGATTGTACAGTTCTAACATGCCAACATAACCATCCCAACCACCCACCATGAGCAGGCCATCAATTTTATTTTCTTCCAGGGTGCGGGCAATGGCATAAAAATCGCTCCCCTGCGGCACATACCGATTACTGCCTAACTCCGCCCCACCCCGAATCGCCCAGCCGTTGACGCTTTTCCAATCTAGCTCCTTGACTTCGCCTTTGATCAACCCTTTGAAGCCATGATAAATGCCCAGCATGACATGCCCTTTGTCTACGCCGAGGCGGACGGCGGCCCGCACGGCTGTATTCATGCCTGGGGCGGGTGAACCCACGTTGAGAACGGCCAGACGTAACCGCCGTTGTCCAGGTACGACTTCATGGGGCAAAGCCCGCACGAGGGTTCGCACGGTACGGAAGGATTGGTTGAAACTACTCCCGCGCATTTCCAGCGCCTTTTTGAAGTCCAGGTTGTTGATGGCCTGGTTGATTTCTTGGGTGATGCGCAAACATTCGGGCAGGGGGGTTTTGGTGATGCGATTGTTGCGCATACCGATGACGTAGGGGATGTTATGGTTGGCTGGCTCAAGCAATGCTTCGACCGCGGCCGCGCCCATTAAAGTGCTCAAATTTCGGTCAAAAGCACTGGGGGAACCACCCCGTTGCACATGCCCCAACACAGTGATGCGTGTATCTTCCCCTACTTTTGTCTCCAGCACCTCTTTCACATGTTTGCTGGTAATCGGGTTGCCCTTCAGGTCTTGTGCCCCTTCCGCCACAATCACAATACTGTCACGGCGACCCACCTGCCGCCCCATCCGCAACACCTCAGCCATTTTGTCTTCCCAATTTTCTACATTGGGTGGGCTTTCAGGAATCAGCACCCAGTCCGCCCCGGAAGCTAAAGCCCCCATAAGCGCCAGATAACCACAGCGCCGCCCCATGACCTCAACCACAAAGGAGCGTTGGTGGCTGGCGGCCGTGCTGGAGATGGCGTCTACGGCATCAACAATACGGCGCACGGCGGTATCAGCGCCGATGGTAATATCGGAACCGTGCATGTCGTTATCAATGGAGCCAATGAGACCGACGATGGGCATACGGGTGTGTTTCGCGGCCGCGGCCGCGCTAATCTTCTCCGTGCGTAACAACTCCTGGACCAAACCCGGCCACTCATCAAACAGCAACTGCGCCCCGGTCAAACTCCCATCCCCGCCAATCACCACCAACCCTTCAATGCCATGATCGATCAGGTTATAGGCCGCTTGCAGGCGGCCCACCCGCTCCCGGAAAATGGCACACCGGGCCGAACCAATTACCGTACCCCCCTGCTGTAAAATTCCCCCCACATCATTCCAGGTCAACGGGCGAATCCGTTCACCCCCATCCACCATCCCCTGATACCCTTCATAAACGGCCATCACTTCCACTCGCTTATCCAGAGCGGTACGAACAACAGAACGTACAGCCGCATTCATGCCAGGCGCGTCCCCGCCACTGGTTAATACTCCAATTCGCTTTATCATGCTTCTACTTCCCTTAATTAGAGGGCAAACTTGCCCCGGAATTACCAAAAATCGGTTGAACTGTGTTGAACTTGCCGCCAATCACCTGAAGCAACAACTGGATAGCGGTGGACAATGGTGGGATTGCCAACATATACCCAGGCAGGAACCAGCTTGTTATCGGCTATCTGCACGAATCGTTCTACCCGCTGATACAAACTGGCTTCAGGTTCCTCTGGACGATAATTCTCTAAATAATCCAGATCGTCTAAACAGTCAGCATACACATCGGCACGAATCTCTACCAAGAAACCATGCACGACCCCATCGCCCCCTTCACTCAACATGGGAAAATGACCCAGATCGTGCATGCGGCCGCGGGGAAAAAGGGCCGGTTCTGTTCGTACCACATAAGGGGCCCAAATCGTGTAGTTTGGCTGACCCGGCATCAAGGTGCCGTAAGAAAAAACGGGTAATTGTTTCACATCGACTCTTTGGAAAACGATTCGGCAAGCACAGAGCGCGTGAGCCTAAGAAATAACGTAACTTGCTAACCTGAGCAATCAACAATCTGCACAGAAAAAGAGCCACCCGGGAATCCGTTCTTGTTAAAACAGTACGAATCTGGATAGAACGAGGTAATCCGGTTATAATTTTAACCGCATTCTGCCCCCGTAGCTCAAAGGACAGAGCGGCGCATTCCTAATGCGTAGGTTGGCGGTTCGAGTCCGTTCGGGGGTACTCCCATTTTCTCCGACCGTAAGTTAACAAGGAATCACTCCATGATCACATTATACGACAATGAAACCGGTGACAAACTAGGCACGATTAATGAAGAGGAATTACAGTTTTTGCAAACCAACCTGGAAGAAGAATGGTTGGAGGATCAGGATTATTACATTAATCTCGCTACCCTGGAAATGTTTGCCGAACGTGGCTCAGATAGCGCGTTATTAGATGTGTTGCGCCAGGGCTTACGCGGCCGCGAAGAAATGGAAATTCGCTGGTCTCGACTTTAAGCCTATGACAACCACCTTGCTCCTCATTCGCCACGGCCAGACCGACTGGAACGCCGCCGGTCGCTGGCAAGGCCACACCGATATCCCCCTCAATGAAATTGGTTTAGCCCAGGCCCAGGCCTTAGCCAACCGCCTGCAAAATTGGCCCATACAGGCCATCTATTGCAGTGATCTAAAGCGCGCGGCCGCAACCGCTCAAGCCATCAGCCTCACCACTGGCGCACCCGTCACCGCCGACCCACGCTGGCGGGAACGGTACGCAGGGCGGTTAGAAGGGCTTACCCGTGAGCAAATCCAAGAGCAGTTACCCGAAGTGTGGGCGGTGTTATCTCAGGGTCAGGCGGAAGCTCCTGAAGGGGAAACTTACCTCGCTTTGCGGGAACGTGTCGCGGCCGCGTACCATGATCTAATCAATGAACACCCCAATCAGATGATCGCCATCATCAGCCACGGTGGAACCTTACACAACTTCATCAGCTACATTATGGGCATCCCCCCCCACCAATCAATTCCCTTCAGCCTGCGCGGCAACACCGGCCTGAGCGTGGTGCAGACCGGTGAACACCGGGCCTATGTCTTACTCCTCAATGACACCAGCCACCTGGAACATGATGCCCGGTTGGGCAGCGTGTTTCATGCGGTGATGAATAACAAGTCATCATAAAGAAGGGCACAGAGAGTACAGAGAACCACAGAATTTTTTCTCTGTGAATCTCTGTGTCTTCCTCTCTGTGCCCTCTGTGTAACCTCTTTATCGTCTTAAAACGATTGAAGTAACTGCACATACCCCCGCAGACTTTCAGCCATCGCTGTAATAGACACATTTTCCCGCACAGTGTGGGCCACAAATTCCTCACCGGGAGCGTAACCAATCATGGGCAGGTTTTTCTTGACGAAATGACGTCCATCGGTGGCAAATTTGTAGTTGAATAGTTCAACTTCGCGGCCGCAACCCTGGCTAATCAGCTCATATGCTTTCTGCACCGCCGGGTGGCTCTTCGGGGTGTAAAACCCTACCAACGGGTCTTCCAGGTTATCCGGCTCCCCGCCAAACAGACCCGGCTCCAACGTATAATCCAACCCTTCGGCACAGCGGGCAATGAACCCGGCCAGGCTGGTAGGGCTTTCGGTTGAACTGCGGAAATCTAACAAGACCCGCGTCCAGGCCGGGGTCACATTCTGGCTTTTGGTGTCTACCTCAATCACGGTGGGCGCGACGGTGGTCATGCCCAAAGCCGAATGGCTCGACAGCCGGTTCTTGTTCTGTTCCACCCGTGCCAGGAAGGTAGCTAGCTGGTAATTGGGGTTACTCCCTCGTTCCGGCACGCTGGCATGAACGGAGCGGCCATGAAATTTGACCCAATAGGCATATCCACCCCGATGACCCAGGGCTATTTTGTTATCGGATGGCTCACCGATGACCACTAACTCCACCGGGTAATCCAGGTGGTTTATCCAATACATGGCCCCGGCTCCCCCAATCTCTTCTTGCACCACGCCGGTAAAAACGACATCACGCCGCGGCCGCACACCCAGCCGCTTGAGCGCGGCCATGCTATATACCTGCACTGCCAACGGCCCTTTGATATCGCAGGCCCCACGCCCCAGAATGCGCCCCTCCACAATTTGGCCTGAATAAGGGGGCACCGGCCACAAGGACGGATCACCGGGGTCTACATGGTCCAGATGGGTATTGAGCACCAGGGCGGCCAGGGAACGATCTTGACCATAGATGCGGCCGCACACATTCCCAATCTCATCCAACCACACCTCATCAAATGCCAACCGCTGTAACTCCTCAGCAATCAGGCTGGCAATCACCGCTTCTTCCGTCGGCATACTCGGCGTCTGAATCAGCCGTTGCGCAAAATTGACACAATCTGCCAATAAAACATCCCAATCTAGTTGCATACATGCTCCTTTGCTCGGTCACACTTTGTCCATATTTTACCAACCCTGAGGGTTGCCCTCGGGAAAATGATTAACTATCGCGGTGACCGTTCAGATAGGTTACATCAACGGATTTGGAAAGGAACGGATTAAAGACGACCTCTGGAAAATCCGTTTATTTCTTAATCCGTTGATGTAACAGAAAATGGCACAAGATAGTCTCTGGACTGAACGGTTACACTATCACGTCAACCAAAGCCTGGAAAATGGCAATTCTCCCGGAGGGACCCAGCCCCCCGGAAGCCCAGGCCCCGGACTTTGACGCCCCGGCGTCCCCCCCGCCAACGCCTGAGAATTCCGGGTGTTCTCCACCACCATTTTCTGATGCTCCTCCGCCACTTTCTAGTGCTCCTGAGCCATTTGGGGATGGCGTTCTATCGTTTCCGATGGAATGAAGCCCGTTCGGGTGGCCGGTTAAAATGGGTCATGGATCATTTCGCGCCCCTCACGGCAACCAGCTCGGCAGGAAGGCGTTCTCCATGATGAGGCGATGGGTATCGGTCTGAGGATCGTAGAGCCAGAGGGCGGGCGCGGCCGCGCCACTAATCGGTGAACGTTGATAGGCCAGTTCGCGGCCGCAGGGACACCAGACCAGGCTACTATGACTCACCCCCGGCTCCGTCGTCACCATCCGGCCATTCCCCCCATCCTCATCCATCAACCAGATTTGCGCCCCTTCCCCATAAAGCGAACGGGGCACAGCCAATTGTTGGCCGTTGGGATGCCAGGCCGCCAGCCCATCATTAAACTCCATGCCCTGCACCACATCCACCGTCTCCTCCCGCACCAGATTGGCGATGACGGTATGGCTATAGAGTTCGGCGCCATCATGGCTCAGAACCGTGCCATCAGGCAGGGTATGGTTGTGCGGTTCGGAACGGCCTCGGGCATATTCGGTGTAGGCCAACAGCGGGGCCACGGGCGACCATTGGCCCATCGTGTCCAGAGTAGCGGGGATAAAGAGGGGCTGATCCGGTGTTTCTGGCCCGTTAGCCAGGTCCAAAATAACAATCAATTGGGCTTCGTTGGCAAAATAGGCCAGGTAACGGCCATCGGCTGACCAGCGGGGAAACTGGCTTGTGGGAACGGTCAGACCCAGTTGGGCAAATAGTTCGGTGGGCTGGGCCAGCCAGGTGGCTCCGGTAGTGTTATCCAACAGCCACACCTCAGCCGAGCCGCCGGTGCGCGGCCGCAACTCATACGCCACCAGCTTACCCCACGGCTGCCAACGGGCGTTTTCACACAGCCCGTCACAATCGAGCAACAGACGGCGTTCACCCGTCGGCCCATCGTATGCCACCAGATCAAGCGAACCGTCCTCGTCTTCACTCACGACTAACAAAGAGGAACTGCCCGCGGCCGCGTGGTAATCCCACACTCCCACCGGTTCATTCGTCAGGCGCAACGGGGCATCATCGCTGTCGGCGCGAACCTGCCACACATCCAGGCGGCCCGTGTCATCCGCCTGCAAGAACAGCAGGGGCGGCTGGGCCACTGTAAATGTCCAGGTAAAGGGGCGCAAAAGCGGCAAGCCGGAAGCCCCAGGCATTCCGGCACGCATGATTACCGTATACGTTTGTCCATAGATAAGGGGAATTGCCGGAGTAAAAATGAGGGTGTGGCCCTGAGCCTGCCAGCTACCTTCGGCCGTGGGCGTCATTTCTAGCCATTGGCTCAGGCCATCAGGGTTGAGGGGGCGGGTGAAGAGGATGGTTAGCGGCCGCGTGGCTGATAATAGCTCATCAGGCAATTGCTCCGTCAGTAGCCGGGGCGACAACCAAAACAGCGCACTCCCCACCCCCACCAACAGACCTACCAACGCCAACATCAGATTTCGCCGTGACATGGCGAAAAATATAACAGGAACTCAGCCGACCGCGAAACGATGAGAAGGAATTCTCATCTGGTGGGGGAAGGGGGGCAAAGTTGCAATGTGGCAATGTGGCAATGGCACAAGTTCCACAGTTCCTAGAGTTCCCATTTGATCACTCCCCCTACGCCAACCGATGCCCCATCCAAAAATGATGCAGCAACACATTCGCTACCGGGCGCACCTGAATCCCACCAATTTTCTTTTCCCCTTCTAGCATCGTCTTATTCACCAGACAGAGGTTCGGCACCCGACCATACTTGTTGCGGTAATAATCGGCCGCCCGGAGCAACTTCTCTTCAAAAGAACGGTTCTTGCTATCGTCTAGCCAAAGCATTCCTACGTCTAACATGGCTAACTCCTTTTACGAAAGTAAGGATGAATTATGAAATTTGTGGATAAATTCCTATTCAATATCATCTAAAAGAGAAATCTCATCATCGTCCAGGAAAGAAATCTCATCATCCGCATCGGCCACAAAATCACGCACCGTTTGATTAGGTTTGGAAGTTGGCTCTAACACAGGACGAATGGTGGTGGGTTGGGCCAACAAAACAGGCAACTGCCGACGATGAAGTGGTTCAATGGCCTGTAACAAATCGGTGCCACCAATATAGGCCGCCTGAAAATGACTCATGGAACCACCCGCCAGGGCCAGGAAATCGCCTTCCCCTAACAGGTATTCGGCCTGCGTTTCATTGATGCCACTGGCCGAACGCGCGGCCGCGGCATCAGCGACTTTGCCCACGATACGGGCCGGGAAACTGGCCTTGAATAAATTGTCCAGGTAGGGGGCGGCTGGTTTGTCAGTGCTGAGGATGACATGCATGCCCGCGGCCGCGCCGTTTCGCACCAACTGCCGCACCGCCTCTTGCCCATCCTTACCCCCCTCAGTCAGCAGAAAATCGGCTCCATCCAGCATCACCACAATAGCCGGGGTAGTTACCCCCTGCTCTTTGCGGTAGTTAATCTCATTAACCAGGAAGGCTAACACCTCTGTAGCTGCCGTCACGTCATCCACCACGGGGGTCAACAGGTGGGGCAAATAATTGAGCGCGCCTAATTCCTGGGCTTTGGTGGGGTCCGCGGCCGCGTCACCATCCACCACCACCATCTGCAAACGAGATGGTTTGTTATGCAACGCCAATGACAGGGCCATCGAACGGAGCAAAACCGTTTTGCCCGCGCCAAGCACTCCCGTTACTAACACATGCGCTGCTTCGGCCGTGGTCATATCAATCACCACCGGGCGATCATCTTCTGACCATCCTAACGCGGCTGTAACCGGTGGCAATGGGGGAATAATCGCCAACAAATCCAGCAAATTCACTGATTCGGCTGCCGGTTGGGCCACCTCAATTTGCAGACGATCCCGCTGTGGGGCAATGGTAATGTCATGAGCGACGAGCACCCTGAGTAAATCTTGTTTGATCTGTTGGACACGTTCCATCGCGGCCGCGAGCTGCGTCTGCAACTCAAAACGAATCCAGCCCGGTCCTACCTGCCCCCCCGCTACCCGCGAGGGCAACTGATGCTGCTCAAAGACCCCCTCAATCTGCATTGATTGAATCTCTAACTGATGCCGTAGGCGTTCTTCCCGTTTCTGTTCCATAGCTCCACTATCGGCCACATAAAAACGCATCATCACTCTCCGGTTGGGGTTGATTTGGCCGTAAAACGGCCTGACAAACAGCCACCATTTATACTGGAGAGTTGTTATCTTGTCCTGTCACAAGATCAAAACATTTGTTCTATTTTAAGTTTAAAAAAAAGACGGCGCAGTGCCGTCTTTCGTTATTTATTTGTCAGCCACTTGTTTAGAGCGTCTGCCGCATCACCATGACCACACGTCCCTGAATCTGCACCGTGGCGGGATTCACGTAAATGGGATTCATGGTTGGATTAGCTGGTTGCAGTCTCACCTGATTGCCTTCGTGGTAGAAATACTTGAGCGTGGTAGATTCTTCATCGGTCAACCAGACCGCCACCATTTCACCATTACGGGCTAACTGCTGTTTCTTCATGACCACGATGTCGCCATCATTGACCATCGCGTCAATCATTGAGTCTCCCTTTACCCGCAGCGCAAACAAATCTTTGGTGTCGGGTAACATGGCGCTACTAACCTCAATGGTGTCGTCGTAGTCAAAGCTGTCGGTGGGCACAATGATGGGTGTACCAGCCGCAATCGTGCCGTAAAGGGGCACACTGATGAGACGCGAAATTGCTTCAGTCGCGGCCGCGGTCGCCGGAGCCACCAGTTCGTTCATGCGCTCGCCCAAATCACCTAACCATTCCATCGCTCGCTCAGTAAGGCGCAACCCACGTGAGACTTCTGCATCTCGCGCTACATAACCCGCATGTTCTAGTTTGTCCAGGTTATAGTTAACCACTGAAGTTGAAGGAATACTAGCCGCCGTACATAGCTCACGTATCGTTGGCGGACGTCCAGATTTGGTGACAGATTCGGAAATATGGCGCAAAATGTTCTTTTGCCGCTCTGATAAACCCTCTTTTTTAGCCATGACTCTGCTCCTTAAACCAATAACCGCTCATTTGTTCGCCAGTATACACGAACAAATGAGCGGTGTCAAACTTTTTATGCGCCAAGAAATGACGATACGGCCATAGGCTGGTAAACTAGAGACTACGTCAAACGCACTGCGTCATACCTAAACCATGACGCTTACCCTTGACGGCTCATTTTCACTTTCAGACATTCCTTAAAGGAGTTTCACATGTCACATATTGAGGCAATTTACGCTCGCGAAATATTAGATTCACGCGGCAACCCCACCATTGAAGTCGAAGCCTATCTGGACGACGGCGCTATGGGCCGCGCCAGTGTTCCCTCAGGCGCTTCCACCGGTGCACACGAAGCCTGGGAAAAACGGGACGGCGACAAAAGTCGGTATGGCGGCAAGGGTGTTTTGTTGGCGGTAGATGCCGTCAATGATGAGATTGGGGCTGAACTATTAGGCATGGATGCCACCGATCAGGTGGGCATTGATGAGTTAATGATTGAACTGGATGGCACAGAGAACAAAAGCCGCCTGGGGGCTAATGCCATCTTGGGTGTCTCCTTAGCTGTGGCCAAAGCGGCCGCGAACTCGCTTGATATTCCTTTGTTCCGTTATGTGGGTGGCACATCGGCCCGCACGCTGCCCGTACCCATGATGAACATCATGAACGGCGGCAAACATGCGGCCGGAGCCACGGACTTGCAAGAGTTCATGGTAATGCCCGTTGGCGCAGAATCGTTCCGTGAAGGGTTGCGCTGGTGTGTGGAGATTTACCAAAACCTGAAGAAGGTGCTAGACAGCAAAGGCTACTCGACCACTACCGGTGATGAGGGTGGATTTGCCCCCAAGGTCAAGGCCAACAAAGAAGCATTTGATCTGATTCTGGAAGCGATTGAGAAGGCGGGTTACAAAGCTGGGGAACAGATCATGCTGGCGATGGACGCGGCCGCGTCCGAATTTTACGAGAATGGCCTGTATCATCTTAAAACTGAGGGTAAATCCCTCACCGGGCCAGAAATGGTAGATTTCCTGGTCGATTGGTCGAATCAATATCCCATCATCTCCATTGAAGATGGTCTGCACGAAGATGACTGGGAAAGTTGGTCTTTGCTCACGGCCAAAATCGGGGATCGGGTTCAGATTGTGGGCGACGATTTGCTGGTCACGAATGTCAAACGAATCGAAAAAGGGATTGAGTTACGCTCGGCCAACAGTCTGTTATGCAAGGTTAACCAGATCGGCACCCTGACTGAGTCTATTGCCGCCGTCAACATGGTACAGCGGCACGGCTGGACAGCAGTTGTCTCCCATCGCAGCGGCGAAACCGAGGACACCACCATTTCCGACCTGGTGGTCGCCCTGAATGCCGGTCAGATCAAAACCGGTGCCCCCGCCCGCACCGATCGGGTCGCCAAATACAATCAGTTGTTACGCATTGAAGATTATTTGGAAGGCTCCGCCCATTATCCGGGCATGAAAGCATTCGGTAATGTGCGTCGCTGAGATGATTGACGATTGACGATTTTGATTGTTGATGACCTTATCGTAATTAACATTATGTCACGCAAAGACGCCAAGGACGCAAAGGTTTTTCTTGGCGGCCTAGCGTCTTTGGCGTGAGATTTCTTATTACCGATAAACTACAAAAACGCGGCCGCAAACAAAATTTGCGGCCGCGTTTTTATATCCGCTCAATGACCGTCGCTACCCCCAACCCGGCCGCCCCACTCACCGCCACCACCCCGATCTGTTTATCTTGCCGCTCTAACTCATCCAACAGGGTCGCCAGCAAAATGGCCCCCGTCGCTCCAAAGGCATGACCCATAGCAATCGTGCCCCCATTGACATTAAACCGGTCTGGCTCCACCTGGAGATCACGCTGAAATTTGAGACACAACGCGGCAAACGCCTCGGCAAATTCAAATAAATCTACATCGTTGGCCGTGAGTCCGGCCTGGCGCAAGGCTCGCTCGGTGGCGATTTGCCCGGCGGTGAGCATGGTAATGGGGTCTACGCTGTGGCTGGCAATCGCCCGAATTTTGGCCCGCGGCCGCAAACCCAATTCCACTAATTTCTCCTTCCGCCCCACCAACACCACCCCCGCGCCATCGGCCAGGGCGGGTGAATTGCCTCGATGATGCCGATGATGTATCGCTGGCAGATGCGGGTAGCGGGCCAGGGCCATCTCATCCATCCCCTGCGCCCCCATCTCAGCAAAAGCTGGCTCCATCTCGGCCAACTGTTCGGCGGTTGTGCCCGGGCGAATATGTTCGTCCCGGTCCAATAACAGCCGCCCCGCCTGATCATGTACCGGCACAAGAGAGCGGGCAAAATGGCCGTTGTGGTGCGCGGCCGCGGCCCGCTGATGCGTGCGCACCGCATACGCATCCAGTTCTGCGCGCTCAAATCCTTCCAGGGTGGCGATTAAATCGGCGGCGATGCCCATGTGGATGAAACCGGCTTTGGCGATAACCGCCGGGTCGGTGTAGAGGGGGCCTTTGTCGGCAAACATGGGTACGCGGGAAACTGACTCAACTCCACCAGCAACAATCAGTTTGTCTATGCCGCTGTGAATTTTCGCGGCCGCAAGATTCACCGCCTCTAACCCCGAAGCGCAAAACCGGTTGACTGTCAATCCTGGCACATGATCGCCCCATCCGGCCATCAGCGCGGCCACTTTGGCGATATTACCCCCCTGCTCCCCCGTCTGTGTGGCACAGCCGATAATCACATCGTCAATCTCATCCGTATCCCAATGCGGCCGCGTTGCCAACGCCTCGAACAGGATTGTGAGCAATTCCAGCGGCTTCACCTGGCCTAAACCGCCGCTGGCCTTGGCCTTTCCCCTGGGCGTGCGTACCGTATCAGCGATGTATGCGTCCATGAATGTGACTTCTCCTGGGAGAATAGGGGCAGGCGGCAGGGTGGCAAAGTGGCAGGTGGCAAAGTGGCAAGAGTTCCTAGAGTTCCCCCGAGTTCCCAGAGTTCCCTCCGATTCCCTCCCCTCACCCCCGATTGTCTGCGGGCACACCCAAACCCCATTGGCGCGCATTTTCGACGGCCCGCCACAGTTCAAGAACCCGCTTATCATCCGCTTGAGGCTGGCCCGTTTCATCGCCTAGGGCAAAACTGACGGCTTCCTCAGACTGAGGATGATCCAGCATGGCCTGGGCCGCCTGGGTGAGTTCGGCCATGAAGACACGCATCTGTTTCATTTGTTGCTCAATTTGTTGGGCTTGTTGCCACATGGCCTGGCGTTCGTCGTCTGCTTGTTGGGCGTTCGCGGCCGCGATACGCGCCGTCTTTTCCGCATTTTCTGCCCGGTTCTCACTGGACACCTTATTAAAATAGTAACCCAAGATAACGCCTAACAAGGGGTTCAGGAATCCAAGCACATCTTTCACATTGGTAAAAGCCTGTCCCGGCTCCTCCGCTCGTAGGCCTGTAGCGACCGCCACCAACAACACAATCACCGCCACCACCACAATCAGTCCGGCCAACAACGATGAGACACGCTCCCGAAACTGGCGCATCTGAAGTTCCGCCTGACTGAGCAAAGAAGGATCATGGTTCTCGTTCATGGCAACTCCTGCAAAAGTAACGAACCACAGAGACGCAGAGAACGCAGAGGGAAGAAAAATCTGTGTTAATCTGGGTCATCTGTGGTTAAAACTCTTTCTCTCCCTACACTTTACCAATTTCCAGCGGCGTGTCTTTCACCAATTGATTAATGATTTGTTGACTCTTGACTCCGCGCAGACTACTTTCCGGGTGAACCAGGCAACGATGGGACAAAATCGGGGCCACCAGCCGCTTCACATCATCAGGCAGAACATAATCACGTCCTTGCAGAGCCGCCCACGCCTGACTCCCCCGATACAGGGCCAGGCTCCCCCGAGGGCTGGCGCCTAGCATAAAATCTTTGTGCTGGCGGGTGGTGGCGGTCAGACGCACGATATATTGCCGCACGGTCTCATCCACATGCACCTGCCACACCTGCCGCGCCAATTCGGGAATGGCGTCCCCAGTCACTACCGGCTGAAGGGCATCAATCGGGTGTTCTCGCTCCAGGTTGAGGAGCATCTGGCCTTCGGTAGCTTCATCCAGATAGCCAATGGTTGTTTTGAGAAAAAAGCGATCCAGTTGAGCTTCCGGCAGAGGAAACGTCCCTTCGTATTCGATGGGGTTTTGGGTGGCAATGACGAGGAAGGGGCGAGGTAGCGGCCGCGTAATGCCATCAACCGTCACCTGCCCTTCACCCATCGCTTCCAACAAGGCCGACTGGGTGCGCGGCGTAGCCCGGTTCACCTCATCCGCCAGGAGAATGTGGGTGAAAGCCGGGCCAGGAATAAAGTTAAAGGCTCCCGATTTTTGATCGTAGATGGAGACACCCGTGACATCATTGGGCAACAAATCGGGCGTGCATTGCAGACGCTTAAACTGCGTTCCTAGAGAAACCGCCAAAGCCCGCGCCAACATCGTTTTGCCGACACCAGGCACATCTTCTAATAAGACGTGCCCTTCACAAAGCAAAGCCACTAAAAGTAAATCAATGACCTCACGCTTGCCAATAATCACTTTTTCGATGTTATCTCGTACCTGTTGGGCGAAGGTTTGAATGGTCGTCATAATTTTTTGTACTGGTTGGTTATGTGAGTCGAAAATAGGTTGGCCTCTGAGTTTACCACAGTTTGTCTGGGCTAACGCTCGTGAATTTGCCCGTAAACGTACCACGTTTGGAGAGAGACCTGGCAGCTTTCCAAATCCTGTCAGGTCTTCGTCCCACCATCTATATAGCGCTCAAGAGAAAGATTTGGTTCGTAGTGACCGCTTTAGCGGGCTAGTAGTAGCCCGCTAAAGCAGTCACTACGAACCAAGACCCCAACGATTATCTGAACAGCTATAGATGCGTTCTTTGCCGATTTATCCGTGCGCGAAACTATGTTATGATTGCCTCCATCGTTGTCATTTTCCCTCATCACACTATGGCCCAAAACAATTCCCTCTCGCTGTTTGCACCCTGGTTATCGGCCTTGTGGGGACGGAAGCAGACGGTTGCGCCGCTCCCTTTTGCCCCGGAACAATGGCGTGAGGTGATTTGGGCTATCACCAATGTGTTTGAAACGGGCCGCGCCGAGGGTGATGCCTCAGCCATTCAGACGCACGACGCCGGAATTGTCAGTTATGGCAAACACCAGGCCACGCTGGCGGCCGGAACTCTGGCTGAAGTTGTTATCTGCTATGTACAAACCAGCCAGACCCCGGTTGCGGCTGAGTTGACCGGCTGGTTACCCCGCCTGGAAGCCAAAGACCCCTCGTTGCGTCAGGAAACCAGCCTACACCAGTTGCTTCGTTCCGCGGCCGCGGACCCCGCCATGATCGCCGCTCAAGACAGTGTGTTTGAGACCCTCTACTACCAACCCGCCATCAACCGGGCCATCGAACACGGGTTGGGTACACCCCTGGCGCTGGCCTGCCTGTATGACGCTGGGGTGCAGGGCGGCCGCGACCACATCCTGGCCCGGTTAGCCGCTACCACCGGTGTGCCTTCCCCCCTACCCGAACAGCAATGGATTGCCCTGTTTCTCGACCAACGCGATCTTTGGCTGGGAGAGATCGCCACGCAATTAGAAGCCAGAGGTGAGGCCCAACAAGCCTACTATTTGCGTAATTCTCGTTTCCGGGTGGCGGCGTTGCGCCAGTTACTGTGGAAAAACAACTTGAATCTACGCGGCCGCATCCGCCTGCGCGGCCAAATCATTCAAGGTTTGCTCTAGACCCGACACCTGGATCAGAAATTCAAACCACCGTTTGACAAAGCATACCCTCTGGTTATACTTTTTTCGTACCTTTACACCTTCTCATTCCACACAGAGCGTCCCAGGTGATATTCCCACGCTCCACGTAGGCAAAAGGATAAATAACCGGCGGCACTGAGATGAGAGACTCGACCAGCTTTATCCAACTCCTGGGTAGATTGAGTTGGAAGACCCACCCCGACCCCTTCCCGGAGGAAAGGAAATCCGGGGCCGGTCGAGCGGTCGCGCACTCCCTTAAAACGTTCCCCCCCTGGAACGGGGTTAGAGGTGGGGGTTTCCGGCGACAAACCCAGGGTGAGGGGTGTCATAAAAACATACGGCTGACTTTCATAAAGACGGTCTTGTCTCCAGACTTCTGTGACTTATTAATTTCTTGGGCTTTTTGGGAATTCATGGGGACGACCTGTGGAAATCTGCTTGACCGCGAAGTCTCTTAGTCTCCCGAGTCAGTGGACCCGAAATCTAGACCCATTCGTTCCTAAGGCCGTATACTCCGTGTCTTCTCTGTACCTTTTAACGGAGAAGAACTCACAGGAACTCGGTGAAGCTCTGAAACCTCGCCACCTGCAAAACCTGCAACCTGCCACTTTTTTTCCTAGGAGGCCCCAATGACCATGCGCAACGATGTCGCCAATTTCGCCCTGGAAGCCGAAGCCAACCCTTATCTCATGGGCAATTATTCAGCCGTGGATACGGAAATCACGGTCGAAAACCTGACCGTCATCGGTGAGATTCCCCGTGATTTGAACGGCATGTATGTCCGCAACGGCCCTAATCCACGTTATGCGCCCCAGGGACGTTATCACTGGTTTGACGGCGATGGTATGCTCCACGCGGTTCACATTCGTGATGGAAAAGTGTCATACCGGAATCGTTGGGTACGCACCGATGGGTTTGAGCGGGAAGCCCACGCCGGTGGCCTGGTCTGGACAGGCATCATCGAACCGATGAGCCGGAACCCGCGTGACATGCCCCTCAAAGATACGGCCAACACCGACATCAAATACCACAACCAGAAATTGCTGGCTTTGTGGTATCTCTCTGGTGATCCTTATGCCATTGATCCCTTGACCCTGGAAACTATCGGCAAGGAAGATTTTGGCGGGGGGCGGCGCGGCCATGTCTCAGCCCACGTGAAGGTCGATGAACACACGGACGAGATGCTGTTTTTTGATTATGGGTTGCGGCCGCCCTATATGACCTATGGCGTCGTGGGGCCAGATGGTTGTCTGCGCCACCTCGCCCCCATTGAATTGCCCGGCCCCCGCCTGCCCCATGATATGGCCATCACCCAGAATTACTCCATTCTGCTGGATTTACCCCTTATCAATGACCCGGAAGCGTTAAAACAAGGCCGCCACAAAATCGTCTTCCGCCGGGATATGCCCAGCCGGTTTGGTCTTATTCCCCGTTATGGCGACCCAGGCTCAATTCGTTGGTTTGAAGCCAAACCGTGTTACATGTATCACACCATCAATGCCTGGGAAGAAGGGGATGAGGTTGTGCTAGATACTTGCCGCGTCTCTCGCCCGGCTCCCCCGGATACAGCCGTGGGGCGGCTGGAGAAGATGCTCTCTTATTTGCGTCTGGATGCCCGGATTTATCGTTACCGCTTCAATTTGAAGACCGGCGAAACCAAAGAAGGGCCGCTGGATGATCGCAACACTGAGTTCCCCACCATCAACACGCAGGTGCTTGGGCGACCATCTCGTTATGCCTATAATGTCCATCTGACCACCGATAAAACATTGTTGTTCGATGGCATCATCAAATATGATACCCACACCGATTCATCAGAAACGGTTTCTTTTGGGGCTGGACGGTATGGCAGTGAAGCCCCGTTTGCCCCCAGACCTTATGCCACCAGTGAAGATGATGGTTATCTGCTCTCCTTTATTTATGACGAAGGGGAAAACCGCTCCGAACTGGTCATTCTCGATGCCAAAGATATAACCGCCGGGCCAGTAGCGCGTGTTCTGATCCCACAGCGCATTCCCCACGGTTTCCATGCCTGCTGGGTTCCTGAAGAGAAGTTGCCGAAGGCATGAGAGGCGACGCGGCGATGGGGCGATGCGGCGAAAAGAGCGCCATGTCGCCGTGTCTTATTTTTGTGGAAATTCCATATGAGCGGGGTGCTTACCAAGATAGATGAAAATACGGGGAACTCGGGGGAACTCTAGGAACTCTCGCCACTCGCCACTCTGCCACTTTGCCACTCTGCCACTTTGCCACTTTGCCACTTGTTTTCTCAACAGTAGCCCGATAGTCATGGGCTGACAGTGACAAACGGCTAACCAAGATTATTGTATTTGTGCTACACTCCCGACGTTCATAAAATAAACAGTTATGGAGTCTATGATGGATGCTTTGTTACAGAAATTGCGCCTGGAACCGGTGAATCTGGGGACGTGTTGCGGCCGCGACCGTTGGCCCTTGGAAACACACAGCCAGCCGCTCATCTCCTTCAACCCCACCACCGGCGAACCCATCGCCAGTGTCATCCCCGCCAGTCCCGACAGTTACCACCACATCGTCGAAACCGCCCAAACCTCATTTCTGTCCTGGCGGGAAATGCCTGCCCCCCAGCGCGGTCTGGTCGTGCGGGACATAGGCAATGCCCTGCGACACTATCTGGAACCGCTAGGTGAGCTGGTCAGCCTGGAAATGGGCAAAATACGGGCTGAAGGTATTGGCGAAGTTCAGGAGATGATTGATGTTTGTGATTTTGCCGTGGGATTGTCCCGTCAACTATATGGTCTGACCATGCCCTCGGAGCGGCCGCGACACCGCATGATGGAGCAATGGCATCCCCTGGGGCCAGTGGGCGTCATCACCGCCTTCAACTTCCCTGTGGCCGTCTGGGCATGGAACGCCGCCATCGCTGCCGTTTGCGGCAACACCCTCATCTGGAAACCATCCGAACTGACCCCCCTGACGGCCATCGCCGTGCAACACATCGTCAACGATGTCATGGCCGATCATGGACTGTTCGGCGTCTTTAATCTGGTCATCGGCGGGCCAGCCATTGGCGAACTGTTAGCCCGTGACCCACGCCTGCCGCTTGTCTCCTTCACCGGCTCAATACGCACCGGAAGGGCCGTGGCCCAAAACGTCGCCGCCCGCCTGGGGCGCTCCCTGCTGGAGTTAGGCGGCAACAACGCCATCATTGTGGCCCCGGATGCTGATCTGGATTTGGCGACCAGGGGTATCGTGTTTGGGGCGGTGGGCACGGCAGGGCAACGGTGCACCAGCACCCGCCGCCTGATCATGCACGAAAGCATTGCCGCCGACTTGACCCAACGGCTCCAACAGGCATACAAACAAGTCAACATCGGCGATCCCTTACAGGAAGGCACCTTGATGGGGCCATTGGTAACCAGCACTGCCGTTAACCAGATGGAACAGGCCATCGCCCAGGCCATTCGTGAAGGGGGTGAGGTAATCGTTGGCGGCCGCGCCCGCCCCGACCTCGGCCCACAATTTGTCGAACCTACGCTGATCAGAATGCCGGGCCAGACTCCCATCGTCCAAGAAGAAACCTTCGCCCCCATTCTTTATTTGCTCACTTACAACACCATCGAAGAGGCCATCCGACTGCACAACAATGTGCCACAGGGGCTTTCCAGTGCCATCTTCACCGATAGTTTGCGCACGGCGGAAGCCTTCCTCTCCGTAGCTGGCTCTGATTGCGGCATTGCCAATGTCAACATCGGCACATCCGGAGCCGAAATTGGCGGGGCCTTTGGTGGCGAGAAGGAGACCGGCGGCGGCCGCGAATCGGGTTCTGATGCCTGGAAGACCTACATGCGCCGCCAAACCAACACAATCAACTGGTCCAAAGAGTTGCCCCTGGCTCAAAGGATCAAATTTGGTGATTAGCGTACTGTTCTGTCGTCTGGCCGTTTTTAGCCTCCCTTCTGGAGATTAAGAGATTAAGAGACTGAGAGATTGGCAGAGGTTGGTCTCGTTTTCGCCCTGTCGCGATCGCTTTGTCGCCGCGTCGGGTACAGCCAACGTAAACCTTGCGCTGTCATACATATAACGAAGTAACATGTCAAACAAAACACCCATCCTGGTCATTGACGATGAATTAGATGTACTAAAATTAGTGGAGTTCCTCCTCTGGAATACGGAGTATGAACTGATAAAAGCCAGTGACGCCGAGCGGGGGTTACAACTGGTCGAAGAGACACAACCATCCGTTGTCATCGTTGATATTATGATGCCGCGCATGGATGGGTTTACCGTTCTACAACGCATTCGGGAAATAAAAGCCGATCTGCCCGTCATCATTTTCACGGCCCGCTCCACGCGCAGTGATGAGAAGAAAGCGGAAGAATTAGGAGCGAATGGGTTCGTGGCCAAGCCGTTTAACCGACAAAAACTTCTGACGGCGATTGAACGGGCCATTAATCCTACCGGTGCAGCTATCAGCGAAACGATAACCGAGAAGTAACCATTCAGCGGGGAAACAGGATGGCAGATGATCCGTGGGTTGGCACCGTTCTGGCAAAACGTTACCGCATCGAATCACCGTATTATCGGACCACCAAGGCTGAGTTGTATCGAGGTCTTGATTTGGGCACCCAAGCCCAAGTTGTTGTGCATCTGGCGAATGGGGAGTTTAGCCAGAACAGCCAGTTTACCAGCCAGTTTGAACAAGACGCCCGTCGTTTACGCACATTAGAACACCCGGCGATTATCCCTGTCTTGGAACATGGCCGGGAACGGGATCGGCTGTTTATGGTATGCCCTTTCTTACCGGGCGGGTCGCTGGAGCAGCAAATTCGCCGCCAATGGTCTGTGGAACGCACAAACGAGGTGGTGGAACGCATTGGTGAGGCCCTGGCCTACTTGCATGGGCAGGAGCTGGTTCACCTGAATGTGTCGGCGGATAGTATTTTGTTTGATGAGGAATCGCGGCCGCATCTCTCCCTCGGTTTTGGGCGTATTGGGCGGGCCATTGACCCAGCCGCCGGGCGGGGCAATGTCTACGTCTTGCCCGAACAGGCCCGCCTGAACTATGTGTTGGCCGACCCCAAAGTAGATGTGTACGCCTTTGGGGTGGTGCTGTGGCTTATGCTCTTGGGCCAACCCCCTTATCTGGATACCCCCCTGGATAAACAACTAATTGAAAGCGGGCAAAAGGTGGAACTACCGGATTCCTGGAGAGCCATCTTGGAGCGAGCTATCTCGTCCAACCCAGAGCGGCGATTCAATTCGATGCCGGAATTTTTGGCCGCCTGGCGGCAGACCCAAGACCAGGCCCATCCCAGTTTTTGGCAACGTGCCCAGCAGAAGGCGCAAGAAGGGCGGAACGCGGCCGCGCAATATCTCTACGGCTCAAAAACACAGT
>JADJUV010000059.1 GCA_016716885.1 Candidatus Trichofilum aggregatum | reverse complement strand
ACCTAAAATTTCCCTCTCTAGTCGAAACCATAGAGCCTTACCTTACAGACAAGACCAGAAGTGTTAATGCCAGGGAAATGGCTATTCATCTTGCCGTTAAATGCCGAGAGGAAATTACTCAACATTCTTTATTAAGAATCGCGTTGGATGAAATGGAAAACCCCGGGTTACGTTCGTGGGCCGCAAGGGGAATCTTGGATTTTGGCAACGCAGAAATAAAGGCTCATTTAAAACCTCTTGCTCTACTACCTGATAATAATAACGATAATCATGACTTAAAGCGTTACGGTATTGAAGCTACCTGGCCCGCTTCACTATCGGCCACCGAGCTATTTGGTTCGCTGATTGGCTCACAGAAAAACAAGATCCTTTAATTCTTTTACTTTTGAAAATTGGAGAGATTTGATTATTCCACACTTAAAATCCAATTGATTTGCCCGTAGCGTTGCGATGGGTAGCAAAGCAAAAGCGGGAATTTGAGCTTCCTCATTCGTTTAATGAACTGGTACAAGATATCTTAATACTATCCTGGCAACATTTAGGCAAAACGAAGTGGTTCTGGCATTCTCACATGCTGTAGTAGCTATATGGCGTCGGCATGATAGGGTCTTGGGTCAGGACACTAGAGCGAGGAACAAACTTGAAACAACCCCGAACAAGCTAACACCATTAGAGATTTTACAAGACGATAAAAGAGGTACTGGCTACTACAACATTTATTGTCAGTTGCTTCAAAACATGAAAGGGTAGCAATGCATTTTATTTATGATATACCTTTGCTAAGTTTTTTAGAGATGTGCCGTGGTTAATTGAAAAGATTCAAGCATACATCCTCGTCTCGTAACAAATCACTGATCATAGAGTTACTCATTACATTATCAAGATTGACAAGCCAGAGCAGTTCAAGGTTTTATTTATGACGCTGGCGAAGAAAACCTAAACTTTGGCAATCATTAAACTACTTACTGTATGTTCAACTCAATTCCGATGAGGCTCGAAGAATTAAAAAAGGCTTATTTGGAACGCTTAGAGTATGAGCAAGAAGCAAAAAAGTATGAGGAAGAAAGCAAGCAAGCATTAGTTCCTTCGCCCAAAGAGCGAATTCTGCAAAACTTGTCAACATGTAAGGAAGGTAACATTGATGCTTGGTGGCTCACTAGCTACTGGATGGATCGCACTCCGAACGGTTGGGCACCCAATTACATGGAGATGGATGTAACTAAATTGCCTGTTTGGAATGAATTGGAACAACCAGTCTGTTTACAAATTATTCTGTTAGGTCAAGAATACATCGTGAACTTTGATCCTGATTCCTCCCCGTGGCGTCAAGAGGCAAGCTCAATATTTTTTCCAATCATTGCAGGATGTCGAGTTTTTCGTTATTTGTTTGAGTATGAATTTGATAGCCTGTTATCGTTGCAACCAGGTGTCTTCAGAAAATGGGCTTCCCGCGCTCACCTATTATTTCTACGAATCTTTTCGTATTCAGCCACTGCACATGAAAGGACAACCGCGAACTTAACAAGAAACTGTGGAAGTTGATTTACCAAATGTTTCCAGATGATTTCATAGATACTATCCTATGGATTATTGACATCGAAAATTCCAAATCCCATATTTTGTACTGGATCGCCATATGATCTCTGGGACGAAAGACTAGCACAAGCTCTCAGGCAAAAACTGAAGACCCTGTTCTGAATCCCCAAAGCAAAGAAGATTACGCAAGTCATTAGTTCCCACAGCTTTGAATTAGTAGAAACAATGATAAAGGGTTGGTTTGAGTTTCCTATCAGGAATGAGACCGGAGCCAAGGACAAAATCATTGTTGCTGGTAGGCTGTTACTTCTGCATGCCAACGATGCAAATTGGTCTATTGTATGGCCTGTTTTTCAGAACGATAAAGAAATTGGGCGTGAGATTGTGAAGCATATTGTATCTAGTGAAAGGTTTGCTCCTACAATTGCTCGAAAATTAAATGAAGACGGGTTGGCGAATTTTTATATTTGGCTGGTTTCTGAATTGCAGCCAAGTAAAGACCCAGCACGGATTAGGGCATACCGTGTGACAACCGAACACGAAACAGCTGATTTTCGTGATGGAATGCTTAACGAGCTTACTGGGCGCGGAACAGAAGAAAGCTATCGGCAACTACAAAGAATCCAAGAAGTGTTAGGAATTGGCCTGGATTATTATCTTGATTTAGCAGGACATCGTATACGACAAAATACGTGGACACCAATTTCACCAGAACAATTGGGGCAACTGCTACAAGATCAGCAAACTCGATGGATTCAAAGCGGTTCTCAACTTCTGGATGTATTGATTGAACTCCTCAGCAAACTAGAAGATGAACTACAGGGGCTAAACAATGCAACTCCGTCGGCCATTGATTTATGGAATGAACCTAAACCTAAAGAAAAACTATATACACCGAAAGACGAAGAACGTCTGTCTGATTACATTGAAAGATTTCAAAACCGGGAGAACTACAAGGGGAAAATGTCTTCATAAGTCGAGAAGCCCAGGTGCGTCGAGGCAGTTATAGATATATTTACGTTGAAACAAAACCCAAAGAGTCAGAGTCTCATTTTGGAGAACCAATCATTGTTGTTATTGAAGTAAAGGGGGTGCTAGAACCAGAATTGGGCTCGTCTATCAAAACCCAACTAAGATCGCTATCTTGCCCAAAATGGATTTAAGCATGGCATTTATCTCGTGGTCGCTTCATGTGTAGTACCTGGACAAAAAGGGCGATGAAATCGTTGGAATAAAAGCAATCGCTGGCAAACCACCAAACGACCCCCTTAACAACAACAACCCCTAATTTATCTTAATAAAGGTTTTGATATACGCGCTTTCGTACTCCATAAAAAAGTTGTAGTACCTGCGATTATCGCACTATGTCTGAACAATCTTACCAGGAAGCCCTGGATTACCTCAACCAGTTTGTCAATTACGAAAAGAAGATTGCCGAGCAGTATGCCCCGGAGAAGATGGACCCCCTGCGGCCGCATCGTCTCCTCTCTCTTCTCCACAACCCCCACCAACAATACCCCACCCTGCACATCGCCGGAACCAACGGCAAAGGCTCCGTGGCTATGATGTGCGCCAACAGTTTGCGTTGTGCCGGTCTGCGCGTCGGGCTGTACACCTCACCCCACCTGGTAGATTTCCGCGAACGGTTCCGCATCCTCACCCCCGACGACCCGGAAGGACTCATCCCCCACGAGGAGTTTGTGGCCGTGGTGAATGAGTTGAGGTACGCGGCCGCGCACATTCCCGCTATCACCTGGTTTGAACTCGTTACCGCCGTAGCCTTCACTTATTTCGCCCGCCAAAAAGTAGATGTGGCCGTCATCGAGGTGGGGCTGGGCGGGCGGCTCGACGCCACCAACGTCATCACCCCGCTCGTCTCCGTCATCACCAGCGTCAGCCTGGATCACACCAGCCTGCTGGGTAACACCGTCGCCGAGGTTGCCGGTGAGAAAGGGGGCATCATCAAACCGGGTGTGCCGGTTATCATCGCTCCCCAGGAACCCACGGCCCTGGAACGTCTGCGCCAGATCGCGGCCGCGAACCAGGCCCCGCTCATCAGCGTTGGGAGCGAGTTTGCGAGTGAGCGAGTGGGCGAGTATTGGATGTACACTGGCGAAGGGCAAAACCTGACGGTCACGTCGCCGGATGGTCGCACGGGCCAGTACCATCTGAACCTGTTGGGCGCGCATCAATACGAAAATGGTGCGGTGGCTATCGCCGCGTTGCACACCGTTCAGCCCCACTTCCCTACCCTCACCGAGGAAGCCATCCGCCAGGGATTGGCGACCACCGTGTGGCGCGGCCGCTTACAAACCCTGCACCCTGGCAATGCCCACACCCCGCGCATCATCCTCGATTGTGCCCATAACCCTGGCGCGGCCGCGGTTCTGGCCCATGCCCTCACCCACACCTTCACCCCGAATCGGCTCTGGCTCATCCTGGGTGTCACTCAGGACAAAGACGTGGCGGGCGTCCTCAGTTTGTTGCTACCGCTGGCCCACCACACCACCCTGACCCGTGCCCCGCATCCCCGCGCCACCCCCCCGGAACAGCTAGCGGAACTGGCCGCCCAACTGGGCTATATTTGCCAGATTGAACCAGACCCCATCGTGGCGATACAGCAGGCGGTCGCGGCCGCGGACCCGCTGATCTCCTGTGTATTGCTGGCTCCATCTTCCTCGTGGGTGACTTGCTTAATCGCTGGGAAAGTCTACAATCAACCCTCGCCCTATTCGGTAACTCAACAAAATAACGAACGTGGTTTCCAGGGTATAGCCAATTGGCTATTTAGAGTGGTTCGCCATTAACGGCTATTTAGGGCGCAGGGAGACAGCCCCCCAATCTTAGTGTCTCCAACCAAGGTTAAACACCCACCCTCACGCCCACCCACACCCCGTTTTACGGATTTTCATGTTAAACCAAGATGACCAAACCCCCCGCTTTAATCAATATCCCGACCTCTTTTCGCCCATGCCTTATATGAGCGAAGAAATGTTTGAGGCCGAGGATTTAGAGGATGATGAAGGGTTCATTGAATGCCCCTTCATCCCGTTACGTGACCTCGTTTTTTATCCCCAGATGGTGATGCCCCTGTTTGTGGGGCGGGATCGCTCGTTGGCGGCGGTGCAGGCCGCCGTGGCCAATGGCGAAACCATCATTCTCTCTGCCCAACGGGACAGCAACCAGACCGATCCGGCTGGCCCTGACCTCTTTGACATCGCTACCGAAGCCGCCATTGGCCGCATGTTGCGGATGCCCGACAACAGCGCCACGGTGTTGATTCAAGGCCGCCGCCGGGTGCAAATTGTGGATTTCCTGCAATGGAATCCCTACATCCGGGTGCGGGCGCGGGTCATCCATGAGCCGGACGGCTGGCAGGCAGACACCGAAGCCCGGATGCGCACGGTGTTGGACCTGTTTGAGCGAGTGGTCGAACTGAGCCGCCGCATCCCTGATGATGCCTACACCTTTGCCCTCAACATTGAGGAGCCGGGCTGGCTGGCCGATTTTATTGCCGCTACCCTGGAGTTGAACCTGGCCCAACGGCAAGAGCTTCTGGAAACGTTTGATCCGGTGGCCCGCTTGCAACAAATCAGTGTGCTTCTGGCCCAGGAAGCCGATGTTCTGGAATTGGAAGACCAGATTCACTCCCAGGTGCAACAGTCGGTGGAGCGGTCGCAGCGGGAACATTTCCTGCGCGAACAGATGCGCGTTATCCAGGGTGAACTGGGTGAAGGGGATATTTTCTCCCAAGAAATTGAGGAAGTGAAGCAGGCGGTGGCGTCTAAGAACCTGCCGCCCGATGTGCGGGCGAAGGCGGATAAGGAGATGGCCCGTCTGGCCGCCATGCCGCCGATGGCCCCGGAAGTGGGGGTTGTCCGCACTTACCTGGACTGGATTTTGGAACTGCCCTGGACGGAGTTTCAGGAAGAGAACCTGGATGTGAAGCACGCGGCCGCGATCCTCAACGAAGATCATTATGGCCTGGAAAAAATCAAAGACCGCATCCTGGAGTTCATCGCCGTCAAAAAGATCGCTTCCACCAAGATGCGTACCCCCATTTTGTGTTTTGTGGGGCCGCCCGGAACCGGCAAAACCTCGCTGGGCCGCTCCATTGCCCGCGCCTTGGGCCGCGAGTTTATCCGCGTGAGCCTGGGCGGTGTGCGCGACGAAGCCGAAATCCGCGGCCACCGCCGCACCTACATCGGCGCGTTGCCGGGGCGCATTCTGCAAACCATGCGCCGGGTGAAATCCATCAACCCGCTCTTTATGCTGGACGAAGTGGACAAACTGGGCCAGGATTTTCGCGGTGATCCCGCCTCGGCGTTGTTGGAAGTGCTCGACCCGGAGCAGAACAAAGAGTTTCTGGATCATTACCTGGATTTGGATTACGACCTCTCCCATGTCCTCTTTGTGACCACCTGCAACTCCCTCGATCACATTCCGCGCCCCCTGCTGGACCGGATGGAAGTGATTGAGTTTTCCAGCTATATGGAAGAGGAAAAGCTGGAGATTGCCCACCAGCACCTCATTCCCAAGCAGTTGGAAGAGCACGGTCTGTTAGAGAATAAGTTGCGCTTTGATGATGAAGCGCTCAAGGCCATCATTCGGCAGTACACCTACGAAGCGGGTGTGCGTAACCTGGATCGGGAGATCGCCAATGTTTGCCGCAAGATCGCCCGGAAGGTGGCCGAGGGTCGGCGTTATCCGCGCCGCATTTATGCCCGCCTGTTGCCGGAGATGTTGGGGCCACCCCATTTCAGCGAAGAGGTGATGCGCGAGCATGACGAAGTGGGGGTCGCTACTGGGGTAGCCTGGACATCGGCGGGTGGGGACACCATGATGATTGAGGTGAACCTGATGCCGGGCAAGGGCAACCTGACGCTGACCGGGCAGTTGGGTGATGTGATGCAGGAAAGTGCCCAGGCCGCCTTGACCTTTACGCGCAGTCAATCGGAAGCGCTGGGGATTGCGGATGAATGGTTTGAAAAGCTGGACATCCACATCCATATCCCGGAAGGGGCGGTGCCCAAGGATGGCCCCTCGGCGGGGGTGGCGCTGACGACGGCTCTGGTTTCGGCGTTTACCAACCGGCCGGTGCGACGGGATGTGGGCATGACGGGTGAGGTGACCTTGCGCGGCCGCGTCCTGGCCGTGGGTGGTGTGCGTGAAAAGGCGTTGGCGGCCCGGCGTCTGGGCATCAAAACCTTCATCCTGCCCCACAAAAACAAGAGCGACCTGGAAGAGATTCCCCGCAAACTGCGCCAGGATTTGCGTTTTGTCCTGGCCGAGCGCATGGAGCAAATCCTCAACGAAGCGTTGCTCCCCCCGCTCACCCCACCTAAACCGGCCCGCAAACCACGAAAGAAGGCCAGTGAGCAACCGCCCGCGGCCGACAGCACGCCGTCGTAAGGCCAAATCTTCTACCCGCCCATAACAAACGACCCGTCAGCAACCTGGTTGCTGACGGGTCGTTTTATTTTTAGGAAGTTGAAGCTCGGTGATGCAGATAGAGTACATGGTGCATAGGAAATGGTCTGCGGTAGTAGCATATGCGGCCGCAACCTTCCCCCTAATTCATGTTATACTTGGCCGTAGAATCAAACAAAGGAGAACCTTATGGGCCAATCCATTTTGACAGCTGTGTACGAAGGCGGGGTTTTGCGGCCGCTGACACCCCTCCATATGCCCGAAAAGAGCCAGGTGGAAATCATCGTGCAAAAGGTTTCCCCGCCCAACACCACCAAAACACCTGAACAACAACTGCGTGAGGCCCTCATTGCCGCTGGTCTGAGCCAGCCTGATGAAGTGCCGGATGATGTTTTGACTCCGCTCAGCGAAGAAATGCGGGTTCAGTTAGCCGAGCGGTTAAGCAGTATAGGCCCCCTCTCCGATTTAATTATTCAAGAACGGGAAGCAGTCTAATGGCTGGTTACTACGCAGACAGTAGCGTCTTGGTTAAACGCCATATAGCCGAACTGGGATCCGTTTGGGTGCAAACGGTGTGTGATCCGCAGTCGAATCACCTGATTATGACCTCAAGAATTAGTCAGGCTGAGGTCTACAGCGCATTGAATCGCCGTCGGCGTGAATCTGCTCTGAGCCAGGCAGATTATGCCACTGTTGCTAATGATTTTACCGCTGTGTTAAATCAGCAGTATCAAATCATTGAATGTATGCCCACTGTTGTCATCCAGACAAGACGCTTGCTGGAACAATATGCGTTACGCGCCTTTGACGCGATTCAATTATCATCTGCGTTAATGGCTAATCAATTGGCTTTGGCACAAGGCCTGTCCGCCATTGTCTTTCTCTCTGCTGATACCCGTTTAACAACGGCGGCCCAGTCAGAAGGGTTGCTAGTTGATAACCCGAATCGTTACCCGTAAGTTCTTCTTCCGTTATCCTCTTCGTTCTTTTTCCCAATTTGTTGTTGTCAAGCGCGGATATGGGGAACGCGGCCGCGACAATCATTCTCGTTAAACAGAGACATTGCATCACACCAATGATGGTAGGGGCGGGACGACGCGGGTTCAATGGGGATGAACCGGGAAACGATCCTTCCGCGTCGTCTCGCCCTCTTACGATTGCGGCTCATAAGAGGGCGAGACAGGTGGGAAGTTAGGCTTCCCGTTCCTGTCACATCCTGGCCCACCTGTCCCGCCCCTACAAATGGTCTCGAATTGAGAATTGTACCCGCCCATAACAAACGACCCGTCAGCAATCTAGTTGCTGACGGGTCGTTTTATTTTAGTATCATCCCCCTTCCCTCATCCCAATTCCCTGCTAAAATAAGTCGGCTCCCCCAAAAATAGAAATGTACCGGCCGAATATTGTAATGTACCGGTCAAATATTGTAATGTACCGCTCCCAAATGGCAGTGTACCACTCCCAAATGATAGTGTACCACTAAAAAATGGGAGTGTACCATCAAAAAATGACAGTGTACCAGCCAAATATTGTAATGTACCGGCTAAATATTGTAATGTACCGGTCAAATATTGTAATGTACCGCCTTTGCGCCATTTTTAGCCCCCTTTAATCCATTTAGCCCCCCTCATTAACGGAGAAACCCCATGTCTACACCGTCTATTAGTGCCTATCTCACAGCCGTGAATACCGCGCTGAGCAATTTACAAGCGGATGCCGCCCTGCACACTCCCCTGGCGGCTTATGGGTATGACGCGGCCGCAATCGCCGACCTCATCACCCTGTATGAGACCGCGGCCGCGACCCATTTCGCCCAAATAAGCCAATACGCCAACACCTACGGAGCCAGTGCCGCCTACAAAACAGCCTACGCGGCCGCGAACACCCGCTACATCCGCCACCTGACTCTGGCCCGCATCCTCTACGAACATGAAGTAGGACGCCGCCTTCAGCTGGGTTTGTCTGGCCGACGGCCGCGCAGCCATGATGGTTGGTTGTTGCAGGCCGAGCAGTTTTACGTACCCGCCCTAAACAATCCGGCCATCCAGGCAGAACTGGCGACGGTGGGCATCACGCTGGCTTCATTGCAGGAAGTGAGAGAGATGGTGGAAGGGGTTGCGGCCGCGTGGTACAACCAAAAGACAGCCGCTGGCATCGCTCAGGAAGCCACACGCACCCGTAACGCCGCGCTCCAAACATTGCGCCATGCCTACAGCAACCTCTTCGCCGTCGCCCGCATTGCCTTCGCCGATGATTTGCAGAAATTGGAACGGATGGGAATTGTGGTGAAGTGAGGGGTTTGTTGGTAGTGACGACTTTAGTCGGTTGGCCCGCTAAAGCGGTCACTACGAACGGGGAGCAAGGTGATGGGGTTGTTGGTAGTGACGACTTTAGTCGGCTGGCCCGCTAAAGCAGTCACTACGAACGGGGAAACTATCATCCTTGCAAATAAGTATCAAACCAGCGGCGGATGTGGTGCAAACGAGCCACCCGCCGGTCAGTACGGCCCGCCCGGGATAACTCATGGTTCTCCGCCGGGAAAAGAATAAACTCCGTCTCCACCCCCAACCGCTTCAACGCCACATACACCTGCTCCCCCTGCTCCTTATCACAACGGTGATCCTGCTCACTGTGAATCACCATTGTCGGTGTTTTGACATTGCCAATGTACTTGATGGGCGACTGATCCCAATATTCATCCACCTTTTCCCAGGGCATATGATCCGACCACCACGTCTGGAACAGCCAGTTGGAATCACAAGAGCCGTACATGCTAATCAGGTTGCTCACGCTCCGTTCGGTAATGGCGGCCTTAAAACGATGGTTATGGCTGACAATCCAGTTAGTCATGTAACCGCCATAACTGCCACCCGTCACCCCCATGCGGTCAGCATCCACATAAGGCTGGCTGGCGATATGGTCGGCCCAGGCCATCATGTCGGCATAATCATCCGTGCCCCAGCGGTGGTTGATGCTCCCGGCATGGGATTGCCCATACCCCCAACCCCCACGCGGGTTGCAGAAGGTAACCACATACCCCTGCGCCGCCAGGTAGAAAAATTCGTGCATGAAGTTGTGGCCGTATTGGGCCAGGGGGCCACCATGAATTTCGATGAGGGCCGGGTACTTCTGCGCCGGATCAAAATCAGGCGGTTTGATGATCCAGCCCTGAATCTCATACCCATCGTGGCTCTTGATCCAGGTTTCTTCCCATTGGCTCCAGCGGATTTCCTGGTGGAGTTTTTGGTTGAGGGTGGTCAGTTGCCGGTCGCGGCCGCGTTCCTTCTTCATCTCCCGCACCATCACCTGATACGGCTCAGCCATCTGGCCCCACAAATAAACCAGCTTCTCCTGCTGGCGGTCAAAGGTGTAGCTTCCCACCGTGCCCGGCGCATCAATCACCGGCTGGCACGCCGTCCCATCCCGGTTAATGCGATAAAGCATCACCTTTCCGTGGCGGCTGTTCTGAAAATAGAGCGATTGGCTGTCCTTTGTCCAGGTGGGTGGCGAAGCCATCGGGCCACCCATGTCGTTGAGGGTGGCCGGGGCGGCATAAATGTCGTGAGGACCAGACAGGTTTTGTTCACCATCGCCACTGAAGGGCACGACCCACAGGCTCATGTTGTACCAATACGATTCGCGGCCGCCCACGCGCCCAATATACGCCACCCATTGCCCATCCGGGGAGAAGCGTGGTGAGTGCATCAGGCCGATGGGGGTATGCAGCGGCCGCAACTCCCCCCCGTTGGCCGAAATGACATACAAATCCACCTCATCAAAATGGGTGTCCGGGTCATCAGCCCGGTTAGACACAAACACAATCCATTGCCCATCCGGCGACCAGGATGGTTGCACATCCTCGTGGGTGGGGCTGTCGGTTAGCTGGGTGGCTTTGCCCGTGTGGCTGTCAATCGTCCAGACATGCCACTTTTCTTCGGGCAAATAACCCACGCCGTTGAGTTTGTAGAGCAGGCGGGTAATGCGCCGGGAAACAACACCTAGCTCCTTCTTCTGTTTGTCTGCTTCACGTTCCAGGGCTTCTTTGTCCGGTTTGCGGAACTGGCAAACCAACTTCTTACCATCTGGCGACCACTCAAAACCGGCGAAGCTGCCTTTCATGCTGGTTAGCGGCCGCGCTTCCCCGCCGTCAAACGGGATGAGATAAATTTGGGCTTGTTGCTCGTTGCCCCGGTTAGAGAGGAAGGCAATTGTCTGGCCGTCTGGCGACCAGCGTGGGTACGTATCGGATTGGTTGCCGTAGGTGAATTGGCGGGCTGGCCCCCGGCCAGTGGGCACAACCCAGAGGTTGCTGTACCGTTTTTCGGTTTTGGGGTCCACCCGTTGCACGGCATAAACAACATGGCGGCCATCCGGGGCAATCTGGGCGTCGGTGAGCAGTTCGTAGCGGTATAAATCTTCAGCAGTCACAAAACGTGGTTTACGAGGCATGAATCAATTCCTGTACACGGATCAACACGGATGTTTACGGATTTGACATGGTTCAGGGGAATGACATCAACGGATTAAAGAAAGAAACAGATTCGGAAACAAATCCGCTCCTTTCTCAAATCCGTTGATGTAACCACCCCAAAATCACGCCAAACAATCTGCTTCCATCGGTGATAATCGGGAGATCGTTTAGTAATGGTGGGTAATGATAGCCTTGCCGGGAAGCGTTGCCAAAGTGGGTGCGGGGCGTTCTAATTGGGGGCATGGAAATAAATGGAAAAACAAACCTGATCGGGTTGATGGGCTGGCCGGTAAGCCATAGTTTGAGTCCGGCTTTGCACAACGCGGCCGCGGCCCACCACCACCTTAATTTTGCCTACGTGCCTCTGCCCGTCCACCCTGATAACCTGGAAGCGGCCGTGCGCGGCTTGCCCGCCCTGGGCTTCCGGGGCGTCAACGTGACCATCCCCCACAAACAGGCGGTCATGGCTTACCTGGACGAACTAGACGCGGCCGCGCAAGCCATCGGCGCCGTAAACACCATCATCATTGGGGAGCCGTTTCGAGTTTCGAGTTTCGAGTTTCGAGTTCCCAGTCCCCAGTCTCCAGTCTCCAGTCTCTCAGCCTCAGCCTCAGCCCTCAGCCTCAGCACTCAAACCTCAACTCCTCTTCGGCACCAACACCGACTGGTCCGGCTTCCTGGCCGATTTACACGACCTCGGTTTCGAGCCAGCGGGGCAGGATTGTCTGGTGCTGGGGGCGGGGGGATCGGCGCGGGCGGTGGTGTACGGGCTGGGGCGGGCACGCGGCCGCGTTCACCTTTGGGCACGCCGCCCCGAACAGGCCGCCCAAGTCGCCCAGGCCCTCGCCCCGCACTTGCCAGCGGATGCCATCACCCTGGTGGACGATTTACCCCGCTGGTTAGCGCAACACCCCCCGGCCCTCATCGTCAACACCACCCCGCTGGGCATGACCCCCCAGGTGAACCTATCGCCCTGGCCGGATGGTTTGCCCTGGCCGCCCGGGGCGTTGGTGTATGACCTGGTTTACAACCCAGCGGAGACGAAGCTGATGAAGGACGCGGCCGCGGCCGGGTGCCGCGCCCATAATGGCCTGGGCATGCTCATTCAGCAAGGGTTACAGGCGTTTCAATTGTGGACAGGTGTGGCCGGGGATGTTGAAGAGATAAAAACAGCGTTCGCGGGTTACTCGGGGCGATAAGTTGAGGGGGGCAAAATTTTGGATGAGGTGTTGATACAGTGCACATCCACCACGTTTACCAACGCCTTAATGCGATGCAAAATCCGCACCAACTGGCGTGGGCTGGTAATTTCCACACCTAAAAACACCTGTTTTTCGTTTTCGCTGGCGTCACCGGTGCGGGGGGTTTCGGGGGAGTAAATAGAGGAAATGTTGGTTTCTTCGTCGCGCAAAAAGTGAGTAATCTCGTAAAGCAGACTGGGGCGGTCATACACATTAATCTGGATGGTAATCAGACGCACCTGACTGGCTTCCTCTTCCCCCCAGCGCAACTGCATCAGGCGGCCGTTGGGAATGTCCGTGGGTAACGTATAACACCCAACCCGATGCACGCTGACCCGACTATCTGAGCGTTTGTAGCCGATGATGGGTGATCCGGGGCGGGGCACACAGGTTCGGCATAGGTGCAGGGGCAGATTAACCACATCCCGAATGAAGAACGTATCACCATCTTGAGAGCGGATAACACTGCCCGCCTGTCGGGACGGCCCTTTGCTCCACACGGTGGTGAGGATGCGAGTAGCTACGGCCATGGGCAGAAGCTCCGCCAGGCCCAGAGCCGTGTATAGTTCATCGGCGGTGGCGTAACCCAAGAGCGCGGCCGCGTCCCAGTGACTATAATCCACCAGCCCTACCATCTTTAGCTCATCTTCCAAAAGCTGTTTACCCGCTTGCCGGGCCTGCTTCTTATTCAGACGGCGGAACCAGCGGCGAGCCGTAGCGCGGGCATAACTCGTGCGTAAAAACCCCAAATCTTCATCCAACCACACCCGTTGGGGGCCACTCCGCCCTTTTTTGATCTCCACCATATCCCCATCACGCAGGGGCTGATTCAGAGAAGCTTGTTGCTCATTGATATACGCCTCGCGGGCATAATTGCCAATTTCCGTATGCACCGCATACGCAAAATCCAGGGCAGTGGCCCCTTTGGGCAACTCCTTGCTATCACCCTGAGGGGTAAAAGCAATGATCTGTTGATCAAAAAAAACGTCTTCCATGACCCCTTGCAGGCCAACGGTGTGATCTTGAGCATCTACATTGATATTGGTGTTGATGTTATGGAGCAAGGCCCGTACCCGTTCGTTCAACTCTTGGGGAGAGATAGCAAAATCCCGGTGGGCCCATTTCGCCAGAATACCAATCTCCGACATGAGGTTCATGGCGGCCGTGCGGAAACGGATACGTACATGTTGCCCATTGCTATAAACCACGGTGGTGTGCAAGGCGCGGTAAAGATTCTCACGCGGGGCGGCAATATAATCGTCAAACTTTCCGGCCACGGGTCGCCACTTCTGGTGGATTTTGCCCAGCGCCAGGTAACAATCCAGCTCCTCTTTGAGGAGAACCACCAGGCGGAAAACCGGTGAAATGTGACCATTTTGGGCAAAAGCATGGTCGCCTGCGCCATGTTTCTCGGTCATGTTTTTATAAATGGTGTAAATATTTTCTGGGGAAGGCAAAATTTCTACAACGGATACGCCGATGGCCTGGAGGGTGGTGGTGATCTCCTCTTTGATGGCCGAAAACATTGGCTCTTGCTTTTGGCGCAAGGCCCGGAGTTGTTGATCGATCCGTTGATAAGCGACCGGGTGCAGAATATTGAGACAATAGCCCTCTAGCTCTGATTTGAGAGACCAGATACCCAGCCGGTTGGCCAGGGGGGTATAAACGGCCAGGGTTTCACGGGCTTTGCGCTCCTGGGACTGGCGGGATTTGGCCGTCATGGTGCGCATATTGTGCCGGCGGTCAAACAGTTTAATGATGCCAATACGCATATCGCGGGACATCATGCCCAGGAGTTTGTGCAGGGTTTTGCTCTCGATTTCGGCTTTGGAAAGCTGGGCGGCGCCCTCGCTCACCTGCTCAAATTTGGTTAACCCGTCTACTAACCGGGCCACCTCTTTGCCAAAGTCGGTCTCTATTTCGCTGATGGTGACGCGGGTGTCTTCGGCGACGTCATGGAGTAGGGCGGCTACCAACGCGGCCGCGTCCATCTGATACTCCGCCATGTAATAAGCCACCGTCAGCGGGTGGGTAAAAAAAAGCTCGCCAGATTCACGCCGGTCTTTCCCGTGCATCTGGCGAGCAAATTCAAAGGCGCGTTGAATACACTCAACGTCCGCCGGTTTAAGATAGGTGCGAATCCGCTCAAAAAAGGCTTGCCCCTCGGCATCTACATGTTCTTCTTGCATGTCAGCAGAACCCACAAATCCCTGACGGGACAGGTGCTCCCCCCTCAGGTCTCCAGGCTTTCACAACAGGTTTGTTTATTTTGACGTGCAATAAGGGGAAATGCAAGTCCTAACGCTCGGTGGTTAGTTTAGCCTTTTCCGGGTCTCGCGCTCCGTAGAGGAGTGTCCACACCATTTGTCGGTTTTTGAACAACCAGCCGGGGAATTTTTTGGCATTGACATCGGTGAAGACTAAATAACTGCTCTCTGTAGGCATAGCCCCAGCCTCAGTAGGAAATTCATCCCGACCATCGGTTTTGTAACTTTCTAACTCGCCTTCGTACTTGGCCTCACCTGCTTCATCGAACTGCTCGCGGAAGTCATCAAAATATTCAAAAATGGAGCCAGATGGTTTGGGAATTTCGCTAGATGATGAAGCCCGCATAGCCGTCACCATGTAGTTCCACATCGGCTCACCCCCGGGTTCGGCCCCGATGTAAAGCGGCGTACCCAGAAACTCGGCGGCTTCATCATTCCGTTCAATAAGTTGGGTCTGTAGTTTACCCATCATGCTGACAATGGCCCCTAACATGGGTCCCACGTAAGCCGTGACCAGATAACCGGGGTTGACAAAAAAGCTATTGGCGGCTCCACCCAGGCTGACCACATTGTTCAATGCGGCCAATCCCTCAAAGGCTGACCCCATAGCCATGGGACTGGTACTGGACCAATTTACGATGACATTGGCCAGTGTCACGGCTCCAGGAATGAGTTTACCCGCAGTTAGCGCCTGCATATAAGGCAAATCCATGGCATCAGCTACGGTTCCGCTGAAGGTAAAGAGATGATCGGTCATGGTCCAGAGGAAGGTGCTGGTGGGGTCGCTACTGCTCTCGCCGGAGAGGAATTTAGCCCGTAGTAGTTTTTTGGCCTCTTTTTCGGCGTTCTGAGCTTCGGCGCGGGCGCGACCCAGCTCTTTCTTAAACTTTTCATCTTTGTCCAGGTAGGATTTGCGACATTTTAAGGCCAAGGCGCGGGCTTCAGCCATCATCTTCTTCATGTCTTTCACTTCAGCGATGGTGGGCGATTCGTTGGCCGGTTGTGAATGGTACCATTGGGTGTAGTGGCGCACATCGTCGTCAAAGAGGCTCCATTGTTCGTAATATTCGTTATCGGAGGTGTCGGGGAAAAAGTCGGAACGATCAAAGAACATGGCGCTGCCAAGTTCTTCGTAGGCCTGAGAAAGATCGCTGTTGGTCTTGACGGCCACGGTTTCAGAGGTTGTGCCTGGTTTGCCCAGGGTGACGACCACGTTCATAGGGGTTGTCACCTGGGTCGTGTAATCATATTCACTGTAGTCGCGTTGGATGACGGGCTGGGCCACGGGGTTGACGGTCAATGTTTGCCGCTGGATGGCCTGGGCAACCGCCCGGTTGCCTGCCACTTTTTGCCATTGAAGGATGTTGTGCCGCGTGACTTGTTTGTCGGGTGGGGAGAGAAGTTGGAGGGCGGTTTGCGGCCGCGTGTTGTCTTGTACGCCTGTTGTTTCCACACGTTGTGGGGTGGGCGCGGGTGTCTGTTTGCTGATCTGTTCGGCGTTAGGCTGAGTTGAGCGTTTTTTATGTTTCCGCGCCATGTAATATTTTCTCCTGAGGGAAAAAGTTGCAGGTTGCAGGTTGCAAATTCCTGGTACAAGTTCTCGGAAGTTCGTCGTATGTTTTGAGCGAGGTAAGTGCCTGGCACGGGGCAGTAACATCTCGACTGTCCAGGCTTCTCAGCCCCGTGCCAGGCACTGGATAACCTACTACGAACTTTCGTAAAAGCTGTCCTAGGGTTCCCAGCATTTTCATTCCTCTTGGTGCGCCGCAGGATAAACAAGGGAGTACTGTACTCGAAATTAAACGAGATGCTTAATCATTTGTCAATCCCTTTCCGTAGGAGTATCTTACGCCCAGACTCGTGAACCCTGAGCGAGATAAAGCCGCGCAACTCATATTCCCTGGTTTAGCGTAAGAGGAAAAGTTATATGAACAAAGATAAATGGATTGGCTACTTTATTGTATTTTTTATCTTGTACGGTCTTGCGGGGGGGCTTTGCACGGTTTTGGTCCCGGCAACGATGACGCCTTTTTTAGAGCTGACCTGCCCAGAAGGCACAGTGGCTTCGGCCATATCTATCCGGCGTTCTACGGGTAATGGCCTTGGTTTTTCCTCACGCGCCAGTTGCGAAGGAGAGGGGGGCACGGCGTCGAGCCGGAGTGCGGGAGCGACGACGGGCCAGGGGTTGTACCAGGCGACGGTAGCGATGGTGCTAGTGGTGGTTGGTGGGTTGTGGCTCCGGCTTAAAAACCGGGAAACGTCTCCGCCCGCTGAGCCATCGCCAGGCATTCATCTGGAAGGAGATATGGTTTTACGGCAGTTGATTACGGAACAGCGTAAACTGGACGCGATTAAACATGTGCGGCAAATGTCTGGGGTTGGGTTGAAAGAGGCGAAGGATTATGTGGAATGGCTGACTCACCAGATAGGTAGTAGGCCGGATGAGGGGGATTGGAGAATGGAGTTGGCCGCGGCCGCGCACGACCACCAAGTGCTAGATTTGCTTACCCAGGGCAAAAATTGGGGCCATCAAACGGGTGCGTGAACTGACCGGTGTCGGCTTGAAAGAGGCCAAAGATTTTGTAGAGATGTTAGAACAGGGAAAAATCGAGATCAGTTCACCGCCGCCACCGTTGTCGTCAGACGCCTCACCCACATTCTACGCAACCCCGGAACAAGCGGCCTATGACCCAGAGGTGCGTGATTATCTGGCGCGAGGACTGAAAATTAACGCCATCAAACGGGTGCGTGAACTGACCGGTCTGGGATTAAAAGAAGCGAAAGATTGGGTGGATAAATGGGAGCAGATGTGAGTTTAAATGGCGCCTACCAAAAGTAATACCCCAACACCCACGACACACAAATCAACCAGGAAGAAGATGGCGATAATGAGCCGTTGAGCGGGTGACATTCGGCTCAAGAAACCCCCTTCGCCATTATTATCACGAACCGCGGCCGCGTCAGCGCCCATTTCGTCATCCATGGCTCCGGCGCGGGCACTTTTTTCCCGTAAGCGGTCCAGGTCCAGGCCCGTATTCCTGGCGGCGGGCGCTGCGGCAGATGTCGCGGCCGCGCTCGTCGTTCCCTCTTCCTTATCATCATCCAAATCACGTAACCAGTCGGGCGCGGGAGCTGGTTCGTCTTCGTCAAATTCAAAATCATCAAACAAGTTACTCATGGACTTTCTCCTGCACAGTAACATTAAGGCTGAGTTTTTGGTTATCTTACCCGCTTGTTATGTTTCAAAATCATTTGTTGTACAACTACATCACTAGGCTACTCGCATTCGCTATAAAAGTCAACTGTAATTAGTCACGGAGCAGGGCAATTGCATACTAAATTTTTGCCACCGAGCCGTGGATTAAAATCCACGACTGATAGAAAAAGTGCGTTGCAAACGTACTCAAGCCGTTCAGCCCACACGTTTATGAATGTTCACTAATTGATTCGGTGATAGACCAAACGCCTGAAATGTCATTCTGATTTACGAAAGTCAGACGTATGTTTTATGACACGCCTCACCCTGGGTTTGTCACCGGAAACCCCCGCCCCAGGAGCGGGGAACTTTTCTAGGCGCGGTTTTTCGGGGTGAAGGCCCCGAAAAACCGCGTCGTCAGGGTTCCCTCTTCCCCCGGGAAGGGGGTCAGGGGGATGGGTCTTCCGACTAAATCGGCTAAGGACTTGTGTAAAGCTGTACGAGTTGACTTTGGAAAAGCCCTGATGGGTAGTCACACGGGAAGCCGTTTGTTATGAATTTAAGTTATAATCACTACGTCATAGTGGAAGAGGCTTCATGAAAATTGGGATTAATGCACAATTGTTGTCGGGGCAGGCTGGCTACCGGCGGGCGGGGATTCACCAATACATTTTTCAATTGCTACAGCAGGTGCGCCTTCCCGAAGAGAGGCAAGGGTCGCTCCTTGTTTTCACCGGGCAGAAGGCGCCGGTGTTAACGAATGCTCAGCTACAGGTAGAGAAGACAAGCTGGCCCACAGAGCGACGTCTGGTGCGTATTGCCTGGGAGCAGATGATGTGGCCGGTCGCGGCCGCGGCCCATCAACTTGATTTGTTGCATAGCCTGGCCTTCGTCACCCCGGTGCTGAACCGGCGACCCACCGTTGTTACCGTCTACGATCTCAGCTTCATGCAGGTTCCCGAACGGTTCCCTGTGTGGCAACGGTTCTATCTGACCACCCAGGCCCGCCGCTCTTGCCGCCAGGCCCGGCGGGTTGTCACCATTTCACAATCTGGTCGGCAGGATGTGCATCGCTATTTTGGTATACCCTTAGAACGGATTGATGTTGTGTACCCTGGTGTAGATGAACGATTTACCCGGCAATCGGCTGAGCAATTAGCTACTTTTCGTCAGGCGAATGACCTGCCGCAGCGGTTTATTTTGCATGTGGGGACATTACAGCCCCGCAAAAACCTGACCTTTTTGCTGGATGTGTTCGCGCAATTGCGCCAGGACCCCGCGTTTGCTGACCTGACTCTGGTGTTAGCTGGGGGCAAAGGGTGGTTTTATGAGGAGATTTTTAACCGGGTACAGGCTTTGGGGCTGACAGACTGGGTGCGTTTTCCGGGTTATGTACCGGACGAGACGTTGCCGCAATGGTATGCCGCGGCCGCGTGCCTGGTTTTCCCCTCGGCTTATGAAGGGTTTGGTATGCCCATCCTGGAAGCGATGGCCTGTGGAACCCCTGTTATCGCCGCCAACACCTCGTCTATCCCTGAAGCGGTAGGTGAAGCGGGACTGCTATATGAGGTAAATGACGCGGCCGCGCTCCTCCAACATGTGCGCGACCTCCTGCAACAACCGAACCTGGCTTACCATCTGCACCAAAGCGGACTGATCCAGGCCCGCCGTTTTTCTTGGGCCGAATCCGGCCAGGCCATGGGCCACGTTTACGCACAGGCAATAGCCTGAACCTTGAAACCCCAACGTATGAGTCATCGTAAAACCAGCCGCACCGTGCGCACCATCACTATCCTGACGGATGTTCTCCTCATTAACCTGGCTTTTGCCTGGGCTTATGTGGTTCGTTACGAACTGCAATGGCTGTTACCCATCCAGAGTAAAGACCCTTACGCCGCCTTTCTCGTACAACAAGTTGTTCTCAATCTCATCCTCATCTTCACCTTCTCCCAAAGCAACGTATGGGAACGGCGACGTGGTGATTTCTGGCTGGATGAGGTGATGCGCCTGGTTTACCCCACGTTTATCGGTCTGGCCCTGATGATGGCCTACACCTTCCTGGAGCGCCCGCTGGCTAATTCGCGCCTCATGCTCGTCTGGACATTCGTCTTCACCTTGCTTTTCATAAGTATGGCTCGCTGGATCCGGCGGATGGTCATCAGCAATTTGTACCGCAAGGGCATTGGTGTTGATCAGGCCGTTATCGTGGGTGAAGGGGAGCCGGGGCGCAGTCTCATTCGCACCTTGTTGGCCCGCCCCGACCTGGGCTACCAGACGATTGGTTATCTGGATGCCGGTGCAGAACAGAATAATATAGGTTCTGGCCGCATTCCTCATCTGGGCACATGGACCGATTTGCCCACCATTGTCGAGAAAAACCCCCTGCTACGCACCTTGTTCATCGCCTTGCCCGTTGGCATGACCCAACAGACCTCCCGGCTTATCCGTGAAGCCAAACGGTACGGCCTGCGGGTGCAGATCGTACCCGATATGTTCCAAATGAGTCTCAACCAGGTGGAGTCATCTAGTATGGGCGGCATTCCCATATTGCGGGTGCGCGAAGTGGAAATTAGCCGGGTGGGTCAGGTTGTCAAACGAATCTTGGACCTGGTTTTGGTGGCTATCGGAGCCATTCCGGCCTTGTGTTTAAGCGGCCTTATTGCTCTGGCGATCAGGTGGGAATCACCTGGGCCAGTGTTGTTTTTGCAGGAACGGGTAGGGCAACATGGCACGCCCTTTCAGATGATCAAGTTCCGTTCTATGGTGGTAGATGCGGATGATCAGAAGGCGGCATTGTTGGCGATGAATGAGGCGTCTGGCCCTATTTTCAAGATTAAGGATGATCCACGACTGACAGGGGTGGGGCGGCTCATTCGTCGGTTGAGCCTGGATGAGTTGCCTCAGTTGTATAACATTTTGGTGGGTAATATGACGCTGGTGGGGCCGCGGCCGCCGCTACTTGAAGAAGTAGAGCAATATCAGCCCTGGCACAAACAGCGGTTAGAGGTAAAGGGGGGTTTGACGGGGTTGTGGCAAGTCAGCGGCCGCAGTGACCTCACCTTTGATGAACAATGTCTGCTCGATATCTACTACATCGAAAACTGGTCGCTGGCCCTTGATCTACGCATCATTCTCCACTCCATCCCCTATGTTCTTTTTGGCCGGGGCGCTTACTAGCGGATCGTTCGTAAACAAGTATGCCAGATTGCGGCAGTCTCCAAGACTGCCGCAATCTATAGCTGTTCAGATAATCATTTGGGGTCTTGGTTCGTAGTGACCGCTTTAGCGGGCTGACCGACGATTGCAGATTGTGAAAAACCCATCACTACGAACAAAAAAGCTCACGGACGGGGTGGCACCGATTGCTCCCAGGCATGGACAAAATCTTCCTGGTCTACGTCAAGACCATCAGCCATGCGGTTGATGTAATTGAAGTAACTGATCACCTGGGTGGCATCATGAATGGCCTGGTCGGTTAGACCGTGTTGGCGCAAGGTTTCAATATCAGCATCAGTGATGGCGGCGGGGGTGCGGGTTAATTTTTCGGCGTAGGCGCAGAGGGCAAAGTTTGGGGGAGAAAGGGGAGCCTGAGACCAATTAGCGGCGATGAGATGGACAAAATTATCCGCTTCGGCTTCATCGGTCAGACCAAAATCGTGGGCGACCTCAGCACGGAGGTCGTTGGCGTGGGCACGGGTTCAGTAGAGGCAATGGTTAATGGCCGAAACAACGGTGGCGAGCATTTCCCTTTGGGCGCGGCTTAGAGGGGAAGCCTGGAACATGAGCACCCGGTACAGACCCATAGAAGCCTTCATCGCGGCCGCGTTCTGGCTCATAATGCTCACAATATTCCAGATACGCCCCGCCCGTTTCAGGGCCGTGTCATATTCCTGCTTCAGCAGACCGGTCGCTTCATCTTGCCGATAAACCTTAATGCGTGCCATTTTTTGTCGCCGATTGGTTTTATTCTTCCGTAGAGCCAGCCATAAACAACCCCACTCGTTCGCGGGTGGCCTCATCGATGGGTAACACTTTCACTACCGCCCCATTGAACAACACCGCTACCCGATCCGCCAGACTGAGCACCTCATCGAGTTCAGCCGAAACGACGAGAACGGCGACTCCCTGATCACGTTGGGCCACGAGTTGTTTGTGAATAAACTCAATCGAACCCACATCAATCCCTCGTGTAGGCTGGGCGGCGATGAGAAGTTTGGTGGGGTGAGAAAATTCACGGGCGACAATGACCTTTTGTTTGTTGCCACCGGATAAACTACTGGCTGGCGTTAGAACAGTTGGGGTACGTATATCATATTGCGCGACCAGTTTTTGCCCATCGGCCACAATTTTTTCCTGGTTCATGACCAACCCCTTGGCATACGGCGGCAGATAATAACGGTTAAGAACCAAATTGTCAGAGATGGGGTAGGGCATGACCAGACCATGTTTTTCGCGGTCTTCAGGGATGTGGGCTACGCCCAATTCGGTAATTTGGCGCGGGCTGAGGCGGGTAGCATCTTGCCCATCTATCAATACCTCGCCACTTATGGCTGAGCGCAAGCCGGTGAGGGCTTCGACTAGTTCTCGTTGACCATTGCCTTCTACCCCGGCGATGCCCAGGATTTCGCCCGCATAAAGTTCCAGGCTTAAACCTTTTACCGCCAGGTGACCCCGATCATCGTTGACGTGTAGATCGTGAACTTGCAGGATGGGTTGGCCTGGTTGGGCATCTTCCTTTTCTACCCGGAGCAGGACTTGTCGCCCTACCATCATTTCAGCTAGGCTGGCTTCGGTAGCCGTTTTGGGATCACTGGTGCCTACTACGCGGCCGCGGCGCAACACCCCAATCCTATCCGCTACCGCCAATACTTCCTTCAGCTTGTGGGTAATAAAAATAATAGAAACGCCCCGCCCCGTTAACTCGCGCATGATTTGGAACAGGTCGTGGGCTTCCTGGGGGGTCAAAACAGCCGTCGGTTCATCCAGGATGAGAATGTCAGCGTTGCGATAAAGGGCTTTGATGATCTCGACCCGTTGCTGTGCCCCGACGGGTAAATCTTCTACCACGGCGTCCGGGTCAACCAACAGGCCAAATTGTTGGGAAAGCTGGCGGATACGTTTCGCGGCCGCGCGTGCATCTAGCATCCCCAGCCCCCGTGTCGTCTCCGCCCCCAACATCACATTCTCTGCCACCGTAAACACAGGCACCAGTTGGAAATGTTGATGAACCATACCCACACCACGGGCAATAGCATCGCCTGGGCTTTTCAGGGTGATTTTTTCTCCCTTGATCCAGATTTCCCCTTCATCCGGGTGATAAAGGCCATAAAGCATGTTCATCAAAGTGCTTTTACCGGCGCCATTCTCACCCAGTAAGGCTAAAATTTCCCCCCGGCGCAAAAACAGATCCACGTGATCATTGGCAACCACGCCGGGAAACCGCTTCGTAATTCCTCTGGCTTCTAAAACAATCGGTGCGCCCTTATCGGCCATAATGTCCGTCCTAAAAACAGTGAGTAGTCCTGATGATTATCCCGCCTGTTCATTCCGTCTCATACGGTTGGCCCACAGCCGCCGGCGGCCGCGACCGACCCACAAACCCTGCCAACACCACAATCGTCAACACATACGGCAACATACCAATAAACTGATGGGGAATCTGCAACACATCGCCAAACTGAAGTTGCGTCTGCGCCGCATTCGCAAAACCAAATAACAAGGCCGCTCCCCATGAACCCAGCGGCGTCCACTTGCCAAAAATCATGACCGCTAAAGCCACAAATCCCCGTCCATTCGTCATCGCCCGCTCAAATGATCCCACCGATTCCAGCGTCAGAAACGCCCCGGCCAACCCGGCAATCGCCCCACCTAACATCACATTCAAATAACGCATCCGGTACACATTAATCCCCACCGTGTCCGCGGCCCGTGGATGCTCACCCACCGCCCGAGTCCGCAGCCCCCAGGTGGTATAAAACAAACCATAATGCACCACAAACACCAAAATCAGGGCCAGATACGTGATAGGGGGGTTACGAAACAGCACCGAGCCGATAAGCGGAATCTCAGCCAATGGACCCAAGGAGATGGGAGACAACTTACCCGGAATGCTTTGCCCAGCCTGATAGAAAAAGCTCGTCAACCCCAACGCCATAATATTGATCACCGTGCCGCCAATAATTTGATCCATCTTTAACGTAACCGCCATAAAACCCAAAAATGCCCCTAGCAAGGCCCCCATCAAAACACCACCCAACACCCCCAGAACCAGATTTCTCGTCACTACCGTAACCAGAAAACCCACAAATGCCGAGAGAAGCATTTGCCCCTCAATACCGATGTTCACTACACCCGAGCGTTCACATAAAAGGCCACACAAAGCCCCCAAAATCAAAGGCGTAGATTGCCGCAAAGTCGCGTTCAACAAACCTGTGGTCAGTTGGGGGTTGCGCCAGTAACTATAGAAAATAGCCAGGGCTAACAATGCACCTAGCCCAATGCGCACCCATCGCCACATTTGCGCTGAATTGATCTTCTGCTTCAAAGTAGTCGTTCCTTGCATTCTCTGCCCCCGTTCCACCATCGGCTAAACCGATTCACATGCACAGAAATCCTCAACCTGACTGGGACCTATTCATCCGCGCCTTCACCAACTCCCCCCCCCCCCCCCCCCCCCCTGTGCTCCCCTTTTTCCCCGGGGGGGTCCCCCCCCCCGACCCCCGGGCCCCCCCGAAACCCCCCCCCCCCCCCAATCCGGGAAAAAGCTCCCCCCCCCCCTTCCCCCCCCCCTCTTGCGGCCCTCCCGTTTATGTCCCTTTTCCCAGCCTGTGCTAGCGTCACCTTATCTTGATCCGTCTTACGGCTACGCAAAATCCACCGCACAATCGAATCCGCCGACACCAAAAATAGGATAAGGGCCTGAATGACATCAATGATTTGCGAAGGTACTTTCGCATCAAACTGCATCTGGCTAGAGCCAGCCTGCATGGCCCCAACCAATATAGCCGCCGGAATAACCCCCAGCGGATGGGTTTGGGCCAAAAGCGCAATCGTAATGCCGTCAAAACCTAGACCGGCATTGAAACCGGGCTGATACCGTCCTACCACCCCCAATGATTCAATCGCGCCCCCCATTCCCGCCATAAAGCCGCTAATCACCATAGCCAGGATAACCGTCCGCGCAACTTTGATACCTGCATATTTGGCCGCGTTGGGGTTGAGACCCACCGTGCGAATTTCAAAGCCAATGGTTGTATGGTAGAGCAGATACCAGGTTAAAACGGATACCAAAATGGCTACAGCAAAACCGAGCGGCATGTTGCCTAATCGGGGAATCGCGGCTGAATCCAAAATGGCGGGGGTTCTGGCAACGATGCCACTGGTATCTTTCCAGGGGCCATTGGCTAGATAGTCGGTGATATTAAGCGCAATGAAATTCAACATGATGGTGGTAATCACTTCATGTGCGCCAGTGTAGGTTTTCAAGGCTCCTGGTATAGCGCCATATAGCCCACCCATGAGGCTACCCCCCAATAAGGCAATGAGCATATGCAACGGGAAGGGTAATCCCTGGAGACTAAAACCCAGGTAGGCGGCAAATATGGCCCCGAAAACCAATTGACCTTGCCCCCCAATGTTAAACAAACCAGCTTTGAAGGCAAAGGCGACGGCTAACCCCCCCAGGATGAGGGGGGTCGCTTTTTCCAGGGTGCGTCCGGTATTGACGGCGCTACCAAATGCCCCCTTGAGCAGAGCCAGATAGGCAGATATAGGATTTGCTTGCGAGAGCAGAAGGATAAAAGCGCCAATGACAAGCGCCAGCACAATGGCGGTCAGAGGGACGTTGACTGATGACCATAGCCGCCGTAAAAAGGCGTACAAAGTAGAAGAAACACCAGATGGTTTTTCAGAGGCCATATTAACCCCTAGTGGAAAATGGCAGAAAATGATAAGAGCAACGCTTATGGGGCTTTATTGTAGTGTGTCTTAGCAGTTTGTTCCAAATCAAATGCCCTTTCTCCTCAAACGTGAAATCAGCCCCATATCGGTTTGTTGCCGGAAACCCTACCCCTAACCCCGCCCCAAGGGCAAGGAACTTTTGAAAGTGCCGGTTTTCGAGCGCACCGACGCGCTCGAAAACCGGCACGCCTGTGCTAATTCGTGTAGTTCATAGCAAAACCTTTTTGGCTCTGGCTTGTGCAGATTAGAGAGGGTGATCTTTTTCTTGCTAGTTGAAATTAAGGGATGCAAGTCGTATAAAAAGAGGTGAACAAGTGTATATATATTTAAGTGGATGTGGATTAGAATTGTTTTCGTCGGTGACAATTATCAACATATAGACCTTGAGATAGCGCTTTTGCCTCTGTTTGTCAACTTTTGCTTACGAAAACGGTTGTTTCAAAATGGTTGTCTTGACATCTATATCATGAACTGGAGGCTTGATGGAAAATGACATAAAAGTGTTGGGATTACTTTTATAGGCCAATGTGGGCTTCCCGAAAAAGGTGGCAAGTTTTGGCCTTAATCGTCCGGTATTGCGTAATCTTTCGCCAACAAGTTATAGCGTTCAAGAAAAAGGTTTTGGTTTGTAGGTGTGGCTTGAACCGTTTCGTGTTAGCCCGCTAAAGCGATCACTACGAACCAAGACCCCAAATGATTATCTGAACAGCTATATTTAATCACCTTAAAGCACAAGGAAATCTAGCATGTTTACCTCACACAGAGTCCGACTAAGTACCATGTCTGTCCTCTTTGTTTTTATGTTGGGGGTTTTAACCACTACGGATGCTCTGTATTCCGCCAGGCCGGGGCAAGGTTCGCCGACAACTGAAGAGAATCTGCCCTATTTAAGGCTAGACCATTATGAGGTCGATCCACGCACCTACCTGGAAACAGAAACGCCGCAATCACCACAGGCTCCTGCCAGTCCTGAGTATCTGGGTTGGGGGAGGGTTGTTTATCAAAGTTACCGGCAAGACAGTTGGGATATTTTTATCTCAGATGATGGGGGGTCTTATGAAACTGCCCTGGCAACGACGAATAAGGACGAAATCCATCCCCGTTTGAACCGAGGCGGTACCCGTGTGGCCTATGCGGTTAAAGAAAGCGGTGATTATGAAATTTATGTGATGAACAGTGATGGGACTGGCAAAACCCGATTAACCAATAACAGCACGGATGATGTCAACCCGTATTGGTCGCCGGATGGGAGCAAGTTGCTTTTTCAGGATTATCGAAATGGGCAACCAGAGATTTATGTGATGAATGCTGATGGCACTGGTCAGACTCGTCTGACCAATAGTGGTGACTATGATGGTATGCCCAGTTGGTCTCCTAATGGTTCTACGATTGCCTTTGTTTCACGCCGTACTGGGGGATATCGAATTTATACGATGGACACGAATGGCAATAATCAGACGCAACTGTCTAATCAGGCCTACAGTTTAGAACCGGCCTGGTCACCTGATAGCACTCAAATTACCTATACAGGTGATGGAGACAATAATACCTGGTTTGAAGTCTGGATGATGAATGCCAATGGTTCTGCGCAGACGCAAAAATACAGCCCTGGTAGTAACTACGATGCGCAAACACGCAGTTGGTCGCCAGATGGGTTGTATTTGGCCTTCACCAAGATTCGTTATGTTTTTATCCAGGGGAACTGGTATTGGAGCGAAAGTCATTTGCAGGCCGTGGGTGTTAATGGGGGTGTTATTGGGGTAGGTCGGAATACTTACCCCTATCGTGATTGGAGTCCCGATTGGCAAACTCTGGATAATCAGAAACCCACGTCACAGGTGAATGCTTTGGCGACGGTTACACCAGGTAGTTTTACGGTGACCTGGAGTGGGAGTGACCAAGGGGGTTCGGCCCTGAAAAATTATGATGTGCAAATTAGGGATGGTGCTAATGGAGCCTGGACAAACTGGAAAACAGCGGTGACTACAACCTCTGCCACGTATTCCGGTATTGGCGGACACACTTATTTCTTTCGGAGCCGCGCCCGTGATCATGCCGCTAACCTGGAAGCATGGCCGGCCACCCATGATGCGGTAACGACGGTCGAGGCGATTCCCCCGAGCACGGCTGTTAATCCTTTGCCCGCTTTTAGCCGGGCCAATCAACCTCTCCAGGTATCTTGGGGCGGTACGGATAGTGGCGGTTCGACGATTGTTAGTTATGATGTGCAGTATCGGGTGGGAAATGGTGCATGGCAAAATTGGCTGATGGGCACACAAATTACCGCGGCCGCGTACACCAACACCACATCTGGCTTCACGGTCTATTTCCGCAGTCGCGCTACCGATAGCGCCCAAAATACAGAAGCCTGGCCCGCTGGCGACGGCGATACCAATACCAGTTTTTATGTGTGGTCTCTCAGCGGACAGGTTCACGATGTTCGCGAAGTACCGTTAGCTGGCGCATTGGTACAGACATCCCCTGCCGCCGTGGGCGTCATTCCCAGCAACGCCAATGGTCAATACACCGTCTATTTGGGGAGTAGTCCCAGCTACCAGTTTAGCTGGAGTAAAAGTGGTTATACATCTCTGCCCCTAACTCAGTTTCAGTCAAATGGAGACAGAACACTGAACGTTTTTCTGCCCCGGCCAATAATCTGATCGCTGACTGGGGTTTTGAGAACGTTGATCCAACGACGGCTTGGACCTTGGGCGGTACCCTAACACCCGTTTTGACAACCTCTCCCATCCACACCGGTCAACAGGCGATGCAATTGGGTGGGTTTCCCTTACTCATCGGGCAAGACTCCGTGTATGGGAGCGGCTCAAGCTTGATGACCGATACCGCGGATTCAACGATCGCCCAACAAATCACAATCCCCGCGGATATGCCCAGTCCTACATTGTCTTATCACTATCGGCTTGCTGGTGCTATGGTTGGCTATGGTTTGAACATTCTTCTGGATAATGGGAGTGGCGCCGTTACCCTGCAAACAATTACCCAAAATGAGAGCGATTGGGTCCATGATTGGCTGGATTTATCGGTTTGGGCCGGCCAAACAGTCACCCTGACATTCCGTACCAACGAAATAGTGGGCGGTTCCACCATTTTTGCCATTCTGGATGAAATAACAGTGGGTTCAGCCTACGCCGATCTGTGGGTGGACATCGCGGGTTCGCCCATGGTAAACCCAGGGGACACGATTGTCTTTAACCTTACGTATGGCAATGATGGGGCGATAGATGCCAGTGGCGGTACTGTGACCATGACCTTGCCCGTCGGCTTGAGTTATGTCAGTGCTATCCCGTCACCCGTTTCTACCTCAAATCCAGCCACGGTCAATCTGATGGTGGCTATTGGCGGGGTGGTTGAGGTGGAGACAAGCAATAACAGCGCCACGGTGCCGTTATACATTGGTTGGCGGGCGTTCTTGCCGCTGGTTTTTAAGTAGTGCGGCTTTACAGAAGTATTTGGTAGAGTTAGTCGGAAGACCCATCCCCCTAACCCCCTTCCCGGTGGGAAGGGGGGAACCTGGCGGCGCGGTTTTGCGGGGCGAAGCCCCGCAAAACCGCGCCAAAAGAGTTCTCCGCCCCTGGGGCGGGGTTAGGCGTGGGGCCTCCGGCGATAAACCGAGGGTGGGGCTGGTCATAAGAATGCCAGTCTGACTTTCGTGACGGGGTGCCCGTTTTCGGTCTCCTGTAAGTTATTTAATTCTCGTTCCTAAGTCGCGGCCGCGACGCCCCTCTTACCCTTCTCTGCCACAAAAAAAGAGCGACCTGATCCAGGTCGCTCTTTTTAATTGTTTCTCAACAGCTTGGTGTTGTACTGAATGTGGATAACTTAAACCTGATTATCAGACACAGCCCAGAGCCAACAAACCTAAAGAGACCGTTGTAGCGTAACTGGCCCCTACAATACGACCATCCCACAACGCCCGTTTTAGCTCTCCCAAGCGTATCCACTTGATTTCCTGGCCCGTACCGTTTTTTGGCTCTATGGAGCCAACCAATTGCAGATTGCGCCCCAGAAAAAAATGGCCGACACCCATATGTTGATCCGCGTCGGTTACGAGGCTGGTTAAGTGTCGCCAGGAACCAGCCCGGTGACCCGTTGTTTCTAGCAGAACACGTGCGGCCGCGTCAGTTGGCTCTTCGCCCTCATGTAAATAGCTACCAAGCACCTGCCAGCTACTTCGCCCCAGACCATGCCGATAGCCATCAAGCACCAGCGCCAGACCATCTTCATTGATGACGAAGATACTGACAAAATCTTGTGTCCGCGCTATCGGCCAATCATTAATTACTCGTCCATCGGGTAATTGTACTGCTTCCATATTTACACTTATCGTGGGGTGCTGAAGAACCGACTGACGGCCAAGCACTTTCCATGCCTGATGGGTCATTTGAAATCCTCTGTTTTCTACGCTTTGCCAATATAGATTGTGCCGATAGAAACTTACAATCTGGGTTTCATCTTAGCAAACTGCCCTGGACACAAGAGAATGAGCAAATGGTATGGTATTAGCATTTTCATTTTTAGGCGTTACACGTTTGCCCGTTTAAGGGGGGAAATAAGTCATGATTAGGAACAAGGATTAAATAACCTGCGGAACTGAGATGAGAGACTCATACAGCTTTACCTAAACCCTTCGTACATTGAGTCGGAAGACCCATCCCCCTGACCCCCTTCCCGGGGGGAAGGGGGCCGACGCGTTTTCGGGGCGAAGGCCCCGAAAAACCGCGCCGAGAAAAGTTCCCCGCCCCTGGGGGCGGGGTTAGGGGTGGGGGTTTCGGCGACAAACCCAAGGTGAGGCATGTCATAAAGACATAAGTCTGACTTTCGTAAAGATGTAGTTGTCTCCAGACTCCTGTAACTTATTTGCCTCTGGCGAAAATTTGCCACCTGTAAATTTTTCGGTGAAGGAAGAAAGTTGCATAATCTGAGAAAAAGAGAAACAGGGGGTGAAAAATGGTAAGCATAGAAGTGGTCATTCGGGATGAAGCAGGGAACGTCATCATGCAACAGATAAAAGGGCTGGAGCTAGACAGTTGGCACTTTGAGCAAATCGAACGCTCGGTAGAAGGCTGGAAGCAGACAACCTTACCAGAAATAGAAGGGGCCTTGTTAAAAAAAACAGGAAAGCCAGGTAGTAAACAGTAGCGAGTGGGTCAAAAATGGGCGACGAGACATATGGATACGGAGCCAACATGGAAAGTTTAGCTATGAGGCTCAACGCTACAAATCACGCCAGACCGGTGAAGAAAAAACAGATTTGGCGTTGAATGGACAGTTTACAGAGGACTACATCAGTTCCGGATTAAAGGAACTGGTCGGACATGGTACTAAAATAACTGGCCAGTTTGAGCGGGAAGCCGTACCTATGCCGCCTATTCAAGCCGCAGTAGATGTCTACGATAGACAAAGCGAGGAAGTCCTGCTGTTGGCCGATGGCATTCAGGTCAAAGAGCAAGCCGCCAAACGCCAGAAACGAAGCGAACGGCGAGCAGAAGAGAAACTCTCGTTCTTTTGCCCCAACCCACCTGGTGATGTTGGCGAAAGCAACAGGTGGGTATGAATACATAAGTGAACTTTTGCCCGGCGAGAGCCAGTCTGATGGTTTTCTGGCCCAACAAGTGCGGCGGCAAATCATCAGCCAATACGGTCAGAGAGAGACACCCTTGAATCTGGTGGCTATCACCGATGGAGCCACCACCTTACGTTTGTTGTTGCAGGCCATTTTCGGCCTGACGGTGACGATTATTTTGGACTGGTATCACCTGGAAAAGAAAGTGAACGAGTTGATGAGTATGATTGCCCGTAACAAAGAGGAAAAGGAGAAACATCTGCAAACCCTCTTGGCCCTTCTTTGGCGAGGCTTAACGAACCAGGCTCTGGCTTATTTGCAAACCCTGACGCCCAAAAACGCGGCGCAACTTCTGGTTTTGCAAACCTATCTGCAAAAGCACCAAACGGAAATCATCGATTATCAGCGTCGTCAACAAGCTGGCAAGGTCATTGGTTCTGGCCGTATGGAAAAAGGGTGTGATTTGGTGATTGGTCACCGGCAAAAAAAGAAAGGGATGAGTTGGAGTTTGATGGGTAGCCGTAGTTTGGCCTTACTGAAGGTTGCCGAGTTGAATAAGCAGTGGTCACAACTCTGGTTCTCTCAACCTATCATGCCTTGACCTGAACTCATCTCTTATCACCGGATTATTTACACCTGGAAAATTTGGACGACCTCTGGAAATCTCTTAATCTCTCAGTCTCTTAGTCTCCAGAGGTCAGCACAAAAAACGCCCATGTCGAGTAACTTATTAAATTCTCGTTTCTTAGTTTGAGATAGGTGTACATTCCCCTTTTTTGTTGCCTTCCCGGCTCTCCGCTAAACTTCCCCCTGTGCCTAAAGATAAAACGCCCTCTCTCACCCTTCAATTAGCTGTTTTGACCTTCGCCCGTCTGTTTTTAAACACAGGCTTGCGCATGGTCTACCCGTTTTTGCCCGCCCTGTCACGGGGATTGGGATTATCGTTGGACCAGACGGCGCAGTTATTTAATGTGCGTAACCTGGCTGGATTTATTGCCCCTGTTTTAGGTGCGCTTTCGGAAAAATATGGGCGACGCCCCGTGATGGCGGCCGCGATGGTTATTTTTGGCCTGGGTATGTTGTTGGTAGCGGTGTGGCCCGTACCTGGGATTGTGGCTATAACGATGGCTCTGGCGGGTATAGCCAAAGTGATGTACGACCCGGCCATGCAATCCTATCTAGGGGAGCGGGTTCCTTACGCGCAGCGCGGTAAGGCCATTTCGGTAACGGAAATTGCCTGGGCCGGGGGGATTTTGATTGGGGCACCGGTGATTGGCTGGCTTATTACCCGGTTTAGCTGGCGCTCACCGTTTGTGATGTTGGGGATTGGGGGGCTGTTCGCGGCCGCGCTCTTGCACCTCATTCTCCCCCGCATGGGCACAGCCACCCCCCGCTCTGGCAAATGGCGCGACATCCTGGCCGCCTTGCGCCGCCATCCCGTCATCTGGGCGGCCGCCCTGTTTGGCCTGCTGGTCATGTCCGCCCAGGAAATCACCTTCATCATTTACGGCGGCTGGATGGAGAGCCAATTTGATTTGAGCCTGACGAGCTTAGGGATAGCCTCTATCGTCATTGGCGTATCCGAATTTTCCGGCGAACTGTTCGCTGGCTGGGCCACCGATCGTTTTGGCAAACGCCCCGTCACTATCACCGCCGCCTTCCTCACGGCTCTGGCTTATCTCATTCTGCCCTTCTCTGGCAATAACCTGACGGCCGCTCTGGTGGCTATGTTTTTCCTCTTTTTTGTATTTGAGCTGACCGTGGTGGGCAACATGCCCTTGCTGACCGAGCTAGTGCCCCAGGCCCGCAGTCTGGTTATGTCGGTGTTTATTGCCGCCGGGGCGATGGGCCGTTTGCTGGGTGGGGCGATTGGTCCCTGGTTGTGGGCACGAGCCGGGTTCATGGGTAACACGTTTGTCGCGGCCGCGATCATGCTTGCGGCCGCGGTGGTGCTCATACTCTGGCTCCGTGAAGGCACCAGTGACCCCATCATCGTTACCCCCGAATCATAAGAGAAAGAAGGGTCACAGAGATCACAAAGAAGACACAGAGAGCCACAGAGGTTGAACGATTGGTCTTTTTCTCCGTGAAAATCTGTGTCATCTGTGGTTCGTCTTTTTGTTTAAGGAGAAATTCATCATGGAACAGGTAGACCTGCTTATCCACTCCGCCAACCAACTTTGCCCCATCCCTGACCACAACGGCCCCCAACGCGGTGAGGCCTTGGGGGATTTGGGCCTTATCGAGGATGGGGCCATCGCTGTCCATGAGGGGAAAATCATGGCTGTTGGCTCGTCGGCAGACATACAGGCCCGTTATGCCGGGGAGTTGGTGTTGGATGCCCGCGGCCGCACCGTCATTCCCGGTTTCGTGGACCCGCACACCCACCTGCCCTGGTTTGGCGACCGGGCCAGCGAGTTTGAGATGCGCCTGGCCGGAGCCACCTACATGGACATTATGAACGCCGGGGGCGGCATCATGTCTACCGTGCGCCAGACCCGCTCCGCCAGTCTGGACGATCTGGTGCAAAACAATTTGCGGCGGCTGGCGTTTATGCTCCGTCACGGCACCACCAGCGCGGAGACCAAAACGGGTTACGGCCTGGACACAGAAACGGAGCTAAAACAGCTAGACGCCATTCTGGCCCTGAACCAGCTTCAGGCGGTGGAACTAAGCCCCACCTTTTTGCCCGCTCATGCTATACCGGAAGAGTATCGCGGCCGCACCGATGCCTACGTTGATCTGGTCGTCCAGGAAATGCTCCCCGCCGGGCAAGCCTGGAGCCAACGCCATCAGCAACCCCTCTTTGCCGATGTGTTTTGTGAAGCCGGGGTGTTTGATGTGCCACAAACGCGGCGCATCCTGGAAAAAGCCAAAGCGTTGGGGTTTGGCCTCAAGGTTCATGCCGATGAGTTTGAAGGGTTGGGGGGTACGGCCCTGGCGGTCGAGTTAGGCGCGGTTTCGGCTGACCACCTGGTGCGAACTCCTGATAGTGACATTCGCGCCTTGGGGGATAGTGGCACGGTGGCGGTGGGATTGCCCGGCACGCCGTTTGGGCTGGGGCATCATGATTACACCCCGGCGCAAAAAATATTGGCCGCCGGGGGTGCGCTGGCCCTGGCGACGGATTGTAACCCCGGCACCTGTTGGTGTGAAAGTATGCAGATGGTGCTGGCCCTGGCCTGCCGCTACATGAAACTTACTCCGGCGCAGGCTTTGGTGGCGGCGACGTTGAACTCGGCGTATGCCATCGGCCGCGGCCGCGACGTTGGCTCACTCCAACCCGGCAAACAAGCCGACATCCTCATCCTGGATGCCCCCACCTACCAACATCTGGGCTACCGCTTCGGTACCAACCTGGTTCGCACCGTCATCAAAAAAGGGCGGGTCATGATTGATGACCTGGCTTAGGGTCAAGGATTAAATAGCCTACGGAACTGAGACGAGAAACTTGACCAGCTTTACCTAAGCCCTTCGTAGATTAAGTCGGAAGACCCATCCTGCCCCCTTCCCGGGGAGGCGATGAAGGCGCCCCGAAAAACCCCCTGATTCCCTGCCCCTGGGGGTTAGGGTGGGGCAAACCGAGGTAGCTTTGTCATAAAAACGCCAGTCTTACTTTCGTGACGAGGTACTCGTTTCCGGTCTCCTGTGGGTTATTTAATCCTTGTTCCTTAATCATCCAGGTACACCGAAGAGCGGGAACGAGTTTAGAGCAGCGGTTCACTGATTTTCTTAGCCCCCGCCACCTCTCCCGGGAACATTTTGGAGCACTAAAGTTAGCCGACAACCCGGTCGCCCACGCCAAACTCCATCAGTTACAATTCCCGGTCAATAGGCAAAAGACACTCAGTGCCGTGGCAGCAGGCCCCCCACAGTTTTTCTTTCCTACGGCTGGTAGCCCAGGACAATCGTGCGGGCCTCACTCATGGTCATGCCGATAAAGGTAGAGGGGGCGGGTAAAGCGGCCCGCTCGTCACTAATGGTTTGTTGTAATGTGGGACTGCCCGCGGCCGCGAGGTTTGTCAGGAAACTATCCACCGCCTGGACCTGGTTCGCCGTAATCACCGGATCGCCCAACTGAGTGCCCCCGTTTACCAGGGACGCCAGATTCGGCAACCAGAGGGTAACTGTATCATACCCGTCCGCAAACAAAGCGGAGTCCGCCAGGATAAGGGACAAGATTTCGGCGTTGAAAAAGTAAAACAGGTCAATGTAATGTTGGCCTTGGGGCGAGGGGGCCAGCACGTCATCGCGGACCCGGTAAAGTGTTTCTAGCCCGGATAACCCGTCATTCCGCCACACTTCGGTGGCATCGGAAAAGTTGGCCACAACGGCGTCCGGGTCATTGTCACTATCTATGTCAGACAACGCGGCCGCGGGCGAAAAATAATTACCCATCTGCTGGCCGCTATCCAGGAACTCTCCCACCGTTCCCTGCTGTGTTCCCCCCTGGTTGAGCCAAACGGTGTTGGCCCCACTACGGGCCACAAACAAATCTAAATCCCCATCTACATCCATATCGACCAACGTTACATGCCGATTATTATTCGGCCCTAATAACGCTTCCGCCGTCAATACGCCACCCTGATTCAGCCATAGGTGAATGCCTTGATTCACACTGGCGGTCACTCCATCCAGGTCGCCATCCCGGTCAATATCCCCCAAGGCCACGCTGATGCTCAAGGCGGTCGGTAACACCTGACCAGAATCAGCAAAAACCCCTTCGGTTCCACCTTGTAGACCACCCTGATTCACCCAATGCCGCGCCACACTATCATCGGCCGTCAGAACATCCAGATCACCATCTTCATCCAGGTCGCCCAACACGACGCCGGAACTGCTGTTGCTGACAAGGCTCTGACCGCTATTGGTGAACTGCCCACTCCCATTGTTCAGCCAGATTTGGGCGGGTCGCCCTACAATGCGGGCCAGAAAAATATCGAGGTCGTCGTCACCATCCACATCACCCAGAGCCACATCGCCTGGCAAGTCACCCCCGATATTGGTTTGCCCATTGCTTTGGAACACCCCGGGTGTGCCCCCTTGCCCGCCCCCCTGATTGAGCCAGATGACCAGAGATGTCGCCTCATCTTTGAGGGTGACAACATCTAAATCCCCATCGCCGTCTAAATCGCCCACAGCTACAGCCAGGCTGTAACTCGTGCCGAAGGTCTGCCCCCCCTGGCTATAACTGCCGTTGCCGTTATTAAACCAGATCATGTCCTGGCCATCGCGGGCAACGAAAACATCTATATCGGTATCGCCATCTAAATCACCCATGGCTACATCTAACCCGCTATCACTCAGGGTTTGCCCGGTATTGGCAAAGATACCGCCCAGGGGCGCGGCCGCTAACCAGTGCCACAGCCCACCTATGGGAAACAGCCGCACCAACAAAAAAACCACCATGAAGGTAACAAGCAAAGCCAATTTTTTCATATACCACCTCTTGATTTCACTGCTGACAAGGATTGGCTCATTATACATTTCCCTGGCGCGTTCACAGTTACCGAGGCAACATCGTTCATACCCTCATTCTGTCGTGCTGACTGAGCATAGCAAAAGCGCGGGCAGGGTGATAACGTGACTTTGGCCCTGGCGGCGGGTTATAATCGAAGTAACAAAACAACAACTCACTTTAGCAGGGGTAAAGAATGACACGACGTGTGGTTATTACAGGTCTGGGAACAGTGAACCCTCTGGGCAATGATGTCGCCACCACCTGGCACTCTGCCCGCCAGGGCAAGGGGGGTATCGCCCGCATCACTTTGTTTGATGCCTCAGAATACAAGACGCAAATCGCCGGGGAAGTGAAGGAATTTGACCCGGTGGCTTTGTTTGGGCGTAAGGAAGCGCGGCGGATGGACAGGGTGGCGCAGTTAGGGCTTGCGGCCGCGCACGAAGCCATCGCCGACGCCCAACTTAACATTACCGAAGATGAAGAAGAACGAGTGGGCGCCATCATGGGGAGTGGCCTGGGTGGCATGTGGGCCATCTCCGAAGGGCTGGAAACCCTTATCACCAAGGGGCCAGGGCGGGTCAGCCCGTTCCTCGTGCCTATGGGGTTGCCCGATACCGTACCCGGTATGATTTCCATTCACTACCACCTGCGTGGGCCTAATATGTCCATCGCCACCGCCTGCGCCAGCAGTAACAACGCCATCGGTGAGGCGTTCCGCAACATTGTGCGGGGCGATGCCGATGTGATGGTGAGTGGTGGAGCCGAAGCGGGGGTTTTACCGCTGACCGTGTCCGGTTTTAATGCTATGGGTGCACTCTCCAGCAGTCACAACGATGATCCGGCCACAGCCTCACGCCCCTTCGACAAAGAGCGGGACGGCTTTGTGCCCGCTGAGGGAGCGGCTATCCTCATTTTGGAAGAGATGGAACATGCGCTGGCCCGGGGGGCCAAAATTTATGGCGAGGTGCTTGGTTATGGCACCAGTGCGGATGCCTATCACATTTCTGCCCCGCCAGATGACGGCTCCGGGGCAGTTTTATCTATGCGCCGCGCCCTGAAAGATGCCGGAATGGAAGCGGGTCACATTGAATACATCAATGCCCACGGAACCAGCACCCCGCTCAACGACAAAGCTGAAACGGTCGCCCTCAAAGCCCTGTTTGGTGAGAAAGCGTATGACATTCCCATTAGTTCCACCAAATCCATGCACGGTCATCTCATGGGGGCCGGGAGTGCGCTTGAGGCGATCATCGCCATCAAGGGGATGGCCGAGGGGCTGATTCCCCCGACTATTAATTACGAACACCCCGATCCGGAGTGTGATCTGGATTATGTGCCGAATACGGCTCGCGCTGTGCCCTTCAAGAACTTCATGTCCAATGGCTTCGGCTTCGGTGGGCACAACGCCACTATCATCATCGGCAAATACAGCGGGTGAAAGCCACAAGAGGGAAGTGAGGCGTTTTTTAGCGGCGCTTCTGGAGACTAAGAGATTAAGAGACTGAGAGACTAAAAGATTGAGGGATTCCCAGATGTCGCGCTAATGTTCGTCAATGTTGAGTAAGTAAAAGGGGTGTCTGTTCAGTCAAGCAGACACCCCTTTTTTCTTCCCGTTGGCGACTCAAGCGCCCACGGCGCTGTATTGGCGCAGGCCACGCGACCAGAGCAGGCGGTAGAGCAGGAAGAAGAACAAGGCCCAGCCATATTGCACCGCCAGACCAAAACCAATGTGGGCCAGGGTGAGCCGCCCCAGGGTAATTTCCAGGGGGAAGGAGAGGATGTAGCGGAAGGGCAGATATTGTAGGGCGTTGGTGATCAGGGGAGGAAACAAATCAATGGGGACGACCCAGCCGGAGAGCAAGGCGCGGGTGTAAAACCATACTTCCATGACGGAACTGGCCTGGGTGATCCAAAATGCGGTGGAGCCAATACACATCTGCACAAAAAATTCGGTCAAAATAGCGCCCAGCATGGCGAACAGGAGTAGCGGCAGGTGGCTGAGCGGCATGGCGTAATGCGCCCCCAGAAGCCAGGCGGCTAACAAGAGGGGCGGCCCAATGAGCATGAATTGCAGAGGGTGGCGGGAGAAGGTGCGGGTCAGGTGTAGATGAACAGGGTCTAGCGGCCGCAACAATTGCGCCGATAAATTACCCAGACGTATATCCCGGTTTAAGTCCCAGATTATCCACACCCCACACATCCGGCGGATAAAAATGACCATCAAGTAGTAGCTGATGAAATCCTGGGAACTGTACCCTTGCACCGGGCCAGCTTCCGACAAGGAAAGCCAGACCAGCATCATCACCAGCGGCAAAACGCCGGATAATATCCAAATCACCACCTGCCCCCGGTATTCCAGGGAGAGGGTAAAAAAGACACGGAGCAGGGATGGGTATGCTTTAAGCCAACGCATGAGTAATCTTATCGGTAACCAGTGACCAGTCTCTCAATCTCTCAGTCTCTCAGTCTCCAATTTCTTTTCTGATTCCCGGGTCGCTTTACTGTCCGCAAACACCTGGCGGATAATATCTTCAACGGGTGGCTCTTCGATGAGCACGTCGTCTAGTTTGATGTGGGTGAGCAGGCGAGAGGCGATTTCACTGGCGCGGCCGCGTTCCACCCGCAGCGTCGCCTTGATACCCTCTAACTTTTCCACCTCCCCATACCGGGCCAAAACCTCAGCCGCCGCCGGTTCACGCATAACAATGGTCAACAATTTATAGGGCGCCACCTGCTCTACCAACTGTTGCAAATAGCCATCGTACAAAATCCGGCCCTGATCAATGACGATTACCCGTTTGGTCAGTTCGGTCACATCGGCCATGTAATGGCTGGTGAGGATGACGGTGGCTCCATACCTTTGGTTATACGCCTTGATGAAATTGCGGATGGTCACTTGCATGGTCACATCCAGGCCAATGGTCGGTTCGTCGAGGAAGAGGATTTGTGGGCGGTGCAGGAGCGCGGCCGCAAGCTCACACTTCATCCGCTCCCCTAGCGACAACTTGCGCACCTGCTTTTTGAGCAGGGGTTCCAGCTCCAACAGGTCGTTCAACTCCTTGAAGATGGCCTCATACTCCCCTTTGGGAATATCGTAAATGGCCCGGTTGACCAGAAAGGATTCCATGGCTGGTAAATCCCAGATAAGTTGATTTTTGTTGCCCATGACCAGGGTGAACTGTTCCAGGAATTCCCGTTTGCGCTCATAAGGGGTGTAACCGAGGACAGACACGCGGCCGCGGGTCGGATAAAGTAGCCCCGACAACACCTTGAGGGTCGTGGTTTTCCCCGCCCCATTCGGCCCCAAAAAGCCCACCATTTCCCCCGCCTCAATGGTGAAATTGACATCATCCACCGCTTTCACATCACGGTATTGCCGGTTGAAAAAAGCCCGCAAGGAGCCAACAAGCCCGGCTGCTTTCTGGTGGACCTGGTAGTATTTGCTGAGGTGTTCGACGGTGATGTGGGGCATAGGGAGTGGGGAGTAGCGTGTTGCGTGTTGCGTGTTGCGTGTTACAAATGGTAATGGTTATGGGGAAAAAGGGCAAAGCGAAGGGCGTTCAGGGGTAGGGCCTTTCCCCTCCTTTTTCTGCCCCCCCGCCCCCCCCCCCAAACCCCCCCCCCCCCCAAAAAAAAAAACCCACAAAAACGGCTTGGGCCGCCCCTTCGGGGGTCCTTCCCCCCCCCCCTTTTTTTTCCGCGGTGATTTAAACCCCCGGCCGGGGGCCACAAAAATTAAATATACACTCCCCCCGTGTTGGGGGTTTAACCGAGGACGCGGCCGCATTGCCTTGGGGGTTATCTTATTTTTCGATAGGCTGAGGGCAAAATTATGATCATCATTGCTGGAACGGTTCAGGTTAGACCCGAAAAACGTGACGAAGCGGTCGCGGCCGCGATCCGTATGGCCGCCGCCACCCGCCAAGAGCCAGGGTGTCTCAGCTATGGCTTTTACGCCGACCTGGCTGACCCCCATACCATTTTTCTGTTTGAACAATGGGCCGATGAAGAAGCTCTGGCCGCCCATTTCCAAACCCCACACATGGCTGAATTTAACCAGATAACCCCCCAGGTTGTCGCGGCCGTGCCGGAGATAAAACGGTACGATGTGACGGGGGTGTGAAAGCGATGGGGCGACGCGGCGATTCTTTCGCCCCCTCGCCCCATCTCCGCGTCTCCCCCTAACCTGGATAAACGAGAAATTTTATCCGCAGATTAACGCCGATTTTCGCTGATTAAAGAATCTGCGTTAATCCCCAAAATCTGCGGTTAAACTTCTTGCTCTCGTTGTAAGAAGTTAACTCGTAAGGTACTAACGAACCCGCCGCATCACCAGCCAACCCAGCCCCATCCAGAAGGCGCTAAAGAGAAACAAAAACCGATGTTGATCGCCGCCAATGGTGGAGACGAGGAAACCACCTAACACGGGTCCCACAATGGCCGCCGTCTGGGATGAAAAGTAGTATAGCCCGGTGTACGCGCCAATTTTGTCTTCTTCGCCATGATCGTAAACCAGAGGTAGGGCATTCACGCCGATGAGTGACCAGAGTGCCCCCGCGGCCGCGATGCACACCACAAAAGTAGTCGCTCCCCGCACAATCAAATAGGCCAACGGCAGCAGCAGTACCGACCCCAGCAAACCGATGCGAACGATGCGGCCGCGGCCATATTTTTCGCCCAGCATACCCGCCGGTAAGGCAAACAAGATAAAAGCTACCCCACCCACCGATGATAACATGGCGGCTGTGCCCGGTTGCAAACCCAGACCAAACACGGCAATCGAAGAGAGACCGGTGTCCAGCGCTTCCCAGGCTGTGCTCCAGCAGATAATCCCCAACAGGATCAAGATGCCACTTTTGTCGGAGCGGTTGAACACCTGACGCAAGCTGGTCATGACGGATTGGGTGGGCGCACTCGTCGGCGCAGCCGCGAGCTGTTCCGGCTCTTTCACCCATAGCAACGGTACCAGCAGGGCCACCGCCAGCACAATGGCCCCACCAATAAACGGCGCCGCTCGCCCGGCGCTGTCGAACAGGCCCCCCAGAACAAACGAAGCAATCACGAAACCGATGCCGCCCATGAGGTTGATGATGCCATTGGCGCGGCCGCGGTGCTCCGGGTCAATCAGGTCACCCAGCCAGGCCACCGTGGGCGAGCGAAACAAGGCCATGCCAAAGTTGGTAATCAGGATAAACAAAGCAATGGCGGCCACCGTCGTGGCATAAGGCACGGCCAAAAAACCGGCAATGGCAATCGGCGCGCCCAGCAAAATCCAGCCCTTGCGCCGCCCAAACCGGTTCCACGTCAGATCGCTTCGTGCCCCTACCCAGGGCTGGACAAACACGTTGATCAGGTTGTCCCAGGTCATAATGAAGAAGGCCAGGGTGGGAGCCAGGGCAAAACCTACCACATTGGGCAGTTCGCGCCCTTCGGCCAACAGTTGTTGCTCAAAAACCGGGTTGCCCGCCTGCAAAAACAGGGGGATAAACCGGTTAAACACCGGCCAGATCACGCTAATGCCCAAGAAACCAAACCCAAACAGAATCGTCTTGCGGTAACTGAACGAGGTGGAAGTTGCTGACACGGTGTCCTCCTGCGGAAATAAGTTTCGAGTTCCAGGTTTCGAGTTCCCCCCTGAGTTCCTACGAGTTCCCCGAATTTTCATCCACCTTGGTGCGCCCCGCTCCGGGGGAACTCCTGAGAATGAATGAACGGTAAACGCGGCCGCGTGATCTTAACAGGTTGTCACCTGACAACAAAAAACGCCACAGGTCTGTCTGACCTCTGGCGTTTACACAGCTAACGACAAACTATAGGTTTATCAGCGGAGTGGAGACTTTCGTCGGAACGTCTCAACCGGCTAAAGCCTCGACTCCGAATCCTTTGACGATATTCAGGGCAGGTTTCCCCAATAAGTCCCCTACGAAAATAACGAACCGCAGAGACGCAGAGAACACAGAGAAAAGAAAAATCTGTGTCAATCTGTGAAATCTGTGGTTAAAATTTTCCTTCCTCTTGGTGAGTGCCCCGCTCATGGGGAACTCCTGAAATAATGCACAGAATAACTCGTGTCATTCGTGGCAAAAATCTCTTTGTTTGTCCCGGTTAGGCTAAAGCTGGCTCTTCAAACTGCTCTTCCTCAGTGGAGCCGTGCATGGCAACGGTAGAAGCATGGCCGCTGGAAATGACCATCTGCACATCATCAAAATAACCCGCGCCCACAAAGCTCTGGTGTTTGACAGCCCCATAACCGTGGGTGCGCTCCAGTTCAAATTCATGCTCTTGCAGGCGGGAGTAGGCGCTCATGCCTTCGGTTTTGTACCCCTGCGCCAGTTCAAACATGGTCGTATTCAGGGCGTGGAAACCAGCCAGGGTCACAAATTGGAATTTGTACCCCATTTTGCCCAACTCAACCTGGAATTCGGCGATGGTTTTGTCGTCCAGATGGCGTTTCCAGTTGAAGGACGGTGAACAGTTGTACGCCAACGGTTTGCCAGGGAATTTCTCATGGATAGCTTCGGCAAACACTTCGGCTTCGTGCAGGTCGGGGGTGGATGTTTCGCACCAGATCATGTCGGCATACGGGGCGTAGGCCAGACCCCGGCTGATGGCTGATTCGATGCCGCCGCTGATATGGTAGAACCCTTCTTCGGTGCGGCCGCCGGTCAGGAAAGGCGCATCGTTGGGGTCAATGTCGCTGGTGAGCAGGTGAGCGCCGTTGGCGTCGGTGCGAGCGATGATCACGGTGGGTACACCCATGACATCGGCGGCCAACCGGGCGGCCACAAGTTTACGCACAAATTCACGGGTGGGGACGAGGACTTTGCCGCCCATGTGTCCACATTTTTAGCTGAGGAAAGCTGATCTTCCAGATGGACCGCGGCCGCGCCCGCACTAATCATCCCCTTCATCAACTCAAACGTATTCAACTCACCGCCAAAACCAGATTCACCATCAGCCACAATCGGGGCCAGCCAGTAGGTGCCGTTTTTGCCCTGGCTGTGCCAGATTTGATCGGCGCGGAGCAAGGCGTTGTTGATGCGGCGCACCAGATTGGCGGCACTGTCGGCCGGGTAGAGACTTTGGTCGGGGTAGGTTTGTCCGGCATCATTGGCATCGGCGGCCACCTGCCAGCCACTCAGGTAGATGGCTTTTAGACCGGCCTGCACCATTTGCACCGCCTGATTGCCGCTCAGCGCCGCCCAACGCGGGCACAAAATCATCCTGCTGGATAAGTTGCCACAGCCGCTCCGCGCCCATGCGGGCCAGGGTGTACTCAATCTGCACCGTGCCGCGCAGACGGAATACATCTTGGGCGGTGAATGGCCGGGTGATGCCGCGCCACCGTTTGTCAGACTGCCATGATTCTTCTAATTGCTCTAGCTGGTATTGATCGATTTTGGACATTGTTTTTACTCCCTCTCTCTATGAAGATTGTCTGCGTGTTGCGTGGCATGACGACATACGCACCACGCACTACGTCATAAACTCAATCAAGCCGCTCGTAAGCGGGCAGGGTCAGGAACTCGGTGTACTGCGGATTGAGGATCATTTGCTGGAATAGGTCCGCGGCCGCGGCCGCGTTGCCATTCGCCCCCGTGTCCTGTTTTACCTGAGCCAGCACTTCCGGCAGTAGGTCTTGCACCAGTTCCGGGGTCACACAACGGCCATCGGCCATCTTGGCCCGGTGATACACCCATTGCCACACCTGGGACCGGGAAATCTCCGGCTGTGGCCGCATCTTCCATCAGGTTGTAGATGGGCACACAGCCGTTGCCCTCCAGCCAGGACGCCAGGTATTGGATGCCCACATCCAGGTTCAGGCGCAAACCGGCTTCGGTAATCGTGCCACCAGGGATGGTCAGCAAATCGGCGGCCGTCACCTGCACATCCTGGCGCAGGCGGTGAATCTGGTTGGGGGTGGGCATGAGCCGGTCAAACACTTCTTGGGCTACCGGGACAAGGCCGGGGTGGGCCACCCAGGTGCCATCGTGCCCATCACTGGCTTCCCGTTCCTTGTCGGCGCGGACTTTGGCGATGGCCTGTTCGTTGGCCTGGGGGTCATGTTTAATCGGGATTTGCGCCGCCATGCCGCCCATGGCATGAATGCCCCGGCGGTGGCAGGTTTTAATGAGTAAGAGGGAGTAAGAGCGCATCAGGTGGGTGGTCATCGTCACCTGGGCGCGGTCGGGCATGACCCAACGGGGGTTGAGGCGGAATTTGCGGATGGCGGAGAAGATGTAATCCCAGCGGCCGCAGTTCAGCCCGGCGGAATGGTGTCGTAATTCGTACAGGATTTCGTCCATCTCAAAAGCGGCCAGGATGTTCTCGATGAGAACGGTGGCGCGGATGGAACCCTGGGGAATCCCGAGGGCGTCCTGGGCAAAGACGAACACATCGTTCCACAGCCGGGCTTCGAGATGGCTTTCCATCTTGGGCAGATAAAAATAGGGGCCGGAGCCTTTGTTGATGAGGGTTTGGGCGTTGTGGAAAAAGAAGAGGCCGAAGTCGAAGAGGGAGCCGGAGATGGGATGGCCCTCTAGGGACACGTGTTTTTCGTCGAGATGCCAGCCACGCGGCCGCACCAACAACGTCGCAATTTGTTCATTCAGTTCGTAAAACTTGCCATTGTCGGGGTTGGTGTAGGTGATCGTGCCGTTTACCGCATCGCGCACATTGATTTGCCCTTCGATAGTGGCGGCCCAGGTGGGAGAGTGGGCATCTTCAAAGTCGGCCATGAACACATTGGCGCCAGAGTTGAGGGCGTTGATGACCATTTTGCGGTCAACGGGGCCGGTAATTTCGACGCGGCGGTCTTGTAAATCATGGGGGGATAGGCGCTACACGCCAGGTTTGTTCGCGGATATGAGCTGTTTCAGCTAAAAAGTTAGGCAGTTCACCGGCGTCAAGGTGGGTCTGCCGTTCGGCCCGTTTTTGCAGAAGTTCACGCCGCCGTGCCCCAAATTGCTGTTCCAGGCTGGCGACAAAGGCCAGAGCTTCAGGGGTGAGGATTTCGGTGAAGGTGGAGGAAAGTTCGCCGGATAAATGAAGGCCGCTTTGATTCATATGTGCCTCTTTGCTGGAAAAACAGGGTTCTATGGGCAAAAGTAATTTTTTAGCGAATATTCGCTAACGGTGAAATCAGTATAGCGGTCATGACGCACCTTGTCAAGAATTTCACAAACCCAGTTTTTCACCCTTTCGGCCTACGCTCCTTTGAGCGATAATGACACCCTCAACACTCGAGGGCCCTGGACCGCAGAAAGCGACCCCCTACTACCGGTGGCCGCCCCGCCACCGCCAGGCGCGCTGGCCGGGTGCGGGCATGAGAGGAACAATGGCGATGATGAATTTACCACTTGAATTAGGCGATGGATTGATCATGCGCTGGGGCAGAGCGGAAGACGCTGAGGCTCTGGCTGAGTTTAATGTTCGTATTCACAGTAATGACCCCGCCAACCCGGAGCTGTTTTTGGGTCATTGGACGCGGGATTTGCTGAGTGGCAAACACCCTACCACTGGCCCGGAAGATTTTACGGTCGTAGTGGATGAAAAGGCCGGGGGCAAGATTGTCTCCAGCCTGTGTCTGATCTCGCAGACGTGGTTGTATGAGGATGTGCCGTTTGGCTGCGGCCGCGTCGAGCTTGTGGGTACCGACCCGGACTACCGGCGGCGGGGGCTGGTGGCCCGGCAGTTTGCGGTTATCCATGCCCGCAGTGCCGACAAAGAGGAGATGGTACAGGGGATCACCGGCATTCCCTGGTATTACCGCCAGTTTGGGTATGAAATGGCCCTGGATTCACACGGCTCGGCCCATTTTGCCTGGGGCCAGCAGGGGAAGGTAGAACAAGAGGCATATCGTTGGCGCGCGGCCGCGGACGATGACATCCATCTGCTTCATACTTTGTACCAACACCACGGCCAGAAAAACCTCATCAACCGCCAACGGAATGAGACGCTTTGGCGTCATGAGTTAAATGTCCCTCACGAGGAGTCCCCATTCCGTAGTAACTTCTACATCATTGAAACCAATGAAGGTCAGTCAGTGGCCTATGTCGAATTTACGCAGTGGGGGCACAATTTTGGCCTGCGTGAATTTGGGGTTGTGTCGGGCCACCCCTGGCGGCCGGTCGCTTTTTTTGTGACCCGCGCCCTAAAGGAGCGAGCCGATAGTCTCCAGGCCCAGGGGGGCAAACTGATCACGGGCATCTACTTCGACTTTGGCCAGAGCCATCCCAGCTATGATGTTTTCAGTGATCAACTCAAGCCATTGGGCGACCCGTATGCCTGGTATATCCGGGTGCCGGACTTGTTGAGCTTTTTGTGGCACATTCGTCCGGTGTTGCAGCGGCGGTTGGCGGCCAGTTTTATGGCGGGTTACAGCGGCACCTTGCGCCTCAACTTTTACCGCCACCACCTGGCGCTCACCTTTGATCGGGGCCACCTGACGCTGATCAGCCCGTTTAATCCGGCCAGAGTTGAGGATGGGGATGCTCGTTTTCCTGATCTGACCTTTTTGCAGTTGCTTTTTGGGCGGCGAAGTCTGGCGGCGTTACGGCAAGCCTTTCCTGATTGTTGGGCTACGGGTGAGGCGGCGGTGGTTCTCAATATTCTTTTCCCGCAACGCCATTCACAACTTGTACCGCTGGGGTAAGAGGATAGAGTTTAGAGCGAGAGCGAGAGATGGGGCAACTAAAAACTCGCGCAAAGGCGCAAAGAACGCGAAGTTACCAGAGAAAATTCGTGGCTTCTTTCCGTGGACACAGAGGTAATGCTACTCCTTTCTTCCTCTAGCTCTCGCTCTTTCTCTCGCTTAAGGAATCATTGATGACTGACAATAAAACGACGAATCTGGAAGTGGAAGTGAAGTTTTTGGTGGCGGATGTAGCGGCGATGCGGCAACGGATTGAGGCGGCGGGTGGGGTGTTGCACCGCGGCCGCGTCTATGAACGCAACATCCGCTATGATAACGCCTGGCAGGGGTTGATGCGGCAGGACAAACTGCTCCGCCTGCGCCAGGACAGCCGGAATGTGATCACCTTCAAAGGGCCAGCCCAAAATGTGGACGTGGCCCAGGTGAAAATCCGGGAAGAGTTAGAGATTGAGGTGAATGATTTTGACACCGCGGCCGCGATCCTTCAGCGTCTAGGGTTTGAGGCGGTGCAGGTGTATGAAAAATACCGCGAAACCTTCCAACTTGGCCCCGTGGAAGTAGTATTGGATGAACTGCCCTTTGGCAATTTTATGGAGTTAGAGGGAGAAGAAGGGGAGATTGTCGCGGCCGCGGCTCGTCTTGGCCTTGATTGGGAGCAGCGCATTCTGGCGAACTACCTCTACTTGCTCTCCCTGGTCAACAACCATTAC
>JADJUV010000058.1 GCA_016716885.1 Candidatus Trichofilum aggregatum | reverse complement strand
CGTTTAATTGTTATGAAACAGTGACTCAATCAGCAGACCAACTTTTTCATTCACCATCACCAACACACTGGCCCCCTCTTCCGTGCGATGACTGACCACGTAGTCATAATCAATCACTTCGGTCTGGATGTTTTCACCAGGGTTTACGCTGGCGGCTTGCCTCCAGGTCAACATTTGATCCAGCGATAGGGCGGTGCGTAGACCCTCGCTCAACTGGTTATAGAAAAAGGGCAATTGGCCCAGAAGTTGGGTGACACCCATCCCCAAAATCTTGCTCCGCACGGCCAAAATAATCTGCTGCTGCCGATTGGCCCGACCAAAATCATTGTCCACGTGACGCGTGCGGGCATATTTCAAAGCGGTTAGGCCGTCAAAATGTTGGCGACCCGGGCGATGAACAGGGATCATAGCCGCAATTCATATCCGGAAAGGTGGGATCGGAAATATCAAAGGGCACATCCACGTCAACCCCCCAAAGCATCCACACCCCGCATAACAGCACTGAAATCAACCATCAGATAATGGTCAATGGGGATACCCAGGTTGTATTCCCACGTTTGCATGGCCCAGTTCTGCGCCTGCCGCCGGGTTGATCCCCCTGGAGAGCCAAAAACGAAGGCGGTGTTGATGCGGTTACGGCCATAACCGGAATCTGCACGTATAAATCACGAGGAATGGAAAGCATGACCGCCGTATTGTCTGCCGGGTTCTGTGGACATCAACAATCATGGTATCGGTGCGTGAAACAAAGGCATCACCGGGCCGACGATCAATGCCCATGAGCAGAATGGTCACCCGTTGCTCATTGATTGGGTAAATGGGCAGAGGGGTGGCTTCAGGCAAAACCAGCGGCTCTTCCAGATTGACCGGGGGTGGCAGGGTAGCGACGCCAGCGTTGGGATCGCCATTATTACCCCCATCGGCAATAAGTGGATCGAGGGGGTTGAGGGGAGCGGCTAACATTTCCTGTACGGTCAGATAGGCCAGGATGGTGACGGTGAGACCAGAAATAACGAACGCGGCCGCGAGCGAAAACGACAACCATACCGGTACCAACGATTTTGAGGGTGTATTGTTACGCAAACTCTACTCCTTACTCGAAACTCGAAACTTGAAACTTGAAACTTGAAACTTGAAACTTGAAACTTGAAACTTGAAACCCATTATAGGCGCTCCACTCAACCTTGTTGGATGCTCCCCTACCGTTTCGCCTACGTTTCCTACGCGCAACCAACGCCAATGCTCAATCCTACCCACCTAAGCGATACATCTCCGCCCCTTTCCGTGGCAAACGGGTGAACGAAGTACGCAACTCCGAGTAACGATCCGTGCGCCGGAGCCAGACCGCGGTCATCCGCTCAATCAGTTCCTCATCGGTCGCCCCTATACGCATCGGCGTCTTCAAATCCATCCTGCGTGCCAAAAAGACAGGTGTAATATTCTCCCGCGCTAGAGAGACGCGCACGGGTGCAATCCCTACAAAACGGTTGCGTCACCGGAGGTGACAATGCCAATCTCACCCTGCCCATTCACATAACGAAACCGTTTCGCCACCTCACCAAAATAGTTCGGCCCGATGGGTTCCAGGGGCAGTTCCTGGTGAATCCGGGCGATAATCTCTTCCCAGAGACCACATCATCCATACGCCAGCCGTTCAGGTTGCCCACATCCATATATTCAATAAAACGAACGATGTGCGGCGTGCCTTGAAAATAACGGGCCAGATCCACGATGGTATGATCGTTAACCCCACGCTTAACCACGCAGTTGATTTTAATGGGTGAAAAACCGACTTCTTCCGCCTTGTGAAAACCAGCTAATACCCGATCCACCGAGGATTTGCGCCCATTTAAAACCTGAAAAACCTCGTTGTTCAGTGAGTCTAAACTAACGGTAAGACGAATCAACCCGGCATCTTTAATGGCCTGGGCCTGCTCGGCCAGGAAAAATCCATTGGTGGTCATAGCCGGCGTTCTATGCCAGGAACCTGGCTAAGTTGTGGATAAGTTGGGCCAGGTCAGGGCGGATAAGCGGTTCCACCACCGGTAAGGCGCAATTTGCTGACCCCTAGCTGGGCAAACAGCCGGGTCAGCCGGGTCATCTCTTCAACGGTAAGCAACTCGCTGTTGGGCAGAAACTGATAACTTTCGCCAAAGATTTCGGCGGGCATACAGTAAGGGCAACGGAAGTTGCATTTATCAATGACAGAGAGACGTAAATCACGAATGGGGCGGCCAAATTTGTCGGTAATCAGGTCTTTGCGGTTTAGGGTAGTGAGCATCTAAAAACAACTTCCCAGTTTAGACCTGACAGGTTTCCGAAAACCTGTCAGGTCTGGGTGGAACTTATTTTTGGACGATTATAAGTGGGTTGGTAATCCACGGAATATGTGGGTTAAAGATAACACATCTCAGGAGTAAATCGTAATGTTCTTAGCCAGTGCAAACAAAAACCGCGAGGCATATCTGATGATATTCCCCGCGGCCGCGAACCTCTCTATCTATGATTGAATCAATCTAATAGAGTTTATCGGCAATTAAGAAATCTCTCACGCAAAGCGTGGCCAAGTCGCTAAGAAAAGACCTTTGCGTACTTTGCGCCTTAGCGTGACCTAATGTTAAATTCCGATAAGATTTAATCCGTGACCTGGTGAAACGCTTCTCGTGGGTCAATCTTCTCTAGCCCCCACTTCTTATCTACCAGGTAAAGCGGTCTCTGTTTGACCTCATCATAAATGCGCCCCAAATATTCGCCGATGATGCCCAGGGAGATAAGCTGAACACCACCCAGGAACAAAACAACCACCAGGGTAGTTGCCTGTCCTAACAACGGTTCAACGGGTGAGAAAAGACGCAAAAGGATAACCGTCAGAATAGCCAGAACACTAAAACCAGCGATAGCAAAACCCAGATAGGTCGCCAGTTTAAAAGGGGAAGCAGGAGAAACTGGTAATGGCATTCAGGGCGAAGGGGTAGCATCTTTGCGGACGCTGTTAAGTCCGGATTCGCCCGCAAAACGGGCTTTGCGATCATAACGGACCCCGGCCTGGCGAAACCCTACCCAGGGAACCATGCCGCGCAAAAAACGGTTGCGCTCCGGCATCAGGCGGATCGCATCCACGACACGCCTGTCCATCAGGCGAAAGTCCCCGGTGTCCAGGGGAATGTCTATACCGGTGATGCGATCAATGAGGCGATAGAACGCGGCCGCGGTAAATCGCTTAAACCACGTCTCCCCTCCCGCGAGGCCCGCACCCAAAAAAAAACCATCATACCCTTTCCCGCCACTACATGATCATCTCAATAATCACTTCGTGGGTCTTGCAGGTCGGCATCAATGAGCACAACTGCATCCCCGCTGACATGATCCAGGCCCGCCGTAACCGCCACCTGGAAGCCAAAATTGCGGGAAAAGCTAACCCCTTTCACCCGGTTATCCGCCGCGTGAAGTTGGCCGATAATTTCAGCCGAGCGATCCCGGCTACCATCGTTGACCAGAACCAATTCCCAGAGTTCACCGCTTTTATCCATAACTTCTATGATACGGCGGTATAGTTCCGGCAAAACTGGTTCTTCGTTGTATACAGGAGCAATGAGAGAGATGGTGGGTTTCATACGTGACTCGTGTTGCGTGTTGCGTGAAGATAAAAGGCTGAATGTTTTGAGGGTAAATGATATACCTTGATAATTGGCTTAACATCCGTAACTACGAACACTGTCGAGAGTTGAGCTTGTCGAAGCCCGCCCATTGCCTCTCGACAAGCTCAGGCAACGGGCTTGGTAGTTACTAACGTCTTTTAATTGTACACGTGGCCAAGGGTTTTGGCGTGATGAAGGCTTTGGTAACTATCGCTCATTCACTTATACTTTGGGCCTATGATAACCCCTCATTTGTGGAGCAAGCCGCCGCGAACGACTCTTTTATGGGTTATACCCAGTTGGAAATTGTGCCCATACAATTTGAGGATCACGGCATTGCTACCACAACCAGTTACCAGGCCCATTGTCAGCTTTGCGGCCGCGACTGGCACATTCAGGAAAGGGGCGGCTATCATTACCCGATCTACAGTTGGGCCGAAACGACAGATCGCTAAATAAACGTCAGGGCCAGGGCCAGCAAAAAGAGTACCAGGGCAATAAGAATGGGAATACGGTTGGCGTCCAGAGCCTCTAACCAGGGGAGAGAAGTTGATGTGTAATTGTCTTTCTGCGGCCGCGTTCTGTCCCGTTTCCCCTGTAAGGCTTCCCGCAGGGTGCCAATCGAATCAGGCCGATCATCCGGGTGCATAGCCATAGCCCACAAAACAGCTTCAGAGATAACCCGACTAACCCCAGAATTGATTTGATGAGGCGGCCGCAAAATTGCCGGATTCAAAAACCGCTCCTTCGCCGACGGCGGTAACTGGTTCGTAAACAAATGATACAGGGTAGCCCCCAACGCATAAATATCACTACGAACATCCGTATGCGCCGAATCACTACCATATTGCTCCAACGGGGTGTATAACGCCGTCCCGCGCCCCTGAATCACCGTAATCGTCCGCACATCATCTTCCGCCATTAGCTTGACAAGACCAAAATCTACCAGTTTAATTCGATTGTCTGGCGTCAGCTTAATATTCGCTGGTTTAATATCTCGGTGCAAAACAGGCGGGTCTTGTTTGTAAAGATATTCCAGAGCGTCTAAAATCTGCCAGTTCAACTGAATCACCAGTGGCCGCATCTGGCAAACGGCCCTGTTCATACGTCGCCTGTGTCAACTCACGCAGGTCTGAACCTGGCACATAATCCATGACCAGAAAATCCCGCTCGTTGTCGGTAAAAAAATCAGACACTTTAGGTAAATTGGGATGATCCAGTTGGGCCAGAATACTGGCTTCCCGCTGAAATTGCGTCTGAGCCTGAGCTTGTAACTCCAGTGAAAGATTGGGATCTGGCTGAACCTCTTTGATGGCACACACCCGCCCTGGCAAACGTAAATCCTCGGCGCGATAGACACAGCCCATCCCCCCCTGGCCCACAACATTGGTCAGCTTATACCGATTACGTGTGAATAGTGTCGTCGCTTAATGGTGGTAACATAGTTGCGAATCGTCTCTCATCTCTCAGTCTCCAGAGTAAATCAAGCACGGAGACAATGGAGTTCCTGTAATTATACAAAAGAGGTAGGGTTATGAACGAAAAGCCAGTAATTGTGGCCCGTGAGGGGCAATTAGCCGGTCAACGCTGGACCATTGATACCGATGAATTTATCGTTGGGCGAGGCAGTGATTGTCAGATTGTTTTACCAGAGCGGCAGGTCTCGCGCCATCACATCAAAATTATCCATGCCGATGGTAGTTATGTGTTGCATGATCTGGGCAGTAAAAACGGTACCCACCTGAACGGTGAACAAATCAGTGGCACCGCTGTTTTGCGTGATGGCGATGAAATTCAAATCGCCCTGGCGGTGAAACTAGCCTTTGTCGGCACCGATGCCACCCTGCCGCTGACCTTTGAGCGACCCAAAGTGCATGGTCAATTAGAACTTAATGAAGAATTGCGTTCCGTGACCATCAAAGGTCAAACGCTCAATCCCCCACTTTCGGTCGCCCAGTTCCACCTGCTCAAACTGCTTTATGATGCCGATGGGGCGGTCTGTGACCGAGATGCTATCGTCAACACGGTCTGGCCGGAAACGGGCGGTATGGGCGTTACTGAACAGGCGATTGATGCGTTGGTACGTCGCCTGCGCGACCGCTTAGTCGAACTGGATGATTTTAACTACATTGTGACAGTACGAGGACACGGTTTCCGCCTGGACAATCCTGCCCTATTAAGACCACTAACCGCGTTAGATTGGTTCAATCTTGAGATTGAACCAACTGCTCTGGTTAGTACGTAGCCATTTCTGGCAGAAACGCCGTTGAGAAAAGCAACTTTCTCAACGGCGCTTTTAGTTCAATTAGCTCCAATTGGAGTGGAATCGTTGTTATGTTATTCGACGGGCAACCCAGCGGCGGTCCACGCCAGGATACCCCCTTCCATGTTGTGAACATTCGTGAATCCTTGTTCCCGCAAGAAATCAGTTACCTGATCGCTCCGGTTGCCACTGCGGCAGGTGACGATGACTTTTTGGTCGGTAGGGATTTCGCTGAGGCGGGTGGTAATTTCGCTCATGGGGATGAGGGTCACGCCGGGAATGTGCCCTTCGTCGTACTCATATTGCTCACGAACATCCAAAACGAAGACATTGGCATCGTCCTGGATGGCGGCTACGGTTTCGACATCTACATTAACGGGTAAATTGGCAATGTCTATCTTCGGTCACGACTGCGTTCTCACCACCACCCCACAAGCCATCCACCAACAGCACCATAAACAATACGAGCACACCAAATGTTACTTTCTTCATCACTTCTTCTTTTTCCTTTTGTCTATTTTTACCGGAATATGGCGAAAATCAGTCTCACTTCTGGAAATCTCTCAGTCTCCAAAGGTTAACAAAAAAACGCCTCCAACGTCCAGTATTTTTACCGTTTCTTGCCCAGAGTTGAAAGGCCAAAAGGCAGGTAAAGCGGACAGAACGCCACAAAACTGGTGAGGGCAAAAACAACCGCCAAAATCCCCAGAATTAACGCCAGCGTACCGGAAATGACCCCGGTGAAATAAAGAACCGCCACAAGTAGCGCCAAACCTAGACGAACAATGCGATCCGTGTTACCCATATTTGGTTTAAATGACATGATTGACCTCCGTGTTAGTTAACATGATAGAAAGGGCTTACAGCAGAATCGCCAGACTGGTCGCAATTTTAAGAAAAAAGCGGTCTGGTTTAACTCTGCCTACCTAATATACTCCTTTTGACGCAAACGGTGTTCAAAGGTGACAAACGATTTTGTTTGAGCAGGGAATCCGGCTAAAGTCGTCATTCCAAACAAAACACAGCTTCACCACGCGGCCGCGAAAAGTTCTTCCAGTTCCATAACCGCCCTGACAGGCCGGGGGTTCTTGTGGATAGTCGCGCTATGCATAGCCATTTCGGCCAACTGGGGGAGCATCTCCGCCGTGACACCCACATCCCGCAAGCGGCGAGGCAGACCCGTCTGACCAGCGAGCCATTCTACCTGCTCAATCGCGGCCACGACCCCAGCTACACCCATCGCCTCAGCCGCTTGAGCCAATGAGTCTGCGGCCGCAACCTGATTAAACCGCAACACATGCGGCAACATAATCGTATTAGCAACCCCATGTGCCACCCCCGCCGTGCCACCCAACACATGGCACAACCCATGATGCAACGCCATATCTACCGTAGCCAGTGAACTGCCCGCCAAATGTGCCCCTAACAGCATCTCTATGCGGGCATCCAGATCGGTTCCATCTTGCAAACAGAGCGGCAGGGCATGATGAATAGCCCGTAAACCAGCCAGCGCGGCCGCGGACGATAATGGATTCTTCGTCACCGAGTACAACGCCTCAAAACAATGAGCCAGGGCATTCATCCCCGTCCCGGCGGTCTGATTGGGTGGCAGAGTGAGCGTGATCTCCGGGTCATAAATCACCGCACGGGGCGCGATTTTGGCATCACGCACGGTGATTTTGCGACTGGAACCATCGGCCAGATGGTGGGTGATACCATACACCGGGGTCATCTCCGACCCGGCGTAGGTACTGGGAATGGCGATGACCGGGATCAGTGGGGCGTCGAGCGGGGTGAGCGAACGCACCTCTTCCTGCCCCCTTAACTGGCTCTCCCAGGCCAGGCTCAACGCCTTGGCCAACCCAATTGGACTGCCCCCACCCATCCCGATAATGCCATCTATCTGGTGCTCTTGCGCCAACGCCAGCACCTCAGCCAACTGGTAATCCTGAACGTGGGCCTCGGTGCGGCTGAAGGTGACAAGGAGATGGGGCTGGAGCGCGGCCGCGAGCCGTTCCACCTGCCCCCCTTTTTCCAGCGAGGGGCTGGTAATCAGCAACAACCGTTTCAACCCAAACCGGGCCACCACCGAACCCATCTGGTCCAGCGCCCCCGGCGCAAAGATGATGTGCTGGCCTTGTACGCTGTAATTGAACATAAAACGACCACCTTCAAGTGCCTGGCACGGGGCATCAGGTTCAACGATAAGGAGATTTATCTGCCCCGTGCCAGGCACTGATCCAACTATTTCTCCCACGCCGCATCGGGGGTCAGGTAGATGAACGGTAGCGAGAGTAAGGTCACGCCGTATTTAATCAGCAGGTTGAAGAGGAAAATTTGCCCAACGGTAGCCCAAGGCAAGGTGAGGAAATGGTTTTGCAGGCCAGGCAAAGCGGCAAACGCCCCCAGGCTAAAGATGAGGTTATCAATCGGTACACTGACGCTATTGCTGAGGAGCACGCGTGCCCATTGGTATTTGCTGGTGATTTTGGTGGCGAACCAGTGATACACTTCGGTATCCACCAATTCGCTGACCACCTCGGCCACAATGGAAGCGATGACGATACGCCACAGCGGGCCAAGCACACTGGCAAACGCTTCCTGCAACACAAACCCTTCACCCGCCGGCACGTTGGCTGACCACATGAGATAAAGGGCCATGAACAGGTTGATGAATGCGGCCGCGATAATCAACGTCTGCGCATTCTTCTTGCCAATCGTCTTATGCACCAGATCACGCAGGGTAAAAGTGATGGGGTAAATAAACGTCCCCATATCCACCGACAACCCAGCCACCAGACCAATCTTGGTGCTGGCAATATCAGCAATCATTTGCGCGGCGATGTAAGCGGAGATAACCAGGACGACAACACGGGGGATGGACACAGCCATCGGGCGGGCCAGCGACTCCCTGGAGCCGGCCACTGAGGTCACACTATTCATTTAAAACTCCTTTGTTTTTATAAGGTGGGTTCTGCGACCACCACAGTTTTGATTGGCCCATCAGGTAGTTAATTCCTGACAGACCTACCGGGTAGCTGTCACCGGTATTGCAGAAGGGGGGAAATTATACGCATTCCCCAATCAATTTGCACCAGAATTGCGGTAACTCATGGGATGCTCTACAATGTTTGGAGCAGGCTATGGCAAAAAAGCAAGGTAAATCACATGACAACAGTTACCTTATCACCTGATACACAATACAAGCTCATTGTCCTTAACGAAAAAGGGGCACCCGTCATTGCTGGTACGACGATGAAAGTGGTTGAACTAGTGATGGCGCAGTGGGCACACGGCTGGAGTCCTGAAGAGTTACAGTTTCAGTATCCCCATTTGAGCATGAGCCAGATTCACTCAGCTCTGGCTTACTACTGGGAACATAAAGACGCCCTGGATGCCGACATTGAACAGCGACGTCTTTATGCCGAACAGATGCGGCAAGCAAACGGCCCATCCCGCCTACAAAAGCCTACCGTTTATGAACACAGTTAGTTTATCCTCACAAACCTATCAATGGTTAGATCGGCGAGCCAGAAAGGAATCGCGCACACCGGATCAACTGGCGGATGAACTGTTGCGGGAACAGTTGACACCGCAGCACGCTTATATTGAAGTTGTGGACAGAATCGGTGGTTCCAGAGCGATGATTCGAGGTAGTCGTGGTGGCTGTCAGTGATATTGTAGGTTATTTGCGGGTGGGCGAGACGCCGGAGTCTATCGCCCAGGACATTTTGCCTCAGCTTTCCTTAGCCCAAATTTAGGACGCACTAAGTTACTATCACGACCATCACGATGAAATTGAAGCCGAACTGGCGGCCAATGATGAACAAATGGCGCGAGCGTATTTGCGCGAACGATTGAGCGAAGAAGGTTATCAGGTCGTTACCGGGCAAAAGCCATGAGCAATGATCCCATCCGGCTTTTTGAGTCGTGAATCATGTCAGAATACAGTTCGTTGGTTGCAAGTGTAATAAAAAACAGTCCGGTGGTGATTTCACCGGACTGTTTCTTTTAGCGCAGAACGACTTCTGTCCAGGCTTGTATCCACGCTTCACGATTGGCCTCAATCGCGGCCGCGTCCCCCCGCACTGGCTCATCCGGTATTTGTGCCCATTCCGTAAACACCTCTGGCAACTGGGCCTGCTCGTTGGCGGGGAAAACAAACATATTCAGCGGAATGTCTTCCTGAAACGTTTGGCTTAACATAAAGTCAACAAACTGTTCGGCCAACTCCCGATTCTCCGTTCCCTTCAGAATGCCAACAAATTCTACCTGCCGGAAACAGGTTCCTGGGGCCACGATGCTGGCGGTCGGAGCTTCGGCGGGTGGGGTTTCGGCATAGTACACCTCGGCGGGTGGGCTACTGGCATAGGAAACAACCAGCGGCCGCGTGCCCCCACCCCCCACCGTAAATTCACCGTAGTACGCCTCTTCCCAGCCATTCGTCACCAACACATCGTTGGCCCGCAAATCAGCCCAAAAATCCAGGTAGGTGTAATCACCCGTTTCACCAAACACCTCAATGGTGGTCACCAAAAAGGCCAGCCCCGGACTGGATGTGGCCGGATTTTCTACCAGCAACAGTCCGGCATAAGCCGGATCGGTCAGTTCCGCCAATGATTGGGGCACGGGCATTGTTTTCGGCAAACCAGGCTTTGTCGTAGTTGAGACAAACGTCCCCATAATCCACCGGCGTCAGGTGATGAGTGCTATCCAATTCCAGGTCATCCGGCACATCAGCCAGAGCGGGTGATTCATACACCTCAAACAGGTCGGCCGATAATGCCCGGCTCATAAAATTGTTGTCTACGCCAAAGAGCAAATCGGCCAGGGGATCATCCTGGCTGAGAATGGCTTGATTAAGCATTGCACCGGCATCCCCCGAAGGCAGAATTTCTACGGTGACATCGTTTTCCTCTTCAAATTGTTGGATAGTTGCTTCGCTAAGGGCAAAACTATCATGGGTCATCAGGCGCAAGGTGGCCGGTTCCTGATTCCCACACCCTACCAACAGCAGCAAACCCATCAGATAGATGATTTTTTTCACGTTACTTCTCCTTATCTATAATCACCAATGACCAGTCCATCAATGCAGCAATTCTCAATTTGACACCCTATGTTGGTAGGGGCGGGACGACGCGGGTTCAACAAGGATGAGCCAGCTAACGATCTTTCCGCGTCGTCTCGCCCTCTTACGATGGTGGTTAATAAGAGGGCGAGACAGGTGGGAAGAGTGGCTTCCCGTTCTTGTCACATCCTGGCCCACCTGTCCCGCCCCTAGTATCATGAAATCGAGATGAGGAAGTAGACCGGTCCCGCCCCAAGGTCAACAAACCTGGCTTGTAGATAGGTCGCTTCCTCACTTCATCATTACAATAGTAGGAAATTATCCAACCTTTTCCAGCCAACCAGAAACCGTATTGCCGCCCCCAAGCCGCGAGCTTGCTGGTAGACAGGTTCAAAAAGGCGTTGGCCTGAGCTTGAGATAACGAAGAGAAACTAGAGTGAACGAACTCGCATACTAGGTCGTCAGGGGTCCTCAAGCTTTCTTGGCTGGAAACAGACCAGAGAGAACCAGGAGAAAAACGATGAAAACCTTGTACGTGGGCATTGATGTCGCCAAAGATAGTTTCACCGTCGCTTATTGGTCTGGAGAAACGGCCATCTACCTGGGTCAATTGACCAACGATACGCCTGGATTTGCCAGCCTGGGTCGTCAGATAGACGAGGTGAAGCAGGCTCAAGGAGCCAGCGAAGTCCAACTGGTGGCTGAGCCGACGGGAGGGTATGAGTTGGCCCTGGCCGGTTGGGCCTATGCTCGTAGCTGGTTGGTCAGTTTGCCCAACCCCAAACAGGTGCGCCGCTGGGCCGAAGGGCGGGGTAAACGGGCCAAGACCGACAAACAGGATGCCTGTCTGCTGGCGGAATATGGGGGTAAAGAGAAACCCTTGCCCCAAGACCACCTGCCCGCAGAAGTTCGTCAACTGGACACCCTGTTGCGTCGCCGCGATGATGTGGAGAAATTGTTGCGGAGTGAGCGCAATCGCTATCACGCTTTGACCCATCAACCGGGTGTCCCGGCCGCTGTCTTGGATAGTGTCAAACGAGTGATGGCCGCTCTGGAAGCAGAACTGGAAGCTCTGGAACAGGCGATTCAGGCCTTGTTGCAACAACATCCTGACCTGAAAAGTCAGGTGCGGCATCTGCGTACCATCCCCGGTGTTGGCCCCAAGAATGTGTTGCCTATCCTCGTTCTGCTCTATCGGTGGCAAGCCGCAGAGCGTAGGAATAAGTGCTGACACCTGAATAGACACCTGCAATTTACCCTACAAGGTTTGGGCCAGGGCGATGGCGGTTTCAGGGTGAGAGCGGCCGCCGGCTCCCCGTCTGACAACCGGGCCATCGCCTCGGCCAAAAATGCGTTGCGCGGCCTGCCGCGTCTCCCACCACGCCAGCGGATGTTCGGGTGACAAAGGTGCTGAGGGTAGCCGCCTCACGGTTCTCCCCTCCCGCAAGGCCATCTGCGCCAAAACAGTCAGCGGCACCAGACACAAATCCGGTTGCCCAATTCATGGCGCCACCTGCACGACTCGCAAGTTGCCAGGCCGCGCCTCATCCCCTTCCCATCTAACAAAGCCGCCTGCCCCAACTGACACAACGCATAAGCCACACTCCAACCGTGATGCCCCATCCGCGCCAGCCGCAAATACTGGTTAATCTCGGTCTGGCCGTGACCGAATCCCCTGCCGAGGCCACATCCCCAACCCCGCGATGATAAAACGCTATCCCCAGGTTATCCGGTGATCACTAAAGTAGCGCATGGCCTCGTCGTACTGCTTTGGCGCGGCTGCGAGTCCCCCATCACCCGATGAATCTCCCCAACTCCCACAACCCCCAACCAATTTCATCCTCACGCCCAAACGCCCGCGCCATCTGCAACTGCTGATTCCGCGTCTCCCGGGCATGTTCCGGGTGCGCTATGCCGCAACGCAAACAGGCTTTCCCAGTGGTGGTGTTGGCGATGAGGCGGCTACTGCCAATTTCCTGAAAGATACGCCGCCCGTCAGCTAATCCGGCGAAGGCCCGATCGAATTCCCTGCTGGATGTAAATCTCGGACATGCCATAGGCCAGAGTAAAACCGACACCCACCTGATTGTCTACTTTTTGGTAAAGGGTCATCGCTTCCTGAAGCAAACGCACCGCCTCGTCCAAATCATGGCCCTGCGCGGGCGATTTGAGCCATTTCGGAGAGGGTCAGCCCTTTCTCGGAAATCATCACCGAGGGCGTGGGTCAGGCTGAGCGCGGCCGTGAAATGTTGTTGGGCCTTGTCCCGTTCGCGCAAACTGTTCCATAACTGCCCCAACCCCGCGAGACCATCTCACGCTTGCCACCAGCGATTGCCAGCCGCTTGCAGGGTGGGCAAGGTGGCTTCCAACCGCTGGATACCCTCTTCCCGGTTGACGTTCCAGGCGTAAACCATGGCCAAGATCAACATCCACTCGTCGTGTGCAGCAAACAAGGCTTCTTCTTCGTTCATCTTCCAGGCGCGGCGTACCACCTCTTGCGTCTTGGCCGAAAGAAAACCAGCTCTCAAACCACAACATTGCGGGGCAATCAACAGAGCCAGATAAGCCGGGCGGTCGGGTCGCCGGGTGGGGAGTTCCGGAACGGTTCAGAGCCGTCATCACCAGAGGAACCAGTTCATCGCTCATTGAGCGCACGGTAGCCAGGCAGGACCAGGGCCAGCAATGAGGGGCCAACAAGCTGGGTAAATTCCTTGCTCCACCCACCAGTTCCAGGCCGAGCGTATGTTTTCCAACTCCAGGGTGGGCGGCAGGCTTCTTTTTGGGCGGGGCTGGTCATGCAGGCGGCACGTTCCTGGAGAAACTGCGTGAAATAGGCCGCATGTTGGGTTTTGTCTTCTGCCAGAGGGTTTCTTGCTGGCGCAGGGCCTCATAAGCCATATTGCAACAACAGGAGATGAATCTAGCGTGGCCACGATCATCCCGTTGGAGCCAGGATTTACGACCAGCCCCAACAAGTGCGCAACGTCGCCCTGGTCACAGCCTGGGCGGCTTCATGGCTGAAACCACCCCAAAACACCGTCAATTTCTGGAACACCTGCCGCTCTTCTTCACTGAGGAGTTGCCACGATGAGATTAACACGGCCGGATACTCCGTTAGCGTTCCGGCACGTCGCGTAAATCAGTCGCCAGAAATCCAGGCTCCGCTCAATTTCGCCGGGCGGTGATTTCAGGGGTGAGCAGTTCCAGCCAGGCGGCCGCCAGTTCCAAGGCCAGGGTGCCCTGCACCAGTTCGCAAATGCGCACAATGTCGGCGATGTTGTCGGGGCCGGGCTGGAACCTGGCTGGACCCGGTCGGCACTCTGGCGGAACAGTTGGATGCCGCTGCACGCCCCCGCATTCTGGACCGCACCCCCATTTTGCGGCCAGCGCATCCCCCCCCCCGGATACAACTGCTCGCCCCGCACATTGAGCCGGGCGCGAGATGTCGCCAGCAGTTTGACTTCGGGCGCGGCCGCGAGGATGTCACTGGAGAGGCGGGCCGTCTGCTCATCCAACAAATGCTCCACATTGTCCAGCACCAGGAGCAACTGCTTGTGGCGCAAATAATTAAGCAACTGCTGGCGCGGCTCTTCCCGCCCTTCTTTGTAAAACTGAAAACCCAGCGCATTGGCTAACGCAGGCACGAGCAAATCCGATGAACTGAAGGGGGCCAGGGGCACAAAAACGACGCCGTCGCGCCAGTAAGGATTCCTGGGCCCATGTTCGCGGCCGCTTGAATCGCCAGCCGGGTTGTGCCTGTACCCCCAGGGCCAATGAGTGTCACCAGCCGGGCGTCGGATGCGGTCAACAAATATTCGATCTCGGCCAGTTCACTTTTGCGTCCTACAAACGACGTTGGGGGAGTAGGCAACTGGTGGTGTGGCGTTGGGGCAACGGCCGGGGGCGGCACGGTAGGTCGCAGACGGGGCACGTTGGGGCCAGTGCGGATTTCTTGCCACAGCGCCACAGTATCAGCCGAGGGGGTCAACCCCATTTCGGCTTTGAGCCGTTGGGCGCACAGTTCATACTGCCGAATCGCGGCCGCGCGGTCACCCATCCCCAGGTAAATGTGCATCAGTTGGCGATGAGCCGCTTCTTGCAGTGGGTCCAGGGCTAACCAGCGTTGGGCATAGCCCAGAGCGGCGCCCCAGTTTTGTGATTCGCGGTAGAGGGTCGCCAGTTGCTCTAAGGCCCAGGCCAGTTCGCGCCGGAAATATTCCGTTTGGAGCTGTTGCCAGGTATCAAAGGTTTCACTGTCTCGCAGGCTGAACCCGGCCAGGAAATGGTCGCGGTAAAGGGTGACGGCTTCGGCCAATGGTTCTGGCCCGGCGGGGTTGTGGCGGTACTGGTTAAGGGGGGCAAGGAACGCGGCCGCGTCCAGCCAAAAACCATCCCCTTGTTTCAACCACACCTGATCCCGCTCCGTTTCCAGCCAGCCGGGGCCGAGCAGTTGGTTGATTTCCCAGAGGGTACGGCGCAGATAAGCATAACTACTGGCCGTATCGTAATCAGGCCAGAGGAGCGTGGCGAGGGTGTCGCGGGTTTGCGCCTGGGCCGTAACGGCCAGATAAGCCAGCAGAGCCAGCGCTTTGCGCCGGTCCGTGCTAACGGATACGCCATCCCGTTCAATTTGGGGTGTGCCTAAGAGATAAATCTTCAGTTGCGTCACTGTTCCGCCTCCAGCCACTGATTATAACTCCAGAGGTCAGCATCAGCCGTCAGCAGCAGGTCAGCGGGAGCGAAAGCTGGCGACTCGCTGACCATAGCTTCGAAAAGCCGGGGACCGCCCGAGCAGGCCGGGCTGACCCGCTGACTGGCTGGCGACCCGCTTCTCCCCGAAACGGAAACCGAAACGCGGCCGCAACGCTTCGGCACACAAACGAGAAACGCCCCCAGCGTAACCTACAGGCAGATTACAGGTCACGGAGGCGTTATCATGTTCGATCAATCAACACTGATGTTACAGACCATGTCCGATAAAGGGTTAGGCCGGGTTGACGAACAGGCCCAGGCGCGGCAACAGGCCAACAAACAGTTTTGGCGAGTCTATGTGCAAGGGCAACTAGGACGCTTCTGGTCACGCCTGACGGGTCGGAGCAACCAGCTTGAAGCGCTAGCCGGACATAAGAACACCAATGGTCGTTACGCCGGGTTGCAGACGGTTATGCTGGCGCACATTCGCGGGAGTGAAGGGCGCACGGGTGATTTTGATAGCCGGTTCCGCCCTTTGCACCATTCTGATCAGGCGCGCTGGGTAGGGGTCGCGGCCGCGATGCAAGCCGGTATCGTTATGCCCCCGGTACAACTGGTCCAGGTCGGTAGCCGCTACTTCGTGCGCGACGGCCATCACCGGCTCTCCGTCGCCCACCTGCTGGGTCAGGCTGAGGTGGATGCTCAGGTGAGTGTGTGGGAGGAAGTGGGAGACTGAGAGATTGAGAGATTAGTACCTTACGAGTCAACTTCTTGTACAGATAACAAGAAATGAACCACAGATGGCACAGATTTTCACAGATGAAAAGACAAATCTGTGTTCATCTGCGAAATCTGTGGATAAGTCTTTTCTGGTTTATCCAGGTTAGGAGATTGGGAGATTGAGTGGACATCGGAATCGAGGCTTTAGCCGGTTCCCCAAATGCTATAAAAACACGGTTGAGGTGAATCTCAGCCGTGTTTTTTTGATCGCCAGCATCAGTCAGAACACAGGTATAATCGTCACATCTTAGCAAATTTGTAACTGGTGGGTCCCTCACCTAACCCTCTCCCTGGGGGGAGAGGGTTAGGGTGAGGCAAGCCGTTCCGGTGATTGTCACAGCCAAAGAACCTGTATAGCTATTTGCAGATATTCATCGGGGCTTTTCGTTTGTGGTGACCGCTTTAGCGGGCTGGCGCCCAAGCGGTCACCACAAACGAAAACTTTTTGGGGAAAACGATACTTATGTTTGATTACCTTGTCATTGGTAAAGGGCTGATGGGCAGCGCGGCCGCGCGCTACCTCTCCACCCACTCCCCCCACGTTCTCCTCATCGGGCCAGACGAACCGACGAATTATGCCACGCACGGGGGTGTGTTTAGCAGTCACTACGACGAGGGACGCATCACCCGGCGGCTGGCGCGGGATGAGGTGTGGGCGCACCTGGCAGACCGGGCCATCCAGCAATACCGGGTATTGGAAGAGGCCAGCGGCTTACGGTTTCATCAGCCAGTGGGTTGCCTGACAGTGGCACATACCCTAGAGGACAGCCGTTACTTGCGCGGCCGCGATACCATCGCCCAGTTGCTGGCGGTGAACTATGCCGTGTTGGATGACGCGGCCGCGATTCAGCACAATTTCCCCTTTCTGGCCTTCCCCGATGGCTATCAGGGCAACTACGAAATGGCTCCCGCGGGCTACATCAACCCCCGCACCATGATCCGTGCCCAACTGCACGTAGCCCGGCAAAACGGAACCACCATCCGCAACGACGAAGTGCTCAGCCTGACCCAATCTGCGTCCCATGTGACCGTCACCACCCAAAGAGGGGATAGTTACCAGGCAGAGCGAGTGCTGGTGGCGACCGGCGCGTTTGCCAACTGTTACGAGATTTTGCCGCGGCCGCTTAATCTACGCATCAAAAGCGAAACCATCATCATGGCTCAGGTTGCTCCTGAAGAGGCGGCCCGGCTCGGTGATATGCCCGCCGTCATCTACGAGATAGATTCATCTGTGCTGCGCGACATCTATCTTCTGCCGCCTATCCGTTACCCGGACGGTCATTTTTACCTGAAGATGGGCTGTGACACCGCCGCTGACCAGAGCCTAACGGGTCTAGACGCTATGCGGGAGTGGATGATTTATGGGGATGGTGATGTGCACAAGGCGGAATTACAGGCGGCTTTAGAAGCCATCATTCCCGGGTTGCGGGCACCAACCTGGTTCACCAAACGATGTCTCGTCACCTACACGCCGCACGGCAAACCCTATATCGATCAACTGACTGAGCGGGTTTTTGTGGCGACGGGCGGCAATGGCACCTCGGCCAAATGCGCTGACACATTAGGTCATCTGGCGGCCCAATTGATGCTGGGGGAAGCATGGGAACCCGTTTTTGAACGGGCGATGTTTGCTACCGGATGAGTCCATTGCCACAACCGGGCCTTCCGCGAGTTTATTCTGCCCAGGCTGACAGATTTCCAAAAACCTGTCCGATCTAAATCGGGAAGTTATTCTTAGATACTCACTAAGCAGCCTCTCAAGGCCATATTCCACACACAAATTATGAACCACCCCTCTCCCAACACACGCTCCCACGGCTTCTTCCAGGTTGTCTTGCCCTATGTGATTGTCAGCACTCTCTGGATATTATTCTCCGACTCCATTCTCAATTTCTTCATCCAAGACGCCAATAAGATAACGACATTGAGCGTATACAAGGGTCTGGTTTTTATCGCCATAACCGGCTCAATGCTTTATGTGTTGGTTCGGCGGCAGGCCATCCGTATGGAAGCCAACCTGAGCCGGTTCCGTACGTTGTTTGATACGATGACCCAGGGGGTGGTCTACCAGGATGCCAAGGGGGCGATTACCCTGGTAAACGCCTCGGCCAGGCAGATTTTGGGTCTGACATTGGGGGAGATGCGCGGCCGCGGTACGATTGACCCTTACCAACGCGCCATCTACAAAGACGGCTCCCCCTTTCCCCCCGACCAACACCCGGGTCTGGTCGCCTTACGCACCGGCCAACCGGTCAACGATGTCTTCATGGGGCTTTACCATCCCCAACAACAAACCTACCGCTGGGTAGTCATCAATGCAGTCCCCGAGTTTCACCCTGGCGAATCCCAACCCTTCCAGGTATATACCACCCTTACCGACATCACCGAACGAGAAAAAACCGAAACCGCCCTTCGTGAAAGTGAGGCCCGTTATCATCATATTCTCAACACCATGATGGAAGGTTGTCAGATTGTTGATTTCGATTGGCGTTATGTGTATGTCAACGAGACGGTAGCCAACCAGGGGCGCTATAAAGCTGAGGAGTTGCTTAACCATACCATGATGGAGATGTATCCGGGCATCGAAAATAGTGAGATGTTTGGCTTCCTGCGGCAGTGTATGGAAAAACGGACCCCTAAACGCATAGAAAACCAATTTGTGTATCCGGATGGTAGTTCTGGCTGGTTTGAGTTAAGCATTCAGCCAGCGCCTCAGGGCATCTTTATCCTTTCGACAGACATCACCGAACGTAAAAAGGCTGAGGAAGCGTTGTACGCCAGCCAGGAACACTATCGTGGTCTGTTGGAATCGCTAGATAGTATCAGCCACGGTTGATGCAGAAGGCCGTTTTTTGTATATGAATGAAGTTGTAGCCCGGCAATTAGGCGGTATACCGGATCAGTTCATTAGCAAGACCGTGCTTGAATTGTTTTCGGAACAGGATGCCCAGCAACAATTAGAGCGTATTCAGAGGGTTATAGCCACGGATCAACCTTATTCCGGTCAAAGTGAGTTAACGATTGGGGGGCAGCGGCGTTGGTATCAGAATACGATTCAGCCCATTCATGATGAACGCGGCCGCGTTCGTCATGCTCTCCTCTACTCCAGCGACATCACCGAGTTAAAACTCATCCAAGATGAACTGCAAGAGCTAAACCACACCCTCGAACGTCGCGTCCAAGAGCGCACCGCCGAAGTCCAAGACCTCTACGACAACGCACCCGCCGGTTACCATTCCCTCGACGGCACCGGGCTTTTTATTCTGGTCAACCAGACCGAATTAACCTGGCTGGGTTACACGCGTGAAGAAATGATTGGTCGCATGAATATTCGCCAGATTCTAACCCCTGAAAGCCAGGCCATCTTCACGGCCACGTTTGACCGCTTTAAAAACGAAGGCATCATAAGCGATCTCGAATTAGATTTTATGCGCAAAGACGGCACAATCCTGCCCGTTTCGATCAACGCAACCGCCATTTATGATGCTCAAGGGCAATACCTCATGAGCCGCACCATGATCTTCGATATGACCGAGCACAAACAAGCAGAAGCTGAACTGCGAGCCGCGAATATTGCCCTGGCCCAGGCAGCTCGTCTCAAAGACGAATTTCTGGCCAGCATGAGCCATGAATTGCGTACCCCTCAATGCCGTTCTCAGCTTTAGTGAATCGCTAGAAGATGGCACCTACGGCACGTTAGAGCCACGCCAGAGGGAAATCTTGCACCTCATATCCGAAAGTGGTTACCATCTATTAGAACTCATCAACGATATTTTAGACCTCTCCAAAATCGAAGCGGGCAAGTTTGAACTCCAACCCGAACCAACCGTCGTGGAAACATGCTGCCAGGCCTCATTAAGCATGATCAAACAGCAGGCTATCATCAAACGATTGCGTATTTCCACCTCGTTTATGCATGAAACCCCCATCATCTATGTGGACGAACGCCGTTTGAAACAAATATTAGTTAATCTCCTTGGTAATGCTGATAAATTTACTCCCGAACGGGGTGTAATCGGGCTAGAGGTGACTCAACCGGAGCCTGAGACCATGCGTTTTACCGTTTGGGACACGGGCATCGGCATTCCGTCCCATAAACTGCACGAATTGTTCGAGCCGTTCGTCCAGTTAGATAGTTCGCTTTCGCGGCAATATTCGGGCACGGGCCTGGGGTTAGCCCTGGTTCGGCGGTTAGCTGAGCTACATGGCGGCCGCGTCACAGTAGAAAGTGAATTGGGCAAAGGCAGTCGCTTCTCCTTCACCATTCCCATCCACCCCATGCCCCAGGCACTGCCCCAAGCCAGAACCCCAAGCACAAGAACCTGGGCCACCAGAAATAGATAAACTCCCAGCACTAACGATACTGCTCGTTGAAGACAATGAGATCAACCGATTGGTTACTCGGGATTATCTGATAAACAAAGGGCATAAAGTGATTACGGCGTTGAATGGTTTTGAAGCCCTGGAACAGGCCCGGATTTATCGGCCGCAGATGATTTTGATGGATATCCAAATGCCCGACATGGATGGCCTGGAAGCGATAGCCCGTTTGCGAGCTATGCCAGCGTTTGTTACCGTGCCGATTATTGCGCTCACAGCTTTGGCAATGCCAGGTGATCGCGAGCGTTGTCTGGAAGCGGGGGCCAATGAATACCTGACAAAACCATTGAGCTTGAAACTCTTAACCCAAAGAATTGAAGAACCAAGATCGGCCTCAAAACCGATGGCGCACCTGGACGCTATGTAGAGCGCGTTAGTCCGGGTTATCTACTCTCCAAAAACAAACCCATCCCCTAACTCCCCAAATTTGAGCCGTTTTCGCGGGCGAACGCCTGCGAAAACGGCCCTTTGTAACCTTTCCCGCCCCTGGGGGTGGGGTAAACCCGGGTAGGCAATCGCCCTACGAGCTAGCCCTGGTCACTCGATTATTATGGAGGATAATCCCATAAATGCGCCCAACATTATCTACATTCACGCCTCACCCTATCAGCCAGCGAACCCACATAAGCGCCATTTTGCAGGCGATATTGGTCACATTTTTGTGGTCAACCTCATGGGTGCTCATCAAGATTGGTTTGCAGGTTAATTTGCCAGCCCTGACCTTTGCCGGGTTGCGTTACACCCTGGCTTTTTTGTGTCTAATCCCTCTGGTTTTATCCAACCGGCAGCACCGGGCAACGTTGCGCCATTTGCCTCGTGCGACCTGGGGACAGTTGATTTTATTAGGGTTTGTGTCTTATGCTCTGACTCAGGGATCGCAGTTCGTTAGCCTGTCTCTGCTCCCGGCGGCTACTGTTACCTTGCTACTCAATCTCACCTCACTGGTTGTTGGGGTAATCAATGCCATCAAAGGGCAAGAGAAACCAACCTGGATACAGTGGTTAGCGATGGGATTATCCACAGTGGGTGTGGCGGTCTACTTTTTACCCCTGGATTTGCCGCCAGGGGTCTGGTTGGGGTTAACGGTAGCGATATTAGGTGTAGTGGCGAATGCGACAGGTTCGATACTGGGGCGGGAGACCAACCGGAAGGCGCACCTGCCGCCCTTGTTGGTAACATTTGTCAGTATGGGTATTGGGGCGGGGCTGTTATTGGTCGTAGGCGGTACAACCCAGGGTTTTGGCACACTCAAGTTGCAACAGTGGGTGATTATTAGCTGGCTGGCGGTCGTCAATTCTGCCTTTGCTTATACCTTGTGGAATCGTACCCTGCAAACGTTGACGGCTGTAGAATCCAGCGTGATTAACAACCTGATGTTGCCCCAGATTGCGATTTTGGCCTGGGTGTTTTTGGGTGAAAGTCTGACCGGGCGACAGATTGCGGGGCTGGTGTTGGTAGGGTTGGGGGTGATTCTGGTGCAGATTTTGCGGCCGCGCCCCCCACCCATTAATACCTTATGAGTCAACTTCTTAACCCGTTAGCAAGAAAGAGGTTACACAGAGATTCACAGAGGGATCACAGAGGGTCACAGAGAACTCTTTAAAGCTCTGTGTATCTCCGTGCCTTCTCTGTGCCTCTCTGTGTTCCTTCTTTTTGATTCTAGCTGGTCCAGGTTAGGGGATTTTCTGAAGGAACACGAGCAAAAACACATATGCAGACATTTTATTCTTGGAACGTAAACGGCCTACGCGCGGCCGCGAAAAAAGGTTTTCTCGATTGGTTTCACACAACCCAGCCCGACATCCTCGGGTTGCAAGAGACACGCGTCCACCCGGATGAACTGCCGCCAGCTTTACGCCAGCCGGAAGGATATTACAGCTATTGGGCCATCTGTGAGCGCAAAGGGTATAGTGGCGTGGCTCTGTATACGCGGCAAGAGCCACTCGATGTGCAGGCAGGGCTGGGCATCCCGGAGTTTGACAAGGAAGGACGCACACTCATCGCCCATTACCCGGACTTCGTTCTTATCACGGCTTATTTCCCCAATGGCGGTCATGATTTGCGCCGGGTTCCTTTTAAGATGGATTATTGCGCCGCCTTTCTGGAGAAATGCCAACAGTTGCGGGCGCAGGGCAAAACGATCATTTTTTGTGGTGATGTCAACACTTCTCACAAGCCGATTGATCTGGCGCGGCCGCAACCAAACCGCAAACACACTGGCTTTTTGCCGGAAGAGTGCGCCTGGATGGACGAATTGGTGGGGGCGGGGTATGTGGACAGCTTTCGTCATCTGTATCCAGAAAAGACAGGAGCGTATACCTGGTGGGCGCAGTTTGGTGGCGCGCGGCAACGGAATACGGGTTGGCGACTGGATTATTTTTTTGTCAGTGAAGAAGGAAAAGAGAGAATCGCGGCCGCGGCCATCCACCCTGATGTTCTTGGTTCAGACCACTGCCCCGTCAGCCTGAGCTGGCTCTAATTGGATTTTCGTTCGTATTCGACTCTGGCGAAAATTTAGACGACCTCTGCAAATCTCTTAATCTCTTAGTCTCTTAGTCTCTTAGTCTCCAGAGGTCAGCACAAAAAACGCCAGTGTCGAGTTCGTAGTGACCGCTTTAGCGGGCTGACGTTAGCCCGCTAAAGCGGTCACTACGAACAAAAACTTTTTCTTGACCACTACATATCAAGATTGAACCCATCTAAACCCCAGTAACCCGCCACTTGAGCCACCAATTCTGCTACCGTGCTGTTGGCCTCACGGACGATGACGCGAATCCCATTGGTTTTGCTTTCCGCTACCATCGTCTGGCTCATCTGGGCATCAAAGGCCAGAAAACGGTTCCAGGCATCGGCGGGATAACGCAATTGTTGTACCATCTCCTTCATGGGGCGGCGATCTTCGGCTTCGTTCCAGATGCGGCCGCTAACCCCATCCGGTAACGCCAGACAAATTATTTGCGCGACTGGCACAAACTGGGCCAACACCCCCGGTTTGCTAAACCCCCCATCTACCAGTATCGGCCTCTGCGGATCATGGGCCATTAAATCTTCGGCCAACAAAGCCAGATATTCGGCATTACTATCAGCATTGAACCGATCAAACTCTGTCCAGGTTTTCGCCAGGAGCCAGGCCAGACCATTTTCGGCGGTGGCCCAGTTGTAATTAGTCGGATGCTGTTCAGCGGTGAAGCGGGCATGGTAGTCGCCGTAGATGTGGGCGTCCATGTCTATGATGGGTAGGCCAAATTGGGCGGCAATGGCTTGGGAAAGCGTGGTTTTACCGGTGCAGGAACCACCGATGAGAAAATAAAGTCGCGGCCGCGCCGCTAAAACAGTCTGTATCGTTGCCACTTGTTGATCGTTCATCATATCATCGTCGTTCGTAAGACGCCCAGCGGTGCTCCTACACCATCACTTCCCTTTACGCCGGGTCAGTTTGCGCCACACAATAACCCACCCTAGCGGCCGCGCCATCACCTGCCACAGCTTAAACCCTTCACCAGTAGGCGGCGGTTTCGCGGCCGCGTACTGGTGATCATTGTACAGAGCCGTCAACTGGTGCAGGGCCGGCAATAGTTGCGCCACCCGCTTCGCCAACCATGAACGCCTCGATTGTTGTTGCAGATGTGTTGCCAGGCTCCGGCTGAATTCGTCCGGTGTCTGGCTGGGGCGGGGCGGCTGGGCAAACTGCGTGGCTCGCCGTTGCAAACGGGCAAACGCCCAAACAATGTCATCCAGTTGGCGCTGGCGAATCTGCCAGCGCCACCAACCCCACCAGCCCAAACCTACCACGACCAAACCCAGAAGGGCTAACCAGGGGAATACGGCCGCTGGTTGGCGCGGCGGAATGGTGACGGGGGTGAGCAAAGGGGCGGCCGCGGCCGCGTTAAACTCCGGGCGGGGCGAAGGTCCCCAGGTAGGATAAGCCGCCGTTGGCTCAAAGGCCACCCAGCCCGCGGCCGCAAAATAGAGTTCCGGCCAGGAGTGGGCGTTGGCCTGGGTAATCCGTTGCTCGCCCTGGGCATTAGCCGGGTTGGCCGTGTAACCAATCACCAGGCGGGCCGGAATACCCAGACTGCGGGCCATCACCACCATCGCCGAGGCATAATAATCACAATAACCCGTTTGTAGGTCAAAAAGAAAATAATCCACCAGATCGGTGTTCGCCGGGGGTTCGGCCACATTCAGTGAGTAAGGATATTGGCGCAAAAACTGTTGCAAGGCCACAGCCTGATCATAAGCGGTGGGGGCCAGAACCACAATCTCGGTGGCTAATTGGCGCACACGCGCGGGCAATTTTGCCGGTAAGGCAGTGTACTGTTCAAGAATGGGGGCGGGAATCGCGGCCGCGTCACTCTGACGCAATATTTCAACATCTGTAGTCGGAATCATCGAAATGACGCGATACGTGGATCCCCCTTCCCCCTGCACACGCGCGGCATCGGCCTCACCGTGCCAGGTAACAAGGACCCGCTCCGCCAACTGAACCGGCACTCCTAAGCTGTACCGGGTCTGGCGATCATCCAATTGCCATTGCACCGTCTGGGTGATAAGGTGCGCAGGATCGGGGGGTTGCAGGTTGGGAATAGGCTGGTTGGCCGCCATGATAGAGGTATCATCCCACTGGCTAACCGTCCAGCCGCGACCCGTGTAGACATCATAACTCAGGCCACGCCAATGGGGGGCCTCGTCCTCAGCGAGGGTTGTGGCTACCGTAGCCGTCATGACCAAGGTGGTTTCCAGTTCCGGCGGGTTGCCTATGAGCAAAGCTCGGGGCAACCCATCCGACACCTCGCCATCCCCAGGATCAGGGGCGACAGCCAATTCACTGGCGCGGACGGGCTGACGCACCCCGGCAAAGGCCCGCTCCATCACTATCTCCGCTTCTTGCACGACGGGAGTTTGCCGAAAGGCCTCGGCAATGGCTGAAGGGCGAATGGTGGGTATGCCCCAGGCCAGCACCATCAGAGCCAGGGCGATGGCGGCCGCGGCCGCGAGTTGTTCCACCTTTATCTCGGTCGAATAATCTACCCCACGGCGCTCCCAATCTTCTTGTAGGGTGTAAAAATGAATCGCGGCCGCGAGCAGTACCGCCAGCGGGATAAACAGGAGAACCGGCCAGATATCAATATCGCTAAACGTATGGTTGACCGCCAAAGCCACCCCGATGAGGGTCAGGCCACGCAGGGGTTGATACTGGCGGAAGGTGGTCCAGGCGGCATAACAAACCACGAACCAGACCAATAACCCCAGAAGTAGGGCAAAGACAGCCGTTTCTTCGGTAGGCTGATCCTGAGCGATAGCTTCACCCCAGGTGGACACACGGGCTACCAGCAGTAACATCTGGCGGCGGATGAATTCACTATTGGCCCTCCAACCGCTAAACCAGAGGCTCAGCGGGGGCCAAAGCCGCCCCGTGGCTATCAGGGTGATGGGGATGCCATAGGCCAACAGCAACCCCCAGGCCCAGCCAGTTTTCAGCGGCCGCAGAGCCAGCGCTGTAGCCAAAAGAAACCCGGTTAGCGCGATGGGAGCGACCAGGTTTACTTCGGGTATCCAGCGGGCTATGATGATGGCCTCGGCCAGCACGCTTGTCAGGGTAAACAGGAGCATGAAGGGAAGCCAGCCCGGTCGCGGCCGCAGTCGCCAACCCAACCAGATGAACCAATTGAGCACCACGTTCGGTTACTCCTACGAGAATAAGTTTCAAGTTTCAGGTTTCAGGTTTCAAGTTCCCCTGAGTTCCTAGAGTTCCTCTGAGTTCCCCTGCTCAGCCGGAAGTCAACGGACTATGCACCGTAATCACTTTGCCCGTGCCAGTTACTTTGAACTCCCAGAACCCGTGCTGAGCCTCGCTCGCGGCCGCATCGCCCAATTCTCCCCGTTGCAATAAATCACAAGGGAATCCTAACTGGCGCACCGCATCCCGTAACCCTTCACTCCGTTCCGTACCCGCAAAACTGAGCCGATCCAACAAAATCACCTGGGTTTGAACCCCCTTTTGGGCCAGGGGCAACAGGGCGGATAACCACTCTGTCTGGGCGGTAGATGTGAGAACAAGAAGGGCCGCGCCCCGGCGAATGACACGGGTCAGGTCGTGCAATGCCAGGGACAAGGGCACGTTGCCATCCGCGTGGGCTATCGCTAAGGAGCGCAAAATGTGCCATTGTTGGCCCTGACCGGTAGCGGGGGGAATGAGTTGCGGCCGCAGGCCATAAGTAGCGACACCGACCTTGCGGTTGAGTCTGAGGGCTTGCCCGGCCAACGACGCCGCCAAAATAACAAGATGTTCTTCCGTGCCATTGAGTTCTTCACCCAGTTGGGCCGCTCTATCCATATCTGGCAACAACCAGATATCGCCCGTGACATCCAGATCAAACTGGCGCACCATCAGTTCGCCACGCCGGGCAGTGGCTTTCCAATGCATCCAGCGCAGGGGATCGTGGGGTTGGTATTCACGTACCGTGGCCGCGTTGACGGTAGCTTGCCAGGCGCGTTGGCGTGAGCGCTCGCGGCCGCTGCTTTCCCCGGCGGGCAGTTGCACCGGCAAATTGCTGTGCATAGGCGGATTAATAATGATTTCGGTTTGTTGGGGATAATGAATTTTAACGAGGAAGAGGCCAAATGGATCACTGGTGTGTAAGGTCCAGGGGCCGAGATGATACTGGCCGCGCCGGGTACAGATGGCCGATTGTTTCCAGGTATCAGTTGCGGCCGCGGGAACACTGCGCACAACCCCAACTTGATAACCAGGCATATTCGATTGATCGAGCAGTTCTACCCATAAGGCGGGTAACTGACTACCATTGTGCAAGGTAAATTGTTCGCTGAGGCGGTCGCCCACACTGACCCACCCATAACGCAAGGAACGTTCACCCCGTAGCTGTTTGGCTAAACTACGCGACCAGAGGGTTGCGGCCGCGAACAGCCCCCCTATCCCCACAATCAGCGTCAGCCACACCTGGCCCGGCAAAATAAAAGCCATCACCAGGCACAAAATTAGCCAGAGTAATGGCAAACGTAAACGTAAATGCAGGCTCACCTGGGGCATGGCCTGATTGTGCCTGAAATGGGGTTACTTTGCGAGTTTGGAGCTATAGATGTTCAGAAAAACATTGGGGGTTTAATTCGTAGTGACCGCTTTAGCGGGCTAATGGATGATATGGTTGTTACAACTATGGGCCGAAAGGGTAAGTTATGGGTTTACGACTTCAACCGTCAATTGCAATTCAGCTTTGACGCGTTCGGTGGTTTCGTCTAGAACAATATCAAGAGGGATGGGGGGGAAGGTGGCGCGGCCGCGGGGCCAATTTGAACTTGATTGTCATACGTTCCCCACTGAAGCGTAGCGACAAGGGTTGACGTAATAGCCGTATCGGTCATCGGTATAACCAGAACATCCAGACTCAACAACACTTCGTCTTCGTCGGCTGGTTTACCTTCCAGGATGAGCGTCCAGCGAGATTCCCCTACTGTGACCTCTTCACGAGTGATCGTAAACCAATTATCTTCATCCATCAGTTGGGATAACCCACCGCGTATCTGCATGTCTGTGGATAAGGTGAGGGGGAAAAAAAGGCTTTGCAGATTATCAATCGTCTGTTGTAAGGTAACTCGCCAACCTGAAGCATTGATGGGTTGCACCTCAAGATGGACGGAGCGGCGGCGGCGAAGAAAGCTCAAATCACGACTAAAGGGTGCGGGCATAGTAGCTAAAGCGCCCGTTTGTGTCTGCTGCAATAAATCAAAGGTATCTAAAAAATCTTCCAGAAGGGACTGATTTTCTAACATACGTAAAAAGAATATAGGATATTTCTGGGCGATGTTAACGCCCCGCAAAGCGTCGCCGACAACCACTGGTAACATATTAGATTCCTCATCCGTAATAGGCGATGGTATAGGTTTGCTATCAATAATTTTGGCAAGCGTATCAGCAACGACCACCGAATGGGCTTCGGTTTGCTCCCAGTATTTAACTAGCGAGGCAAGTCGTGCTTGCAAACCAACCAATCCAAAAAATAAATTTTCTCTACTATCCATTATTATGACCTATTCTTGGAAAATCTTACTCATTTTCTGAATAATATCATATTTCATTTTATAAACGTTAGTAGCTGAAGTACCCAATTGCGTAGCGATCTCTAATGCGGACAATCCCTTAATCTCCCCATTCAGGACTATCTCTTCTCGTTCATTAAGACGAGAGTGCATCAGATTTAAGGCCAATTCCTTTTCCACCTGTACCTCGACGCCTCGGGTTGACCCGTCACTCAGGTTGATGTGGTCTTCTAAAGGAACAAGCTGATTATCTGGGAGCAAACGTTGCTTGGTGGCTTTCTTAATATTTCTGCAACACACATTTTTAAGTAGTTGAAACGCCCAGGCATCAAAAACTGGCACATCATAAGGGTAAGTGGCATTCACCATCTCAGCACCCGCATCGCCAGCATAACTTACAGCCAACTCAAACGTATCTACGCCACTATAAAATTTACATCGTAGCAAAAATTGATAAGCCCAGTATTGCATTTTCTCATACAGCGGGATCCATACCTCTTCGTCTCCCCTCAGAACCGTGGAGACATACATGTGCTGTTCTTTGTAGATTTCAGCCACATGTTTTACATAATCTTTTGGCTTTAGCTTATCAGACGAACCAAGAAAATTCCGAACACGTTTGTACTTTGGATTGGCGATGATAATCTGGTTAAGGGCCTCTTTTACTGCGGCAGATTCGTCCAATAGGACTATCGCTTTTTCGAGCTTTTTGAGTAGAGCGTCGTTGTCCGAAGCCATTATTTTCCTCCTGTTTGCTCAACCCCCGTATCACAACAACAGATGGTATAGGGTCATTGCCGGCTCGATTTTCCCCCTATTAGCCCGCTAAGCGGGTTCTCCTTCCCAAGATTAGAAAGGGGATAAGGGGGGATGGTTGATTTTTGATGAGCAGGCAACTGCCCTGACAGATGGTATGGCACAATTCTACTGTTGCTTTCTTAACATTATCATAACAACCTAAATGACAATTGACACGAACGACTGTTTAAGTCACCCTTTCTTTAGGGTTGGGCATTAGCCCAATAACTTTCAGCCAGGTTAAAAGCGAGTTGGGCAATGTAGCGACCCATTTCGCGGCCGCGTAAATCCGCATCCTGGAAATGAATGCCTCCATAACGCCGGGATAGCCCGGCTTCATCAGCCGCATCCTGGAAAGTCTGCCAACGTAAGACGACCGGTTGGGCAGGGCTATTTTCAATGAGGTGAGACCCGGCTAAAACCATGTGTTGACCGAGTAAATCGGCTACCCCATCTCGGTTAAGATCGTCATTGGTAAGCGTAACCCCATCATAAAACTGATTACTGCCGGTGAAGAGGGTAAACACTTCGGCCGCGGCCGCGCTAAACGTACTATGGCCTGATACATACTCAGCAAATGGGGGTGTCACAAAGGTGAGCGGCTGATACGGTAGCCAGTTCTCTCCCAGGAGTGTCTGCACACCCTGGTTTGGACCACCCCAGGCCAACACCTCTTGCCCGGCATACAAATAACGAATCGCCGTAATGGGCCGCACACAATCATAGGCTCTTTTCGCATCCCAGGCTGAGATGCTGGCATCAAACAAAGCGGCATTCAGGGCGAAATAAAACTTGACATCCTCATCAAGGCTATGATGATCACGCCAGGAGATGCCGTGAGCCAGAGAATTCCAATGGCCGGGGGGTGTTTCCGACCGGGGGCCATCCATCCAATACTCAGCTATGGCCTTCTCTCTGTCACCCAGCCTGCCACTTAGCTGCAAAACTTCCTCGGTTTGCAGGCGAAACGCCTCATCATTGCTCATCGTAAGGCCTAGAGCATCTACATACGGCTCGGTTGAGCCGGGAAGTGGCGGGGCCACAGGACGGAACTGACTACCGTTGGTCAGGGCAAACGGGCGAACCGCGCCCCAATGGGGCGTCAGAAAAGTCTGGTCTGCATAAGAAGTCGGGTTCGTCAGATCAACAACCGGAACCCGACTGGCATCGAGAAAATTGCCGGTGGGAATCCGCAAGGGTTGCCAACGGGCCGGATTAAATTCCGGTTTGCCCAGGCCATTAGGTGCATCGTTATCAGCGCTGTTAATGGGGGCATACAATTCCGGGTAAGTTGCCGAAACCATATCGGCATAATTGTTGGCTGCATTCGAGCCGTCATCCGCCCGGCTAAGCAATACGGCCTGTGCGGCCATATAACCGATACCCGCCGGGGTTAGCGATGAGCCATCTGCCACGGGCTGATAATCCAGATTGTCTAACAAGGTGGCAAAAGCCTGTGACTGATGCTCATAGTCCGGGAAAAGGGCGATGAGCATCTGGTATGCAGCCTGACTGACCGCGGCCGCTTTGTTGGCATAACTCTGTTCATATTCAGGTCGGCGCAATGAGGCGTCTAATACCGTAGGCCGGGCCAGAGGATCATACAAACTCCAGGCGTCATACATAGCCGTATGAACCATATACATGGCTCGTGTCACCACGGTTGGGCGTGGTTTGCCATAACGAATCGCGCTTAACATGACCTCATTCCATTGGACTACCACACTGATCGCTGGTTCGGCTGTAACCGTTGGCCGGGGAATGACAGGAGCGGGGGTGGGTGGCCAGGTCAAATCAGCCGTGGTTAGGGGAACAGAGCGACCAGTAAGTTCGGCTGAAGGTGCTGGGGAGACGGTGGGTGATTGATCACAGGCAACCAGGAACAGGGTGAGAAATAAAAACAGACCAAAATAGGAACTGCGTTTGGGCCAGAACATATTGTTTCCTCCCGTAGAATCTGAAACAAGTGGGTATTATGCCGTTTTTGCGGCTTCAAAGCTACGTTTGCCTTGGGGCGATTGCATACTAAATTGTTGCCACCCAAGTGGATTGAAATCCACGACTGATAGAAAAAGTGCGTTGAAAACGCACTCAAACTGTTCAGCCAACACGTTTCAACGTATTTTTGTTACCGGCAGGGCGTTTTAACGCCTCGCGTCAAGCCGACGAAATCAAGTATGCAATCGCCCTGTGCCTTGGGGCGATTGCCTACTCGCCAAAATGAACCCATCTCCCTAACCCCATCACGCCGGGAAGTCAGAAAAATCAATGTGATCTCGACCATATTTCTTGGCCGGTAGCGGGTACAATCTTGACGTTTCAAGTACAACCTTGGGAGAAATTCATGGTGGGGGTGATGAAATGAGTAAATCAGGACACCTGATCTGGCTGTTGTGGCTCTTATTGTTAGTGGGTTGTGGTAGTCAGGGAGGAGAGAAGGCCAAAGTAGAAAGTGATGCCGCGGCCGCGACGTTCACCTCTTCGCCCGCTATTCCAGCTACGCTTGCACCCGCCCATACCCCGAGGACAGAAGTGATAACCATACTCACCGAGGATGACCGCCCCGATGCCCTGCGCCGCATAACTGCCGATTGGCAAACCAACTGGACTCGTCACACCATCCGATATGATGAAATTCTATCCGGGGGCCGCCCCGTGATGGCATTCCTTCCCTGGATGAACCAAAATTTGTGGGGCTGGACGCGGCCGCGGACTGGTTAGCCCCCAACGAGCCAGTCATAGCCGTAGAGATAAACGATCTCGCTCGTGCCTACCCCTTACAAATCCTCACCTGGCACGAAATCGTCAACGATACCCTGGGCGACGTCCCCATCCTCATTACCTTTTGCCCCTTATGCAACTCAGCCATCGTCTTTGACCGCCGCCTGGAAGGTCAAACACACGAATTTGGCACATCCGGTTTGTTACGCTTCTCCGATCTAATCATGTATGACCGCACCAGCGAAAGCCTGTGGCAACAATTCACCGGCCAGGGCATTGTCGGGGACCTGGCGGGCAAACAGTTAACACTGCTACCTTCGGCCATCATCAGCTTCGCCGATTTCCAACAGATTTATCCCGATGGACAGGTTCTTTCGCGAGACACGGGTTACAACCGTGACTATGGACGCAACCCCTACGTTGGTTATGACGACATCGGTCAAAGCCCGTTTTTATTCACCGGCATCCCCGATGACCGCTTGCCCGCCATGGCTCGTGTGGTCACGGTGTCTTTACCTGGCGGTGATGTGGCCTATCCGTACAACGAACTGGCTGTCCCAAAAGTGGTCAATGACAGCCGGTTTGGTCAGGATATGGTTGTGTTTTTCCAACCAGGCACCAATAGCGCCCTGGATACAGCCCGTATTGCCGATGGTGAAGACGTGGGTGCCACTGGTGTGTTCGACCCCCACCTGGACGGTGAAAAATTGACCTTCCGGTGGGATGGAACCCGAATCATAGATGACCAAACAGGGAGCCACTGGAATATTGCCGGGCAAGCCGAATCTGGGCCATTGACAGGTCAACAGCTCATGCGCCTGGTACATGGTGATCATTTCTGGTTTTCCTGGGCCGCTTTTCGCCCTGACACAGCCATTTATCAACCCGAGTAGAGCCAGAGAGAGTTAAGCAAGAGCCACCTGCGTGTCAGATAACACCGATGACGGAGCTTCCTCAAATATCGAGCCACTTAACCTACCCTGGACAAATCAGAACCAAAGAGGTTTTTGCCCCGAATTAAACGAATTAGCACGAAGGGGAGAGTAAAAATTCGTGTCAATTCGTGGCTTCTTTCAGTGAACTCATTCGTGAAATTCCTGGCTGATCTTCTTGCCAACGGTACAAGAAGCGGACTTGTTAGGTGCCAGTATCTCCCAATTCTGAACTATCGCTTAAATTGACACCCGGCCCTCTTCCCATCCACCGTACCTTCCCCGATACTGTGGAAAGCATTGTCCAGACTAAACGCCCCTTTTTATGAATGCAACAAGAGACAGAATCTGGGAGATGGGCCAAATGTTTTGAATTGCTGATAGGACGAGTCATAATAAGATTGCGCTTGGGATGGGAGCCTGGGTGGCTTTTACGTTCTGGTACCTGGTACTGGCAAACGTAGAAGTGTTGGAAAAGTTACGAACTCGTAGAACAAGGGACCGCACACCACATATCTTAATCCCAAATCTATAGCCACCCATGTAGTCCATGTTTTAAACGAAGGAGATGAAAGGGATGATACGTGTTTTAATTGCCGATGATCATCACCTGGTACGCCAAGGTATTCGTGCTTTATTAGAAAAGGTTGATCATATCCAGGTAGTCGGTGAAGCGGCTACTGGGCACGAAGCGATTGAACTGACTGAGTTGTTAAAGCCCGATGTTGTGGTGATGGATATCTCCATGCCTCGTATGGATGGTGCTCAGGCAACGGAACGAATTCTATCCTTAAATATTCCCACGGAAGTCGTTATCCTGTCTATGTATTCTGACACCATTCTGGCCCAGCAACTATTGCGTCAGGGGTTAAAGGTTACCTGCTTAAGGAATCTATCGCTGAGGAACTACCTCTGGCTATTCGTTCGGCCAATCAGGGCAGAGTGTATCTAAGTCCTGCCATTTCTGATGCGGTGTTGACAACGCTGTTGATGCCCCAACCCACTGAAATCCCACAAAACCTGGCTGATTTACTTACTTCACGGGAACGAGAAATATTGCAGCTTATTACCGAAGGGTACACCAATAGTGCCATTGCGGAAGCCTTAACCATCAGTGTCAAAACCGTAGAGAAGCATCGTACTAATCTGATGGCTAAATTAGACGTGCATGATCTCCCGGCTCTCATCCGGATAGCTATTAAGAGTGGCCTCATTTTTATCGATTAAGAGAAAAGAAATAAAAAATCGGGGGAAAAAAAGGGCCGGGCAGGAACAAAAAAAAAAAGGGAGGGAGGGGGGGGCGGGGGGCGGGGGCGCGGGAAAAGAGGCGGGCGGGGGGGCGCCCCCGTTTAGTTACCAAAAGCCCCCCCCCCCTTGAACCTCATCGTCCACTCCACTCGTCTGCACCCACTGCCAAACCCCTCTGGCTGAAGATATTGAACCCTGTGCCCTGACAAAACGGCAAGTCATTGACCTGCCACCGTTGCATTTTATAACAATCGAACATCAGGCCGAGACGGTCATGTGCCCTGGTTGCGGGTAAACCACAACGGCCGCTTTTCCGGCTGAGGTGACCAACCCAGTGGCATATGGTTCCCAAGTCAAACGGTTAGCCGTCTATCCCCACAATGAGCAATTCACACCCTATGAACGGTACCGACAGATGTTGGCCGACTTATTCGCCTTGCCCATCTCACCAGGGAGTCTGCAAAACTTTGTCGAGACAGCGGCCGAACAGGTAAAACCGGCCGCCACGGTGATTAAGACCGCCGTGACCACCGCTGAAGTGGCCCACGCCGATGAAACAGGGTTGTCCATTGGCGGGAAAAAACATTGGCTCCATACGGTAAGTGATCGTTCGGAATTAACTTAGCGGTTTTTAGATTGCGGCAGTCTTGAAGACTGCCGCAATCTAGCGAACTTATTCACGAACGATTACTAAGTACACCGGAATTGGCATACTATGAACCCCATCGTAGCCGGGGCCAGAAAGCCACCCACCTGCCCCACCCCTACCTATCGCTTCAAATTGAGAATTGCCGCTATTGAGGGACCAACCAGGTCATGGCCTTAAATACAGGGTTCGACTTTGTGAAGGTAGGGAAACGCCCCATTTCACCTGTCTTTAAGGTATGACACACTAAGACGAGTGGATGAGCCTGATGATGAAGGGTTTACTCTCATCAAGCTATCTGGGGGGAAGTTTACGATGGCATCCTACGAAGTTTAACAATTGATGACGGTAATCGTTTAGTGAGGGGCAGGCCTTGTGTCTGCCCTTTCGAGCAGCCATATGAGTTGCCCTCCATTACCGGTTTATTTTGTGATCCTTCTTAAGATGTCATTGGGTACAAACATGGAGGCCATGCTATGCATACATTAGATTTTGCCATAGGCACTCACGTTTACTGTCAAGATGGTGAATGTGGCAAATTAACAAGAGTGGTGGTTGATCCCGAGACTCTGGAAATGAAGGAACTTGTCGTCGAAAAAGGTGTACTGTTCAAACAGGCGCGGGTGTTTCCTCTGGCTGTCGTAACATCGGCCACGGTAGATGAAATTCAGCTTTCCATCCATCAGGATGAGTTGGTGAATTTCCCTTCTTATACGGACAAAGAATATCAGGTGCTTACAAACATCGAATCACGTTGGTCTGATTATCAAGAGGTGCTACCGAACGAGTTGGCCCTGCAAATGATGAATAAGTACGATTTGCAAACGAGAGATGGGCCGCTGGTGCAGGAGAAAATTTACCACGACCCCCTTGACCATCTTTTAGTGCTCAAACGAGGCACACCGATTAATAGTTTGGACGGTGAGATCGGCACGTTGGATCGTGTTATCACCGATGCAGATTCCCAAAAGGTTACGCATATTGTGGTGCGTCATGGGGTCTTATTTGTGGAATATTTGCCGGTGCCAGTCTCTTTGGTGCAGGATGTAAGCAAAGAGCGTATCCAGCTTGCCACCTCTAAAGAAGGTTTGAAGGGCTGGAAACAGTACAACTGGTCTGAAGACCGGCATTCTGTGGTTAAGCGCCCGCTGTATGATTTCAAGGCCCCCTCTGATACAGAGCGAAATACCGATATTTTGAGTGATGAATTGGCGTTGCGGGCTATTGTGGCGAATTCCCTTTCTGAAGACCCACAAACGAAAGACGCGGTAATTGAAGTGATTAACGAACACGGCATTGTTACGCTGGTGGGTATGGTCGCTGATGGCAAAACGCACGCGGCCGCAGAAAAAATCGCCGCTGAGCATCAAGGTGTCATCTCTGTTGTTAACGCGTTAAAGGTGCGCCTCAGCCATGAACTAACGGGCGCAGACCTCATGGAACCCATAGTGCCGGAACTTCGACTTCGGCCCCTGGCTAATCCTCGATTGTTGCCATAACTCCGCCAGGTGGGGAGTAACGGTAAGGAGTTTTAACATGACACTTTTTGGATTTCTTGTTCTGCTCATTATTGCAGCTATTGCCGGGAGCATTGGTCAGGCCATCGCCGGGTATTCACTGGGTGGTTGCCTGGTGTCGGCGGTGGTTGGGTTTGTGGGAGCCTGGATTGGGATGTGGTTAAGCACCCAATTAGGGCTACCAGAATTGTTGACTCTCAATATTCAAGGGGAACCGTTTCCCGTGGTGTGGGCCATCATTGGCTCAGCTTTGTTTACCGCCGTTTTAGGGTTACTAACGCGGCCGCGACGGGCTATCTAACTATAGCCTTTCTACCATTTTCATTTCCCTGGAAACATCTCGTTTTCAGAGGAATGAAAATGCGAACTGCATAACCAATGGTCAGTGACCAATGGAGGTATCTGATGGCAACAAATGATTATCGTTCCACAGAAGTACGAGAAGAGATTGTCCGGGATAACCGGGCTAACTTTGATGGCGAACTGGGTATGCCCATTGATCGCCGCGAACGAGTAGAAGTAACCCGTGACGCCGAAGGTGAATACCGCGAGCATGTCGTTGAAGATGTGGGCAACGAACGCCGCTTAATTCTTGCTAAGGTGTCCCAATTTGTTTACCTGTTAACAGGTTTACTAGAACTGGGGTTAGGCTTGCGTGTCTTGCTGAAGCTGATCGCCGCGAATCCGGCTAGCCCATTTGCGCGGTTAGTCTATGGGGCCACCGAGTTATTCGTATGGCCGTTCCAGGGGCTTACCGTCACCCCGGCGGCCAGCAATGGCATGACCCTGGAGATAAGCACCTTCTTTGCTATGGTCGTTTATGCGGTAGCTGCCTGGGGGTTGGTACAGATTTTATATCTGCTGTTCAGTCCGTCTAGCTCCCGTTCAGTGTCCGTATATCACCATGATCGCCGGTAAAGCTAACGCCTCAAGCCGGAGGTGTTATGCCCGACGCGGCGATAATGAACTCGACATTGGCGTTTTTTGTGCTGACTTCTGGACACGAAGAGACTGAGAGATTAAGAGATTTCCAGAGATCGGTCCAAATTTTCGCCAGAGTCGAGTCAAGTAGAAAAAGTGGGGGTATCAGATGGTTCATAGGAGCGATCTGGTACCCCGCCTTTTTTAAGGGGTGGTGTCATGAATGTTTCGCCAAGATTTGATTATGGCTTTATAGAGCCGAAAATCGTAACCCCTCTATCATTCACCGCGGCCGCAATCACCGAACGCGGCCGCAAACGCCAGGAGAATGAAGACACCATCCTTCATTACATTGGCGAAACCCTCAACCGAGAACCGTTTGGCTTGTTTATTGTGAGTGATGGTATGGGCGGACATCAGGCCGGAAAATATGCCAGCCAAACGGCTGTGCAGATTGTGGGTGTGGAATTAGCCCCGGTTCTCTCTACTGTGGATGAGTTAACCCCCGTCCGGCTAGAACAAACTATTCGTCGGGCCATGGCGAAAGCCAATGAGCGGTTATGGCAACAGGGCCAGTCCAAAACAGCCGATCATTTAAAAATGGGCACAACGATGACGCTGGCTTTGATAGTCAGTTCGCGTCTGCATGTGGCTCATGTGGGTAACAGCCGGGCCTATCTCTGGCGTCTGGGTAAGTTAATCCAACTCACCCAGGACCATTCTCTAGTCGCCGAATTGGCCCAGCAGTTGCCCATGACCTTTGAACAGATGCAAGCTCATCCGTATCGTGGCCTGATTACCCGGTCATTAGGTGGCCAGGAAACTGTGGCTATTGACTATCTGGTTCAGGAAATACAGCCAGGCGACCGGGTTTTGCTTTGTTCAAATGGCTTGTGGAAACTGTTTCGTGAGGCTCAGGATTTAAGCCGGGAGTTGGCTTCATCTGGTGCGCCGACCGAACAATGCCAGTCACTGCTCGCGGCCGCGCACCAACGTACCCCTTCCGACGACATTAGCCTCATTATTAGCCATTGCCACAATGCCCTGGATCAATACCATCTCACGTCGAACAGCCTCTTTTTTCCGCAAAATCCCTCGCTAGTAGGCTGAAAGGAAGGAGTTCAGAGACCTGGGTCTTTGGGATTTCGCGGGTTGATTGTCCCGTAGGGGCGTTGCCCTCGCCTGGGCAGGCACAGGCCAGCCCCTACAAATGGTGTCAATCCCCTGAATTCCCCAAGAGCTTTTTTATTTTCCCATTCGTGCTAATTCATTTAATTCGTGGCTTTTTCAGTGAACTCAGAGGTCACGTCTAATCCGGAGATTGATTCAATCTCCAAAGATTGAACCCATCAGAAACGCTAAAAGGAGAATGTCCTGTGCCTCTTTCTCTTTCTCTGCCTCAACTCCTACTGCTACTCATCCTCATTGGTGTATTTGCCCTTCTCCTCAGTGAACGCATTCGCATTGACCTCACCGCCCTCATCATCATCATTCTCCTGACCATTAGCGGTATTCTGACCCCTGAAGAAGCCGTCTCCGGTTTTAGCAGCGAACCAGCTATTGTCGTGGCGGCTATCTTTGTCCTGAGTGAATCCCTTTTTCGCACCGGTCTATCCGACAAACTCGGTGATTGGATTGGCCGGTTGGCGGGTAATGGGTACAACAGAATGCTTGTGGTGATCATGTTGGCCGTAGCCGCTTTGGCGGCGTTTACCCACCACGTCACCATCACCGCCATCATGTTGCCCGTCACCCTCAAACTGTGCCGCCAGAGTAACATAGCCCCCTCCCGGCTACTCATGCCCATGTCATTTGCCGCTTCCCTGGGGACAACCATCACCATTCTGGGCGCACCTGCCTTCCTTATCGCCGACGATCTGCTCCGTCAGATTGGTCGGCCTGGGCTGGGCATCTTTTCCATTGCCCCCATTGGTTTGAGCCTGTCAGTAGCCGGGGCGTTGTTCATGCTGCTGGTCGGCCGTTTTTTGTTGCCGGAGCGGGGCGGGGCTGAGGACAGTAATGGCAGCTTTCAGCTCAATAACTATTACACGGAAGTCATTGTATTGCCTAACTCGCGGCTGGAAGGGCAAACCGTAGCCAAAATCGAAGCGGATGAAGCTCAGGCCATGCGTATCGTCAACTGGTTGCGGCATGGTCGCCCCCTTAATCGCCCTTTCAATGATGACCCCATCCAGGCGGGCGATGTTCTCCTGGTGCGCACCACGCCCGATGGCCTGGCGGCTATTCAAGAAGCGCCGGGGGTAGCCCTGCATCCGGTGCTCCAATATGGGGACGATGTCCACGGTAACAATGGGCGTGAGGCGCGTGATGCGGATGAAGAGAGTAGTTCTCGTCTGGCTCAGGCCATTATTGCGCCGGGGTCACCGCTCATTGGTCAAAATATTGGTCAGGCTGATTTTCGCCAGCGTTATAACACGATTGTGGTGGGTATATGGCGGCGCAAAGGCTGGCTTCAGACGGAATTGTCGCGGATTAAAATGAGGGCGGGGGATGTGTTGGTCTTGCTGGGCGATGAAGAGACATTTGCCCGCCTGGGTGAGGATCGGTCTTTTTTGGTTCTGGTGCCATTTCATGGACAACCGTTGCGCCGCCATAAGGCTTCACTGGCTGGGGGTATTATGGTGGGGACTATTTTACTGGCGGCGTTTAATATTTTGCCCCTGGAAGTGGCGTTATTAGTGGGTGTGGTTTTGGTGCTTCTAACACGTTGTCTGACGGCGCAACAGGCTTACCAGGCCATAGATATGCGCATTTATGTGTTTATTGCCGGAGCCATTCCGCTGGGGCTGGCGATGGTGAAAACGGGGATGGCGGAGTTGATGGGGGGCTGGCTGGAGGGGTTTGTTGGGGGCTGGCACCCGACGCTGGTGTTGGTGCTGTTATTTCTGGTCGCGGCCGCGATCACCCAGCTCATGTCTGACTCAGCCACCACGGCCCTTCTGGCTCCGGTGGCGGTGGCCCTGGCTACCGCCCTACATCGTGCGCCGGAGCCATTTGTGGTTACGGTGGCTATGGCGGCCGTGGCTTCCTTTTTCACCCCCATCGGCCATCATGGCAACTTGCTTATCTACGGCCCTGGCCGTTACCTGTTCCGCGACTTTCTACGCGTAGGAACCCCACTGACGCTGGTAGTCGCCCTCATTGTGGCCTTGCTGTCCCAGTTACTCTGGTCTCAATGACAGGCAAAAAGGGGTTAATACCTTAAACAGTTTTCATAGGCATCATTCCTGTATGGATAAAACGGCTACGCGGCCGCGTTCCATGCCTCTCTTAACCAATTGCCAACCTCATCATCAATATCAGCAATGGTATATAACTCCAAATGATGGGTGAAATGTCCGGGGGCTGGCTCCACAATTTCTTTCCAGCGTGGCGATGAATCCCGCTGACGAAAAGAAAGTGTGAGCACCAGGGGAGCCGATTTGCCATGAAGGTACTGGCCGGGCAGCCATACCCGGGCGACAGATTGACGGCGCCAAAATGCAACCTGGCTTTTGCTGATACGCAATTCTGTCGGTCCAATGGCCTCTATAGCCCCATGTACCGCCGCAAAAATAGACCTGGATACGGCGTGTCCTTGAAAAAAGTCGTCAAGGGTCATAAATAGAGTAGTTTAAAAGCATCCGCCCTTCAGCGTGCCTGAAAGTTGGACCATTACATCTTTACGAAAGTGGGCTTGTGTTTTTACAACAAGTCTCCCCTATCCGTTTGTTGCCGGAAACCCCCACCCCAAACTTTTTGGGCGCGGTTTTTCGGGGCCTTCGCCCCGAAAATCGCGCCGTAAGGAAGATCAACCCCAATCCACCTCTCTTATCAAGTTGCTTTGGTGTACTTGTTCACAACAATGCCGCATGAAAAAGCGCTTGATGTTTCAAGCGCAAGCTTCTGCGTGCTCTCCAACTCCTTAAAGATTGGCATCCCCCCACCAAGGGCAGCGGGATTCACAAAAAGGTGGAACTCATCTATAAGACCGTGTTTGATCAAGGCAGAAACAAACGAACCACCGCCATAGGCAATAATGTCATGGCCTTCTTGTTTTTTGAGTTGTGTGATTTCGTCCACAATGTCACCGTTGGCTAAAACGGTATTTTCCCATTCTGATGTATCGAGCGTTTTGGTAAAAACAACCTTGTGTGTGTCCGTAAATTTTTGACCAGCAGTAAATTCCGGGTGATCTGAATCTGCCGCTACGGAGGTCCAGTGGGGAAGGAAACCTTGGGCGAGTTTTCTGCCCAGGACAATGCAGTCAACGGGGTGCGTTATTTCGGTGACATAATTTTTAAGCTCATCATCCCAGTCGAAGCTCAGCCAGTTCATCTCTCCATTAGGGCCAGAAATGAAGCCGTCAATGGATATTTGAACTTGCAATTTTAGTTTTCTCATGTGCGTTCTCCCTTAAAAGTGATTGTATAACCTGGCATGGGGTGTGTTTTAAATGAGTTAGAGGAGAAAAGCATCCCCAGAATGCCTGTCCGTTCGCATCTGGGGATGCTCACTCCTCATCTTTCAATTGAAATGAAACACACCCTGTTTGCCAATTCTGTCCTACCAACAGTCGAAACACCCACTTACGGGTTCTCGTTTTGTTGTTTCGTAACACCGCCATCATAGCGTAACCCAAGGAGTTTGTCTTGTATAAAAACGAAAGGTATGGGGCGTTTGCCTACTTGGGTTTTCCCCCACCCCTAACCCCGCCCCCAGGGGCGGGGAACTTTTTAAGGGCCGTTTTTCGCGGGCGTTGGCCCGCGAAAAACGGCCCAACGGGAAAAGGGGAGATGGGTTTCTTTTGGGAAGTATACGATGGCCCTAACAAATGGTATTTATTCATGTTCTCATGCCACGCTGGGCGTGAAATGCTCCCTTCAGAGCTTGGCGTCGGGTAGGACGCAGCGAGGCATAAGTGCTGACACCTGAATAGATAACAACGAAGGAAAGTTAGGGGGGTGTTGTGGGGGTGATTTGTGAGGGTGTTTGGCCGATAAACCGTTTTAAGGCGCGGGTCAGATGGGGTTGATCGAAATAACCGACTTCATGAACAGTATCCAGGATGGGCAAACCTTGGCGCAAAAGAGTGAGCGCCTGCCGGGCGCGCTCTATTTGTTGAATGGTGTTCAAGGGCAGACCCGTAGCCCGCAAGAAACGGTATTGGACTGTGCGGGGAGAGAGCGCTGGCGGCTGACCCTGTAGCACGGCCTCAACGACCGGATCAGCCATAAGCACACCTTGCCGCACCAGCCTATCTACAAAGGTATCGGCATTGTTGTAGGTGGGAAATTGCCAGACTGACCCATTTAGCCAGAAGGTTTGACGGGTGGCTTCAGGCAAGGAGATATCGTTACGATTGAGGCGCTCGATGGTGGGCAAATGGGGCATAAAAGTACCCATTTTGAACACGATGCCCAAGAACTCAACCCCTGCCGGACAGTCGGCCAGGGTGGCTTTGGTCTCAGGCCCTCGTATCGTCAGGGTTGTCTTGCCCTGGTATTTTGTTACTACCATTTCCCAATGGCTGGCAGCCTGGGACATAAAAGTGACCGCTTGCTCACTTTGGGTCTGCCACACTTTTTCTACAAAAGGGATGTCAGAAAATCTTTCCTCAAAAAAGAACGTCATACTTCAACTCCTTATGCCGGTCTAGTCGAGGATAACAATACGGCTTGCTTTCCAGATGGTCAACCCCGGAAATTCTGACACCCCCTTTGTCTATTCTGAGGCCATCTGGCGTTTGAGCCGAAACCAGGCCAGAAGAAACAGGGCAATACCAATGCCCGTAAGCGCGAGAAGCAATAACGGGGTTGTATTTTGCCCCCGGAGCATCACGTTTTGCAAAAGGGAAGTGCTATATGTGGCGGGTAAGGCCCAGGAAACGATGAGCACGGGCCACCAAAACCGGTGCAAGGCGAGAAAGAAGCCAGTAAAAAAGATGCTCGATAAGAGCAATACCATTGAGGATTGGACGGCCTGACTATCGGTGCGGGCGGAAAGAGAGAAGTTGAAGCCAATGCCCAATGATGTAAATAGAAGGGCGGTTAATACCAGCCCGTATTCTCGCCAATCGCCTAGCATGGGCACTTTGAGTACGTAAACAATTAGCAGGGTGAGGACGGTGGCTAACAGACCGGCCAGGAAAAAATGACTGATGTATTTGCCGGTGAGGGTTTCAAATGAGGAGACGGGTGAGGCCCGAAATAGCTCCATGGCGCCACTACGACGCTCGCGCACCAGAGACAAGGCGGCGATGGTGACGGCCATGTGTTGCAGCAACAGGGAAATAACCGCGGGCACGAAGAAATGGATGGGTTGCAGGGTGACGCTGGTAATGCTGACGACTTCACTGCGAAAGGGGCTAACCAGCACATCTGTATCTACTTGCCGGAAATCGGTCAGGAGGGTATCTACTTCGGTTAACTCCGTCTCGATTTCCTGAGTGAGGGCAATTTCGTCGCTCAAATCAGTGGCACTGGCATCAAGGGCTTCTAAACTATTTATTTTGTTTTGTAAGCCGGTAAGCTGAGCCAGAATGAGTTGCGCCTCGCTATCCACTGCTTGATTGGTGGTTTCCTGGACGGCGGCCAGGAAGACGAGGCTAGACGAGGTAGCCAGACGTAACAGGCCGATTGAATTTTGTAGCTCTTGCTGGGAGCTGCTCGCGGCCGCGGCGTCGCCCTGTTCTAAAGCCTGCCGCATCGTCGTTACCGTACTCATGGCTAAGACCATATCCTCTTGCAGCGATTCCGCTTCCATCTGGCCTTGTTCAGCTACCAGACCCAGCACCTCTTCATTGATCTCATCCGTATAGGCCCGACCTATCACCCGCACATAAGCCTCTTCATAGGGATCAATTTCGTAATGGTAGAGCGTAAAAACGGCCTGCTCATTGTTATTGATGTTGGCTGAAGGGTCTGATGGAGTCACAACGACCAGGTCTACTTCTTGATCGCGCAGGCGTTGATCAGCTTCTTCTGCATCATCGGTAATACCCGCAAACTCAAAACGATCCGCAAACTGCTCAACGTAGGTTACGACCCATTCTTCCATGGAGCTACCTTGAGGTACGACAAACAACGTGCGTAAGGGGCGTGGTTCATCACGATAACCAATGCCAAACAGGAGCAGAATCAAAAAAGGACCAATAATCAAGGTTAACAAGAGCCGGGGTTGGTGGATAACTTCGGCCCATTCTTTGCTGATAAACGCCCAAATACGGGTCATGGCCCGCAGAAAATTAGTTATCACGGTCTTCATCCTCCTGCATCAACTTTAGGAAAACGTCGTCAAAGGAAGGTTGATCCTCACGCAATGACACAACTTCTAGTTGGGCGGCCTTGGCCCACTCTATGAGTTCTGGTAAGGCGATACTGGCATCCTCAACGACTACCCGCCAGGTGTTGTTACCTACCGGGTTGATCTCTCCGGTGACAAAAGGCAGTTCGTTCAGGGAAAGCCACTTTTCCATGGGTAGCGGCTGGGCAATTTGCAACAGAAGCACATCACCACCCAGGGCATTGCGCCGCAACCCTTCGGGGGTATCTATCGTGAGTAAGCGGCCGCGTGCCATCACCCCCACATAGTCACAATAGGCCGCCTCATTGACATATTGCGTCGTAATAAACAGCGTATGGCCCCTTTCCTGCAACGCACGGAAATAATCCCAAAATTTATTACGTAGCACCGGGTCCACCCCGGCAGTAGGTTCATCTAAAAATAGCAATTCCGGATCATGCATCATGGTCGAGGCCAGGCTCAAACGCCGCTGCATCCCCCCAGAGATGTTTTGGGCAATTTTGTGCGCGTGTTCAGTTAATTCCACCAGATCAAGCATGGCGGCTTGTCGCGCCCGGCGTTCACGCCAGCCCAGACCATACAGTGAAGCAGCAAAATTTAAGTTTTGGCGCACCGTCAGATCCGGGTAGAGGACAAATTGTTGGGGCATGTAACCAATGCTCTCTCGTTCCTGGCGTCGGAACTCACGTGGGGCACGACCCAACACGGTAACTTCGCCCGAAGTTGGTTTGTACGTGCCGACCATTAAGCGCACGGTTGTGGTTTTGCCACAGCCACTTGGCCCAATAAAACCGAAAATTTTGCCCTTGGGCAGGGCCAGACTGACCTCACTAACGGCAGCGACACCAGCAAATTCTTTCGTGAGATCCTTAGTGACTATCACCATCGAGGGGTCGGTAGGTAAGGTTATTTCTTGCATAAAGATTAATCCCGATCCGAGGCGCGTTGGCCTCGGATGATGTGATACAAGCCTAACAAGACGGTAAGGGTGTTAATGACGCCTCGGTAAGCGAGTCCTTTTTCCGGCGCGGCCGCGCCGGCTGGAATAGACGCTGGTTGTTGGGGTGGGGGTTGGTTTTGTTGGGCCTGGGCCTGAGCCACCGTCTCGTGGTGGGGAATGCCTTGTTGTACCCGCATGGTTTCGGTTAAAGAAATAGCATCATCATCGGCGACGATGCGTGAGCCATGACGGTTGGCATACACCTGGGTAAATTCGGCTCCCAGGAAGAGGATTTGGGCCGAATAGTAGACCCACAACAGAATGACAATGAGAGAACCGGCGGCCCCGTAGGTGGAAGCCACGGCACTGTTGCCCAGGTAGAGGCCAATGAGGAGTTTGCCGAGGGTAAAGAGGAGCGCGGTCGCGGCCGCGCCAATCCACACATCCCGCCAGGCAATCTCCACATCGGGGATTACTTTGAAAATCAGGGCAAACAGAACGGTGATGAGGCCAAATGAGACAACCTGGTTAAAGATTTGCATCACCACAACCGTTTCGGGCATCAAACCAGTGAAGAAATCGCCTAGGGCCGATAATACCGTAGTCAAGACAAGGGACACCAATAACAAGAAGCCGATGCCCAACACCATGGTAAAGGAAAAGAAACGATCTTTGAGCGTGCCCAGGATGCCCCGCCCCGGTTTGGGGGCAATTTCCCAAATGGTATTGAGAGCGCTATGTAATTCGCCAAATACCCCTGAAGCCCCAAAAAACAGGGTGACCACACCGATAATGATGGCAATGAGGCTACCTTCGGGCTGGCTGACATTTTCCAGGATGGATTCCAGGGCTATGCCGATTGATTCGCCCCCGGAACCGGCAAGATCGACGACCTGGTTGACGAGCTGTTGTTGGGCCACTTCCCGTTCAAAAACTTGCCCGGCGATTGCCAGAGCAATGATCAAAAGGGGTGGAATGGAGAAGACGGTGTAGTAAGCGAGCGCGGCCGCGAGCCGGGTCGCATTGTCTTCGCTCCACTCGCTAACCGTCTCTTTGACAAGGGGGACAACATCTTTCAGTTTCATCACTGTTTCCTTTGAAAAAAGCCTGCGCCAGGGCGCAAAGGGCACCCAAAAACACAAGGGCTGGATATATCTGGGTCAGGTTCACTTTTTTAGAACGTAACATACAACACTCTGGATGAGTATGTATCGGGGGTATAAAGGGGATGGCGCGTCAGATATAACTTGCGACCTTCAGAATGATAGATGTCAAGAAAAGCATTTTTGGTTTGTAGTGACCGCTTTGGCGGGCTGGTGCTAGCCCGCTAAAGCGGTCACTACGAACCTAATGCGTCAATGAGTAATTAAGTGCCTGGCACGGGGCGGAGCACTTCGTCTGCCCCGTGCCAGGCACTGCACGGCTCTAATAGGTTGGTTAAGGGCCAGGTACGGTGGTTTTGGTTTGTTGGATGAGGGTGTGTAACCGTTCCAGGATGTTATTTATTTCAGGGGGGTTGGTTTCATCCGGTCTTTGGTTGGCAAAAACCTGGGACAGCTCATGGTAACGTTTTTCCAGGCTGGCGAGTTCTATCTCTTTGTGAGGCTGACGTTCGGGTTGAATGAGTTGGCGCAGGAGAAGCTCGGTCGCGGCCGCGAGCGGGGGCGCCAGGATAAGACCACCCAGGCCAAACCAGGTAGCCATAGGCCACATGAACAGAATAATCATCAATGAGCTATAGCGATTGCTATTAAACAGGCGCGGTTCCACCACAAATTCGAGCAGACTTAACACCGCCAGGGCATAAAGGGCCGCGCCTATAGCCAGGGCAGGACTGACAGTTAACCCGGCCAAAAAAGTAGCCACAATGATAAGGATGGCTCCAGCCAGGGGAACAAGCCAGGCCAGGCCACTGATTAGCCCTAATAATACGTAATAGGGCACACCAAACAGGGCTAATCCCACGCCAATGAGAAGGGCGGCCAACAAACTTTGCAGGAATTCGCTGTTGAGATAATTGCCGATAGCCGTCTCTATTTCACGCCAGCCATTCCGGGCACGCACCCGTTTACTCGCAGGCAGGAGTGACAGCCACAACCGCTCAAAACGATCCTGCTCGCTACTCCAATAAATGCTGAGAATAAGCACCAGAAAAAACCCCCCTGCTCCAAGCAGTACATTTTGCGTAGCCCCAAAGACGGTTTGTATGAAGGGGGTTCCGTTACTGCCCGCCACGGCTTCGTATAAGGTGGTAGGGTGAGGCAGGCGCGAGGTCATGGCTTGCTGAAATTCCGTGCCCATGACATAACGGGCATAGGTCACTTCATAGGTCAGGGTTAATTCATCGGTCAGTTCTTGTAATTCGCGGACCAATTGACCGGCCAAGAAGTAGAGAGCAAGCCCCAGGCTGATTAATATACCCAGAAAAACCAAGGCCCGACCCGCGGCCGCGGGCACCCCTTTTTCGACTAACCAGGCAATGACCGGGCGTATCATCGCGGCCGCGAGCAACGACAAGATAAACAAGGCCACAACCTCACGAAATTGCCAGAGCAGAAGCAGAACGCCCAGAGTAGCTAGAATAATGGCGGTATAACTGGCTAATCGTCTCATGTTAGTACCTTACGAGTCAACTTCTTGTACAGATAACAAGAAATGAACCACAGATGGCACAGATTTTCACAGATGAAAAGACAAATCTGTGTTCATCTGCGAAATCTGTGGATAAGTCTTTTCTGGTTTATCCAGGTTAGGAATCACTCCGTGGGGCTATAGTGGGCCAAGACACTATCCAGGTCCATGGCAATGGCTTCAATGGAATCTTCTACTTCATCGTTGGCGGCGGTGGCGACATTCTCTTTTTTGCGAATTTGCTGACGGATGTCGGCCACCAACCCTTTTGTTTCATACCGTAAGACGCTGATGTGATCGCGGCCGCGGGGTGAATCGGTTTCTGCTGTGGCTGGTTGCAAGAAAAAGCGGTCTAACACCAATTGAATGACGGCGGCCAGCGGGATGGCGACGATGGCTCCGGCCACTCCAAAAAAAGAGCCAAAGGCCAAAAAAGCCAGCAGAATGACCAGCGGCCGCATGGCAATACTGCGGCTCATAACCCGGGGCACCAGAAAGTAATTCTCTAGCAGTTGGATAATGGCTGTTGCGATTAAAACGGCGACCACCATCCCGGGCGACACAGACATGGCGACAATGAGCGCGGGAATGGCGCCGATCGCCGGGCCAATGTTGGGTACCGCTTCCATAAATCCGGCAAATAGGGCCAGCAGTAAGGCGTTTGGTAGCCCCAACAACAGGTAAACGACAAACGAGATGATGCCTATGAGCAAACACAGTATGGCCTGACCAACCAGGTATTGCCCTAACTTGCCCTCAATGGCCGCACCTAACTCGCGCAGGGTTTCGCGCTGGGGCTGAGGAATGAAAAGTAAGAAGGTTTTCTGTAAACGCTCTGATTCTAGAATCCAATAAAAGGTGAGGGCGAAAGTGACAAAAATGCCGATCAGGGAGCGGAAAACGGGCTGGATCATCAGCCATATGGCGGTCATGTTAACGGCCACTTCCTCGCCATTGGTCGGGGCCGCGGCCGCGACGCTAATCTCTGGGGGCAGTTGTGCGGCTATGCGCTGGGCCAACAGGCTCGGCGACGTAAGTAATTGGTAATGAAGGCTGGTATAAGAGTCGGTGATGGTGGTGGCGATGGCAGTTGTTTGTGAAGCCAGAAGCGGGGCGCTGAACCAGGTAAGACCCACCAGAGGGATAACCACCAGAGCATAGAGAAGAAGAATGGCCGCCGGGCGTGGCAGTCCCCATGTCTGTAATCTGTTGATAGCCGGTTTGAGGGCCACCCCAAAAATGATGGCGACAATGAGGATGAAGATAAGTTGATAGAAACGAAGCACAAACCAGAACGCGGCCGCGACAGCCAATACGGTTAGCGTTGCCGCTATGAGCTGCTGCGGCGTCCAGTAAGGTAGAAATTGGGGGTGTGGCGGTGGAGTTACCGGTTTCTCAGTCATAAGGCATA
>JADJUV010000057.1 GCA_016716885.1 Candidatus Trichofilum aggregatum | reverse complement strand
CGTAATTCGGTGCGGTTGGGGGCCAGATGGCTGAACTTTTCGGGTAATGCTTGTAGGAGCGGGGTTTGCCCATTCATTTGCTGGTAAGTCCAGAAGGACATAGCGTTGAATTGGGCCGGATCATAGGTGCTTTGAGCATAAGCATAGACATAGGCTTCATGATTCCCTTGTAGGATATGCCACCCCGCTTGCTGTTGACAGGTTTGAAGCCGCGCCCAACAGGCAGCAGATGACGGACCACGATTAACGATATCCCCATTGACGATAACGATATGAGCATGCCAATCTTGGATATGGTCGAGCACGGTTTCTAAGGCAGGCAGGTTGCCATGAATATCAGACAGGATGGCAAATTTCATGATGAACTCAGGTGATGCACCAAGTTTGGTTTAATCTTTGGCTATTGAACCCATCTGAAGTTCACATTGATGGCCCGGTGGGTAGTTTTGAGGGTGAGTTCTTTCTTCATGGGTTTGGGGTGGCAAAAGGTGAAGGTTAGGATTGCCCCAGCACGCGGAATGATTTTAGCCATAAGGTAAAAAAGAGGCGAAAGATAAGAAAAGGGGATGGGTACACTCCATTCCCCCCATCTTGACAGATTCCCCAATCGTGCTACCCTTTGCCCGCTTTTACCCGTTCATTTACCTGTTCACTGTTCACTGGTTACTGTTCACTCAATGAGAGAAACATACACCTGTATTGTCTTAGGTCTTGGGGGAATTGGGAGCGCGGCCGCGTACTGGCTGTCGCGCCGTTTGGGGGCGGATGTCTTAGGGCTTGAACAGTTTGAACTGGGTCATCTGCGCGGGGTAGCCACGACCATTCCCGCATCATTCGCCTCTCCTACCACCCCCCCCACTACGTCAAACTGGCCAAACAAGCGTACCGCGCCTGGGAAATGGTCGAGGCTGAATCAGGTGAACAGTTGGTTTTAAGACGGGTAGCCTCGATTTGTTCCCCGCTGGCGGCACCATCCCCTCGACGATTACACCTTTCAGGCTGACGGCGGGTTTGTCGCGGCCGCACGAGCGACCGCCGCCCACCAACGCCTGGCCCAAGAAAACGGGGCCACCCTGCGTGACCACACCCCCGTCACCGCCATTCGCGCCACCGGTGGGGCCATCGAGGTTGAGGCTGGCCCACACACCTACCAATGCCAAAAGCTCATCATCGCCAGTGGGGCCTGGTCCAATCACCATCTGGCCCATTTCGGCCAGCAGGTCAACCTCACCGTCACCCAGGAACAGGTCAACTACTTCGTTTCGCCCCATCTGGCCGATTTTGCTCCGGAGCGGTTCCCTGTCTGGATTTGGATGGATGAACCCTGCTTTTATGGCTTCCCTGTTTATGGGGAAGCAGCCGTAAAGGTGAATCAGGATGTAGGCGGGGAAGAGGTGACGGTGGAAAGCCGGACTTTTGAGGCGAACGTGGCGCGTTACAGCGCACCACCGACTTTATGGCCCGGGTCCTACCCTCAGCCTGTGGGCCGCTCCATTTCAGCAAAACCTGCCTGTATGCCATGCCCCCCGACCGTGATTTTGTCCTGGACACCCTGCCTGGCCTGCCCGATGTGTCCCTGGCGATTGGAGCAGGACACGCCTTTAAGTACGCTTCGCTGTTGGGGTTGATATTAAGCCAGTTAGCGTTGGATGGCGGTGCGGCCGCGTATGACTTGTCGCCGTTCTCGTTTAGCCGTTCTATTTTGCATGAAGAAAACTCGGTGCGTGAGTTTATGATATGACGTGGTGCGTGGTACGTGTTGCGTAAGATAGTGACGCCCCACGCACCACGCCCCACGTACCACATGAAGGAGAAGAGATATGCCCAAGCCCAAACTGTTCCATTTAATGCTTTTGCTGATTGCGGCCGCGATTCTGGTGGCCTGTGGCGGTGAAACCACCAATAACGGTGGTAACACAACCAACGAAAACAGCAATCAGCCCACCTCTAATGATGGTGATGATGATACCACTGACACACCGGCAGAACCCGCTGTCTTGCGGGGTGGGTTGGGGTGGTAGTCCTGACACCCTCAACATGGGTGTCGCTGTTCTCCACCGAAGCCTACACCGTCGCCGAACTCGTCTACGACTCCATGTACCAGCTTAACCTGGATGGAACCTACTCCCTGGAAGTTGCCGAGAGTGTGTTCGTCTCCGATGATGGCCTCGTCTACACCTACAAAATCCGTAACGGCATCACCTTTCACGATGGCGAACCCTTAACCGCCAGCGACATCGCCTTTTCTTACCAACTGTATCAGGCCCAAGCCGATTACCCTTTCCTCAGTGTCTACACGGGCTACTTCGCCTCCATCGAAGCCCCCGATGACACCACCCTGGTTCTCACCCTCACCGATCCCATTCCTAACATCGAAAGCCAGCTTCTCTATCTCTACATCCTGCCCCAACACATTTGGGCCGATGTTGATCCCGTCGAGTACGAGAATACCGAGATGATTGGCAGTGGCCCCTTCAAAATGAAAGAGTACCGCCAAAACGAATTTGTGCAGTTAGAAGCGGTCAAAGACCATTATTTGCGAGGCCCCAAGATTGACGAAGTGGTCTTCCAAACCTTTGATAACCAGGATGCTCTGGTGCAAGCCTGCGTACTGGCGACGTGGATATGATTGTGGAAATGCCCAACACCGCCGTCGTCTCCTTACGCAACGAAGCCAACATCGCCGTCGTCAACGGCCCACCCCTGTCCCCCAGCGTGGCCGACATCATCTTCAACCAGGTCTTACCCGAAAACTGCCCGCCTGATGACGGCGTATGTACCGGACATCCGGCCTTGTTAGACCGCAACGTGCGTCTGGCTCTGTCCCACGCCACCGATAAACAACAAATTATTGACGTGGTTTTGCTTGGACTGGGTGCGCCGGGTCTCACCCTCATCCCGGATAGTTTGGGTGTTTTCTACAATGATTCACTGGTGGATTATGCCTACGACGTGGACCTGGCGAATCAGATTCTGGATGATGCCGGTTATGCGGATACGGATGAGGATGGGATACGAGAGATGCCGGATGGTTCGCGGCCGCTGACTTTGCGTCTGAACTGGCCCAGTGACAGCACCAATGCCCCCCGTATGGCCGAACTCCTCAACGCCATGTGGGCCGAAGTCGGTGTTAGCACCGAGCTACAAGCCCTCGACCCCGATGCCCTCACCGCCACCTGCTGTCCCGCCTTCGATTTTGACGTTATCTTGTGGGGTTGGGGTTCTGACCCCGATCCGGGCTTCCTGCTCAGCGTCATGCTCACCGAAGAAATCCCCACCGGCAACAGCGAGACCGGTTACTCAAACAGTGACTACGATGCCCTGTTTACCCAACAGGCCACCGAATTAGATAAAGACACCCGCATTGAGATGGTCTGGGAAATGCAACGCATCGTCCATGAAGACGTGGTCTACATCATCCCGTTCTACGAACAAACCGTACAAGCCTACCGCACCGACCGTTTCACCGGCTGGCAAACCGAGGCAGGCAAAGTTGCCCTGGAAGATTCAAGTTCGCTTTTAGTCATTCAACCAGTCGAGTAAACGTGTTGTGCAAGAAGGGACTATTAGTCTATTGGTGTATTGGTCATTATCTGCGCCAATACACAGACACACAAATACACCTGATCGCACCACGCACCACGCACTACTCTATGCACTCTCTCCGACTCATTTCTCCGCAAAGTGGCCTGGGCGGCGTTCACCATCGTCTTCGTCATTTGCCTGAACTTCTTCCTCTTCCGCATCTTGCCCGGTGATCCGGCTCGTTCTGGCATCCGCGATCCACGCCTGACGCAAGAAGCGGTGGCGGCCATTCGGGTGCGTTTTGGGCTGGATAAACCGGTGATCAACTGTTTTGAATCGCTTAACCCCATCACCCCGGCGATTGTCTGATTAACCCATTTGAGACGCAGTTCTTCTTGTATGCGGAACCTGCTGAGCGGTGAATTGGGCATCAGCTACCATACCAATCGCCCGGTGATGGATCTGTTGATGGAGTATTTGTGGAATACGGTTTTGTTGATAGGGGGTGGGGCAGGTGTTGGCGGTGATATTGGGGATGGCGTTGGGCATCGCGGCCGCGTGGAAAGCCCGCACCCCCGTTGATTACATCGCCCTACTAGGCAGTCTCATGGCCTGGAGCCTGCCCACCTTCTGGCTGGGTATCATCCTGCTCTTCTGGGGGAGCACCCAATACGGCCTGCCCACTGGGGGCAAAATCACCCCCGGCGGCAACTTTGCTACCGTCTGGCAAGAGTGGGGCGACCTGGCCCGGCACATGATCCTGCCCACCTTACCTACACCATCGTCTTCCTCGGCGAATATATGCTCATCATGCGGAGTTCCGTGCTGGATGTCCTTTCCGAAGATTACATCCTCACCGCCAAAGCCAAAGGGTTAAGCACCTTCCAAATACTCAAAGAACACGCTCTGCAAAACGCCATGTTGCCGATGGTGACGATTATCGCCCTTAATCTGGGTTTCACCGTCGCCGGGGCCATCCAGATCGAATCCGTCTTTCCTGGCCTGGGTTGGGCAAGGCCATTTTTGATGCCGTGGACGACGCGATTACCCTGTGCTCCAGGAGCCTTCCTGCTTATCGCCGTCGCCGTCATCTTCGCCAACCTGATCGCCGACCTGCTCTATTCCTATCTAGACCCCCGTGTCCAAACGAATTAAATTATGAGCGCAACGATAACCGGCACAGCTACCGCCCCTACCACTACTGGGCTTTTTGGCTTCTGGCGTACCTTTAGCCGCAACAAAATGGTGGTTGTGGGGCTGTTTATGCTGGTATCCGCCTTATTCGTGGCTATCTTTGCCCGCCAGCTGGCTCCCTACGACCCCAAAGTGGTGACGCGGGTTACGATTGATGACATTTATGCCCGCCCCAGCGCGGCTCACTGGCTAGGCACAGACGACGCTGGCCGCGATGTGTTATCCTCGTTTATTTTTGGGTCGCGGGTGTCGCTTATCGTGGGTTTCTTTGCTTCCATGATTTCCATTTTCATTGGTGGCATTGTCGGTATCGTGGCCGGTTTTTATGGCGGCCGCGTTGAAAACATTCTCATGCGTTTCACCGATATCATGCTGGTTATCCCTGACCTGCCCCTTACGGTCGTTATTGTCGCCCTCACCAAACCCAGCCTGTTCAATATTATCTTTGTCATTGGCATCGTCGGTTGGACCGGCACCGCCCGGCTGGTGCGCTCCCAAACCCTGGCGGTCAAGGAGCGGAAATTCGTTTTGCGGGCGCGTTCATTGGGCGCAGGCAACATTCACATCATCCGCCACCACATCCTGCCCCTGGTGTTACCCTTGTTGGTCGTCAACACTGTGCTCATCATCTCCCTGGCGATTCTCAACGAGAGCACCTTGAGCTTTTTGGGCCTGTCTGATCCTACGGCTATCAGTTGGGGGCAGATGCTCAACTACGCCTTCACCCGTGGGGCAATGAGTGCCAGGGCCTGGTGGGTGCTGGTGACGCCCGGTTTTGGCATTGTCTGGCTGGTGCTGGGTTGTACGCTGTTGGGGCAAGGGTTGGAACAGGTGCTAAACCCTCGCCTGGAAGCCCATCATTTATCGGCCGGGCCGAATATGGTGGCAAGAAAGCTGAAACTGAAAAGTAGCGAGTCGCGAGTCGCGAGCGAGTGGTACAGACATACTCGCCCGCTCATCACTTATGCGCGACCTCACCACAAACCCCATTCTCCTCGACGTCCGCCACCTGTCTACCGACTTCCTGGTGACAGATGGCTCCCCGGCTCATGCCCTGGTCGATATTAGCTTCACCCTGCGTGAGGGGGAAGTGTTGGGTGTGGTGGGCGAGAGTGGCTGTGGTAAAACCACCCTCATGTTGAGCCTGATGAGATTGTTGCCCAGTAGCGGCCGCATCACCAACGGTGAAGTTCTGTTCATGGGGCGCGATCTTCTCTCCCTCAGCGAACAAGAAATAGCCGATGTGCGCTGGAAGACCATCGCCATGATCTTTCAGGGAGCTATGAACGCGCTCAACCCGGTGCATTCCGTCGGGCGGCAAATCGGCGAAGCCATCATTCGTCACAACTACATCCAGGACAAAAAGATCGTCAATGAGCGGGTCTGTGAACTATTGGAACTGGTGGGCATTGGCCCCGAACGGCGCACCCAATACCCCCACCAATATTCCGGCGGTATGCGCCAACGAGCCATGATCGCTATGGCCCTGGCCTGCAACCCCCAGGTGGTCATTGCCGATGAGCCAACCACCGCCCTGGATGTCATGATTCAGGCCCAAATTTTGGAGCTTCTGGCGAACCTGCGCGAAAAATTGGGGCTGGCTATCCTTTTTGTGACCCATGATTTAGGCGTCGTGGCCGAGATGTGTGACTCTGTTCTCGTGATGTACGGTGGCGTCACTGCCGAATATGCCGATGTGGACACCGTTTTTAACCACCCACGGCATCCGTACACCCAGGAACTTCTGCGGGCGTTCCCCGATTTAAGTAAACCAACGGGCAAACTCGTTAGCATTCCCGGCTACCCCCCTCGCCTCAACGCCTTGCCACCCGGTTGCCGCTTCGCTCCCCGTTGCCCCCATGTGTTTGAGCAATGTCACCAGGAGCAACCGCCCTTACACGCTGTGTCCCGTAACCATGTCGCCAGTTGCCATCTCGTCCCCAAACAATCCCCAACCTAAAACTTGAAACTCAGAACTAACAACCCGGAACTCCAAACTTGAAACTTGAAACTCGAAACTCGAAACTCACTTCCCCTATCATCCAGGTTAACCATCTCCGTAAGCTCTTCCCGGTGCAAAAAGCCAGCCTCTGGCAAAAGGAAGAGAACTTTGTCCATGCGGTGGATGATGTCTCATTTGAGTTGCAGCAGGGTGAAGTGTTAGCTCTGGTAGGCGAAAGCGGGTGTGGCAAATCTACTCTGGCCCTCACCCTCATGCGTCTGGAAGAACCCACCAGCGGACAATTTCTCTTTCAGGGGCAAGATGTGACCCATGTCAAGGGGCAACCCCTCAAAGCCATGCGCCGCCAGATTCAAATGGTGTTTCAGGACCCTTATGAATCGCTCAACCCCACCATGACCATCGGCGAAATTGTGGCCGAACCACTGGTTGTGCACGGCTTAGGCCGAAACAAAAACGAGCGCGAATTACGGGTTCAGCAGGCGTTGGAAGATGCGGGGCTAAAACCAGCCAGCAACTATGTGCATCGGTATCCCCATGAGTTGTCGGGGGGGCAGAGGCAGAGAGTTGTGATTGCCGGGGCGCTGGTGCTGGAACCCACCGTGCTCCTGGCCGATGAGCCGGTTTCCATGTTGGATGTGAGCATCCGGGCGGAAATTCTCAACCTGCTGGCTGATTTGCGCCAGACACGGGGCATCTCTATTCTCTTTATTACCCACGATTTGGGGACAGTGGCTTATTTTGCCGACCGTATCGCCGTCATGTATCTGGGGCGCATTGTCGAACTGGGTACAACCCGGCAGGTACTACAGGAGCCACAACACCCATACACCAAAGCCTTAATCTCGGTGATGCCGGTTCCCAACCCCCGCTTGCGCCGCGAACGGATCATTTTGCAGGGCGAAACGCCCAATCCCATTAACTTACCCTCTGGTTGTCGGTTCCACCCCCGTTGCCCCATCGCCCAACCCCATTGCCAACAAGTAGACCCCGAATGGCGGGCTATTGTTGCGGGTCACGAGGTAGCCTGCCATGAGGCAGGCAAAAATATTGTCGCGGCCGCGGCCTAAATTGGATCAGGAGAATCTGAGGATAGCAAGGTTTGTCGGTGTGATTCAATGAGTGGCAACGCCTCATTGACCGTAGACACAAAACGCACATGGGCTGTGGCTCGTTTGTAAAGCCGAGAAAAAATATTAGTAACCGTTTCTAACATAACACCCACCCCCACCACCACGGTGAATTGTAGATTAGTGGGGCGTTCTTCGCTTATACTGGCTATTTTGGACAACTCAGGTACAAACTGGCTAGGCATTCCCGCTCCCGTCATATCCACAATTAAATAAATAGGGGGAACAACGGTACTGGCGAGTTCAGTAAACGACTCGTTCATCGTCCAAAAATCGCCCCAGGTCCAACCTGGGGTAAGATGGATGTAGGCGATACTTTGCTTTTCGTCAAACCACGTCACTGAAATAGCCATAAATGATCTTCAAGTTATCAATGTTATTTTGTGCCGTTTTTTGAGGGTGTATGCCCTCAAAAAACGGCACAAATATCTTTATCCTGATCGTAAAGAGGTTATAATCATTTTAATGATGGGTTTTTCATCTTCAACCTCTGCCCCTCTGCCCAGAGGTCAGCACAAATAACGCCAATATCCAGTTCCTGAGTGATGCCATGCACATTGATTCCTCTCTCACCCCCTTTTTTGCCCCGCATGGTGTTGCCCTCGTAGGGGCATCCACTAATCCGATGAAGCTGGGCTTTGGTCTGGCCCGCAACTTATTACAAAGCCATTATCGCGGCGCGATTCATTTTGTGAACCCCGCTGGTGGGGCACTCCTGGGTCGCCCCCTTTATACGTCCCTGGCCCAAATACCTGATCCGGTTGATCTGGCGGTGTTGCTGGTGCCGGCCGCGGCCGCGCCGCAAGCCTTACGCGAATGTGCCCAACGAGGTATCCGGGCCGTCATCATCGCCTCAGGGGGGTTCCGGGAAGTGGGGCCTGAAGGAGCCGCGCTGGAAGCAGACTGTTTGGCGATTGCCCGCGAACATGGCCTACGCCTCATTGGCCCTAACTGCATCGGCCTGCTGGATACCCATTTACCGCTGGATACCACCTTTTTGCCCCCACCCGGTCCCACCCCAGGCGACGTGGCCTTCATCTCCCATTCCGGGGCGATTTGTGCCGCCGTGATTGATTGGGCGCGAGGGCAGGGGTTTGGGCTGTCCCGTCTGGTTAGCCTGGGGAATCAGGTAGATGTGGGCGAGACCGACGTATTGGCCCCCGTGGCGGCCGATCCCGACACCCGCGTGATCACTCTGTACATGGAAGGGGTGCAGGATGGGCGTCGCTTCATCGAAACGGCGCAAGCTGTCACCCGTGAGAAACCCATCGTGGCCCTAAAGGTGGGGCGTTCGCTGGGGGCACGGCAAGCGGTGGCCTCACACACGGGCGCGCTGGCGGGTGAGGATTCAGCCTTTACCGCCGCCTTCCGTCAGGCGGGCATCATTCGGGCCGACACCAGCGAGGAGTTGTTTGATTGGGCGCGGGCGTTGGCCTGGTGTCCCTTGCCCAAAGGGCGGCGGGTGGCGGTGTTGACCAACGCCGGGGGGCCAGGCGTGACCGCCATTGACGCCCTCGATGTGAACAAGTTGGTAGTAGCGCCTCTAACTGAGGCCACCCGCCAGCAATTACAAGAGGTCTTGCCACCCGCTGCCAATGTGCATAACCCGGTGGATATGTTAGCCGGGGCGTCGCCAGAGCAATATGCCGCCTGTTTACGCATTTTGTTGGCCGATGAAGGGGTCGATAGTGTGCTGGTGATTTTGCCACCCCCGCCAATGCACACCGCCGGGGCGGTAGCCCGCACCCTCATTCCCCTCATTTACAGTTCGGAGAAGCCGGTGGTGATTGCCCTGATGGGGGAGCGGCTGATTCAGGAGGCGGTGGAGCATTTCCGGGCGGCGCGGGTGCCAGAGTATCGTTTCCCGGAGCGCGCGGCCGCGGCCCTGGCGATTTTGTCGGAACGGGCGGAGTATTTGGCGGGGGAGAGGCAAGAGGCGGTGCGGCCGCGACATATTGACCACCATCTAGCAGAAACGATTCTTCGTGATGCCACCAGCGACGGTTTTCTGCCACCCCAGGTGGTGAATGACCTACTGCGGGCGTATGGCATTCCCGTGCCGGAAATGGGGCTGGCTCGCACCCCCCAAGAGGCCGTGCAATGGGCAGACCGGGTTGGCTATCCGGTGGTGCTGAAGATCGTGGCCCCGGAGATTGTCCATAAGTCGGACATTGGCTGTGTGCAGTTGAATCTGGCCGATGAAGTGGCGGTGCGGGAAGCGTACCAGACCATTATGACCAATGGGCGACAGGCTCAGCCCGCGGCCGCGATTGAGGGTGTGAGTGTGCAACCCATGATCCCCACCGGGCAAGAAGTGATTATTGGCGCGGTGCAAGACCCACAGTTTGGGGCCATGGTCATGTTTGGTTCCGGCGGCGTTGAGGTAGAACAACTAAAGGATGTGGCTTTTGCCCTGGCCCCACTCACCGAGACCGAAGCGGCTAGAATGCTATCCCAAACCTGGGCCGGGCGTCGTTTGCAAGGGTATCGCCATCTGCCGCCCGGTGATCAGGCTCAAACCATAGCGGTTCTTTTACGCCTGGGCCAACTGGCGGCTGATTGGCCGCAATTGGCCGAAATCGAAATCAACCCCCTGCGCGTGCTTGTGCCGGGAAAAGGTGTGATGGCCGTGGATGCGCGGGCACGCCTTCAGCGTTAAGGTGATTTTCGTCTCCAGTAACAACGCCGTCTATCATTGATCCCCCCCCTTAAACTCCCTATGATCAAGGCATAGTTAGCCAAACTTTACAAATTGTCGGGCAATATGGTCAATTGCCCAGAGGACGATTTACCAAAGGGTATCTTTCAAATGAGTTGAATAATTAATTATTGAACGGTTGAATGGTTGAATTGTTAATGAAGTGGCAGACGCTTCTCCTCGTTAATCATTCAACAATTCACGAATTCACCGATTAATTATTTTCTTCCTCTCAACTGAAATGAAACACACCCTTTACCCAACCAGATTAGGGAGGTTGTTATGTTCCAACACATTTTGGTTCCACTTGATGGATCCCCACTGGCGGAAGCCGCGCTCGCACCCGCTTTGGCTTTAGCCGATAAATTTGGTAGCAAGATCACCTTATTACGCGTGGCCGCTCAGCCTTATTTGCCGACAGACGGTCTGAGCGCCAGTTACGCTGAACTGATTTCCGGCTTGCGCGAACAGGCATTGGCTGATGCCCGCGCCTATCTGAGTTCCCAACAAGGCTCATTGCGCCAGCAGGGGTATAACATTCAGGCGCAAGTTACAGAGCTGGAACCCGTGGCAGAGGCCATTCTTGATGTCGCGGCCGCGGATAAGGTGGATACGATTGTAATGAGTACACATGGTCGTGGGGGTATTACACGCTGGGTGTATGGCAGTGTAGCCGATAGAGTACTACGCCATGCTCATGTGCCGGTCTTGTTGGTACGACCCGAACGCCAGCATACGGCGTAAACGAGAAAGGTATTATGCCGAGGGTAGCACCGGGCTTCGACAAGCTCAGCCCTCGAGGACGTGGATAGTACCTTACGAGTCAACTTTTTCTAGAGATGAAAATGCCGGGAACTTGTAGGAACTCTGGGAACTTGTAGGAACTCTAGGAACTCTCGCCACTTTGCCACTTTGCCACTTTGCATAACTCATCTGTCAGGCCATCGGCTTTTTACCGATGGTCTGTTTTGTTTTAGCTGTCTGCAAGGGGAATGGCGGGGGTTGGGTTTATGACCGCGGCCGCAATCCTACTTTGTGAAATATACCTCAGATAGGGTTCACAGAGGTTCATCCTATGTTATAATAGTGGTTAACTATTTTTTTAACTGCGGTTAAAAAATCATCATTATCGCCCTATCCGGCGAAAAAAAGGCCACTATGAACACTGAAGAAACCTTACCCTTCAAGCGGGAAACGACCCACCGCGACAAAACCCCCACAGACAACCAACCGCCCTGGCTAGTCTGGCTTCGGCCCTGGTATACCAACCAACTCCCCGCTACCTTTACCTTCATTACCTTTGTGACCATGCTGGTTGGGCTGGGCGCTGAGAGGGCCGAGCAATCCACGCTGACCCTGGTAGCCTACACGATTGCCTATGTGACAGGTGGTTACTTTGGCCTGAAGGGGAGCCTGGAAGCCCTCCGTGAACGGGTGATTGATATTGATTTATTAATGGTGCTCGCGGCCGCGGGCGCGGGCCTGGTCGGTCAACCATTTGAAGGGGTGATGCTCCTCTTCCTTTTCTCCCTCTCCAACGTTTTGCAGACGTTTGCCCTGGAACGTACCCGCAAAGCCATCCGCTCCTTAATGGATTTGCGACCCGATACGGCTCTGGTGAAACAAGGTGAAAAGCTCGTTACGTTGCCCGTTGAGCAAGTGAATCCGGGTATGCACATCGTGTTGCGGCCTGGCGACCGCATTGCCCTGGATGGTGAGGTGGTCAGTGGGGAAGGGGATGTGGATCAGGCCTCACTGACGGGCGAATCTATGCCGGTATGGAAAAAACAGGGGGATGGCGTTTTGGCGGGAACCATTAACCAGACAGGCAGTTTGGAAGTGCGGGTGACGAAGCGGCCGCAAGAAACTACCCTGGCCCGTATGGTCAAATTAGTGGAAGAAGCCCACCAGGAAAAGGCCGAAACACAGCGGTTCCTGGACAAAGCCGAACAAGTTTATGCCACCGGCGTTATCATCTTCACCTTTTTGGTGGCGGTTGTGCCCATACTGTTCTTCAACGAGCTGTTCGACACCGCTTTTTACCGGGCCATGACGGTGATGGTGGCCGCTTCCCCGTGTGCCCTGATCATCAGTACCCCAGCTTCTATCCTGTCGGCGATTGGCAATGGGGCACGGCGGGGGGTGTTGTTCAAGGGGGGCATCTATGTGGAGCAGGCGGCCAAACTGCGGGTGGTGGCGTTTGACAAAACGGGCACGTTGACCCAGGGTCAGCCCCAGGTGACAGATGTGATTGTCATTCCTGACACCTCTTTGGGAGAAGAGGAGTTGTTGGCGCTCGCGGCCGCAATCGAAGCCAAGTCTGAACATCTGGTAGCGCAAGCTATCTTACGCGCAGCCAAAGAAAAAGGGCTGCCGCTGGCCGAGGTGGTTTCTTTCCAGACGACGGCTGGACAAGGGGTAGAAGCTCACCTCAATGAGCATACCTACCGTGTGGGTAATCCCCGCTTCTTCGCCGGTTACCCGGCCAGTGGGTTGAGCGAGGCAATGGCCCTGGTGAACCAGTTACAGAACGAGGGCAAAACATCAGTGATTGTGGCCCGGCTGGAAGCGGAGAAGGCCATCCCGCTGGGGGTGATTGCTCTGGCGGATGCGCTAAGACCGGACGCGGCCGCGGTCGTGCGTGATCTCAAACAACTCGGCATCGAAAAGGTCGTCATGCTCACCGGTGACAATCACCGGGTTGCTCAGGCCGTAGCCCAACAGGCGGGCGTGGATGATTTCTACGCTGACCTGCTGCCCGAAGACAAATTACGCCTAATCCATGACTTGAAGACCCAATACGGAGCGGTAGCAATGGTTGGAGATGGGGTAAATGATGCGCCCGCGCTGGCCTCGGCCACGATTGGTATGGCCATGGGGGCGGCGGGTACGGATGTGGCGATGGAGACGGCGGATGTGGTGCTAATGGCGAACCGGCTGGACAACATCCCCTATGCCATCGCCCTGAGCCGCAAAACCCGGCGCGTCCTCACGGCCAACCTGACTTTTGCCCTGCTCATGATCCTCGTCATGCTCATCGCCATCTTTGGCTGGGAGTTACCCTTACCCCTGGCTGTTTTGGGCCACGAAGGGGGGACGGTGCTGGTGTCTTTGAATGGGTTGCGGTTGTTAGCTTTTCGCCGCTAGATGAGGTGCAGTGCGCAGTAGGATTTTCAGGCAGTCTGCCTTTAAAAGCCAGTCACATTCGTGACTGGCTTTTTTATTCACTTTTGGGGTAACCATTTACGCTGTCGAGGGCTGAGCTTGGTAATTATAGATGTTCATTTAGTTCGTAGTGACCGCTTTAGCGGGCTGACGTCAGCCCGCTAAAGCGGTCACTACAAACTAAGACTTTTTCTTGACATCGACAGACAACGACAATACCTAACTAGCCAACGTTCAGTCCAGATCTATTGTTTAGTTACCCAGAAGATCCGCTACGAAATTTCCAACGGATTGACAGATTTGAATTTCCCTTCCCATTCCTGTTAATTCGTTTAATTGGTGGCAAAAACCTCTTGGGTTCTGGCTCGTCCAGGTTAGGGAGTTACTGATAAAATCGCCCTGGTCATTTACCGACACGCTAGAAGCTGACTGGCTGACTGCTGACCAACTATTTTCACAGGAGAACAGGTTATGGAAATCGCGATGATAGGGTTGGGCAAGATGGGGGCTAATATGGCCCGCCGTTTGTTGCGCAATGGGCACCGGGTGGTGGGGTTTGATCATACGCGGCCGCACATTGATGATCTCGCGGCTACGGAAGGGCTGGTAGCGGCCTATTCCCTGGAAGAGGTGGTTAAACAGATGACCGCCCCTCGCGCTGTATGGATCATGGTTCCGGCGGGTCCGCCCACCGAGGAAACGGTATTGGCTCTGAGTGACCTATTGGAGCCGGGTGATGTGATCATTGATGGGGGCAATAGCAATTACAAAGAGTCGCAACGGCGCGCGGCCGCGGTACAGGCCAAAGGTCTCCATTTCGTCGATGTGGGCACCAGTGGTGGCATCTGGGGGCTGGCCGAAGGGTACAGCCTGATGATCGGCGGTAGCCCAGGGATTGTAGAACGGCTTACTCCTATCTGGGCCACCCTGGCTCCGGCAGTTGACCAGGGTTGGGGCTATGTCGGGCCGCATGGAGCCGGGCATTTTGTCAAAATGGTCCATAACGGCATCGAATATGGGTTGATGCAAGCCTATGCGGAAGGGTTTGACATCATGCGGGCCAAAGAATCACTGGCCCTAGACCTGCACCAGATCGCCGAAATCTGGCGCTTTGGCAGTGTTGTCCGTTCCTGGTTGCTGGACTTAACGGCCAATGCCTTAGCCGATGATCAGGCGCTCACAGATATTCGCGGCTGGGTAGCCGATAGTGGGGAAGGTCGTTGGACTGTCTTTGAGGCCATTGATCTAGACGTACCCGCTCCGGTGATTACCTCAGCCTTGCAGGCCCGCTTTGTTAGTCGGCAGGGTGAAAGTTATGCAGCCAAACCCTGGCGGCTATGCCCAATCAGTTTGTGGTCATGCGGTGAAGAAAGTTTAACCTTTCAACCGTGCCTGGCACGGGGCCGATAACCTCATCACGGCAAAAATCAGCCGCCCCGTGCCAGGCACGAATAACACCCACCCCCCACCGTGCCGGCACACAGCCCCCAAACCCCGCCGCCCCCCCGGCCCGCACAAAACACACCCTACAGCTTTACACAAGTCCCGCCGCCCTAGAAGTCCCTTCCCCTTGGGCGGGGTTAGGGGTGGGGGTTCCCGGCGACAAACAAATGGTGCGGCTTGTCACAAAAACACACGTCGTACTTTCATAAAGTTGTATTACCCTTTAGATGGGTTAATTTTTTGGGGGAAAGACTTAACAAACTCTGGGTTAGCTGGGCAACGCCGTGTCCAGCGTTTCACGCACTTTATTGACCAGAGCTTCGGGGTTGAACGGTTTGGGGAGGAAGAAGACACCCGATTCCAGAATGCCATGGCGCACGATGACATCATCGGTGTAGCCGGACATGTAGAGGACGCGCAAATGGGGACGTAGGTTGGTGAGATGCTGGGCCAGTTCGCGGCCGCTAAATTTGGGCATCACCACATCCACCAACAACAAGTGAATCGGCCCTAACTGGTTGTCGGTGAACTGCATCGCTGCTTCACTGCTGGCTGTCAAAACCGTGTAGCCATACATGCGTAACACATTTTGCACCAACTCACGCACGGAGGCTTCATCTTCTACAAGTAAAATCGTCTCGGTCCCACCCGCGGAACGTCCAGAAGAACGAGCCGGTGGCAGTGCGGGTGTTGGGTCCGGCACAGATTCATCAGCTTGGGGCAGGTAGATGCAGAAGGTTGTGCCCTGGCCGACCGTGCTTTTAACCCGGATGAAACCACCACTCTGGTTGATGATGCCGTGAACGGTAGCCAACCCTAAACCGGTCCCTTTGCCCGTCTCCTTGGTGGTAAAAAATGGCTCAAAAATGTGGGCCTGCGTGGTAACATCCATGCCATCCCCGGCATCTTCTACGGTCAACAGAACATAGTGCCCCGGATAACCATCCGTTATATGGCGACTTTCCACTTCATTCAGGTAGATGGCCTCTGTTTTGATGGTGAGGGTGCCACCCAGGGCCATGGCGTCACGGGCATTTACCACCAGATTAAGAATGACTTGCTCCAATTGGCCGGGGTCGGCTTTGATGCGGCCGATTTGTTCGTTTAGATGCAGCCTCAGTTCGATGTTTTCACCGATGAGGCGGCGGAGCATCTCGCTGACTTTGGTGACAACTTTGTTGAGATTGAGCAGGCGGGGCTGGAGCATTTGTTGGCGGCTAAAGGCGAGGAGTTGGTTGGTTAACCCGGCGGCTTGCTGACCGGCCTGTTTGATCTGGCGTGCCCGGCGGTAAACCATCTCCTCTTTGTCGCGGTACATCTGCATGAGCAGGTCGCTGTAGCTGATGATGACGGTGAGGACGTTGTTGAAGTCGTGGGCCACGCCCCCAGCCAGCCGCCCGATGGCTTCCATTTTTAGGGCCTGGCGTAATTGTTCTTCTAACCGATGCCGCTCGGTAATGTCTATGATGCTACCCCGGATGAGGATGCGGTCGGCGGAGGGGAGTCGCACCAGGGATATTTCACACAGGATGTCCTGGTGGGATGCGTTGCGGTAGAGCCACTCATAACGCGGGATTTCGCCGTTGATGGCTTGTTGAATTTTCGCGGCCGCGACATCCATTGATAATCGTTCATCCGGCTGCAAGAGCGGACTAAAATCAGCCAGCCCATGCTCCAACAACGTTTCCCGGTTCACAGCAAACAGTTTGATGGCATTACTGTTCACGTCAATAAACCGGCCCAGCGCCACATCCAGCACCACAATCGCTTCAGGGGCATTTTCTACCAATGTGCGGTACCGGGCTTCACTTTCGCGCAGGGCCGTCTCCATGTGCCGCCGTTCGGTGATGTTGTTCCAGGTGCGTAGGGCACGCTCCACAATGTGCGGCATATCCAGAAACGCATCTTCCGATTTGACCACATAATCCAAGGCCCCCGCTTTCATCACCTCCACCGCCAGGTTTTGGTTGCCGTGGCTGGTCATAATGATGACGGGTAAATGGTGTCGTTCTTGCACCCAGGCCAAAAACTCTAGCCCCTCACCATCCGGTAACCGCCAATCGGCAATGATAAGGGTGGGCAAGGGGGCTGAATCTGTGAGGTAAGCGCGGGCTTGCCAAAGCGTGGGCGCTACCGTTAACTCAACAGAGTTACCTGACCACTCAAAGGCCCGTGCGACTAATTCCGCATGGGCCTGTTCATCTTCGACCAACAACAAACGTGTCGGTTGTTCATTCATAGGTGGGCCTGAGACTTATGGGTAGGAGGTTTTGTTCCAACTTAACCAATAAACCCCTAGATCATCCATCAATTTGGTAAATTCATCATAACCAACCGGTTTCACCAGGTAGCTGTTGACAAAATTATCGTATGCCCGCACGACATCGCGCTCGGCTTCTGACGTGGTAAGGATGACAACGGGGATGGCACGAAGGGCGGCTGAATTTTTGACGGTTCTCAGCACTTCCAGACCGTCTACACGCGGCAGGCGGAGATCGAGCAAGATGACATGCGGCCGCGGGCAATCTGCCCCTCTATATTCCCCTTGTTGAAACAAATAATCCAAAACCGTCTGACCATTATCAAAATGAATGACCCGGTTAACAATTGGGTGATCCGCCAACGTGCGTATCACCAATTCCGCATGATCCAGATTGTCTTCCACTAACATGACTAGCACCGATTCTTCCACCATCCTACTTTCCTCCAACTAAAGGGTCACTCGTGAACAACCTCAGACTTTGTATAGACCTCAAGATAATGATTGGGGTAGGAACCGGCCTTGCGCCTACCCACTCAGGAGAGGACAACCCCAAGGGTTGCCCTACAGCCAAAATCCATTTCTTAAACGCTATAGATTGGGGCAATCTCTGAAGATTGAACCCCTCTTACCAGGTTACGAGAAACTCCAAAGGCAATGTCTTTGCCCCATCATACGGCTTTTTCGGCCCTTCCTAACGGTAAAGTAAAACAAAAACAGGCTCCCTGACCTAACCCCCCTGATTCTACCCAGATTTTGCCGCCGTGCAGTTCAATAATACGTTTTACCAGGGCCAAACCCACCCCAGTTCCTTCACTTTGGGCGTCCAGTTTTTCAAACAGGCCAAAAACCTTGTGCTGGTAACGAGGATCAATACCGATGCCATTGTCGCACACGTAAAAGATGACCGTACCGGCTTCCTGCCGTGTACCAATTTCAACCCGGGGTTCTGGCATGGGGGCAGCAAATTTAACGGCATTATCTATCAGGTTTTGGAGGGCTTCCACCATTCTTGACTGATCCACGTAAACATAGGGCAACTCTTCGGACACCGTTACTTTGACACCACGTTCCACAATGCGCCCTGTAACTTGGGCCACGGCTTCCCAGGCGATTGTCTCAAAGGGAACCCCAATCGGGGAAGATATTACTCGACCCACTCGGGAAAGCTCCAGCAAATCTTCTAACAACCTCTGCATTTTATTCGTGGCCTCGATAATGCGGGCCAGGTCGAGTTCAAACCGCTCCATATTACCCGTTTCGGCATCTTTGCGTAAGAAGCCCAGAAAACCACGCATGGTAATGAGGGGACTTTTGAGATCATGGGAAACGGTATAGGTAAAGCGCTCCAGTTCAGCGTTTTTGCTTTCTAGCTCTTGCACAACCGCTTCCAGACGGGTCAAGGTGGTATGAGCCTGGCTATGCAGGCGAGCATTTTGGATGGCAATGGCTATTTGGGAGGCCAGAATGTTGTAGACGCTAATGGTTTCGGGGATGAAATGGTTGGGTTGCTCAGATTGGGCATCAAGGACGCCGATGAGCATGTCACCAACGAGCATGGGAATAGCTAGTTCGGATTGGGTGGCTGGTAGCAACGGGTTGGGGAGCCAAAAGGGGGCCGAATGAACATCGTTTACGACGATGGGTTGACGTATGCGAGCGGCCTGGACGACGATGGATTGGGTTTGATGTAAGGGAAGAATACGGATTTCGTGGATGCCGTCATGGGGGTGGTCTTTTTGCCAACCGCAGGCCGCAATAGCCAATGTTTCGGTGAGCGACTCGTACAGAAAAACGTGTACGTGATAAAGGCCAAAGCGGCGTTGTGTCAATTTTACGACTTCTGGTAGCAGGTGGGCAGGATCAAGAATGGTCGCGGCCGCGGTACTGACTTCAGCCACCGTTTCCAGCTCATTCACCCGCCGGGCAAAAGCGAGTTCCGTCTCTTTGCGGCGGGTAATATCCGTCACCGTTCCCGCCATTCGCACGGGCCGGGAGGCGTCACTGCGGTAAATCTGTCCACGCCCTTCTAACCAACGCACCTGCCCATCAGCGCCAATCACGCGGTACTCTGTCTGATAATCAATCTCCCGACCGCGAACGACCGCTTGTATCGCTTCTACCAACCCTGGGCGATCCGGCTCATAGACGAGTTGGAGATATGCTTCATAGGTTCCATCAAATGTACCTGCTGGCAGGCCAAAATAGCCTCTATATTGGCTGACCATGTAAGCACATTTTGGGGAATATCCCAATCCCAAGTTCCGATTTGGGCAGCATCAAGAGCAAACAGGAGACGGGCTTCGTTTGGCGTCAACAATGTTTCTCCTTGTTTGAGGGTAAACCATTCATCTTTAGTCAGGTGGTGAACTAAAACCGTGTTTACAATTCTATATCAATGTCAATAAAATCTGCCGCCCCTTGTTTAACGCTTATCATGGGTTCCAAGTATTTTTCTGTCGTGGTCAGGCTATCATGACCTAACATGGCCTGAATTTGGCGCATGGTGGCTCCGCCCTTGAGGGCCAGGCTGGCGGCAGTGCGGCGCAAATCATGAGGGGCTAACGCGGCCGCGCCTTCGCTATCCACAAAACCAGCCCGTTGGGCATAAAAGTCAACAATGTTAGCAATGGCCTGATCACTAAGATTGCCATCTGTTACATAACCAAATTTTGTTTTTACCTGGCCGGAAAGCCGCGGCCGCAACCCTTTGTTAATAGCGCGAAAGACGCGGCCGCGGCGCAACCTGGCTGTCTCGGTCCAAACATCTAAGGCCCGTTTCACCCAATCCGCAATGCCAAAGGTGCGCGGCTTTTCCCCTTTGCCCACCAGATTCACAAAAGCCCAGCGCCCTTCCCGCTGCTGAATATGCTCAAAGGTGAGATGAGCCACTTCTGAGCGGCGCAACCCGGCCCCAATCATCACCGCCAAAATAGCCCGGTCACGCACGGCTTTCACATAGCTAATCTCATCTTGTTGGGCTAACCGCATTGGCTCCCGGATGAGGTGCTCGGCCTGTTCCCGCTCTAACCAACGGCCTACTTTGCGGCCGCGTTTCTTTTCATTTTTAATCTTCTCAATGCCCCAGCCTTCCAGTTGCCCAATGAGGCCATTCACGACGGCCTGCCCCGCTAGCTTGCGGATGGCCGTAAGGTGCTGGTTGATGGCTGATTTGCTCCGGCCCGCTTGGCGTAGATGTTCGACATAGGCGTTGACCGCGGCCGCGTTTAAAATCGGATACCCCCCATCCGCCAACCAGGTCAAAAACTCAATCAAGGCACTGCGGTAAGCACGCTTGCTGTTGGCGCTAGGAACGGTATTCGTCACCATCTCCACCAGCGGGGCAAAAGAATCTACCGCTCCCTTGGTAGAGCGCACAGAGGAACCGGATGGAACCGGAGATAAAGAGGAGTTGCTCATAAACGTTAAATCAATCGCCTTTGTCGAGTCTATAGGCTGAATGTTTACTTGTTTTTTACCCCGGTCAGGTTGATTTGGCGAATTCTCATCGGGACTCCGCACCCTCTCCAATTCCGCGCCGGGCGAAAAATGGCTATAGACCAAATGTTCTAAATATGCTAGAATATCTATTGGCCTTTGGCCTGCAAACCCCCTCTTCACTCACGCTAAATATAAGGAGAATTATCATGCACATCGTAAGTAAATACCCCAACGGTATATTTAATTGGGTCGATCTATCCACAACTGACATAGAAGGCGCAAAGGCTTTTTATAGTGCTCTCTTTGGCTGGGAAACCACCGATACATTGATTAATGCGGATATGGGTGGGGTATACACCAATTTCAAATTAAACGGTCATAACGTGGCGGGTGGCGGGCAAATCAGCCCGGAAATGCAGGCCCAAGGGATGCCCACATTTTGGGGTTCCTATGTCAAACATGATGATGCGGATGCCATAGCAGAGCGGATCACTGCCGCCGGTGGCACACTCATGATGCCGCCTATGGATGTGATGGAAGAGGGGCGAATGGTGATGGCTGTTGACCCTACGGGGGCTACGTTCGGGGTGTGGCAACCCCGAAATCACATCGGCGCTGAACTGGTGAATATTCCTAACTCTTTGGTTTGGAATGAGTTAGCGACACGGGACACCGCGGCCGCGGCCGCGTTCTACCAGGCCGTCTTTGGTTGGACCGGCGAAACCGATGCCAATGGCTACACCACCTTTATCATGGATGGTCGCCGTCACGCCGGCATGATGGAACTGGATAGCAACTGGGATCCCAATACCCCTGCCAATTGGACGGTTTACTTTGCCGTGGATGATCTGAACGCTACCGTGGCCAAAGCCCAACAACTAGGCGGTAACATCATCATGCCATCCATCTCGGCTGGCGAAGTGGGCACACTGGCCATCATCCAGGACCCACAAGGGGCCACCTTCGCCGTCATTCAGCTAAACGGCCCCGCCGATCCCCCGCCTGGAGCCTAAAATTCGCTGCGGTTTTTCGGGGCCTTCGCCCCGAAAAACCGCGCCGTTAAGTTTCCCTCCTTCCCCCCGGGAAGGGGGTCAGGGGGATGGGTCTTCCGACTCAACCTGCTAAGGACTTGTGTAAAGCTGTAGTAGTGACCGCTTTAGCGGACTGATGCCAGCCTGCTATTAAGGCTTAACAAATTAATACGGGTATTGAGGAGTAAGACACGCCTACATGCCGCCTGGTTTACACCAGTTCGCACGTGGGCGTGGTCATTCCTCTCTTTGCCACTGTTATTGGGGAAATCTTTAATAGCAAGAACACCCATAAAAGCCAAAGCCATCCGTGTTTCTCCTCTCGGTGCAAACAAGATTTCCCTTTTTCCAGAAGATCGACAATTTTTTGTCGCTGTTGGTACATAAGGGCCTGAAAATTGCCATCGTGTCCCCCTTCATTTCTTACCAAAAATCACCGATTCGCCAATCAGCCCTACTTGGGTTATAATCCTCTCGTTGAATTCCGCGAAATGTTTGAACCCCCTCTTTCTTGATAAAACAAAAGCAGTGGCAAACCTGACGGGAAAAACACCACCCCTAGTGTTTTGTGTTGCCTGGGGTCTGGTAACCTGATTCCTAACACCCAAGTAACCGTTCAGGTGCATAGCACTTGTTCCCGATAATGTTTCAAAACACGGAACTATTTCTCGTGTATGGCACCTCTGGGACTGAATGTTTACACACATAGAGAAAACAATTAGAGATATGACAAAGAAATTAAGAATTATCCCTCTGGGCGGCCTGGGGGAAATTGGCAAGAACATGACCGTTCTTGAATATGGCCGCAATATGATTGTGGTTGACTGTGGGGTTATGTTCCCCGATAGTGAAATGTATGGCATTGATCTGGTTTTGCCCCAATTCGATTATGTCGTGCAAAACCAGGACCGCTTACATGGCATCGTCTTAACGCACGCCCACCTGGACCACATTGGTGGGTTGCCTTACCTGCTTAAACAGGTCAAAACAACCATCTACGGCACAGATCTGACCATTGGTATGGTCAAACGCAAACTTGAAGAAGCGAAACTGCTTTCTCAGGCTGATTTACAAGTCAAGCATGACAAAGAAATTTTTCAGCTAGGCCCGTTCAAAATCAGCCTGTTCCCTGTCGCTCACTCCATTCCTGGTTCTGTGGGTCTGGTCATTGATACCCCTGTAGGAGCTATTGTTCACACAGGTGATTATAAACTGGATGAAACTCCAACCGGCGGCCGCACCACCGACCTGGCCCGTTTGCGCCGCTTAACACCCAACGGGGTTCTCGCGCTCCTGGCCGATAGCACCAATGCCGACCGACCAGGCCGCACCCCTACCGAAAAGATAGTCGCCGATGAATTAGACCGTCTATTCGCCGAAGCCACGGAAGGGCGCATTATTATTGCTACCTTTGCTTCCCTATTGGCCCGTTTGCAGGAAATCATCGTTCTGGCGCAAAAACATGGGCGCAAGGTAGCTCTGACCGGGCGTAGCCTGGAAGAAAATGTGACTCTGGCCCGCGAGATGGGCTACTTAAAAATTCCCGATCGTTTGCTCGTGGATATAGATGCGCCTATCCCTGATAAAAACCTGCTCATTATCGCCACGGGCGCTCAGGGCGAACCTCGGTCTGCCCTTAACCGGATGGCTCTGGGTGAACATCGGCAGGTGCAAGTCAAACAAGGCGATACCATTATTGTTTCGGCGGGTACGATTCCCGGGAATGAGGAAGATGTGGGCCGGATGCTCAATAAGCTATTTGAGCGGGGCGCTAATGTGATTTATGGCAAACTGGCGACGGTCCATGTGTCCGGGCATGGTAGCCGTGATGAAATGCAAATCATTTTGCAGACAGTGCAACCCAAATACCTCATTCCCGTGCATGGGGAAACGCGTCATCTGCATCTTCATGCCCGGTTAGCGCAAAGCACCGGTATGGACGCTGATAATGTGTTCATTCTGAAGAATGGTGCGGCCTGGGCTACCGACGGCGTGAAAGCCTGGCAAGATAAAGCGATACCGGCCAACGATGTGTTGGTAGATGGTCGTCTGATAGGGGAAATTGGCCCGCTGGTGATGCAAGATCGGCAACGGTTGTCTCAGGATGGTTTTATTGTGGCCCTTATTCGGGTCAATTCACGCAATAAACTGGCTGGGGAACCGGAGATTATTAGCCGGGGGTTTGTACCGGCTGACCGGTCAAACGAGTTGTTGCTAGGGGCGCGTAAAGAAATCAAGCAGCAGTTCAAACGCGGCCGCGGCATGGCTCAAGAAGCTATCAGCGAAACGTTGCAAAATTTCTTCTACCGGGAAACCCAATCCCGGCCAGTAGTATTGCCCAGCATTATCCGGGTGTAACACTGTAAAGGCGCAGGACGAAAGCTCATAGACGAAGGAATTCGACTGTTGACTTTCGTCCTGCGCCCCAAAATGCCCCCACTTCCCCCAAAACGTTTCGCAAATCCCCTCAATCAATACAACCGATCGCTTTCATGGCTTCGTGGGTACTCATATGCACCCGCTCCGGGCCAAGGTGCTCGATAAAACCAATGGCCTGCAACCGATCCATCACCGGCCCCTTGATGGCCGCCAGGTGAAAAGCAACCCCCGCATCCTTCAACTGCCGGTGGAGTGATTCCAACGTTTCCAACGCGCTGGCGTCAATAAAATTGATGGCTGTGCCAATCAAAACGAAATGCTTGATTTCCGGATGATCGGCGATAAGACCTAACACCGTCTCTTCCAGAAATTTGGTGTTGGCAAAATAGAGGCTTTCATCAATCCGTACCGCGATCACCTCGGGCCAGCACTGCACCTCATGCCGTAACACATTGCGATAAATCTCACTCTCGCCTACCCGGCCTACAATGGCTACGTGGGGTGTACTGGTACGGTACACAAAGAGCAAGATGGCGGTAACGATACCCATCAGGATACCTATTTCCACATCAAACAGAAGCACGGCCATAAAAGTGACCAGGTAAGAAAGGGCATCGGCCTGGTTGTAGCGCCAGATATGGCGTAAGGCAGGCAAGTCAATGAGTCCGGCTACGGCCACAATGACAATCGCGGCCAGAATTGCCTGGGGGAGAAAGTAAAAGAGGGGGGTCAGAAAGATGACGGTCAGGGCAATCAGACCGGCGGTTATCATGGAAGCCAGACCTGTGTTTGCACCCGCATCAAAATTCACCACCGACCGACTAAAACCGCCGGTTACCGGGTAACCACCCGTGAAGGTGGCTCCCAAATTGGCCATGCCTAGGGCAATCAACTCCTGGTTGGCGATCACTTTTTGTCGCCGCTTGCTGGCTAAGGATTTAGCCACGGCAATGCTCTCCATGTAACCAACAAAACTAATGACCAGGGCGGTGGGTAATAAGGCCTGCCAGACGGTTAACTCTATCTGGGGAAAGGTGAGGGGCGGGAGTCCGGCAGGCACATGACCCACAATTTTGACCCCGGCGGTCTCATGGAGTTGAAAGACCCACACGAGAATGGTCGCGAATAGAACGATGATCAGGGGGGCGCTTTTGGTGAGGGGCAGGACCAGATTTTCTTTCCAGCCGCGCCGCTTCAGGTGGGTTGCCAGCCCGTAGCGAAAGTAGAGCAGAATGAGGATGCCACCAACGCCCAGGGCAAAGGTGATCAGGTTGGTTTGGCTGAGGTGGCTGATGGCGTACCAGATTAGAGGGAAGAAACTCAGGTTGGGGATGCTGAGGCCAAGAAGGTGTTTGAGTTGACTGAAGCCAATGACTAACGCGGCCGCGGACGTAAATCCCGCCAGCACCGGGTGACTCAAAAAATTCACCAGGAACCCCAGCCGCACCAACCCCATCAGCCCCTGAATCACGGCCACCATAAAGGCCAATGTCAAAACCAGTTGGCCGTACTGAGCCGTACCAGCCTCGGCCAGCGGGCCAACCCCCGAAGCCACCAACAACGAAACAATAGCCACCGGACCCACCGCCAATGTCCGGCTGGTTCCCAACAAACCATAAAGCACCAACGGCAAAATGCTGGCATATAACCCCACCTGAGGTGGCAAACCAGCCAACAAAGCATAAGCCATGCTCTGGGGAACCAGCATGATGGTCACGATCAAACCAGCCATCAGATCACCCACCAGGTCTTGGCGTTTGTACTGTTTGGCCCACTTTAGCACAGGCAAAAAGTCGCCCAACGTGGCTCGTTTAGATTTGCCGGACAGAATCGGGGTTGTTGGTGCCACAGGTGGAACCTCGCCATCCTATAAAGATTTAGTTCGTAGTGACTGCTTTAGCGGGCTAAAGCCAGCCCGCTAAAGCGGTCACTACGAACCAAGACCCAAATGATTATCTGAACATCTATAAAATATCGTTCAACGACAATCAGGTCAGGACACGGGTAGTCCTGCCCGCCGCCAGGCCATCATGCCCCCAGACATATTGGCGACGTTGGTAAAACCTTGTTTCCGCAGCGATTCGCAGGCCACCTGGCTCCGTGAACCAGAGCGGCAGACGCAAACGATGGGGGTATCATGGGGCAATTCGTTGCTGCGTACCGGCACAACGGATAAAGGCATCAGCCGGGCACCGGCAATATGACCTTCGTGTTTGTATTCCTCTGGTGTGCGTACATCGAGCATGATCAAAGATTCTTTGTTGCGGAGACGTTCTTTAAGCTCCGCCGGACTCAATTGCTGAATGGCGGTTTTGTGACTGGAGAATAAGGCTTTAAACATGGGTTCACCTCGTAAATATGATTGTGATTTTGTTCACAATGCAAATTATAGCCAGATTCTGTAATACCGAAACGAGGATCAGGTAAGGATTGTGTAAATGGCGTGGTGCGTGGTGCGTGGTGCCAAGGATGATAACGAAACACGTACCACGATCAATGTTTATGGGTCTTTAGGATTTCGTGGGGTCCAACGTGAAACGTGATGCGTGATACGTAAGGCTTCTCTGGTCACGCATTACGTTTCACGCATCACAGTCTGTCAACCCCATGAATTCCCAAAGAGCCATGTTTATTTTAGAAAAGGGGCCAACTCCAGCGTCTTATAAAGTCGTTCGCGAGCGGATTCGGGAAGGGTGGGGGATGGCAGGGTGCGATAGAGGTAAACGGTCTGGCGCAGTGTATCCACAACGATGCGGCAATTTTCGCACCCGGCGAGGTGTTGCTCAATTTCCATGCAGATAGTTTGCGCGGCCGCGCCGTCAACATAATCTGACAGGTAAGCCAACAGGGGTAAACAGGGGCGTTCTTCGTTCATAAACAAGAGAGATTACAGACGAGTCTGATAATCTTGAAAATAGGTGGATAGCTGTTCCCGTAAAAAAGGCGCGCACGGTGCAGGCGTGTTTTGATGACATCCTGAGACACATCGAGCGCTTCGGCCGTTTCTTGCACCGAAAGCCCTTCCAGTTCACGCAAGATAAAAACCGAGCGCAAGGCAGGTGACAATTGCTGAATGGCCTGTTCTAACTGGGTTTGGACCTCAGCCGTGCGGAAATCTTCTTCCGGCAAACAGCACCAATCAAAAAACTGGGTGGGCAACAAAGTACCTTCTTCCGAACTCTCCAGCGTATCTTCCACCGATAAATCCATCAGGGTGGGGCGGCGCAGGCGGTTCATGGCGGCATTATAGGCGATACGAAAAAGCCAGGTGGAAAGGGTAGACCGTCCTTCAAAGTTGTCAATGGCTTGAAAAGCATTGAGGAAGGTCTCTTGCATCACATCTTCCGCATCGGCTTCGTTTTGGGTGAGGCGCAGGGCTAACCGGTAAACCTGGGGGGAATGCTGCTCAATGCAGATGGCACAGGCCGCTTTGTCACCCGCACGAATCCGGGCTAAAAGCTGGGCTTCATCAACAAGGTGGTCGTTCAAAATGTAGGGTGTTTGCTCCATGACGGAGCGATTATACCCGACATGGGTGGCAGAGTGAACGGAATAATCGCGGGCAAGGGTCTACTCCCCCAAATGATCGCCTAACCCTAAACCCGCCCAGAAAAATTCTCCGCTTTGTTTGTAGTGACCGCTTTAGCGGGCTAGTGCTAGCCCGCTAAAGCGGTCACTACGAACTAAGACGCCCATTGAAATGATTTTATCTGAGCATTTATCGTTACCTGATGATGAGAGGCAAGAAGAGGGTGCTTAGGCCATCATCATCCAAAATCGTGCCCGCCGCTGGGGTGCTACCGGGGGCAATGGTGGCTCCTGCCGGACTGTACGAGAACAGCCAGAACTGTTCGTCCGTTTCTTCGATCTCATCGCCAATGACAAACACACGGATCATGGCGGTTTGTGTACCGGGGGGGATGGACAGGACGCCACTGGTGGTCTGGTAATCTAACCCGGCGATGGCGGTGTCGTTATTGGTGGTGTAGGCCAGGGAGATGGTAAAGGCGGAAGCATGGCTGAGGCTGACGGTGAAGTACAACGGGGTTGTGCCACTATTCCCTTCGCCGAGCATTCCCGGTGCCACCGACAGCGTGGGCAGTGGGTCATCATTGACAATGGTGACAACGGCCACCTCGGCCACCAATTCAGCTCCCTGAGCATTGCTCAACCGCAGTTCAAAGGTTTCATCCCCTTCATATACGGTGTCGCCCAGAATGATGACTGGCACAGTCTGGCTGATGACACCGGGGGGGAAGGTGATGGTTTGCGCCAGGGGGGCGAAATCCAGACCAACAGTAGCGTCACCACTGTCCGCGGCCGCGATATTCATCGTCACCACCTGCGTACTGGCTTCAGAGAGGTAAACCGTGAACAAAAGCGGTGTATTGCCGGAATGACCCTCGTTGCCGGAATGCAGACCACTGAAGAGAATCAACGACCGCCCCGATTCAAACGCACCCATATCATAGTTGCCCCCTTGCGGCCGCGGAATACCATCCAGGTCAAGGCCCGTCCCCGTCACACACACATTCACCGCCGGAGAGCCATTTGCTAAACGGTAATTGCCGCGCAAGGTACTGTGGAAGAGAGGATTATTCGCTACACCCATCACCCCATTCTGCGAGATAGAACAGCCAGGCGGCACACCCACCGAACTTTCTACCCCAAAACCATTGCCCCAGATGATGTTATTGTTTTGGCTAACAATCGCCCCGATGTCGTCAATATCAATCGCCCAATTGTTGGCCGTAAAAGTATTTTGCACCAGGTCAAGAAACCCATCGTTGTCAATGACAAGGGTTTTGCCCGTGTTATGGGTAAACAGATTGTTGGTAATCTCCAGATGGTCGCCGTTGCTGGCGCTCATTACCCCACTACCCAAGAGGGCGGTATTGCTGATAACGGCCGTGTTCTCTAACACCAACTCGGCCGCCAGTTGCAGGCGTACGCCACCCCCATTAAAAGGGCCGGCACTGTTGCCACGCAGTTCGGAGCAATAGTGGTTGGCTGGCAGCAGGGCGTTGGCGCAGCTTTCGGCATACTGGCGGATGTGCACGGTGGCGTTGCTAACGAGCACACCGCCCCCTTCGTCTGACTCATTGTTGTGAATGAGGCCATTCTCCACCCGCACGAAGCTGTTGTTGGTAACGAACAGTCCACCACCCTGAGTATCAGCCGTGTTGTCGCTAATCGTAACGTCACGAAGGAGCGCCCCCGTACTACCTGGGGCACTGGCGATATCTGTAAGAAAGAGGCCGCCGCCATTGCCGTTTTCGGTAATGTTGTTAACGATGTGGGGACGATTGGTAACGATGGTGTTGTTTGCCAGTAACTCCTCACTGTAGGTGGGGCTGGACGTGGCTGTACCGATGATCAGCAGATCACCTCTTTCCTGGAACAAACCACCGCCATTACCCAGGGCCACATTGTGGCTCACCCAGACATTACCGACGATCAACAGGTTATCCTGATTCACATACAGGCCGCCACCGGTGGCTCCCGCCGTGTTGTCCTCAATCCGCAGATAGCTATGGGGGTGTTCCGCCCGGAACTGCACGGCACTCCCGCCCAGGCTGGCGGTAAACAGGCCACCACCAAACTGGGTGGCGTGGTTGTGGCTCAGATGGGAACTGCCATCCGTATCAACGAATAAGACCGCTCCCCCCTGGTTAGCGATGCCCCCGCCGTGTAGGGTCGCGGTATTAGAGATAATCTGGGTGTTGGTTGCGGTTAACTGATTATTGACGTTGTTGTCCTGGCCGATACCCCCACCCACATGGGCTTGATTACCCGCTATCTCCGCCCCGTCTAATGTGGCCTGACCAATGGCAATCGCCAGGCCACCGCCCCAGCCGCCCGCGGTATTGCTGGTGATATACCCGCCGTTCATGCTCAAGGGGGTATTCCCGGCCAGGTATAGGCCACCCCCGGCCTGGGTGGCGTCATTGTTAATGACTGTCGCCTCATCGTTGATATGCACTTGCGCCCCATCGGCATAAATACCGCCGCCCCGTACCGCACCATTACCGTTGAGGGCATTGGTGTCGCCTACCTTGCTGAAATCGGCGAGGGTAATGAGTGCGCCATTGCTGGCATAAATGCCGCCGCCATAATTGACGGCATCGTTGCCATAAACGCGGCCGCTAGCCAGTTCAACGACCACTGCGCCAGTGGCGTAAATACCACCACCATTGTCCACCGTGGCATCATTCCAGCGGATCGAGCTGGTTCCCGACAGCTCTAGACGGGATTGTCCGGTCATGTGAACGCCGCCGCCTGTCGCGGCCGCGTTCGGGTAAGCACCATCACCAATATGGCTGTTCGTCAGAATAAGCTGCCCGTTCCCGACCATCGCCACGCCGCCGCCCGCCAGCGCGTTACTCTCTCGTATCACCACACCAGAGACTAACTGGGCCGCCCCAGCCAGATACAACCCACCCCCGGCATTGCCCGCACTGCCATTCTCAATGAAGGTGGTGTCATTAATAAACAGGGATGCGCCGGTCGCCACATAGAGAATGCCCCCAGTGTCGTCGGCTGAGCCGTTGCGCAGGCGCACTTTGTTGAAGGTGGCGGTGGCGCCCTCGTCCACATAGACGATGCCGCCGTGGATGGCCTCGGCGTTTTGCAGGATCATGGTGGTGAAGGTGACGGTGCGGTTGGGGGCAATGTTGACGATGCCGCCATTGAAGGTGGATGCGCCGCCGCCATCAATCACATAATCAAAGGGGGTAGCTGATGTTGCGGCCGCGGTGGTGCAATCAGCCGTGCCCGCGCTAATGTGCAAATTTTTGTCCACCGTACCCAACACTTCGTTGTAAGTGCCGGGTGAGAGGTAGATGGTGTCGCCATCGCTGGCCGCCAGTATGGCCGCGCCGATGGTGGCGTAGCTACAACTGCTACCACCGATACCGACGACATTGGTCTGGGGCATCGCGGCCGCGTGTTGGGCAATAACCGCCATCAGGCCCAGCCCCACCATCAAGACAGCCAGCCTGGTAACCCACCATCGGGCCACCGGCCGGAACAGAGAGAGGGTAGTGAACCGCTCTACAGATAGAGGTGTTTCGTCACAGATGTTCATAATGATCCTTGGCCTGGAAACTTAAATATAAGCGTTGAGTTGGGGGTAAGCGTTCAGTCCAGAGACGATTTTGTGCTACTTTGAGTTACATCAACGGATTTTGAAAGGAACGGATTCGGAACAACCTCTGGAAAATCCGTTTATTTCCTATTGGCACAAATTAGAACGACCTCTAGAAATCTCTCAGTCTCCATAGGTCAGCTTAAAAAACGCCTATAACCAGCTCCTTAATAAACCGCGGCCGCTTCTGTCGCTTCTTGCATGGTAGAGGCGATGAGGGTGTAAGCGGCCGTCCAGGCTTCGGCCACTGGGGGGGTGAACTTATCCGCCAGCCCTTGTTCCAATGTCCAGAGCAACGCCGTGCCCACGGTCTGGTAGTGGGTGGCTTGTACCCCATAACCGACATGCCGCTGACCCAGTTGGCGCACAACAGCCAGGGTCTTTTCTGGCTGTTTTAAACCCGCCACGGCAAAGGCCAGGGTGGACATGAGCTTCACTTTCTGCTCGCTTAAGTCGGCGCTGAACAGCGGCCGCAACGATGGGTCTAATTCAAAAAGACGGGTGTAGAAGAGGTCGGCCGCTACGCCCGCAATGGGTTTAACATATTCAAAACTGTCTTGAACCAGTTGGGTCTGTTGTTCGTTCATGGGAATGAATGCTCCTGTTAGATGAGATACGCTGGCACTTGTCAGTCATCGTGCGTCTGCCAAGTGCACCTACATGAGTAAGGCGACTACTTGATTCCCACTTTAGCCAGGCATCGTAACAAGATCGTAACAAGGATAGTGAGTTGCAATAACAATTCTCAATTTGTCAGCCAATGATGGTAGGGGCGGGACGACGCGGATTCAATGGGAATGAACCAGACCACGATCTTTCCGCGTCGTCTCGCCCTCTTACCATTGCGGCTCACAAGAGGGCGAGACAGGTGGGAAGGCAGGCTTTCCGTTCCTGTCACCCCTGTCCCGCCCCCTGAATGGTCCAAATTTAGATTTGCCTGATTGACAATGTCACCTTTGCCGCTTTGCTTCATCTAAGGGAGTGACATGTAATCGTTCAGTTAGGTTACATCAACGGATTAAGAAACAAACGGATTTTCCAGAGGCCGTTCTTAATCCGTTCCTTCAAAATCCGTTGATGTAACTAAAAATGGCACAATATAGTCTCTGGACTGAACGGTTACTTAACTGAGCGGTTTTGGTGATGGGCGACTAGAGACAAGAGATTTACCAGTCTCCAGTCTCTAGTCTCCTTTTTGACCGTGAACTTGTTCCTGAACGATTACCAACCGTATGTTATTTCTTTAGAGGAAGCGTGATGACAACCACGCAATTAGGTTTCAATGTGACCCTGACGACTAATTTTGCCGCAGCCCTGACCCAGGTGACGGAAGCGTTGAAGGCGGAAGGGTTTGGGGTTCTAACGGAGATTGATGTCCAGACAACGCTCAAGAAAAAGCTGGACGTTGATTTCCGGCCTTATAAAATTCTCGGGGCGTGTAATCCGGCATTGGCGTATCGGGCATTGTCGGCCGTGCCGGAAATTGGGCTATTCTTGCCCTGTAATGTGACCGTGACCCAAAGTGAAGAAGGGCGAGTTGAGGTATCATTGATAGACCCCATAGCAATGATGGCCGCGGCCGCGCATCCCGCTCTTGAACCCATTGCCCAAGAAGCACGAGAAAAGCTAATCCGGGTCGCGGCCGCGCTCGACCCTAACAACGAAGGAGAACAACAATGAAAGCCTCAGTAACGTGGCAAGATGGTACAAGTTTCACCGGAACCGCCGATAGCGGCTTCACCCTGGAGACAGGTACAAATGCCGCCGGAACGAAAATCGGTTCATCGCCGATGGAACTGCTGTTGATCAGTCTGGCGGGTTGTACCGCCATGGATGTGATCTCTATCTTGCAGAAGAAACGCCAGGATGTGACCGATTTCCAGGTGCAGGTGGAGGGCGACCGGGCGGATGATCACCCCAAGGTATACACAAATTTGCGGATTCATTATGTGGTTCGCGGCCGCGCTATCAGCCCCGACGCCGTAGAAAGAGCCATTTCCCTGTCCAGCGACAAATATTGCTCGGTCTCGGCCATGCTCAGTAAAGCGGCTACCGTCACCCACACCTACGAAATTATCGCGGACGAGATGATCCCCGCCTGATTCGTGGCTGTGCCCACTCTGCTTGAAAAGAAAAACCGGCCCGGAAGCGCACTGCTTCCGGGCCGGTTTTTCTTTTACCTGTTTTCTCCTAGGAACGAGAATTTAATAAGTTACTCGACTCGGGCGAAAATTTGGACGACCTCTGGAAATCTCTTAATCTCTCACTCTCTTAGTCTCCAGAGGTCAGCGTAAAAACGCCAATGCCGAGTAAGTTACAGGGGTCTGGAGACAAGATCATCTTTACGAAAGTCAGGCGTATGTTTTTATGACATGCCTCACCCTGGGTTTGTCGCCGGAAACCCCCACCCCTAACCCCGCCCCCAGGGGCGGGGAACTTTTCTAGGCGCGGTTTTTCGGGGCCTTCGCCCCGAAAAACCGCGCCACCAGGGTCCCCCCTTCCCACCGGGAAGGGGGTCAGGGGGATGGGTCTTCCGACTCAATCTACCAAGGAGTTGGGTAAAGCTGGTCGAGTCTCTCATCTCAGTTCTGTCGGTTATTTAATCCTTGATCCTTAACGAGTTAATTCCCGTAACTGGCCTGTTTTACCGCTTCCTGTAATTTGGCTAACAAGAACCCTTCCGGAGCGGCCCCTTCTTGATACAGGGTTTCATTGATAACCGTGCGCGGCACGCCCATCACCTGATATTTGATCGCCATGTCCGGGAACTCCGTAGCCTCAACCATGTCGGCCGTCACCAGCTCGCTTTCCATGGCAAATTGGTGGGCCAACAATACGGCTCGGGGGCAATAAGGGCAGGTGGGTGTCACGAATACCTGCAAATGAATGGGCGTGGTTAGCTGAGCTAACCATTGGCGCGTCGATTCGGCCAGACCGGAATCACCCCGGCCAACCATCAAAATATCGTGGACAAGGGATGTGAATTCATACCCGGACGGGGCACCAAAATAGCGAATGCCATAATCCTTCGGTGTTTCTCCTCCCTGCATCAAAAGGACAGCCGGGATTTTGTTTATCCCATATTCTTGAGCAATTTCGGCGTCACGCACCAGGTCATACATTTTCAGGCTGATCAAATCTGACAAAGCGGCTACTTCTTCGGCTATCTGGCGGGTTTCGCGGCAAAACTGGCACTCCATATCCTGGCTAAAAACGACAAGATGAACCGGATGCTGTAAGCCTGCAAATTCGTTCTGTAAATGTTGGCGATCTTTTTCGCTTAGCAAAGACATTGTTTACCTCTCTTTCGTGGTTAATACGAGTTAACTGTTTGACCAGTTAGCCAGAAAGAGGTTACACAGAGATTCACAGAGGGAGTGCAGAGGTTCACAGAGAAAACAAGACTGTTTTTATAACTCTGTGTATCTCTGTGCCTCTCTGTGACCTCTGTGTTCCTTCTTTTTTGATTCTGGCCTGTCCAGGTTAGGGATGGGTCCGTTGTTTCTATCCTCGTCCCATCTTAATTGTGCTTGTTACAGGCTTAGATAACGATGGTGGCGAAAGGTGACAAAGAAAAAAGGAGCAAAAACAACAGACAGTAGCTGTCACTTTTGCCTGTTTACCCCATCTAAATGATTGGAGTTTGGCGTTTTTTTGGCTGACCTCTGGAGATTAAGAGGGAGACTGGAGATTCGACTAGTCTCCAGTCCCTAGTACCCTGAGTTTGTTGCCGGAAACCCCCCACCCCTGTAACCTCGCCCCCAGGGGCAGGGAATTTTCGGCGGTTTTTCGGGTCTTCGCAAAACCGCGCTGCGGATTTGGAGGTTGCTCGATTTGCGAAGGGTTTAGGTAAAGCTGGTCGAGTCTCTCATCTCAGTTCCGCCTGTTATTTAATTATTGCTCCTAAGTGATTGTGTACCAGTTCAACGAGGCAAAGGTAATTTATGCACCAGACACAGCGTTTGCGGTCAAAACAGGCGAAGGCTCGCCAGACAGCGATCAAAACGAATACACTCCTCTGGGTGGGGGTGATTTTTGTGGTTTCAGGGATTGGGTTATGGTTGGGATTGGGTCTAGCAGAGGAACCGGTAGCAGATTCTGGTCTCGCGGCCGCAGGCTCACCCGCCCCCGCCTTTCAGCTACAAACCCTCGATGGAACCGACGTAGCCCTGGCTGATTACCAGGGAGATGTCGTCGTCATCAACTTCTGGGCCACCTGGTGTCCCCCTTGTCGGGCTGAAATGCCCGGCATCCAGGCCGTGTATAACACCTACAAAGCCGATGGTCTGACTGTTTTGGCGGTCAATGCCCAGGAAGACACCGACACGATTCAAGCCTTCATTGAGGAAACGGGCTTCACCTTCCCCATTCTGCCTGACCCCTTTGGTCAGGCGATCCGGGCGTATGGCGTGCGTAGCTTCCCGGCTACCTTTGTCCTTGACCGCCAGGGCACGATTCAAACCATTCACCAAGGGCAAATCACCCCCGAAGAGTTGGAAGCGTTGGTGCGGCCGCTACTGTGACACAAGCGGTAACGTGAAGGAGAAGGTACTGCCTTGATCGGGGCCGGGGCTTGCGGCCGCAAGCTCTCCCCCCATCGCCCATACCAGATGCCGGGCAATCGTCAGACCAATGCCGCTCCCCCCACTGGCCCGCGCCCGCGACTGGTCTACCCGGTAAAACCGTTCAAACACATAGGGCAGTGCCTCAGCCGGGATGCCCATCCCCGTGTCCTGCACCGTCACCCGCACAAACTGCTCTGCCGGGGTTACGGTGACCAGGATGGACCCCTTTTCGGGGGTGTAGCGAATGGCGTTACCGATGAGGTTGAGCAATACCTGGGCCGTGCGGTCGGCGTCCGCCTGGACGAGGGTCGGGTGGGGTTGGATGGTGAGGGTGAGGTCTTTGGCTTGCGCCTGCGGCCGCAACTGAGCCACCACCCGATTCACCACCGTCATTAGCGCAAACGGCTGAAAATCCAAACTAAACTGCCCGGCCTCAATCCGCGACAAGTTTTGAATATCGTCTACCAACCGGCGCAACCGCTCCGTCTCCTGCGTCATCCAGGCGAATGTTTCTTCATTGGCCGGGAATAAGCCATCCATCAACCCTTCCAGATACCCCTTCAGGCTGGTGAGCGGCGTCCGCAGTTCATGGGCGATGTTGCCCAGCAGGTTAACGCGTTGCTGTTCAATCTGTTCTAACGCGGCCGCCATCTGGTTAAAGCTAACCACCAGTTGGGCCATCGCCTCGCCACTGCTCTCAGGAACCGTCACCCGTTCCCCATACCGCCCATCGGCCACCCGCCGACTGCTATCGGCCATTTCGCGCAATGGGGCGATGAGGGTGCGCCACAGCAGGTAGCTGGAAAACACGCCTGCGATAATGGCCCCTAACGCGGCCGCGGCCACCGATGCCAACACCGCATTACGAAAGGCGTAAATCAAATTTATTTCCGTTTGGGCTAACTGGGTGGGGTCTTCTAACAGGGTGATGAGTTGCGGGCGGATGACATGCGGGGCGGTGCTAAGAATGATGAGCCGGGTTGCCAGCATCATAAGGCTGACACCCACAAAGGCCACTAAAAATTGGGAGGCGATCAACCGCCAGCGTAACCGTTTGTGCCAGGGCATGGGGAGACTCAGGGGAACTCAGGGGAACTCGTAGGAACTGAAGGGAACTTGGGCCGACGCGGCGAGAGGGCGAAGGGGCGAGGAAAATCGCCGCGTCGCCGCGTCACCCTCTCGCCGCGTCCCCTTTACACGCGTTTATCCACAAACTTATACCCCACACCGCGCACCGTTTCGATGAGGGTTTCGTTGGTGGCGTCTTGTAGTTTGCGTCGTACCTGACCCACATACACATCTACCACCCGGTCGTTGCCATAAAAAGAGCCGCCCCACACCTGATTAATGAGCTGATCACGGGTCAGAACCCGGCCCACGTTTTGGGCCAATTGCCACAACACCTGAAACTCCGTTACCGTGAGTTCTAGTGGTGTGCCGTTGACCAGCGCTTCGTGACTATCCGGGTTGATGGTCAGGTGGGTAAAGGCGAGGTTAGAGGAAGGGCCAGCCCGGTGCGCCGACGGCGCAAAATGGCTTCCACCCGCGCCACCAGCTCACGAGGGCTGAACGGTTTGGTCAGGTAATCATCCGCGCCGATGCGCAACCCCGATACCCGATCAATTTCCTCACTGCGGGCAGTCAGCATGAGGATGTACACATCGGATTCCTGGCGCAGGCGGGCGGCCACTTCCATGCCGTCCATACCGGGCAGGTTCAGGTCAAGGACGATCAGGGCTGGTTGCCACTGATCGGTTTCGTTCAGCGCATCCGGGCCATTCGCCACAACCTTCACGCTGAACCCGGCGCTTTCCAGGTAAGTGCGAATGATCGTCTGGATGCTGATTTCGTCTTCGACAACAAGGATTTTTCCGTTCACAGCGCCTATTTTACACCAGAACGGGGCAACCGGAGAGATTGGTAGGGGAGTTGGCAATCTATCTATACTTATCACGGTCATAAAGTGACATTTGTTTGGAGACTAGAGACTGGAGACTGGTTAGTCTCTCGTACAGCTTTACACAAGTCCCTGGCAGGTTTAGTCGGAAGACCCACCCCTGACCCCCTTCCCCCCGGGAAGGGGGAAACTTAACGGCGCGGTTTTTCGGGCCTTTGCCCCGAAAAACCGCGCCAAAAAAAGTTCCCCGCCCCTGGGGGCGGGGTTAGGGGTGGGGGTTTCCGGCAACAAACGAATAGTGCGAATTGTCATAAAACATACGTCCCACTTTTGCAAAACTGTACTATATCTGTTCAGCTAATCATTTGGGGACTTGGTTCGTAGTGACCGCTTTAGCGGGCTGGTACTAGCCCGCTAAAGCGGTCACTACGAACAGAATCTTTTTCTTGAAAGCTATAGTCTCCAGTCTCTTTGAAAATGTCGGATTATGCCCTTTGGCAGGATAAAGTCTCCACTACCGCAGGGCATGTAAAGAAACTGTAAGAGATGGACAAGGGATTGGTAAAAGGGGGGATAATGGTTTGTACGCGGCCGCGACACCCGGCATAATCGTCTCACTCTGCCCGTTCCCACTTTCTCATCCGCTGGACTGAGGTGCTATGACCCAAAAAAATTACGGTTTTGTCGTTGACAATCGCAAATGTATTGGTTGTCACGCCTGTTCCACCGCTTGCAAAAGCGAAAACGAAGTCCCTCTCGGCGTTTACCGCACCTGGGTCAAAAACGTCGAAACCGGGGCGTACCCCGATGTGCGCCGCCATTTCCAGGTGACGCGCTGTAACCATTGCGCCAATCCCCCTTGTGTGCGCATCTGCCCCACCGAAGCCATGTACCAGCGGGATGATGGCATTGTGGAGTTTGACAACAGCTTTTGCATCGGCTGTAAAGCCTGTATGCAAGCCTGCCCCTACGACGCCATTCACATTGACCCCTCGACCAAAACGGCGGCTAAATGCCATTTCTGCGCCCACCGCACCGACATCGGGCTGGAACCGGCTTGCGTCGTCGTCTGCCCGGAACATGCCATCATCGCCGGGGACATGAACGACCCCAACAGTGAAATCAGCCACATTTTGGCCGTACAAAACGTGACTGTCCGTAAACCGGAACAGGGCACATCCCCCAAACTGTTCTACATCGAAGGCAATGATGTCGTCATGCACCCCACCGCCACTGAGCGGACACCGGAGACGTTTATGTGGGCGGATGTGATTCCCTTGCATGAGCGAACGAGTGGGCGAGGGAATGAGTATGCGAGTGGGCGAGTAACGGCCAACATGGAAACTCGCACACACGCAAACCCGCAAACTCGCAGACCCACACCAACGGCACCGCCCTCCGCACGTCCCAACCGCAGGGCCAACCCTGGAACGGCCCCATCCAGATTGGGGAGCGGGTCGCCGGGCAGATGATTCAGGTGAGTTACAACGCCCAGCACAAAGTGCCCTGGCATTGGCCGGTTCCGGCCTATCTGGTGACAAAGGGGATTGGGTCGGGGATTTTTATGTTGTTGGCCCTGGGTTGGGGGTTGAAGCTATTTCCGTTTGATGGGCTGACGGCGTTGGTGGGGGGGTTCCTCTCCCTGCTGTTCATTGGCCTGACGACCGGTTTCCTGGTGTTGGACCTGGAAAAGCCGGAGCGGTTTTTGTACATTTTATTGCGGCCGCAATGGCGCAGTTGGCTCGCTCGTGGGGCGGTCATTTTGATTGGCCTGTCCACGATTACCGGGTTGTGGTGGCTGTACGAGCTAGGGGCATATCTGTTCGATTACGATGTGCCGCTGTTACGGGCGGTTTTCCTCTGGGTGGGGTTGCCCTTTGCCATCATGGCCGCTATTTACACGGCGTTCCTGTTTGCCCAGGCCGAAGGGCGGGATTTGTGGCAAAGTCCGCTGTTGCCGTTTCATCTGATTGTGCAGGCCCTGATGGCCGGGAGTGGGATGGTGTTGGTGATGGGATTGTTTGGCACACCGGTGGAGATTGTGAAGGTAGCGGGGGTGGTGTTCGCGGCCGCGTTGCTCATTGACCTCTTCGT
>JADJUV010000056.1 GCA_016716885.1 Candidatus Trichofilum aggregatum | reverse complement strand
CCGACCCGGACGGGCCAATGATGACGATTACCTCACCCGCTTTTACGGTAAGGGAAAATCCTTTCAGGGCTTGAAAATCACCGTACCATTTGTGTACGTCATTGCAGATGATGATGTCTTGGGCGTCAGCTTTTGTGGTCATGTTTTCTCCACCTTAACATTGTGTCAGATCGGTTTACAAAATGTAGGCAATGATTTATCATTCTTCATGGAGGCTTTGGAACGCAAAACGTTCCATTGCCTTTTTTATTGCCTCATTTGCTCTTCCCTGGAACGTAAGTCAGTAATGATGGCAAAACTCCATATGGTGTAATTGGGATTACCGTCTACTTCCCGGATAGCTCTTGTTCTTAATCGAACGACTTGCTCGGCATATTCCTTAAGTTCTGGACGTGCCGGTTCTGGCATTCCCTCAAAACGAACTCCCCAGGCAATGATATAAGCTACCAAATCTGCCAACTGAATACCGGTCGTCAAATCGCTATGAACAAAAAAGGTTCAGGAATAATTTGACTGGCTCGTTGTCTGCCTTTAAGCGTATGCTTGAAATAACCGTCCATTTGGTCAAGCAAAATATGGCTTTGACTCTTTTCTAGTTCATCAAAAACAATCACACCTGATGATGAACTATCCTTTTCTTCCAAGAAATAGAAGAACCGTTCAAATAGATAGGCGTAATCTTTACGCAGCAGACCCCCCTTTGGCCGAGGAGAGTTTCTGTTAACAATACTGGCAAAGGCTTTACAACGGTAACGTCCACAAATTTCCAAAGCTTCCTGCACATAACGCAATTTGGCTTTGGCTAACCCAATTATTTCCTGTTTGCTGGCAGTAGCTCCTGATTCTAGACATTTTTTGGCTAACTCGCGTGTCTCCTCATCCGCAAGAGTCGGTGCGTTCATGGTTTGCCGAAACGTTTTTGTTTTGAGGAGTTTTCGGGCTTTCAGTTCATGACTACCATTTTTGTAACGAATGCCAAAACAACGTAATTCAGCTTCTTGTAAAGCAAGAACGAGATTCCATAAGTCTCGATCCTCAATGGCAATGCCTGCTAGAACCTCATAGGGCGATTCTTGCCCGGTCCGCTTTCATCTATAAAAGAAAATAGGCCATGCGTTAGCGTTCTCCCAACCCCATGCGCCTTTCTAGCTGGCGGCTGTAGGCTACCATGATGGCTGAACCTACAAAGTAGAGGGCGGCCAGGAAGAGGTAGGCTTCGCGGCGCACGCCCAGCCACTGGGGTTGGGCGCTGATGGCATTGGCCACACCCAGAATGTCGAGCAAACCCACGATGGCAACCAGGGTGGTGTCTTTGAACAGGCCGATAAATTGCCCCACCAGAGCCGGAATCACGATGCGAATAGCCTGGGGCAAGATGATGAGTCGGTATTTGTCGAAGGTGTTAAGCCCGAAGGAGTCGGCGGCTTCGTATTGCCCTTTGGGGATGGCTTGTAACCCACCGCGCACATTTTCGGCCAGGTAAGCGGCAGAGAAGAGGGCAAATCCCCACAAGACGCGCCAGGTGTTGAGGATTTCGATACCCGGCGGCAATAAGAGAGGGAACAGGGTAATGGTCAGGAAGAGCACGGCGATGAGGGGAATGCCGCGAATGAACTCGATGTAGAGGGTGCTGAAGGCGGCAACGACGTTGCCGTTGTAGCTCCTTTGAAAGAAGAAGGCCACGATGGGTACGGCAATGGGCCAGTAGGCCAGGATGCGTTCGAGGGTATTGCGCGCGGCCGCGAGACCATCTGGCGTCAACGTGATCAATCCCCAGGCCATGATGATGAGAGCCACCCCGTAGGTCAGCCAGGCCGGGATGCCGTGTATCTGGCTGCGGCGCCCCAGGGCCAGAACCAGCCCCAGGGGAAAAGAGACGACCAGGGCAAAGACGGTAATGATAATGGTGAGCAGGAAACCGCCCCAATTGACCACCAACAAAAATCCACGTAACTTGGAAGCATCCGTTTGCATCTACCGACTTCCACTGGAGCGAACCGAGCACATATCCCAGCAAGGTAACGACCGTATAAGCCAACATCACCCCAAAAATAATGGTTCCAACCCGTAACACCGTTCGCACCGTCGCCGACCAGCCACTTTCGCCTTCCAAATAAGGAAAGCGGCGGTTCCAAAGCCACCAGCCAAGGGCAAAAAGGGCAAATAAGACCAGTGCTAACAGGTTGAAATTGGCCCGAAAAAGCGGCAAGAGCATCAAAACAAATCGCCGTACCGCTAACACAACCGCCACAACCATCAAAAAATCGGTGGACAGACGTAAAACCTGCCAGCCAAGCGATGTTTGTTTACTTACCTCAATGTGCCGATATACCCGTTGATTGAGCCAGACTGCCAGCACGGCACCCCCAATAAAGAGCAGGGTATTCACTAAATTGTTGCCCAGCCGGGTAGCTTCCCAGGTAAATAACTCAGCCAGCAAACCCCGCACCACCGAACTGGCCGAATCGGTGGGGAAAGGTGGTGGCTGTACCCCTCGCAACAGCACAAAAATAATGACGGGCGAGAGGAACCACAACACCGTCACCAGGTTCCGTAAACGTTTGTCGGGGAAACTATCGCGGTAAACAAATTGGCTGGGAATCAGCAAAATGATGACCAACACGAGTGACGCATAGACCCGCCACAGTTCGTCCCGGTCGTAGCGGAAAACCATCATGGTGGTCATGTTAGCCGCCACACCGCCCCAATTGGCCCCCTCAAACTGGTTGGTCACCACAAAAAATTCGGGGGTATCGGCACTACTCTCAAAACAAGATTCGCCGTTTTCCGGATCATCGGGTAATTCATCAAAACAGACAGTAACCGTTTCCCGGCCAATGAGGTCAGGATTAACGTCGGTGCTTTGGCTGGTGAGCAAAAAGCATTGCTGTTCGCCGTTGACGATGTCCGTGCGGCTGACGGCGGCGTCAATACCGCCCACATTGAAGCAAAATTCGTCGGCTACCCGTTCCGGGCTATCGGCGCGGCGTTCGGTATCGGGAATGCGGGAGAAGCTGGCCGTTTCCCAGGCATAACGGTACAGGCCAAAGATGACGGAGAGGATGCCTAAAACCAGCACCACGGTGATGAGGATGTTGGTGATGGAGTTGTAGAGGTTGTTGCGCAGCCACCAGGTGAGGGGGCTATGTTTGTGCCGGACTTCGCTGAGGACGGTGAGGCTGACGGTAACGGCCCAGATGATGAGGACGATGAAGGTGGTGATGGGCGCGGCCGCGAGCCGTCCCACAATAAAATTGACCGTAAACGCGGTCAAAAGCACCAGCCACACCGTCAACAAACCGGAATGGGTGATATGCTCGGCCACAAACCGGTTCCAATCTACCGAACGAAGCAGGCTAAGGGGAGAGCTTCTTTCATTCATAAGGGTTCTAGGGATGTTTCGAGTTCGGGGTTTCGAGTTTCGAGTTTGAAGTAACTCGAAACTTCAAACTCGAAACTCGAAACTCATACCTACCGTTCCACCAGGGCAATTTGCCGGTTGTACCAGTTCAAGATAACCGAAATAATCAGGCTGAAAAAGAGATAGGTGGCCGCCATGATCACGATTAACTGCACCGAACGTCCAGACTGGTTAATGGCTGTTTGCACGGTGCGATAGAGATCGGGGAAAGCAACCGCCAACCCCAGGCTGGAGTTTTTCGTCAGGTTCAAATATTGGCTGATCATGGGGGGCAGGATAACGCGCAACGCCTGGGGCATCACCACCAGCCGCAACCGCTGACTTTCCGATAAACCCAACGCTCGGGCCGCTTCCGTTTGTCCTTTGGGCACCGACTGAATGCCTGCCCGGACAATTTCGGCCACAAAGGCGGCGGTAAACAGAACCAGTCCTACGAGCAGAGCCGTAAATTCGGATGACAGTTTGGTGCCGCCGACAAAATTGAACCCTTCCAGGTGGGGTAGGGAAAGGCGCAAAGGTGTTTCTTTGATAGCTACAATACGGTGAACCGCCGGGTTTTCCAGCAGCTCGCGTTCCCCGGCGATAATGGCCCGGCTGGCGACAAAGATTTCGCAGGCATCTCCAGCATAGGCGTCAATGGCCTGGTCTATGCGGGGGGCACGCCTGGTTACCCGGTAAGGGATGCCAGCACTACGCAGTTGGGCAGTGAAGTTGACTTCTGAAGGGGATTCTTCGACGGTGCAAAGGGTGAGCGCGGCCGCGTCCACTTCTTCTTGGGTCAGCGAACCCACACGCAGTTCATCGTCAATGTCCGTGACCGTATTCACTGCCAGACGGCGCTCCACCAGAGCGGCCAGGTCACGGAACTCACGCACATTGGCTCGTTGGGGGATCATAATAGCCTCGTTGCGACTGTTACTCCCGGAGACAACCCAGCCAATGCCTACAATGAGCAGAAAAGAAAGGAGCATCCAGCGGCCGCGGTTCGTGGCGTAGCCCGTTTGCTCCTCATACCGTCCCAGCAAAAACCACAACACCTGAACCTGAATAATCGCCAACACCACAAAAGCCAGCCACACCGGAAACGACGACATAAACACCAAGTCCGGGAAATTGACCCCGCGCTGGCTGATAAAAATAGGTAAATTAAGTAGTTGGATGGCGGATCCGACCTGAGGCAAGGCCAGAATAATGACAAAATAAAGGAAAAATAGCTGTAACAGGAGCGGCGTATTACGCATCAGATCAATAAACCACTTGGCTAGATTGTTAATCAGCCAATTGTTTGATAACCGGGCGATGCCCACCACCGTACCCAAAATGGTCGTCAGGATAATGCCATAAATAGATACTTTAATCGTATTGAGCGCACTGACACCCACCGCTCGCCAATAAGAATCTTGTTCAACATACGGGGCCACCGTTTCCGAAATAGGGAATCCGGCGTCCGAATTCATAAAATCAAACGCACAACGCACACTGGATGAGCCATCGCGACAAATAAATTGTGATTCACCCAGCCGGAAAATATTGGTGGAGATATTACTGAGAAGCCAACGTGCCGCTAGAAAAAATAAAATAACGAAGATGATTTGGGCCAGAACACCAATTACCCGCCCATCCCGCCAGAAGGGAATAATTTCCACCGGTTTTAGCTGGGCATTTTCTTTAAGTTCAGCCATGACCCCTCCTCTTCTGGGGCTGAAATAAGAGATTGAGCGATTAAGAGACTGGAGACTAGTACAACTTACGAAAGTACGACGTATGTTTTTATGACAAGTCTCACCATTTGTTTGTCGCCGGAAACCCCCACCCCTAACCCCGCCCCCAGGGGCGGGGAACTTTTCTGGGCGCGGTTTTTCGGGGCCTTCGCCCCGAAAAACCGCGCCGTTAAGTTCCCCCCTTCCCCCGGGAAGGGGGTCAGGGGGATGGGTCTTCCGACTAAACCGGCTAAGGACTTGTGTAAAGCTGTACTAGAGAGATGGTGATCCAATCTCTCAGTCTCTCAATTACTCTTTAGCGGAACGGAATGGGGTACAGCAAACCACCGTCCGTATAGATGCTGTTGGGACCACGGGGCAGATCAAACGGCGTATCCGGGCCAAGGTTACGGTTGTAAATGTCACCGTAGTTTCCGACCTGCTTGATGATCTGGTAGCAGAAGTCATTGTTCAGACCTAATGCCTGACCAAAGTCGCCTGATTCACCCAACAAACCGGCGATGTTGGGGTTGTCGCCACCCAGGTTGTCGTCTACATTGGCCTGGTTGACACCGAGGAATTCGGCATTGAAGGTACAGTAAACGGTCCAGGCTACCACGTCATTCCAGTTGTTGTCGCCGTGGCGGGTCAGCGGACCAAGCGGTTCACGGGACATGTCTTCAACCAGTACGACATGGGCAGTCGGGTCGGACAGCAGGATTTGCTGGGAGACCAGACCTGATTTGTCGGTGGTGAAACCATCGCAAGCGCCGGAGTCATAGGCTTCGCGGGTGGCGACGGCATCGGGGAAGACCAGGGGGGTGTAACCAACGCCGATCAGGGCGAAGTAGTCGGCCAGGTTCTTCTCGGTGGTGGTACCAGATTGCACACAGATGGTCGCGCCTTCCAGGTCAGTGAAAGATTCGATGCCACTTTCTCGTGTGACCATCATGCCTTGCCCATCAAAGAAGGTGACAGGGGCAAAGTCGAAACCCAGGGAAGTATCCCGGCTGATGGTCCAGGTGGTGTTGCGGATGAGGACATCTACTTCGCCGGATTGCAGGGTGGGGAAGCGGGAGTCGCCAGTGGTGGGGGTAATTTCAATGGCTTCAGCGTCGCCTAAGACCGCGGCCGCAATCGCTTTACAGAAATCAATATCAAACCCACTGAATCCACCCGTATCCGGGTCCAGGAACCCAAAACCAGGCACATTGGCGTTGCCACCACATTTGAGTGTGCCGCGTTCCTGGACAGCTTGCAGGGTTTCACCGGCTTCGGCAAACGTCACAGCGACGGGAACTTCTTGTACTTCGACCTCGGCGGCGGGGGCATCCCCTTCAACGACGCGGGTCACTTCGACTTGCTCCGTAATCGTGTCCCCTTCAACAGGAACTTCCACGGTCACAATGCGGGTTACTTCGACGGCTGGCGCTTCACTACAAGCGGACAGGACAAAAATCAAGGCTAACAGGCTGATAACAAGCAAAAATCTTTTTTTGTTCATCGGTTCTTCTCCATTGAGTTGAGTCTACTCACTTAAAACAGGTAAGGGTAAAGAAAGATATGCGGTATCTGACGGTGAATATCACCCCCTTTGTCTAAATTTTGAGATTACACGGTTTTGCGGGACAACCTGTTTCAGGTTGTGGTGGGTTGGCGTGACGATAGATGCGAGACAACGGTACTGGGGTAATGGTATACCGTTGGCAGAAAATGATCAAATTTGATAGAAAATCATAATTTGTCAGAATAACGTAACAGCGGGTGTCACCGTTCAGTTGGGTTACATCAACGGATAGGGAAATAAACGGATTTCCCCGCGGCCGCATTTAATCCGTTCCCTTCTCAAATCCGTTGATGTAAATTAAAGTCGCACAAAATCGCTTTGGATTGAACGGGTACCATCTAACACAGGAAACATCTATGAGTACCCAGAATCTTTTAACGTTTTTACTCCAGGGGAATCAGCTTAAGCGGACAGCGCGGACGGGTTGGGTGCAACGGGGTGTGCCGCAGGCGGAGAATGTAGCGACACACAGTTATGGGGTCGTGTTCATTGCCATGACGCTGGCGGAGTTGGTGGGCGTGCCACTTGATTGTTACAAGGTGCTGGCGATGGCGGCTCTGCATGATTTGCCGGAGGCGCTAACAACCGATATTCCTACCCCGGCCTGGCGTCATCTGCCGCCGGGTATCAAGGTGGATGTGGAACGCCAGGCCATGTACACCATTATGGCTGATATGCCTTTTGCGGAGCGGTTTATGCATTTGTGGGAAGAGTTGCATACACAGGCAACGGCTGAGGCCCGGCTGGTTGAGGATGCGGATAAGTTGGAAATGTTTATTCAGGCGGTGGTGTATGAGGAACAAACGGGTAATAGGCAGTTGGCAGAGTTTTGGTCGCGGCCGCATACCTTCCATTATCCCCAAACCCAGGCCCTCTACGATGCCCTACGCCAGCGACGCACAGCCCCTTAGCGGAGAAGAATTGCCATGATGCAGCCATTTGCACCTGATAACAGCCAGCAAGCCAACGGTCAGGCAAGCATTGACTGGCCCGCCCTGATCACGGGGGTGGTTTTGTTCTGGCTGTTTGTGGTTTTTCTGATCTATGTGCAGTCTGGTGCGCCCGGCATTGCCGATACAGATGGCTATTATCATATTAAAATGGGCTGGCTCATCCGCCAACAGGGCCTCAAACCGCCGTTCCCCTGGTTGCCCCACACCATCCTGAACGCTGAGGCGTATACCGACCACCACCTGTTATACCATCTGTTTCTGGCCTTGTTTGCCACCACCGATCCGGCGCTGGATGGCGGGGCGGGGTTGGTGCAGGGGGCCAAAGTGGCGACAGCGCTCATGCCCGCCCTGGCTTTTGTCATGGTCTGGTGGTTGTTGCGTGCGCAGAAAGTGCCCGCCGCGGCCGCGTGGTCTCTCGGTCTGTTCGCCCTTTCTACGGCTTTCCTCTTCCGCATGAGCATGGTGCGGGCGCAGTCCGCGTCCTTGCTGATTTTACTGTTGGCCTGGCATTGTCTGTTGCGGGGCAAGACCAAATGGCTTATCCCCATCGGCTTCATTTATGTGTGGACCTACAATGCGTTCCCCCTTTTGCTGCTGGTGGGGGGCGTGTACGCGGCCGCGGCCTATTTGCTAGAGCGCCGGGTTATCTGGCAAGCCCTGGTGTATCCACTCATCGGCATTAGCCTGGGCCTCATCCTCAACCCGTACTTTCCCCAAAACATCAGCTTCAACCTCAACCACATCCTGCCCAAACTACTCGGCTCCGATACGCCCGTGGGCAACGAATGGTATCCTTACACCAACACTGCCCTGTGGCGCAATGCCGGGTATGCCCTCATCGCTCTCGGTTTGGGATTCATCGCCTGGCTGGGACAGCTCAAACGAACCGATAAACCGACCCTCACGGCTTTCCTTTTAGCCATCCTGTTTGCCTTATTACTGCTCCGCTCGCGCCGTTTTGTCGAATATTTCCCCGCCTTCGCCCTGCTATTTTTGGCCCTGAGCCTGGCCCCTTATCTGCGCCAATGGCAGATTCGTCGCCCCGCCATCAGCCCATTTTTACCGGTCATCGTGCTGGCTCTGCTCTTTTTCCCCCTCAGGCACACGCTTATGGATGCCCGTCAAGCCATGAGCGACACCAGGCCAGCCGATTTGTACGCCGCGGCCGCGCTCTGGCTCCGTGATGAAGCGCCCCCAGGGGCGATGGTGTTCCAAACCGATTGGGATGATTTTACCCGGCTGTTTTTTTACAACACCGAGGTGGTGTATACGGTGGGTTTAGACCCCACTTACCTGGAGTTGGCCGATGGGGCGCGTTATGACTTATGGGTAGACCTGACCCGCGGCCGCGTGCCCAACGCCGGGCAGGTGATCAAAGATGAGTTCGCGGCCGCGTATGTTTTCTCCGACCTTAACCACACCGACTTCATGGCCCAGGCCCAAACCGATGCCCATTTACAGGAAATATACCGGGATCAATACGCCGTCATCTACGCCGTTCTGCCCTAACCTGGATAAACCAGAAACAAGAGAGGAACACAGAGGACGCAGAGAAGACACAGAGATACACAGAGTTTTAAGAAAAGCCTGGATTTTCTCTGTGAATCTCTGTGTCTTCACCTGTGTGTTCTCTGTGTAACTGTTTTCTTGCTGACTGGTCAAAACAAAGTTGACCTCCCAGAGTTTGGCAAAAATTAGAACGACCTCTGGAAATCTCTCTCTCAGTCTCTTAGTCTCCATAGGTCAGAACAACCAATGTCCAGTTAACTCGCCACGTACTAACCTCATTAAGAAGGTACCCATTACTTTTTCACAACCTCAGCGACTGTGTGCATGATAGTAAAACCGACGTTGGCGTGACCTGAAAAAGGGTAATCCCCTCCCCCTGCTTTCAATTCTGCGGTCAGGCTCTAAAATACGGTATACTTGCGCAGGCAAATTACAGACAAACAGAGGGAATAAACGTTGCGCAACGAATCGGTTCTTTTGGCCCGTGCCCGTGAGCTTGATCAAGGGGCATTGGCAGAAATACATGATGCCTATTATGGGCCGTTGCTTCGCTATATCGCCTTCCGCGTCTCTGATCAACAGGTAGCGGAAGATCTGACCAGCGATGTGTTTACACGTCTGCTGACAGCTTTACATGATGGGCGGGCACCAGAAACAACCCTGCGTGGCTGGTTATATGGTGTAGCAGCCAATGTGGTAAACGATTTTCACCGGCAGAGATACCGGCGGCCGCAAACAGAGTTGCCCGAAACCTTAGCCAGCCCACACGGTGATCCCACCGAAGCGGCGGACCAAACATTACAACAAACCCACCTGCGGGAAGCACTGGTGGAACTTACATCGGAACAACAAGATGTGCTGGCCTTGCGCTTTGGGTACGATATGCCCATCCGTGATGTCGCCGAAGCGATGGGCAAAAGTGAAGGGGCCATCAAGCAGTTACAGGCACGGGCCGTAATGATGCTGTCAAAAAAGATGGCCTTGTGGAGAGGAGCTTAATGGACGCGGTCTTGGAAGGGAAACTCATTGATTGTCTGGATGCCCTGGAGCGTGGGGAAACGCTGGAGGAAATTCTACGGCGCTACCCAGACGACGCGGCCGCACTCCGTCCACTTCTGGAAACGGCCCACCACCTGGCAACCTTGCCCGTGGGGTATTCTGTAAACACCCAACGAAGTGCGCGCAATGCCTTTTTACAACAAGCGGCCCAGTTGCGTAACGGCCACCGGCGACGCCCCTTTCTGGACTGGCTGTGGCGGCCACCCTTGAGGTCATCTTTTATCGCGGCCGCGCTCGTCGTCATGCTCATGGGGGCTTTGCTCTTTTCTTTATGGGATGATCTTCAACCCGATGAAACCGTGTCGCCCAATGGGACGATGACCGTGCCCGCTGTTGTGGAAACACCGGCCACCCCGCCCCCTGACGCGGCCACCACCCCACAGGCCACGCTCATACAGGCCCAGCCAACCACCACCCCCCCCCCAGGAAACACCGGCCCCGTTAACCACGGCCACCGCAACACCTACCAGCACCAACCAACCCACGGGTACGGCTACACCAACCGCTACATCAAGCACCACCGCCACTCGGCCCCTGCCTACTTACACAAACACACCTACGCCTCAACCAAGTAATACCCCACTGCCGCCACCAACATCTACCCCCGCGCCCCCTCCCACATCCACCCCGGATGATGATAACGATAACGACAATGAAAATGACAACGATAACGATAACGAGAATGAGAATGACAACGACAACGAGAATGAGAATGAGAATGACAACAATAACGGGTCAGGGGACAGCAATGACAACGACGATTAAACCCGTTATACTTCCCGCCTGTGCGTACCACTAAACAAGTTGTTTTCCCCGCCCGCGGCCGCGTCCTCATTCCACAGGCCCAATGGTGCAATACCTTCCTCAGCAAGTTACGGGGCTTCACCTTTCGCCGCCACCTGACTCCCACCGATGCCCTGGTTCTGGTCAATCCCAAAGATGATCGCCTCAATAGTGCTATCCACATGTTCTTTGTCTTTTTTGACCTGGGTGTCATTTGGGTCAACTCGCAGGGCATTGTGGTAGACAAAGTCCTCGCCAAACCGTGGCGGCCGCATTACGCTCCCCAGTCCCCCGCCTGTTACGTCATCGAAGGCCATCCGGCTATCCTCTCCCAGGTGGAAATAGGCGACAAACTGATATTCCAAGATTCCCCCTAAGCTACGGTCATTTTTCACCCTTGCCTTACCGCCCTGTTTTCGTGATATAATTCACAAGAAGCCGAGGGTGAACAATTTCCCCTCTCGTATACTACAATTTAAGGAGAGCAAGAATGAAGTACGTTGTTAGATTAATGTTAGTAATGTTCGTAGCCGTGGCCCTGGTGGCCTGTGGTGGTGGTGAAGATACCAGTGGTCCCGCCGCCCAGTCCTTCACCGTTGAAGGAGATGACGCCTTTGTTTACAACCCCAACAGCATCACCGTACCCACAGAAGCTGAAGTAACGATTAACTTCAAAAACATTGGTGGGTTGGATCACAACTGGATTCTGGTTGACGATAATGTAGATGTTTTGACTGTTACCGAAGCCGATGCCTTAGCTGGCGCTAATGCGGGCATGGTTACCGGTGGTAGCGAAAAGACATTCACATTTTTCGCCCCGACTCCTGGCGCTTACAAATACGTTTGTACAGTCGCGGGTCACGCTGCTGGCGGTATGGTCGGCACCTTTACGGTTACTGAATAAAACCGTTTAAGCCCTACCAAGTCTGATAGACAAAAGTAAAAGACCGCTATCGTTTAACAACGATAGCGGTCTTTTTGTTAGGGGTTGAAGATTCGCCTTCTCCCACTCTCATCCAGTTTCCTGGGAGAACTTCCTCAAGGGCCGTTTGCGGGGAAGGGGTAGAGGATAGGAGCAACGTTACCTAAGCCCTTCGTAGATTGAGTCGGAAGACCCATCCCCCTGACCCCCTTCCCCGGGGAAGGGGGAACCCTGGCGACGCGGTTTTTCGGGCGAAGCCCCGAAAAACCACGCTTAAAAAAGTTCCCCGCCCCTGGGGGCGGGGTTAGGGGTGGGGGTTTGCGGCGACAAACCGTGACCGAATTAGCACGAATGGGAAAATAAAAATTCGTGGCAATTCGTTTAATTCGTGGCAAAAACCTCTTTGGTTCTGGTTTGTCCAGGTTAAGGACTATGGGCAAGTGAATATTTGTCGGGCATTCGTTATAATGACATTGAACAGATGAATACATTGACGCAGTTATGGCTTTCGCGGCCGCATTATCAAACCATCCTGGCCCATTTACAAGAAACATATCCACTTGAAGGGTGTGGCCTTTTAGCCGGGGTTTGTTCCGCTGAGGGCATTGGTCAGGTCAGTCAGATTTACCCCGTCGCCAATGCCTTAGCCAGCCCCACCGCCTACTGGATGGAGCCAGCGGCTCTGCTGTCTGCTCTGCACGATATTGAGGCGCAAGGCTTAACCTTACTGGCAATTTACCATTCACATCCCCAGAGCGCGGCCGCGCCTTCAGCCACGGATATAGCTCAGGCCTATTACCCGGAAGCCGCTCAGGTGATTGTATCGTTACAGGATAGGACGCGGCGGCAGGCCCGCGCCTTTCTCGTTAAAGCACAACAAGCAGATGAAATTCCTCTCTGTCTTGTAACGGATCACCCATCTGTGGGTTTATTATCATAAGGGCGCGGAGCGAGTGCTAGAGAAAAACAGGCTCATTCTAGCCGTGACGCCACACGCCACACGAAAACATTAGCGAAACCATACCAGGGAACAGTTATGTCAGATACCTACATTTTTATCCTGGCCGGATTAGTCGGTTACTTATTTGGAGCGATCCCCTTTGGCTTCCTGTTTGTCAGGCTGACCAAGAAGATAGACCTGCGGGATGTGGGTAGCGGCCGCACCGGGGGAACCAACTCCATGCGGGCCGCCGGGCCAGTCGTGGGTGCGCTCACTGGCCTGAGCGACGTACTCAAAGGAGCCGGGGCCATCTGGATTGCCCGCTCCTTATTTGGCAACGTCCTGGACAGTCGTCTGCTGCCCTGGGCCGAAGTGCTGACCGGCATCGCCACCATTATTGGTCATAACTGGTCCCTATTTTTGAACTTCAAAGGGGGCGCCGGAACCGGGCCAAATATCGGCTGGGCCACGGCCGTGTGGTGGCCCATGTTTCCCATTGGTGTTATCACTGTCGTCGGGCTGATTATGACCGTGGGCATGGCTTCTATCGCCTCATTAGCCACAGGCATCGTTATTCCTCTCGCTTTTGCCATCCGTTACTTCACCGGCAAAGAAGAAACCCCCGCCTATTTTGTCGGTGGCCTCATCACCCTCGTCTTCGTCTCCTGGGCCTTGCGCCCCAACATCAAGCGGCTAATAGACGGCACAGAGCGCATCGTTGGCCCCCGCGCCCGCCGCAAAGCCACCGGCAACCGGTAAACAAATTTTTTCGCCCTGTCGCGATCTCTTTGTCGCCGCGTCGGGTATATTTCCCTAAGCCCAAAAGAGGGAAATTACTGGTTTTTGGTCAGGACTTCATAATGGAGCAGGCCCATGGCGTCAATGCGGGTGTTGGCGACTTTGGGCAGGGAGATGACCACACGGGGTTCCTGGGTTAAGTCCAGGGTGGGGAATTCCTGCGCCCATAGCTCCTGAATGTCGGTGTAAGCGGCCTGTAGTTGGGCCGGATCAAGGCTGGCTTCCGGCTCAAACAGTTCACCATAGAGCCGTTCCATCGTCGTGCTTTCGTAGTTGGAGCAGATGTTTTGGGTGTTGGTGACGAAGTAGGTGATCCAGTCTAACCCACCGACGAAGCGGGGTGGAGAGTTGAGCGGGGGCCAACCCAGCAGGAAAGCGGGATAAGCACAAAGGGTAATTTGCCCGCTAAACTCATCCCAGGGCGCGCCCACCAGTGTCACCTGGAAGATGCCTGTTTCTTCTAGTTGGGCCTTGATGGCTTCGGCGTAGGCTGGTTCCTGGGGGCCATAACGGCCATCGTTGAGGTAATGAATGGTGACGGCCAGGGGGTTGGTGGCACTGTAACCCGCGGCCGCGAGCAATATCTGTGCCCTATTCAAATCCCGCGCCGGTTCTAAGGGTTGTGACTCCGGCAAATTAGTAGGGATGGGGCTGTACAGGGCCGAGCGGGTATTGCTGTACACATCACGAGCCAACGCTTCACGGTCAATGGCATACGCGGCCGCTTCCCGCACCAGGTCACTATCCCACGGCGGTTCACTCTGCTCAAAGACCAAATAGCTCTTAAAAACAGGTGGCCCCACGGCCACGTTATAATTTCCCTGGGGTAACTCCACAATATCTTGATAGCGCAACCCCGTCCAGGCTATATCTATGGCACTACGTTCCAGGGCAAAACGCATCGCGGCCGCGTCGGTGTAAAAACGCACCACAATATTCTCAAACAGCGGCTCAGTGCCCGGCCATTGTGGGTTCGCTTTCAGGCGTAACACTTCCCCCTGATCCCAATCGGCGATGGTATACGGGCCAATCCCCCCACAAGTGCTAAGGGCATCAAACACCAGGGTAAAACAATCCTGGCTGACAATGAAATAAGGCGGTGTAGCCAGCAGGCTAAGAAGGTGGGGCATCGGCTCTTGCAGGACAATTTTGACCTGATAATCGCTCAATACCTGCACCGCATCGGCATCGGCAAAACCATTGTCGGCTGTGTCCTTGAGGAAGCTGTTAATGAGCCAGTTGCCTAAACTGGCGGCCCGATCCAGAGACCATTTCACATCCAGGGCCGAAAAAGGACGGCCATCAGGGAAGGTTAGCCCCTGGCGCAAGGGAATGGTGTACTCCAGGCCATCGGCTGAGACCGTAGGCAGATCAGCCGCCAGAACAGGAACCAGGTTGCTGTCGGCGTCCAGCATGTAGAGGCCGCTCATGGTGTTGATCTTGACTTCCCAGGAGATGAAGTTGGGCGTCGCGGCCGCGGGGTCAATGTTCGTCAGTTCGCCCACAACCCCAAGCACAATTTCGTTGGCCGCTGTACCAATGAGTGATTCACCCGCATTAACCGTATCCGGCGCAATGAGCCAGGCCGTTACTAAGCGGGGAGCCACCACGCCATCCTGGTTGATCTCTGTAATGGCCTCGTTCAGGGCGGTGAGTAAAACGGTGTTTTCTTCGGCGACAGCCATCACATATTGTTTGCTGGTGATCCAGCCGGGGCGGCTATCACCGGTGGTTGTGCCGACCATTTTGAGTTGTTGGAAATAGGTGGTGGCAAAATATTCGGCGTCAGGATGGTCTACGATGGCCGCACGCGCCTGCCCATTAATGACTGCCTGTAGCGCTTCGGTGGGGGTCTTGCTCAGGAGTAGGTTATCGAGATCAAGGTCCAGGAGCGCGGCCGCGTCAAACCCGCTGGAATATTCCTGCACCGCCACCACCATATCGGCCGACAAATCAGCCGGGGTGAGAATCAATGCTTCATCGGCCCGTACCACCAGCACCTGTCCAATTTCCAGATACGGTTCCGTAAAGGCCACACCGGGAACGGGTTCTTCAGGGGTAACGATGGTGGAAAGAGCCACATCAAATTCACCCTCGGCGATGCTGGCTAACAGGCCATCAAACGCTGTCACCACAAACTCATATTGCCAGTTCGTGCGGGTGCTGATCTCAGCCATAAGGTCAGCCTCAAAGCCGATTACCTGACCAAACGGGTCAAAATCGCTGAATTGCCGTGACCGTGAGGGGGCATCAGTGGCGACGGTGATGTATTCGATTTCGGCGACAGACTGAGGCCAGGATCGGGTCGCGGCCGCGAGTGGGGTAGCCAGTGGTTTGTTTGTCGGGGTAGGTTGCAGGGTAATCGTTACCGTCGCAGCCACATCCTCATTGCCACAACTTACCAGAATCAGGCAGGTAAACAGGCAGAGGCAGAATAATTTCCAGGTTGGTTGCAGTCGCATAGCTGGTCAAGCCTTTGATGGTAGGGACCAGAACGAATGTCTGGCCCTTATTGGGTTGATTCAAGCGCCAAGATTAAACCGACGACGACACAGATTTACGCCGATTCTTTCTTTTCGCTGCGTTCTCTGCGTCTCTGCGGTTCGTTATTTTCTTTCGTAGGGGGTGAGTATAACAAGGGGGAAAGGGGGCACAAACGAGGCTGGTGAGAGTGCGCCGGGTGCTCATCACAGGCTAACGTAGGCCGGGGTCGTGCGTTGTTAGTGGGGAACCGGCTAAAGCCGTTACTACGAACCAGGGGTGGGGTTCTACAAGTTGACATAAATACCGAGTTGGTTCGCGGCCGCGCTCCTTAACACAATCCCTGTCGCTATGGCATCTTGCACGGCGTTCCCCACCGATTTAAAAAGCGTGATTTGCTCCGCCGAGGTTCGGCCCTCTTTTTGTCCGGCGGCAATCTCCCCTAACTCGGCATAAATGTGGCTGGCCTCGATCTCTCCGGCTTCCAGCGGAATGACCAGATCACCCGCTTCCGCCCACGCCGAAGCCCGCTCATCAACAACCACCAACGCCCGGCACACTGTCTCACTGTCTACTTCACGCATGGTGGTGCGGAAGGTGCCAACGGCGTTAATGTGGGTTCCCGGTCGCACATCGGCTCCCGCAAAAACGGGCACAGCCGACGAAGTGGCGGTGCAGATGATGTCGGCTTCGCACGCGGCCTGGGCGGGGGTAGTAGCCACCGTGATGTGGGGAGGAATGCGGCCGCGGCCCGCCATCTCCATGGCTAACTGATGCCCATTAGCCGGGTTAGGGCTGTACACCCATACCTGTTCAATATCCCGGACGGCGCAAACCGCTTCCAACTGCGTTCGCGCCTGCACCCCACTGCCAAAAATCGCCACCGTGCGGGCTTCTGGTCGAGCCAATAGATCAGTAGCCGCCCCCGAGGCCGCGCCTGTGCGAATAGCCGTCACGGTGGCCCCATCCATCAAGGCCAGCGGCAGACCCGTCATCACATCCAGGGCCATCACCACACCATTGATAACCGGCAACCCATGTTGCGGATTCTGAGGGAAAACAGAGACCAGCTTCACGGCCAGTTCGCCTGTTTCATGCAAATAAGCAGGCATTACTAGAGCTACACCCTGATGCGCCGGGACATCTATATGATTACGCAACGGCACACTGGTTTTGCCGGCCGAAAGCTGGGCAAACGCGATTTTCATTCCTTCTATTGCTTCAGTCATGGGCAAGGCCCGAACAACTTCTTGTGCCGAGAGAATGAGTAGTTTCATTTTAAGTTTCAGGTTTCAGGTTTCAGGTTTGAGCGTTGGGGAAGTTGGCTCCGCTGGGGGCAATCACGAATACACGAATATTATGAATTGCCAGGAATCAAATCAAAAAATTGCCCGCCTGAATTTATTCAATACCCAAATATGCTTTTTGGACGGTGGCATTTTGTTGCAAGGCTTTGGCCGAATCGCTAAGAATGATTTCGCCTGTCTGCAAAACATAACCACGATGCCCTACTTGTAGGGCCATGTGGGCATTTTGTTCGACCAAAAGGATGGTGACACCCTCTTTGTTGATGGTTTTAATGATATCGAAGATAGCTTCTACCAGGACGGGGGCTAACCCCATACTGGGTTCATCGAGCAGAAGAAGCCGCGGCCGCGACATAAGCGCCCGCCCCATCGCCAACATCTGCTGTTCCCCCCCACTCATCGTGCCTGCCAACTGCTTATGCCGTTCTTTCAGACGGCTGAAAAGAGAGAAGACATAATCAATATCTTTTTTAATGCCCTCTTTGTCGTTGCGGTAATAGGCTCCCAACTCCAGGTTTTCCGTGACGGTGAGTTTAGCGAAGACACCTCGCCCTTCGGGAACCATGGCGATGCCTTTACTGGTTAAGGTGTGGGCGGGAAAAGCAATCATGTCTTCGCCACGAAACAACACCTTACCTTGCCGGGGCTTAAGCAGGCCGCTAATCGTCCGCAAGGTTGTGGTTTTACCGGCCCCATTACCACCGATGAGGCAAACCACTTCACCCTCTTGTACCGTCAGAGAAATGCCTTTGAGGGCATGGATATTGCCATAATAGGTATGGACATCGTTGACTTGTAATAAAGTCATAAGTTCTTCTCCCAAAATCAAGCGGCGGCAACTTCAATGGTAGCGCTCGCGGCCGCGCCCCGGCCCAAGTACGCTTCAATCACACGGGGGTTACTTTGAATGTCAGCCGGTAAACCTTCGGCAATCTTCTCGCCGTAATCCAGCACCGTCACCTGCTCCGAAATCCCCATAACCACCCGCATATCATGTTCAATGAGCAAAATAGTGATACCCAACTCATCGCGCAGGCGGCGAATAAATATCGTGGTCTCGGCAGTTTCTTTTGGATTCATGCCCGCAGTTGGTTCATCTAACAACAACAACTTGGGTTTACTGCCCAGGGCACGGCCAATTTCCAGGCGGCGTTGATCGCCATAGGGTAGATTTTTGGCTAACAAGTCCCCTTTACCACCCAACCCCACAAACCGGAGCAAACGACGGGCTTCGTTTTCGGCCTCAGTTTCATTTTTACGACTAAAGGGGGTTCCCAAAACGGAGCCGATCCAGCTAGAGGATAAGTGCGGCTCCTGTCCCACCATAATATTCTCAATGGCGGTCATGTTGTTGAACAGGCGAATATTTTGGAAGGTGCGGGCAACACCCAAGCGGGTGATCTGATCGGAAGAACGCCCATTCAGGCGGGTGCCATCAAAGACCATCGACCCTTCATCAATGGAGTAAAAGCCGGTGATACAGTTAAAAAAAGTCGTTTTGCCCGCGCCATTAGGTCCAATAATGCTGACAATGCTCTGGCGCGGAATGGCATAAGTCAGATTTTTGATCGCGACCAGCCCACCAAACCGTTTCGTGACTTGCTCGGCAACCAGAATGTTATCGGTCATAACTGTTTTTATCCTTTGCTGGAATAATGCGTTAACCCTTTGCCAAACTTGGTTCCATTTGTGAAAGGGAACCAATCCGAACCAGTTAATACCTAACTCGACATTGGCGTTTTTTGTGCTGACCTCTGGAAACTAAGAGATTGAGAGATTAAGAGATTTCCAGAGGTCGTCCAAACGTTCGCCAGAGTCGAATACCTAATCGCCAGTCGCTCCTGCGGGAATCGCGGTCTCGTCATCAACTCGCAATTCTCGTTGGCGTATGGCCGAAGGGATCAACCCTTCTGGTCGGGCTAACATCATAAAGATGAGCAGAACGCCATAGATCAGGAAGCGATATTCGGCAAACTCACGCAGAAGTTCAGGTAAACCGATGAGTACCAGCGCACCCAAAACGATACCGGGCACACTGCCCATACCACCAACGATGATCAGGGCCAGCACATTGATGGAGATGATCAAGTTGAAACTGCTGGGAAAGATGGTGCCTAATTTGCTGGCGAAAATGGCCCCAGCGATGCCGCCGGAAGCGGCGCTAAGGGTAAAGGCCAACAATTTGCTCATGGTCGTGTCAATGCCCATCGCTTTGGCTACATCTTCATCCTCACGCAAGGCCATCCATTGCCGCCCGGTGCGGGAGTTGTTCAAGCGCACGGAAACATAAAGGACGAGTAAACAACTTAACAAGATGACATAGTACAGCTCACGGGGTCCACTCAAAGAAAAGTCACCGACGGCTGGTTTAGGGATAAAAAGAATGCCCTGGGCGCCCCCGATCAAAGGTTTTAACCAGTCTGATAAGGCTAAAAGGCGGATAATTTCCCCAAAACCCAGGGTGGTAATGGCCAGGTAATCACCCCGCATCCTTAAAACCGGTAAGGCCAACACAAAACCGGTGACCATCGCGGCCAAAACACAGAGCGGAATAACCACCCAAAAGGAAAGTTCCATCGTTTTTTCGGGGCCAGTGTTGGTGAGGGTCGCCATAAGGTAGGCTCCCACCGCGAAATTGGTCACATAGCCCAGGTCAAGCAAACCGGCTAAACCTACGGCAATGTTAAGACCCAATCCCATAAGGACGTAAAGGCCTACCGTAACAAGTACTTCACTGAGGTAATCACCCAGGAACCAGGGCACGATGAGCAAGGTAACGGCCACAACAATAAGAGTAATCTGGCGGCGTATGGGGGTTTGGGGTGAGGCGGGGCGTGGTTGTGTCCGCGGCCGCAAATTGGGCCACCAATACGCTAGCAGGGTGACGAGGATAAAAATCGCGGCCGCGACACCCGGTTTCGTTGCCCCTTGGGTAAAGCCCTGGCGGGCAAAGCGGTTAATGCCATCCAAAAACCCGGCATCTCGCCCAAACGACACGGTATCTGCCAGCCCATCTAGGACTTGCAAAATAAGTTCGCTAAATAACCCAATCCCCACTGTCCAGGCAATACCTTGAAAAAGAGCCTGCCGCATTCGTTCTGGCACAACATTAAAACCAGCACCCAACACGCCTAAAACGGTCGTCACCAGCACCAACAATAAAGCCCCGACGACCCAACTTTCCTGATCAAATGTCAATAAATTAATCAAGGCAGGGGATAGGTTCACAAACATAGCCCGGTAGTTAATTTCCTGCGCCGTTAGCCACTGCATGACAAAAAGAAGCAATACCAAAGGTACGGCTGATACAGCCCCCACAATCGCCCCATCTCGCAGAACCGCGGCCGCGTTAGGTGCCCGTTTGCGCCCAACATTGTAACCAACTAAAAGTGTCGCCGTAAACAAGGCTACCTGACCCAAGTTTAATACCCCAGAAATCAGCGAGCGGTCACTAAACAGAACCACCATACCAATCACTGAAGTATATAAAGCCACAGTACCGGCAATTAAGCCAACCCGAATGAGATAACGCCAATCTACCGTTTTTGTCTCCATAATCTCTTGCCACCTTACGCTTTCTTTTCGGACAGACGTTCACCCAAAATGCCGCTGGGACGGAAAATAAGCACCAAAACGAGCATGGTGTAAGCAATTGCGTCTTTTAACTGATTGGCCGCGGGAATGCCCAACCCACTCAAAACTAAATTCGGGCCAACCGTTTCAAATACGCCCAGCAATAGTCCACCTAACATGGCCCCAGGTACGTTGCCAATTCCCCCCAGCACCGCGGCGGTAAAGGCTTTAACACCAGGGAAGAAACCCATGGTAAAAATAACGCCTTGTGGCCGATACAACCCGTTGATAACCCCGGCCGCTCCTGCCAGCGCCCCTCCGAGAGCAAACGTGGTCACAATAATCTTATCTATGTTGATCCCCATAAGAGCAGCTACTTCTTTGTTTTCCGAGACAGCCCGCATGGCCATACCAATTTTGGTTCGTTCTACCAGCCAGTAGAGGCCAAACATAAGAATCAGGGCGCAAAAGAAAACAAATACTTCTTTGCGGGCGATTAATAACCCAAAAACATTAAAATCACCGGCGATAAAAGCAATGGAAGTAGGATAGGATTGGGAATCCGAGCCGTACAACCCCCGGAAGGTGTATTGCAGAAAGAATGAGGCGCCAATGGCCGTAATGAGGGGGATGAGGCGGGGCGCATTCCGCAAGGGGCGGTAAGCGATGCGTTCCAGTAACATAGCGATACTGGCTGAGACTAACCCGGCAAAAATCAGGAGAATCAAAATGGCTAAAATAGGGGACTGCTCTAGAAACCCACTGCGATTAAAGTAATTAGCCAGGAAACTGGCCGTGAATGCCCCCGCCATAAAGACCTCGCCGTGAGCGAAGTTAATCATGAGCAAAATGCCATAAACGAGGGTGTACCCTAAAGCAATAAGGGCATAGATACTTCCTTGAGCCAGGCCCGCTGTAATGAGATCAACCCATTGTGCTCCTGTGTATTGCCCTGATCGTAGCGTGTTATATGAGCCAATCAGAACCGCCACAATAATGGCGACACGCAAAAACCCTATGACAAAACTAACCCAAGAGAACCGATCTAAGTATCGTTGCCACATGTACAAATATCCTTTTAGGGCGAGGGGGATGACACAAGCTAACGCGACTATTTTCTTTTAAGATGAAAATTATGCAAATGAGCCAGGGGGTTGCCCTGGCTCATTATGTTTAGACATTATTTTGTTGCGTTAACGCGGCCGCGTTAGCTATTTCTTCCTTGTTACAGAACGCCAGCTTACGGGCTACCTCAGCCGCAACTAGGGGGTATAGATCACTTCGGGCGGCCAGTTGCCGTCTACTTCCGCTTGTTTAAGCTCATAGATGGCCAACGCTTCGCCGGTGGCGCAGTCGCCGGTGGCATTACAAGTGAGGGTGCCGGTCAGGCCATCGAAGTTGGCGGTAGCCGTAATAGCATCGCGCAGAGCCTGACGCCCAATGAGAATAGAGCCATCATCACCGACCTGAGCCACAGCTTCGATGGCGTTCAGCAGAATGTTGGTGGCGTCATAAGCATGTGCATGGAAACCACTGGGGGGAGTGCCACCAAATTTCTCGGTCCATTGGGCCAGGAAAGCGGTGTAAGCATCACCCGTCACAGCCGGGCCAGAGAGGTACATACCGACTGCGGCCGCGCCCGTGCCTTCGGGGAAGGTGTCAGCTAATAAACCGTCCGCACCCATCAAAGCAGTCTCCGCCAGGTCAGCATTTTCACGCGCTTGCGCAGCAATGAAGTTACCTTCCGGCTCAAAGATGGGGAAGTAAATGAGGTCGGGGGGGGTAGTCGCCACAGTCGTGAGAACACCACTCATGTCAGTGTCACCCACATTGATAGAACCAGAGTAGGTTACTTCACCACCCAATTCAACAAACACTTCTTCAAAGACAATGCGCAGACCATCAGCGTAGGGGCTACCATCATGAATGGTGGCGGCTGTACGCGCACCCAATTCATTGTAGGCAAATTCGGCGGCTACACGACCCTGGAACAGGTCATTGTGGGCCGTGCGGTAGTAACCGGGCAACCAGGTGCCACCTTTCGTAGCATCTTGTTCGGTCAGGCGGGGGGCCGTGTTGGAGGGGGAGATCAAAACCAAGCCAGCACCGCTGAGGGTTGTCATGGCCGCTTCAGCTGAACTGGAGCAGTTAGTTCCGACAATACCGACGATGGATGTGTCGGCGGCAACTTTTTGCGCGGCCGCTTGTCCACCTTCCGCACTACAGCCGGAGTCTTCACCGCTCAGGCGGATTTCATGGCCCAACAGTTCACCACCACGGTCATCAATGGCGATTTCAATGCCACCACGGGAGTCTTCACCCAAAGAGGCAGTCGCGCCAGAAATGGTCAGCATATAAGCAACGTGAATGGGATCATCGGGGCCAATTTCCACACAACCAATGGCGTCATCACAGGTAAGGGCGGCTACTTCTTCGCCACTATTATTGCCCGTGTTAGCGTTGTTGCCCGTGTTAGCGTTGTCACCCGTGTTGGTGTTATTACCAGCGTTGGCGTCGTTAGCACCATTGTTGGTTTCACCACCGCCACAGGCAGTAAGCAAAATGCCCAACACTAACAGCAAAGCAACCAATAAAAAGGTACGTTTCTTCATGTTCTCTTCTCCTGACTTAATTTGGGGTTACAAAAATCTGATCTGATTTGCCTGATTGGCTTCAAGCAAAACATACACGAGGGAATGGGTTTTAACGCTTTTTTGTGGTGATCACCTCCTTGTAGCACAGGAAATAGGTACCACTTGCGTCTACGTGGGGCTGGATTCTAGTCCAAAGTTGCTGATTGTCAACTGGTTTTCAAATAGCTCTAATCGGAACCCACCTGGGTGTCATGTTTGTGTGCCCGCGTCAAACTCCGTAAATTTGCCGGTAATCATAAAAACCACTCGTTCAGCCAGGTTGACTGCCCGGTCACCAATGCGCTCCAGATTGTGCGCTGTCCACAACAAATAATTGGCCTGTTCGATGTAAGCATCGTCACGCATTTCTTGCAAAGTTTCACTGAACACGGTGCGATAATGTTTATCCAGTTTGTTATCCCGTTTCATCAATTTATGGGCCAGTTCAACATCGCCCGTAAGGAATGACTGGATGCTCTCGTTGAGCATTTGGCGTGCTCGCTTTTCCATCTGCGGTAATTTGTGCACAGAGACAAACTCTTTTTCGATGGGTAACCGGGTAACCATACGGGCAATTCCGGCGGCATGATCACCCATCCGCTCTAGCTCTACCGCTGCATGCATGATCGCCACAACGGTGCGCAAATCCTGAGCGAAGGGCTGTTGGGTCGCCAGCACTTTGAAGGATTCTTCTTCTATGGCATAACGCAAATGGTTTAGGTGAATGTCATTCGCATTAACGGTTTGAGCCAGGTCCACATCGTGTTCGTACAAACTGGCCATGGCTTGCATGATGGCTTCATCTACCATACCCGCCAGACGGGAAATACTGGTCCGAAGTTCGGCTAGTTCTTTGTTGAGAATGGAGCGTTTTTCTAATGCCATAGAAGACCTCGCGTTTTGAGTTTGTCGGGTTCCAAAGCCCCTTGTTACTGGACAGTGGCGTTTTGGGCGCTGACCTCTGGGGACTAAGAGACTTGAGAGACTGAGAGGTTCCAGAGGGTGTTCTAATTTTCGCCAAACTCCAACTTGTTATTGGTTTTGTAGCTGATGCAAAAGAGGTGACCAATCGGACTGTTTGCGGCTGAGGGGTTGTCCATGACCACAGGCAATCACTTCAGGTTGTAAGTTGAGAAGGCGCAGGGCGGAACGATTATGACCCGCCCCGCGTCCCCAAACCACCGGCCTACCGGCAATTCATCCCCATCTTTCATTTTGACCAACTCTGACACAACATCCAACCGCATAAACCAGCTTGAAATGAGATCGGCCAACCAGGGCATATGCTTGGGCATCGTGCCCTGATGAAGATGTTGGGCGGTGTCCAGCCCGGCATAAACCGTAGCCTGAGTAGCTGATTGGATCGCGGCCGCGCTGCCTGCATGGTCAATATCGGCATGAGTGATAATCAGCCGGTTGAGCCGTTGCGGGTCATGCCCTACCTGTTGAATAGCGGCCCAAATCTTGTCTTTGTTTTTAGGCATAGCCGCAACACCATCCCCCCCCCCCCCCCCCCCGGGAACTGACGCTCTCCTCGGTAAACAAAAGATACCCGGGGCTATTTCCATCATGTTCACCTGCATTTCCGCGTTAAGCCTGCCCGGCGCCATTTACACCAGCCGCCTTATCAAACGCGGCCTGAATCGCCTCATAGTCGCCACGAGCCATAGGGGTGCGCTTTTGCCATTGTTGTTTCAAATAACCCTTAACCTTACTCATGTGCATAGCCGGGATACGCGATTTTTGTACATCTAGCTGACTGTTGGCCACGGTGGTAAAGGCGATCAACACAGCCATCGGCACTTCTTCAACCTGGGGCGCATGTTTCTTTAAAAAGTTGGCCGTTACCTGCAAGGCGGATTCGGCTTCGCGGCTGGGGTTGCCGATGTTTTCTTGTCCCAAATATTTGTTCAGGTTGAACAGGCCCGTGCGGGTTTGACGCCACTTGTCGCCATCGGCTACCATGTTGCCCCGCTGATATTTCAGGATAAAAAGCACGAGGCCATCGGGGGTGAGTAGCACGTGGGAGACGGGCAGACAGTAATGATAGACGCGGCCGCGTTTCACCACCTTCTCCGCCACCAACTTTTCTAACGCCTCATCCAGCGCCTCATCCGGGCGTGGTTTCCGCACATACCGGTTCGACAGGTACAAACTCACTTGCGCCAGCAACCAGCCCCCGCCTAAAGCCAACAAACTCCAGGCCTGATTACTACCCACAAACATGCCTAACAACAACACCCCAATACTGACAAACATGGTAATAATCCCAATTTGTCGGTAGCGGGCAATTTTTTTATCGTCACGAATAATTTCCATTTACTGTTCACCGTTTGCGGCTTCATATTTTCCCAAAACCAGGCAGGCATTTTGCCCGCCCAGCCCAAAGGAGTTGCACATGGCCGTGCGAATCGGCGTTTGCCGGGCTTCATTAGGCACATAATCCAGATCACAGGCTGGATCACGCGTTTCGTAATTAATGGTGGGTGGCAAAATGCCCGTGTGTAAGGCCATAGCGCAGAAAATGGACTCAATCGCCCCTGCCGCTCCCATCGCGTGCCCCATCACCGATTTAGTGCTACTGACGGCCATCTCATACGCCCGTTCGCCAAATAACTTTTTAATCGCGTATGTTTCCGTGGCATCGTTCACCGGGGTGGATGTGCCGTGGGCGTTAATATAATCAATCGCTTCTAGCGGCAGTCCGGCATCGCGCACGGCCCAACGCATGGCCCGCACCGCCCCCGCCCCTTCCGGGTCAGGTGCGGCGACATGGTACGCATCTGACGAAGAGGCATGGCCTAACATCTCGCCATAAATGGTAGCCCCCCGAGCCAGGGCTTTGTCTAACCGCTCCAACACGACGATACCCGCCCCTTCACTCAAGATAAATCCGTCCCGATCTTTGTCAAACGGGCGGGATGCTTCTTCCGGTCGGTCGTTGAAATTGAGGGTCAGGCCGCGCATGGCAATAAAACCAGCCACGGCTCCCAGGTGAATCAACCCTTCCACCCCCCCGGCCAATACCATGGACGCCGCTCCCCGTCGAATGAATTCGCACGCTTCGCCAATGGCCTGGGTCCCGGTGGCACAGGCGGCTACCACGCTACTGATCGGCCCCAGGGTTCCGGCCATGAGGCTGACATGGTGGCTGGGCATGTTGGCTAAGGAGCTAGGAACGGCAAACGGGTTGACCCGGCCGACGCCATGCTGGCGCAGAATGGTGATGCTCTCGTCCGCCTTCTCAAAACCGCCCATACCCGTGCCAACAACCACACCCGTATCTTCAGGATCGGGCACGGGATCGGTTATACCGGCGTGGGCCAGGGCCATCCGCGCGGCCGCGACCGCTAACTGGGAGGCTCGTGACATCCTTCGGGCATCCTTAAAATCCATATACTTCTTGGCGACAAAATCCTTAACTTCCCCGGCAATGCGGCAGGGCAAATCACTGGCATCAAACTGGGTAATGGGGCCAATACCGGAATGCCCCTCTACCACGTTGCGCCAACTCTCTTCCAGAGTGTCCCCTACTGGGGAAATCACGCCCATTCCGGTTATAACGACCCGGGCGCGGCCGCGAGAATCTAAAAATTGATTATCCATTGTGTACTCCTGCGAAAATAAGTGGCAAAGTGGCAAAGTGGCAAGAGTTCCTCGATTTTCATCCATCTTGGTGCGCACCGCTCATGGGGAACTCCTGAGAAAATAAGTTTCGAGTTTCAGGTTTCGAGTTCCCCTGAGTTCCTAGAGTTCCTACGAGTTCCCCGTTTTTCATCCATCGGCGGGACCACCAACACTTTGCCCAATTGCCGTTACTACCTTTTGGGCCACGCACCTGCGGGCCTGGCCCACAGCCTGTTTGATGGCATAGGCGTTAGAACGGCCATGCGCAATCACTACAACCCCATTTACCCCCAGCAGGAGCGCGCCCCCCACTTCGTTCGGGTCTAACTGTTTGCCCGCCCGGCGGAAGGCCGGCCGTGCCAACAGACCCCCTAACTGGGTAATAGGGCTGGACATAATCTCTTGCCGCACCAATTGCAATAAATAACTGGCGACCGCCTCAGCCGTTTTCATCATAATGTTGCCCGTAAAGCCATCGGTCACCCCTACTTCGGCTGCTCCCCGCATGAACTCCTTTGGCTCAATATTGCCAATGTAGTTCAAACCGCTGTTAGCCAGCAACGGTATCGTTTCCTTAATGAGCAAATTACCTTTGCCTTCTTCTTCACCATTGGAGATGAGGGCTACCCGTGGATTTTTGATCCCCAGCGATTTTTCCACATAGACACTGCCCATTAAACCAAATTGGAGCAGGTATTCCGGTTTGCAATCGGCATTGGCTCCATTATCTATGAGCAAAGGCCGCTCTTTGGTGGGGAAAATGACACCTAGCGCGGGCCGTTTGACACCGGCAATACGACCCAGGCCGTACTGCCGCAAGGTAGCCACGGCTAAAATACCCCCTGTATTGCCCGCAGAAACAAAGGCATCAGCTTCGCCTGCGCCAACCATTTGTAACCCCACGTGCATCGAAGAGTCACGTTTTTCCCGGCTAGCCTTAGACGGCGTATCGGTCATTTCGATAACCTGGCTGGCATGACGCACCGTTAGTGGCAAACCCGTTATGTTCTGTTTGGCCAATTGTGCCTGAATACGGGCTTCATCACCCACCAGGATGATTTCCTCACCCCATTCGCGAGCGGCCATTACCGCCCCTGCTACATCAGGTTCCGGATAAGTGTCACTACCCATTGCATCTACAACAATCCGCATTATTTTCTCCTGCGAAAAAAAGTTGCAAGTGGCAAGTTGCCGGTTGCAACTTGCGCGTTCCCAGAGTTCCACCCAGTTCTCCTGAGTTCCTCTGGTTTTCATCTGTCATGGTGAGCGCCCCGGAAAATACACCCAATGGCGCAAAAGACGCCAGGGTGTATTCAGGCTTCTTCTTTGATTGGCGGTCTGGACATTAGGTCGGTTCTTTTTTAATAAACTCACTTGCCAGGGCCAGTGAATAACTGATGGGGAAAATGGGTGGGAGAATAAGGTGGGTCGCTTTATTCGGCCTTATGTCTCGGACCGCTTGAATGCATGTCCACCAGATAACAGATTGATTCTACTGAGGGGCTATATGAATGTCAAACCAGACCAAAGTAGCAATTGGGAACGTTAAGATTTTCTCGCGGCCGCAACCCCTTGACAAATCAATTTCAATCCTTATAATTGCCTTCATATTGACGTTTATCAATATGTTCTACTGATGATAACAACCGACCCAGTCATTTTCGCTAAGGCTATCGCCGATGAAACACGCCAACAAGTGATGAACTTGTTGTGCTGTGATTGGCTCTGCGTGAGTGATGTGGTTGATCGGATGGGTGGCGTCACCCAGCCCACCATTTCTCATCATTTGAGCATTCTGCGCGAAGCAGGGTTAGTGAATACGCGGCGCGATGGTAAGCAGATTTTTTACACCTTAAATCAAGATGCTGTAGCCGTGTGTTGTGGCCTGCTGATGCAGCAATTTGCGCCGCAAAGGCAGCATGTACCGTTAACCAAAATTGACGTTGTAGGCTGATGAAGGGCAATGAGCTTTTTTTTGTCTTTATATATAGACACATGTCGATATGACAATTTCCCATCGAGAGAACCAGGGTATGCGGCCGCGCCCGGTTGAACTCACTCATTTTATAGGGCGGCCGCATTTACCTCCCAAGGAGCAAGTGATGACTCAGTTGACAATGGACACGATTCATAAAGAAGTTCGCCAGCGTTATGGCAAAGTAGCCGCCACCAGCGACGCGGCCGCGATCGCCATTGACCCGTTCAGCGGTGGTAGCAACGCCAGTTGCTGCGGCGACGGTGACAATGCCTGTGGTTGCAATTCGCAGGTCTCCCTTTACGATATAGATACCACCGCCCTACCCACCGAAGTGACCAACCTCTCACTGGGCTGTGGTGACCCGATTACCCTGGCCGCTTTACAACCCGGCCAGACCGTCCTGGATTTAGGCTCTGGTGGGGGGATTGATTGTTTCCTGGCCGCCAAGCAGGTAGGCGAAACCGGACACGTTATCGGGGTGGACATGACCCCGGAAATGCTGGCCAAAGCCCAGCGCAACAAAGAGAAAGTAGGCGCCACCAATGTAGAGTTTCGGCAAGGTTTCATTGAACAGTTACCGGTCGAATCCAACAGTGTGGATGTCATTATTTCCAATTGCGTCATTAACCTCAGCCCAGACAAACCGGCTGTTTTTCGTGAGGTGTTCCGCGTTCTCAAACCCGGCGGCCGCGTCGCTGTGTCAGATATGGTGGTACAAGGGCGGTACAGTGCCGAACAACGCGCCAATATGAACGATTGGGCCGCTTGTATAACTGGAGCCGAACCTGTGCAGGATTATGTAGGCGCTATGGCCGCCGCCGGTCTTGCCCAAATTTCCGTACAAGACAAATCCGCTCCAGGCGTAGAGTTTGCCGAAACCGTCTTAGACCTGAGCCAGCCCCGCCTGTTTAGTGCCCGCATCACCGCCGTAAAACCGTCCTAAGAAACGAGGTTTTTGCCACGAATTAAACAAATTAGCACGAATAGGAAAATAAAAACTCAGGTCAAGAACCGCGAGAAGGGCTGACTCGGCCCCACAGAATTGACTCACCAGGGGCTAAAATAAAAACCTTCGCCAAGTCTGAGACTTGGCGAAGGTTTTTGATTACGCTTAATTGAATGAGTCCAATCAGGAAGATTGAACCCGTTTGTCCAGCTATTACATAGCTAACACATCAAAATCCACTTCCCATACCCGGAGAATCTTGTCCCGCCCGGTCAGGGTCGCCAGGAGCGGCAAACGCGGGTGAAAAGCCAGCCCGGTAAACGCGTTACCCAGATGCGCTTCCTCTAAAACCGCCACCATCTGCCACCGTTCACTGTCCCAAATACGCACCGTATCATCGGTGGCTTTCGAGGCAAAAAAGCGGCCATTGCGGGCAAAGGAGACCGAGGTGATAGAGCCAGCGTGCCCTTTGAGCACTTGAACGAGTTCCCCAGAGTGAACATCCCACACCCGTACCGTTTTATCCTCGGCCCCGGAAATAAGCCATTGCCCGTTGGGTGATACGTCTACGGAAAGAATTTCGCCCCCATGCCCTTTCAGACAATGGCCGGGCTGACCATCGGGCAAATGCCAGAAGCGAATGGTAGCATCTCCTGAAGCAGAAATAGCGTACTGGCTATTGGGGGTTGTGGTGATGGCGCCCACGCGGCCGCTATGTCCATGACATATCTGGACATCCACCCCTTCCTGCAAATCATAAATGCGTACTGTCTTGTCAAATGAACCAGAAACGACCCAGCGCCCATCCCGGGTAACGGAGACATCATAAACCAAATCTTCATGATTGCGAAACGTGCGCCAGGAAAGGTTACTGGTTGTGTCCCAGGCTTTGATGATGTTTTTGGAAGCAGAAACCAGATAACGGCCATCCGGGGTAAGGTCAAGGCCAAAAACGGAACCGACATGACCTACCAGAACAAGTTTTTCTTTTTCTTGATCAATAACCCACAACCGCACGGTCTGATCATAAGAAGCGGATGCTAACACCGGTTCATGAGCAGCCCAAACCATGCGGGTGATACGTCCTTTGTGTCCGGCAAATGTCCAGCGTAGGGTCAGGCCCGGTGGGATTTCCCTCGGCGACATAGGTGATTTCCTCGTGTAAATAGTACTCAGGTGTAGGGGGCAATTGTAACGCGAAAAGGGGAAAGGATGCCAGTAAACAAAGGGTGAAGGAATATGTGTGGTTTGGTTTAGCTAAAAATGAACCATAACAACAAGGCCACTAACCCACCCCCGAACGAGGAAATAAGGTTAACGAGGTCGTTATTGAGCCAGGCCCAACCCCGATGCGGCCGCGTAACCGTACCACAACGGTGTATCTTTCGCTCCGTATCCTTCTGGCACCTGTCGCAGTAATAAATTTGCTGGACCGTGGCTCCCATCAGGCTGTCCATGAGTGAACCAGCCAACCCACCCACTCCCCCTAACGCGGCCGCAATGCCTAACCCTATTTCCTGGTGCAACAACCCGGCCACGACCCCAATCAATAATCCGCCCAAAAACGATACGGTCGTGCCCAAGAGCGAAATCCCCCCGGATGTGCCCACCTCAACCACCCGCCCTGTCGTGATGAGCCGAGGGGGTCGCTGGCTCAATGTGCCTAATTCTGTGGCCCAGGTATCCGCATTCACCGTAGCGATAACCCCCAAAAAGAGGGCGAACCAGCCCAGATGGCCGGGATCGGGTGATAACCAGCTCAACAACGCGATGAGCGCACCCAGCCCCCCATTGGCCATAACCTGACCGATATCGCGTGTGTGTCCTTTCTCAAATTTCTCCGCGGCCGCGCGCTTTTCCCGCTCCTTAAAATGGGAAAGGGCGCTCGATGTGACAAAAAACACCCCCAACAAAATGCCCCACACCGCACCACCCAAGCCAAAGGTCAAGGTACCCACAATGAGCGCACCCACGGCTCCGGAAAGGGAAAGCGAGTGACGCCACATCGCGGCCGCGGCAATCACACCACTCAACACAAACGCTATAACGAATTGATTTTCCATACTGCTCCTCAAAAATGGGACACAGAGGACAAAAAACGCTCAGAAAATCTGTGTTAATCTGTGAGTGCACTGAAAGAAGCCACGAATTAACACGAATTTTTCTCTGGTGACCTGGCGTTCTTGGCACCTTGGCGTGCGTTTTTTCCGTAGACTCATCTGTAAAATCTGTGGTTAAACCCCCTCTTGCTGGCAAAGTGTATCAAAGCCCCATTTCAGGGGCGAATCTGACAAACCTCACCTGGCCTGCCTGACACTCCACACTACCCTACTTTTTCGTTATGGCGTTATAATCCGGGCTGTATGGACACCCCCTCCATCACACCACGTTGGTCTTTTACCTGCCACTTCGCCGAAAGATATTTGCCCCAAGGCGATTACCGGGTAACAAACAATGTGACCTATCCCCATTTACATCCCATAGCGATAGAAACCTAATTGGAGCGTATTTCCCATGAGTGAAAATCTAAATCCTTTCATGATTGCCCAACAACAGCTAGATGAAGCGGCCGCGGTTCTCCAACTCGCCCCCGATATGCACGCCTTCCTTCGGGAGCCAATGCGTGAATTCCACTTCACTATCCCCGTAAAAATGGATGACGGCAGCACCCAAACCTTCCGTGGCTTCCGTGTGCAGTACAACGATGCTCGTGGCCCAGCCAAAGGTGGCATCCGCTTTCACCCCAACGAAACCGTAGACACCGTACGTGCCCTGGCCGCCTGGATGACCTGGAAAACGGCCGTTGTCAATGTCCCCCTCGGTGGTGGCAAAGGGGGCGTCATCTGCAACCCCCGTGAACTCTCCCCCGGTGAGTTGGAACGCCTCAGCCGGGGTTACATGCGCGTCATCGCCCGCTTTGTCGGCCTTACCCAAGACGTACCGGCTCCCGATGTCAACACCAATCCCCAAATCATGGCCTGGATGCTCGATGAGTACGAAGTCATCACCGGCCACCGCGAACCCGGTGTCATCACCGGCAAACCCTTAGAACTGGGCGGCTCCGCCGGTCGTGGCCCAGCCACAGCTCTGGGCGGCATCTTCACCATTCGTGAAATGGCGAAACATCTGGGCATCAATCTACAAGGCGCAACCTGCGCCATTCAGGGCTTTGGCAATGTAGGTTCTTTTGCCACTAAATTGGCCGCCGAAATTCTGGGCATGAAAGTAATCGCCGTCAGTGACGAATTTGGCGGCATTCACAACAGTGGGGGGCTGGATTACACCACCATCGCCCAACACGTGAAACGTACCGGCAAAGTCATAGATTGCCCCAACACCGAAGCCATCTCCAACCAAGATTTGCTCACCCTCAAAGTGGATGTGCTAATTCCCGGTGCCATCGAAAACCAGATCACCGCCGAAAACGCCGATAAAATTCAAGCCCGCTTTATTGCCGAACTGGCCAATGGCCCCACCACCCCTGCCGCGGATAACATCCTCTACGAGCGGGGCATTCCCATCATCCCTGACTTCTTGTGCAATGCCGGTGGTGTTACTGTCTCCTACTTCGAGATGGTCCAAAACGCCTACCAGTTTTACTGGGAAGAAGACATGGTGAATGAACGGCTCGATGCCATTATGACCAAGGCGTTCCATGACGTCATCCGTATGGCGCAATCAAAACAGGTTGATAATCGCGTGGGGGCTTACCTGGTCTCTGTCAACCGCGTAGCCGAGGCGGTGCGTCTCCGTGGTTGGGTGTAACATCTGGTGTAACACCAGTTTGTAGGTGAATCATAAAAAAACGGGTTTCACAATGAAACCCGTTTTTTTATTTTTGGCATTTTGCGATTTTTACTCCACAATTCAGCCTCTTTTGTTGTTAAGTAATATCAGAAATCGTGGGGCCAGGTTAGCACAGTTTTTCACAAAAACTTGTTATACTCTTGTCGCTGACGTTCTTGCAATTTTAGAACGATTGTTCTATAATAGATACCTGACTCTGGGGTCAGAATCTGTGTTCATTGATTTTTATTGCCTAAGGAGAGTAAGCCATGTACCAAAAGATCATCATCATCGGGAATTTAGGGAATGATCCAGAAATGCGTTATATGCCAGATGGCACGGCTGTCACCAGCTTCAGTGTGGCGTCCAGCCGCCGCTGGACGGACAGTCGCAGTGGGCAAGCCCAGGAAGAAACGGCCTGGTTTCGCGTCAGTGTCTGGCGCAAGCAAGCTGAGACCGCCAATCAATACTTAAGCAAGGGCAAGAAGGTATTGGTGGAAGGGCGATTGAAGGTTGATCCCCAGACAGGTGGGCCAGCGCTTTTCACCCGCCAGGATGGTACAGTTGGCTCCAGTTTTGAGATTGTGGCTGACACGGTACGTTTCCTCAGCGGCCGCGAAGATGGTGGTAGTTACAGCGGTGAAGAAGGTGGTGCCGCTGCCCCGCCCACGAAGAAGATGACATTCCGTTCTAGTTAATTCGGGTGACTGTCACGGTGGACGTGGCAGTCACCTTTACTTTTGGGTGAAGAAGACTCACTCAATCGTGTCGTTGGTGAAGAATATGGCTCATTACGATTTTCGTTGTTTGGAATGTGATACCGTTTTTGAAGAAAAACGACCCATGGCTTTGGCTGATGTCGCGGCCGCGTGCCCTTCTTGCCATAGCGACAACACCCGCAAACTCCTCAACCGCCTCAGCTTCAGCATGGCTGGCAACGACGGCGCCAGCCTGCCCCTACCCATGTCCAACGGTGGGGGTGGTGGCTGTTGTGGCGGCAGTTGCGGCTGTGGGCACAATCATTAAGGCAGGGAAGGGATTGGTCAGTTCGTTGAAAAATCGAACCACGAAGACGCCAAAACCAGAAACTTTCAGAAAGATTTTGCAAAGCCCCAAATGATTATCTTAACGCTATAAGAAGGAAAGGACAAAGAATCTTGGCGTTGAAACCCTTCTTTCCGTCGCGCACCGCCTCTAACTCAGCAGTAAGATGGTACCGAAGCGGCCCGTTCGCCCTTTTTCCGCCCGGTGGGAGAAAAAAAGGTCGGTGCGACAGGCGGTACACAGGCCAGAGTTTTCGATGTGCCGCACCCCGGCCTGCTCCAGGTTGATTTGGTTGGCCCGCACGAGATCAAAATGCGGCCGCGGCTTCCCCTCTTGCTCTACCAATAACCTCTCCGGGTGCTCAAACTTCCCCCGCACCTGGCTAATCACCGGCTCATCCACCTCATAACAACACACCCCAATACACGGCCCAATCCCGGCCAACAAATCAGCCGGGTTACTGCCAAACGCCGCTTGCATCTGGCGCACCATCGCCCCCGGCAAATCTTTGATCGTGCCCTGCCAGCCCGCATGACCCAGCCCGATGGCCTTCTGCACCGGATCCACCAAGAAAATGGGGGTGCAATCGGCGTAGTTCATCGTCAGGGCACAGCCCGGCTCATTGGTCAGGATGCCATCCACATGGCTGAGCCAGGATCCGTTATTGGCGTGGGTGACAACCGCCACCGTGGCTCCATGCACCAGATGAGCATGAACCACCGTGTCGGTGTCCCGGCCAAACAGGCCATAGGCCCGCCGCCGGTTGGCGTAGACCGTTGTTTTGTCGTCGGGGACGGAGACGCTCAGGTTGAGGGTGTCAAAGGGAGCCACACCGACACCCCCTTGCCGGGTGAAGACGGCGTGATGGATAACCCCGTTGGGGAAATGCTCAAACTGAAAAAAGGGAAGATGGTCCTGGTTTTTTTCGTGCATATTGTTTTACTGGCGGGGGCCGGGGGGGGGCCCCGGGCCCGTGCCCCGGGGGGGGGGGGGGGGGCCTAAAGAATGACAACGCCTCGCGCTCCGTCGCCGGTGAGCATGGCCTGGTAGGCTTCGTTGATCTGATCAAGTCGGTAACGTTGGGAGACGAGGGCATCCAGGTTGAGTTTGCCCGCCATGTATAGGTCAAGGAGCAGAGGGAAGTCGCGGTGAGTGTTGACACTGCCGTAGTAACTGCCTTTGACCGTTTTTTCCTGCCGGGCGATGAAGGCCCCAGAGAGGTTGGTGGGTTCTTTGACGTGGGACAGACCGACCAGCACCAGGGTTCCCCCAGGGCGGGTGAGGCGTAGCCCCAGTTCTTGTAAGACGGGCAAACCGACGGCCTCAAAGACGTAATCGGCCCCGCGGCCGCGTGTCAACTCCAACACCTCACCCCGTGCCTGATTGCCTGCCGGGATAAAATGGGTGGCCCCAAACTGGCGGGCCAGCCGCTCCTTGTGGGGGTTGTTATCTATGGCGATGATCGCGGCCGCGCCACTCAGCACCGCGCCCTGGATAATGTTCAGTCCCACACCGCCACAGCCTAACACCACCACACTTTCACCGGGCCGCACCCCCGCCGTATACATCACCGCCCCCACGCCCGTAGCCACGGCGCAACCCACCAACGCGGCCACTTCCAGCGGCACATCCTGCCGGATGGGGATGCAACTGCGCTCCGAGACAACCGCATATTCGGCGAAGGAAGCCAGCCCGCAGAAATGGTAAACCGGTTCGCCCTGATAACGCAGGCGGGGCGTACCATCTAACATGGTTCCGGCCCAAATGGGTTTGAGGAAGGTGTCACACAGGTTGGGTTTGCCGTGCTGGCAATAAAAACAGTGGCCGCAATCGGGTGCCCAATTGAGGATGACGTGATCGCCGGGCTGGAACCCTTTGACGTCGGGGCCGATGGCGGCGACGACGCCCGCGCCTTCGTGGCCGGGAACCAGGGGCAGGGGATGTTTGGTGGCCCCGGTGACGAGATGCCAGTCGCTATGGCAGACGCCGCTGGCGGCCATACGCACCAACACCTCGCCCGTCCGTGGCTCTTCTAGCTCTAATTCATCGATGACAAAGGATTGCCCCACATCGCGGAGTATGGCGCCTTGTATTTTCATGTTGTTTCCTATGAGAATGATGAACCGCAGAGGCGCAGAGAATGCAGAGAAAAGAAAAATCGGCCAAATCTGCGGATAAGTCTCTTTCAAGTTAGTGCGACCCATTCTAGGGAGCGCCGACGAATAAAAGGAACAACGGATGGGAGAGCTTCAGATGAATGAACGAGTTCCGAGAGTTCCCGAGAGTTCCCCAGAGTTCCTTTTTTCTGCCGTTTTAGCCGTGGGCGACGACTTTGGTGGGCTGGAGTTTGCAGAGGACACGCGTTTCTTCCAGGCGACGCTCGGCGGGGGCGAAGTCGCCGTAGTAGGTTTTGTGGTCGGTGTATAGGCGGGCCAGCTCGCTGATGTGATCAACGGCCCCTTCTTCGGTCATTTCGATGACGCGGCCGCGAACCTCTAAATAACGATACGGATTCGTCGGGTCTACGGCCAGGAGGGTGACTTGCGGCCGCGCCTTAATGTTCTTCTCTTTTTGGCGGCCGCGTGTCGTGTTCAACAAGACGTGGGTGCCATCAAAATTGCACCATACCGGCGAGGCATGGGGCTGACCATCGGGCAGCACCGTCACCATCGTCACGATTATTGGCCCATCTAACAAATCACGGTAAGCATCAGGTATCAAAGTAGACATCATAACTCCTATAAGTTTTGAGTGGCGAGTTCAGAGTTCGAGTTTGAGTGCACTGCGAGGCCTCCCTCGCTCCTCCTCTCGCTCTAAACTTCAGTTCTCAATAACGACGAAAGAAATCAATCATGCGCTCCATAAACAGCGTGTCCGCATAGCCCCGAAAGGTGTGGGGTACGCCTTCGTACATAAAACATTCGACCGGATGGTTGATGGCTTGCAGGTCGGCGCAGAGTTGTTCTGACCAGGCATAGGGCACGGTCTGATCAACCAGGCTGTGATGGATGCTGACCGGAACCTGCAACCGATCCAGGTGAAACGAGGGGGAAATGGCCGCCAACATGTCTGGCGGAGCGTCTAACTCAAACGACCCGGAGCGCCCATTCGTCCATTGTTGGATTTGCTGGTAGTTGAGCGCCTCATCCCCGCTCATCGAGCCGTAAAGCACGACCGCCTGCACCGCTTCCGGCCAGATCGTGACCGCCCGCAAAGCCGCCCCGCCCCCATGCTGTGCCCCATCAAGTGAATAAAATCCCCTTGGGCGCGGCGCAGAATGCCGTGCGGGTCCTGACTTTGCTCTTTGATGATGGCGATGAGGTTGAGTAAGTCTACGGCATAACCCACGCGGAACGGGTTATCGGCATTATCCGAGGGGGGGAAGTTGCGCATGTTGGGATGAAAAACGAAGTAGCCCGCCTCGACCAGGGCGTCTACGTAGCGGCGCGTATAGGCGATGATTTCGTACTCTTCGGGGGGGATGTAGCCGTGGGCGACGATGGCGACGGGGAAGCTGTCTCCCTCGGTGGGCACGCTCATGTAGCCGTAAATGGTCAGACCGTCGCTAGGGTAGGTGAAGACGTATTGTTTGTGGGTTTCGTCTTCCTCGATGATGTCCACAATTTCTAGCTCGCCACCGCCGTAGGTGCGGGCGGCTAAGGCTTCGATGGTGTACGGGCTGTACAAGTCGGGGGTGGCGGATGGGGGTGGGGGTGGAACTGGGGGAAGGGGTGGCTGTCGCGGTCGCGGCCGCAACCGTAGGCGTGGGCGTAAACGATAGGGTGAGGGGTCGCGGCCGCGGTCTCCCTTACCGTGGGCAAAACCGCCACCGCCACCGGGCTGACCAATGGGGTAACAACCGGGGGAAGCGGCTGACTACAGGCCACCAATCCCCCCCACAAACCCAGCCATAAAATCATGATCCGTCGTAAAGGCATGATCTAAGTGTAGCCAATTGCCCGTGACAATCCAAAGTCGCCTGAACCAGCCCCTCACCGCGCCCAACGCCAAAAAAGTCCCCCCCCCCCTGCCGCGCGGGGGGGGGGCCCCCCCCCCCGCCCGCCCCCCCCCAAAGCCCGGGTATCAGACGGGCGAGAATACGCAGTTCGTCTTTTAACCGTTTGATAGTGAGGCATTCATGGCAAACAACGCGGCCGCGCCGATGGTGGCGCTCCAACATCGTGACTTTCGTCTTTTCTGGGTGGGGCGGCTACTCTCCGTCCTCGGTTCCCAAATGCAATTTACCGCCCTGAGCTGGCACGTTTACCAATTACTGAAGGATGACAGCTTCACCCTTGACCTATGGGGCCGCTCCATTACCTTACAAACCGATGCGCTGGGGTTGGGCGGGCTGGGGCTAGCCCGCTTCTTTCCGCTGGTCTTTTTCGGTTTGTGGGGAGGCATGTTGGCCGATACGCGCAACCGGCGCACCCTGCTTTTGTGGACACAGGCCGTTTCCGCTTTCCTGGCGATTCTACTGGCCTGGTTCACCTTCAACGGGCAGATTACCGTGCCCCTCATTTACCTGCTGACCACGGCGATGGCCGCGGCTACAGCCTTTGATAACCCCGCCCGGCAAGCCATCGTGCCCAATCTGGTTCCCAAAGAGCATCTCACCAACGCCATCAGCCTCACCACCCTGATGTTCCAGATTGGCACCATCGTGGGGCCGGGTTTAGCCAGTGTGCTGATTGCCCGGTTTAATGTGGGGCTGGTCTATGCCGTGGATGGGGTATCGTTTGCCCTGTTGATGCTGTTTGTCTGGCTGATGCGCTACCAGGGGCACGCGGCCGCGACCAAATCCCAGGTGGGCTGGCAATCCTTGATGGAGGGCATTCGTTTCACCTTCAGTCACCGTATCATTCGCGGCTCCATGGTCCTGGACTTCTGGGCCACCTTTTTCAGCTCCGCCCGCACCATGTTGCCCCTCGTGGCCGACGATTTGCTCAAGGTGGGCGTGCAAGGGTACGGCCTGTTAGCCACCGGCCAACCGGTCGGTTCGGTCATCGCCGGGCTGATTCTCTCCTTCCGCCGCGACATTCGGCGGCAGGGGACGGTGTTGCTGATTAGTGTGGCTATCTTTGGCCTGGCCACGATTGGTTTTGGGTTTACCACCGTTTTCTGGTTGTCGTTCATCTTTTACGCCCTCACCGGGGCCAGCGATACGGTCTCCACGGTGATTCGCAACACGATTCGTCAGATGATGACACCGGATGAGCTGCGCGGCCGCATGACGAGTGTCAATATGATATTTTTCATGGGCGGGCCACAGTTAGGGGAACTGGAAGCGGGGATGGTTGCGGCCGCGTTCGGCGTACCCGTCGCCATCTGGACCGGCGGCCTCGCCACCGTCATCATCACCGCCTACATCGCCCACCGCTATCCTGACCTGCGCCGCTACGTCATGGGCACTTGAAGAA
>JADJUV010000055.1 GCA_016716885.1 Candidatus Trichofilum aggregatum | reverse complement strand
CAGTCAAATACACAGGAGACTGCGCCATGAAACGCCGTTTATTTGTTGTGAGTATGAGCCTGATGGGCGCGTTTGTTTTATTGGTGGGAGTGCTAAGGTGGGGGAACGCGGCCGCGTCCCTTTTCCCCTCTTCCATCTCACAACGAGTGGGGGCCGGTAGTGGTTTCTTCACCGACAGCGGCCAACGCCTGGGCGGCGGCGATAGTTGGGGGGTGGCTCTGGGCGATCTGGACGGGGATGGCGACCTGGATGCCTTTGTAGGCAACGGTTTGTATGCCGAGAATGGCCAACCTCAGCCCAATGAAGTCTGGCTCAATGATGGTCGCGGCCGCTTCGTCAGCAACGGTCAAAGCCTCGGTAACGAGTACACAGGCGATGTGGCCCTGGCTGATCTGGATGGTGATACGGATCTGGATGCGATGGTTGTCAATATCGAACTGATCACGCCAGGCCCTACAGGGGGGGCACAAGTCTGGTTGAACGATGGAACAGGGCAGTTTGTTGATAGTGGACAGCAGCTCAACCCTGATCTTTTGGCAAACTATGGTTTGGCGTTAGGGGATGTAGATGGGGATAACGACATAGACGCTTTTATTCCTGATGAACCTTTTTTTAATAACACACCGCTTTGGCTAAACCAGGGAGATGGTACATTTAGCAACAGCAGTCAAACCTTTGGCTCTCTTATTGACGTAACCCTGGCCGACATTGACAACGATGGGGACCTGGATGTCGTGTCAGCCCGTGCTGTGTGGTGGAACATGGGTGGCAATCAGGGGGGTACGTTGGGCGTGTTTGTGAACAGCGGCCAGCCTTTCGGCCATGCCAATATGGGGTGCGTGGCGGTAGGCGATTTAGATGGCGATGGGGATCAGGATGCCCTTTTAGCCCCGCCTGGCGGTACTGCTGTTTCTACGGAAGTCTGGCTGAACAATGGTAGTGGCATTTTTAGTAACAGCGGTCAAAACGTGGGACGGGGTCGTGTGAGTGCCCTGGCGTTAGGTGATCTGGACGGGGATGGCGATTTAGACGCCTACATGAGCCAGCCCTTCGATGCAATGTGGACGGATGATGAAGATAGTGGCGTCTGGTTGAATGATGGCAATGGCCTTTTTACCGATTCGTATCAGTCATTGGGCCAGGGGTTTAGTGCGGCCATTGCGTTAGGGGATCTTAATGGGGACGGTACGTTGGATGCGTTTGTGGGGATGTCTATGGAATGGGATTGGTTCAACGGTCAGGCCATCTATGAACCCCCCAATCAGGTCTGGTTCAACAAACCACAGGCTGATCTGGCCATGCACCAGACAGCCCAGGTGAACGGGCAAACGATCACCTACACCCTGACCTACACCAACAATGGCCCTGATCTTGTCATAGGATCAACGATTACCGATACCCTCAATCCGGCTTTAAGCAATGTCACTGTTACCAGCAGTGGAACCGTGATCACGCCAGTTATTGGCGCGAATCTGGCCTGGCAGGTGGCCCCGTTGCCCGCCGGGAGTGGCGGGGTGATTCGGGTGCGGGGCACGTTTGCGGGTGAGATACCGGGGAATGTGGCGGAGATCGCGGCCGCGAACCAAGACCCTCTGCCCCAAAACAACCAGGCCTATGCTCATGCCCTTCAGGTCAACACCATCACCCCCGGCCACAACAGCTTCCCCATCCCCCAAACCTCACCCCTCGCCATCACCTTCAGCCGGGATGTTTTGCCTGCCACTGTTACCAGCCAGACCCTCATCGTTCACGGCGAGCAGACCGGGCGTTATGAAGGAACCTTCACCGTCAATGGGGATGAACTAATCTGGCAACCCACTACCCCCTTCAAACCGGGGGAAAACATCGCCGTCTACCTGGATCAAGGTCTCACCACAATGGGCGGAACCACCCCGCTCCAGCCCTATCAACAACAATTCCAGGCTGATGTAGGTGTACCCTCATTCATCGGCACGGGCATCTTCACACCTACCTACACCTACACCACGACGGATGCCACAAACGTGGCCCTCGGCGATCTGGATGGGGATGGGGACTTGGATGCGTTTATCGTTTCTGACCTGCACTGGGACAACACCTGCCAGTGCTACCTTCCGTTTGGGGCTGAAGTCTGGTTAAACCAGGGCGGGCAACAAGGGGGAACACCGGGAACCTACAGCAACAGCGGCCAAACCCTGGGCGGTCTGTATGCCTATCGTGTTACTTTAGGGGATGTAGACAACGATGGCGACCTGGATGCATTTATCGCTAATTTGTCTTTTGGCGGAGCGTCTTATGAATGGAACACGCTTAATGAACTATGGCTCAATGACGGTCAAGGATTTTTTACCCGGAGCGAACAACATTTGGGTTATCAGGGCAGTTATATCGCGGCTCTCGGCGATGTAGATGGGGATCACGACCTGGATGCTGTTGTTGGTAACAATCAGCGCGAAGTAAACGGCACATTTTTGGATGGGCGCAACGAACTCTGGCTAAACGACGGACATGGTCACTTTACTCACAGCGGACAGCTTCTTGGGAAATAATGGTGGTTTGGACGTGTCATTGGGCGATCTGGATAACGATGGTGACTTGGATGCGTTTATTGCCTATCGGGATGCGTCACGGGTATGGCTCAACCAGGGTGGTATGCAAGGGGGTACTGAAGGCCAGTTTGTCGCTACCACCCAAGATTGGAGCGTTATCCTTACAGCTTACTCAGTAGAACTGGCCGATTTGGACAATGACAACGACCTGGATGCTATCATAACAACCTTCGATGGCTCCCCAACTCAAATATGGCTCAACAACGGCACGGGTCATTTCGTGCCGGGGACCATGTTGGCTTCTACCCACGATTATGATACCGACCTGGGTGATCTGGATGGGGATGGTGATGTGGATGCCTTCATCTGGAATGACGGCTCTAATGGCGTTGTCACCAGCACCGTGTGGCTCAATGATGGCGCGGCCCAGTTTATGGTAGGTTATCAGGTAAATGTGTGGGCAGGAATGGTTGATCTGGGTGATCTGGATGGGGATGGTGATCTAGATTTTTTTGGGGTGGGTTATACTGAGGTCAATGTCTGGTTGAATGTGGATGATGTAGTGATAGAGGGACTTGCGGCCGCGAACAGCAGCCCTACCCCCCTCGGCCAAACCACCACCTTCACGGCCACCGTTACCGCCGGTACGCATGTCGTTTTCACTTGGGCGTTTGGTGATGGGCAGACAGCAACCGGGGCCACCGTGAGCCATGTGTATGCCAACCCAGGCATTTACACCGCCACCGTCACCGCCAGCAACAGCCTGGGCCAGCTCATTGCCACCACCCAGGTAACCATCATGGCCCCGGTCTATCAGCAATATCTGCCGCTGATTAGTAAGCCATAACAGGCTCTTTCAAAGTTCCTTTCCTGACCACGCCACCCTTCTGCCCGTTCCTCGCGTCCCCTTTTGTCGGGTTGTAAGGGAACATACTTTGTGGGTTGATTAAGCACCACCACAGGCAGGGTCAGGGGCTAAGGCCTCAGCGCCGCTGCGGGTTACGTGAAAGATCAAGGGTGAACAAACGTTGGTGGGCCGTGATCCCGGTTAAAAAGGTGGCCCGGCTTTGTTCCTGGGTAATGCCCGCCGCCTGCCGGTGTAGCGTGACAATCGCTTGCTGCCACAGCTTGGCCGCTTGTCCGTCTTCCCCTTTGGCTTGCAACAGTAAGATGCAATCCAGGTAAAGCTGTCCCAAGGCGTCACAGTCCGGTTGGGGATTGACCATCAGGCAGTTCACGGCTGTTTCTAGCAAAGGCCAGGCCGCATCCATTTGACCGTTGGCATAATGGACAGAGGCCAGAGATGCTTGCATCTGAGCCTTCAGCCCTTGGGCATCCCATTCCTGCCAGAGATTGATGGTTTCGGTATACACGGTCGCGGCCTGCTCCCACTTTGCCTGCCCCCTTAGCGCGTGACCCAAACTGCTCAACCCATAGGCCCGCAACAGAGGATTACCCAGTTCACCAGCCACCGCCAACGCCGCTCTGGCCTCTTGTTCGGCCGTTTCATAACTGCCCTGAAAAGAATGAACCAGGGCCAGCCGCGCCAGGGTGGTGCCGGTGCCGCGCCGATCCTCAATGGCGCGATACGTTTCCAGGGCGTCTGTCAGAATTTGCCGCGCATCGTCATACGCACCGAGGCGAACGGCCAAATCGGCCAGATGGCGTCTGGCGTCGGCTATGCCTTTGCGCTGGCCGATCTCTTGCCGCAGTGCCAGTGCCTGCTCTAAATAAGCCCGCGCTTCCGTAAAGTCATACCGGTAGGCGGCCGCTTCGCCTAACATATCAGACGCCAGGGCCGCGCCGGAGCGATCCCCGGTCTGTTGAAAAACGGCCAGCGACTCCTGGAAATAACGGCGCGCTTTTTCTTCCTGGCCCAGATTACCCATCACGCTGCCCAGGTTGACCAGCACACGGGCGCTACTCAGGCCGGTCGCGTCTACCTGTCGCTGCACTACCAACGCTTTCTCCAATAGTTCTTTGGCCCTGATCATATCGCCACGCCGAAAATGTACGGCCCCCAACGTCTGGTAAGTTTGGGCCAGCCCCAATGGGTCGCCACTTGTTTCATAGATGGCCAGTGCCCGGCTTATCGCCACTTCGGCCTGGTTATAATCGCCGGATCGTTCCGCCAACACGCCTATTCGTTGCCAGACCTGCGCCTCTAACCAGGGAATTTGGGCGGCCGCGGCCGCATCCAGTGCCTGAGCAATTATTTCCCGACCTGCCTCTGGGTTTCCCTGCTGTAAATGAACGGCCGCCGTAATGAGGTGAGCCTGAGCCAGTAACCCCAAATCGGTTAAACCGGCGGCTAGCGCGGTCGTAACGGCTGCTTCCGCGGCCGCGTACTCATGCTGTTCCAACAAAAAAATGGCGTGGTATAGGGTTAAGGCTGGCTCCGGTGAGAGCAGACCTGTCAGGGCGAGGTGGAACGCGGCCGCACCCGCCTGGAACAATCCCGCCACCTGATAAAAGCGTGTCAGTCCGGGGGCCATGGCCAGCAACCTATCCACCTTTCCCGCGGCCGCGGCCATTTGCCAACTCGCCTCGATATTGGCTAAGTCGGCCAGCAGGTGGCGGGCCACGGTTGTCTGTTGGGGGCCATGCAAAGCGGCGGTCGCCTGTTCCATCTGCCCGGCAAAATAGGCCGCGTACTGGTTGGTAATCAGGTCTTTATTTTCAAGCCGCTCCAGCGCGTATTGGCGGATCACTTCGTGTAAGTTGTAACGGCCACCCGCTTCCCGGCGCACGAGTGATTGGGCGACCAGGGCCACCAGTAACGCTTCACTAGCCTCGGCCACGGCCGCGGCCGCGGGGGCTGTAAAACCGCCATGAAAGAGCGCCAGCCGGGCCAGAACTGCCTGCTGGACAGGAGTAAGTAAGGCCCAGGAATAATCAAAAACTACTCGCAGGCCGCGATGGCGGGCGGGTACGTCACGCATGGTGGTTGTCAATAAGTCGAACCCTCTCTCGATCTGGGTTAATAGTTGAGCGGGTGTTTGAGAATCCAGTAACGCGGCCGCGAGTTCAATTGCCAGGGGCAGCCCTTCCACCATACGGCAGAGGGCCGCGGCCGCAGCCTCATGCTCATTCAGGTGGAAGTCAGGTTTTACACGCCGCGCTTCCTGCCCAAAAAGCCGCATGGCGTCGCAATCGGCCAGGCTGCCAGGGGATGGCACGACCAAATCGTCATGTGGAAAAGGTAATCCGTCCAGGGGCAGTCGGGTTTCTGACCGGAGTTGGAGATATTCGCGTGAAGTAACGAGCAGACACAGGTGGGGAGCCTCATCCAGCAACACCACCACTAAATCGGCCACCTGCTCCAATGCCTGCTCCACATTATCCAGCACCAGCAACATCTCTTTGCCGCGCAGGTAGTCAAACAACTGCGTTTTTTCCGCACCGGCCGATAACGTCAAACCCAGCGCGGCCGCGAGGGTTTGCACCAATGATGCTTCGTTATCCGCTTCAGCTAAGGGAGCAAAACAGACGCCATCCCTAAACGCATAGCCGTGACGACTGGCCGCCGCCACCGCCAGTCGGGTTTTGCCACTGCCACCCGGCCCCACCAGGGAAATCAGGCGCTGTTTCGGATCATGGAGCCAGGTGAACAGGGTTCCCATCTCGACGGCTCGACCCACCAGCGGGGTGGGATATGAAGGAAGTTTGTCGTGATAGGTTTGTTGGCGGGCGGCCCGAATCCGTTCGTAAACGGCCGTTGTCTGCACCATCGGTTCCACCCCCAATTCTGCCTTGAGCAACCTGTGGCACGTCTCATATTGAACCAGGGCCGCGTTAAACTGTCCCTGACTGGCGAGGAGCCGCATCAGCAGGCGGTGGGATTCCTCGCGCCACGGTTCCAGGTCGAGCAAGCGGCGCAGGGTGGCGATGGCTTCATCCCACTTCCCCGCCTGCGTTTGCTCATGTGACAGATGTTCCAACACGGTCAGTGCCACCAGTCGCCACCGTTCTCGCTCTTGTTGCAACCATGATTCCAGTTCCGGGGCGTTGGGGGGGTAAATGCCTTCCAGAAAGAGGCCGCGATAGTGGGCGACGGCTTCTGCCTGTGTGGGGGAGTCGCCGTGGGCGGCATTTTGCAGAAAGGTTGTGTCTAACCAGACAGGCTGTTGGGGATTCAGAGCGACCGTTTTTCGGGTAACGTCTAGCGCATCGGGGCAAAGCTGGCGCAGATTGTAGACGGCCGTGCTCAGGTTGGCTCGTGCCCGCTCCTCACTCATTTCGCTCCACAACAGCCCGGCTAACTGCGACCGGCTGTGTTCGCCCGGATGGCAGGCCAGGTAACAAAACAGCAGCAGCTCCTTTTCCGAGGCAAAATCCGTGATGGGCTGGTCGTCGTGGGTAATTTGGGGATGTCCCAACAGATGGAACTTGAGCATTGCGATAGGGGTCTCTGGCTCCGTGGGGAATTGAGACTGAATTGAGAATGGCACAGTATGGTACTGGCACTGGTCATTATAACCAACCTGATCAGAAATGAAATAGCTTATGAATGATCAACCCCCCGCTCACCGTACTATCATCGTGCGCTGCTGGGCCGAACAAGATGAACTGGTTTCGCAACGCTTCTGGCGCTTTCACCTGCACTGGGTTGACACCAGTGAGCGGCAGAGCTTTGCCGATGTGAAGGCTCTGCTCACGGCATTAGGGGATGTTTTTGGCGCGGAAGTAACCCCAGATCAAGACGACGTTTAGCGGCGTTAGCCCTTTATAACTGTTTCCAGGAGAAATTTTATGCGACGCATATCTACCTTCGTATTCATCATTTTGCTTGGCGTGAGCCTGGCGTGCAGCCTGCCCCTCGAGACACCGGCGGAGCCTACCTCTAGCTCCGTATTGCCCACCCCGGAAGCAACGAATACGCCGCTGCCTGGCAGTGTGCCCCAGACCGACGCGGGGATTGACCTGTTTGTCGGCAGCTTGCCGCGCTGGTCGGATGTCGCCCCCCCTCAAGCAGAGAATAGCGGTGCACCGACGGGGGACGCGGCCGCGACCAGCCAGGAAGTCGCCGGTGACACCCTTTTCAACTGCACCACAACGCCCTACAGCATCGCCAAAAACCCCCAGGAGATTGCCATTCACAATCCCGACGCGGCCGTGTTGTGGCCGGGGGCCTTGATTCGTGGCGACTCCCACCTGCAAATCGGTTCCCTGGAACTGCTGGCCGTCAGTCGCGAGAAACGAGCGCCGCTGGGCATTTCCATCCAGGGCGGTGGTGTTTTAGGGATTCCCGGTGGCGTCAGCACCGTTGTCGAACAGCCAGTGGGCAGCACCATCCGTGAAGGGATCAACCAGATTGTGGTCAATACCCTGGGCGCGGATGTCGCTGTCGGCGCCGGGGCCAGTTCCTTTAGTTCGGTGGAGAGCCACAGCAGTACTCAAGCGCTTCTGAATCTGGGTCTCGACGCCCGTTATTTGGGCGTCGAAGTTTCTGGTCGGCTCAATTACAACACGGCCGCCAACCAACATACCTACACCGCCTACTTCGTGCAGCGGCTCTTCACCGTGGCCGTGGATCTGCCAGAACGACCCTCGTCCTTTTTTACGGATGGTGTAACCGCCGCAGACCTGCAAAGTTTGGGTATTAGCGACAACAATTTGCCGCTCTATATTGACAGCGTTTCGTATGGCCGCATTCTCATGTTCTCCTTCACCTCTAGCGATAGTCGGGAACAAATCGCGGCCGCGTTGGAGTTCTCCTATAACGGGCCGATTGGGGGTGTGGATGGTTTTGCCGAAGCCGAACTGCGGGAAACACTTTCTACCGCTCGCATCGAAATCTTTGCTCTTGGTGGCCCCAATACCGGTGTGCAGAATCTGATTCGTGAAGGCAACCTGGCCGCCTACTTTGAGGCTCCTCTGGCTATCAATCAGGTAGAGCCTATCTCTTTCACGATTCGCAACCTGTATGATAACCGGCTGGCCCAGGTTGCCAATACGACCGATTACTCAGTGCGAGAATGCCAGGCCGCGGCCGCGCAACTGCCCCAGCCCATTCATTGGTGGACGGCCGACAGCACATTGGATGATGCGATGGGCGACCTCGCGCTAAGTGGTTTTGGGGGCGCATTTGGGGCGGGTTGGAACGGTCAGGATGCCGCCGATAAGGCCTTTGTCCTCGATGGCACAGGCCAATACCTGAACACCTACCCGACTGAACAGACCGTACCGACCGACAGCACCTTTACCCTCAGTGCCTGGATCAACCCCCGGGTTGTTAATGGCATTGAGAGCACCATCGTCAGCCAGCTAGGGGGCAGGCAGCAGGCGGGTGATTTTGGTCTAAATATCCGTTCCAACGGCACCCTGGTATTCTGGCGACGGCCTAACGGTTGGAATGAGTCGGTGGATGTGGTTGCCACCCAGAGAACCGTGACGGCCAACCAGTGGACGCACGTGGTCGCCGTTTACGGCAACACTGGCGGGGGTGGTAGTTTAGCCATCTATGTCAACGGCGAATTGTGGGCAGATGGGGTGACTTTGGGCCGTTATGCGGCGTTTGAGCCGCGGCCGGACACCGATTTGACGATGACCCGCTTCGGATCGAGTGAACTCATGCCCGATGGCAGTCGCCGGACCCCGTTTAACGGCTCGCTTGATGAAATTATGATTTTCGACCGTGCCCTGACCGGTGATGAGATCACGACGATGTATCAGAACTTTGGACGGTACAAACAAGGCTCTTGAAAGCCATAAGGGAGAGGGGGTCAGGTTGAGGCTTGTATAGTTGCAAACGCAAGGTGTTATAACTGGCCTGTTCACGAGGGGTCAGAGCGCGTTTGATGGTCTGCCGTAAGGTTTCGGCGCGGTGGAACAGGTGGCTGGCTGGCTCTTTTCGCCGCCGAGAATGGCTCCTTTGGCTAACACCAACATCGCGGCCGCAACCCCATTCCCATCCCCCCGCGCTTCATATTGTTGTAACGCTAACGTGGCGAGAGCCTGCCCGGTCGTCCGATCCCCCTGGGCCAGAGCGATTCGAGCCAACACCAGTTGCGGATCGGGTAGATAGTAGCTGTCCTCTAACAATGTGAACAGGCGGACACTTTCTTGAGCCAGAGCCGTCGCGGCCGCGAACTCCCCCACTTCCTCCAACAAATCGGCATAATTGTTCAGCACAAACGCCCGCGTCCAGCCATCCGGGCCGTGGGCTACCCGTTGATACGCCAGCTCATGCCAATAACGCGCCTGGGCCAAATCTTGCATCTCCTGGGCAAAAAAACCCATGTGCGCCCAGGCTAAGACCGGATCAGCCGTAGGATCAACGGCCAGACTTTCCTTGAGCCAGGTAATGGCCTGGGGATAATCCCCCATGCAGTAGGCGGTCAGCCCCATATTGTGCAACACAGTCGCAATGCCACTGGCTTCACCCAATTGACGGCGCAAAAACAGACCTTCGGTATGGCAGGCGAGGCTGGCCGCATATTCATCTTGGGCCAGATAAATGGAAGCCAGACCATTGAGCGCGTTGGCCTGGTGCAACAGATGGGGCGTTGGCAGTTGTAATGCGGCCGCAAGCAGGTCTGTACCTAATTGAAACAACCCCCGCCGATACCAAAACCACCACAACCCGGACGCAATCGCCACCGCCAACTCCCCGTTCCCCTGAGCCAACGCCCAGCGTAAGGCCGCCAAACAATTGTGATGCTCCGCCAACGCCCGTTGCATCCATACGGTTTGTTCTTCGCCTTGTAAACCACCAAAGATTTGTTGGGCCAAATCGGCATAGTAGGTGGCATGGCGGTGTTGAGTGGCGGCCCACTGCTCACCGGCCAGTAACTGTTCCTGGGCGAAGGCGCGGATGGTTTCTAACAAAAAAACACGCCCCGCCTGATATTGGATCAGGTTTACGCGGGCCAAATGAACCAGGGCGGTCACATCGGTGGGTATGATGGCAAACGCGGCCGCGTCCGTCCCGCCCCCCACAAACACCGCCAGACGATAAAACGTCTCTGCCAGGGGTGGGGCCAGCAAGTTGACACTCCAGGCAATCGCCGCTTGCAAGGTATGATGACGTTGGGCGATGTTCCGTTTCGTTTGGCGGAGCCAGGTAGAGGAAAGTTGCCCCTGGCGACGTTGCCGCAAAAGTTGTTGCACCAAAGCCTCTGGGGACAGTTCACGCAGACGAACCGCCGCCAGTTCCAGAGCCAGGGGCAACCCATCCAGCACCACACAAAGCGTCGCCAGAGGAAGCAGGTTATCGGCGGTGAGGCGGAATTGGGGCAAAACCGCATAAACGCGGGCTAAGAGCAGTTGCAAAGCCGGGTACTGCTCCCATTGGCGCAAATCAGGTGGCTCCGCCAGATTGGGTACCGCTAAGGGAGCCAGAGGCCATTCGTACTCGCCGTACAAATCTAACGGTTCCCGGCTGGTACACAGAAGTTTCACCTGGGGGGCCTGGGCCAGCCAGGTCGCAAACAGCGCGGCCGCATCCAACAAATGTTCACAGTTATCCAGCACCAGCAGGAGTTGGCGCGGGGCCAGATAGGCGCAGATCGTCTCGGATGCCCCTTGTTGGGGGGCGGGTGTCAGACCCAAACAGCGCAGAACGGCATAAGGCACGTCGCTGGGGGTGCTGATTTCGGCCAGGGAGATGAAGGCGACCCCCTGGGCAAATTGCCCCAGCGCGGCGTGGGCCAGTTCCAGGGCCAGACGGGTTTTGCCAATGCCGGGCGCACCCAACAGGGTGATGAGTCGAACCGAGGGGAGCAAGGTGAGCAGATCGGCCAGTTCGGTGGTGCGGCCAATGAGGGGTAAGAGGGGGAAAGGGGGGGTATGCTCGGGTGTCGCGGCCGCGTCGGTTACGGTTTCGTCAAGCAGTTGGATGCGGGTTTTGCGGCTGTGGGTGATGGTAATTTGCTGATCGGTGCGGCTTTGACCGGCCAACGCCAGGAATTGCGCCAACAAGGCCCGGTCTCGTTCCAGATGCAGGGCGGGAATAAACAGGGCGGCGATAACCGCCAGATCGGGCAGACGGGAGCCGTTTTCCAGGCGAGCAATTTGTTCCCGGCTATAACCAACGGCCCGCCCCAGTTCGTCTTGGGTGAGGCGGGATCGTTTGCGGAGATAGCGCAACGCGGCCGCGAAGGTATCCGGCAGGGTAATCGTGTCATTCATCATGCCTGGTTGATTTTACCGGTGTTGGTGGCTTTTGGTACATGAATTGTATTTATACAGGTGTCCGAACTTATTCCCACGCTCTGCGTGGGAATATCATCTGGGACACTCTGCGTCCTACGCGACGCAGAGCGTCATAAGGAGCATTCCACGCAGAGCGTGGAACGAGTACCTGACGAGTACCTGTATAGATACCATGAATTAGTACGGGCCAGATGTTGTCACAAAATGTCACCTTTCGGCCCCATATTTGGTTTAACCTGTCTATATGAAAAAACGGCGGTTACTTCTACTCATTGAGATTGTGGAAACAACCACCATCACGATCCAACTGCAAGGAGATAAACCTGATGATTTCCCCCCAAACCTGAACCAGCCGGAGCCAAAAAAGTTTTGTTATGAATCAACACGCATAAGCATAATCAACCGATACCCAAAGGGAGAAGAATGAATGAAGCACAAAATGAGTTTGTGGATCCTGTTTATAACCTGGTTACTGTCTAGTCTGGCCTGTGGTACGACCAGCAACGGCACACCACCGGGCAACACCGCGGCCGCGAATGAATCCGCCACCGCCACCCCCGCCACAACAACGGCCACTACGGTAGAAACGGCAACAGAGGCTGAAGTCGCGGCCGCGGTGTCCACCCCTCGCCCCCTGCCCACCCCTGTCCTCGACCCCAACGCCCCCACGTTCTACGTCGCCACAGACGGCAACGACGAAACCGGCACCGGTTCGGCGGAAGCCCCCTGGGCCACCATCACCCACGCCCTGGACAGCGTCGCCGATGGCAGTGTGATCATGGTACGCCCAGGGCTGTACACCGGGCGGGTACGTATTCGCGGCCAGTTCGCCAATGGCGTCATGGTACGTTCCGAATACCCCTACCAGGCCCAACTGCGGGCCGATGAGACGGTGTTGACTATTTTTGAGGCCCAGGGAATAACCATCGAAGGGTTTGATGTGGCTCATCTGAGCGCGGCCGCGGAACCCATCGTGGTACAAATTCAGGATGCGCTGGGGGCAGAGCCAGGCGGAGCCGAGTTTACCAGCCGCATCACCTTGCGGAACAACATCCTTCACGATAGCTACAACAACGACATCCTCAAAATCAACAACGGGGCACAACAGATCAGCATCATCGGCAATATTTTCTACAACCAGGGCGACTCCGACGAACACATAGACATCAACAGTGTGCGTGATGTCGTGATTGAAGACAACATCTTTTTCAACGATTTTGCCGCCAGTGGGCGCACCGTCACGGGTGAATCATCCAGCTATATTGTCGCCAAAGACAGCAATGGTGATGAAGATGGTATTGTGGGATTAGATGGGTTGACGATTCGGCGCAATATCTTTTTGCATTACGAAGGGTCAGCGGGGCACAACATGGTGCTCCTGGGCGAAGACGGCAATTCTTACTACGAAGTCATGAATGTCCTCATCGAGAACAACCTTTTTCTGGGGGATGGCAACCCGATTCGTGCCCCGTTTGGGACGAAAGGGGTGCAAAATGTCCTGTTCCGGCACAACACCATTAGCGGTGACATGCCCGCGGCCGCGTTTGTCTGGCGCAGTAATGTGGAAGGGGAAAACCAGCCCAACGATAACATCCAACTGGTCAACAACATTTTCAGCGACCCCACCGGCACGATGGATAATTTTGCCACCGCCCCCATCGGCGAGACAGCTTTGTTTGTCCTGGGCAACAACCTCTATTGGAATGGGGGTGCGCCCCTGCCCGTAAATGGTGAGGAGATGGTGCAAATTGGGGCTGACGCGGCCGCGTTAGAAGGTGATCCCCGGCTCAATCCCCCCGTCAACCTGCCCTTACCCGTGTGGGATGCGACCTTACGCCAGTTTGGCGGCGGCGCAGGCGACATTCGGGCCGCCTTTACCCAACTGGTGTTGGCCTATGCCGTACCCCAGGCGGGAAGCGTCGCCATTGATCAGGCCGATCCGGCTCAAATCAGTGGCGAAGATATTTTGGGGCAGGTTCGTACAGGGGCCGGGGATGTAGGTGCTTATGAAGTTCAGGGCAACGAACCGGTGCTTGTTTTACCCACCGTCGTTGCTCCCCCCACCAACGCTGACATCCCGGCCGAAAACCCGTCTGCTCCCCTCACCCAACCGACATTACCCTTACCGGCCAATGGGGGTTGGGTAACATACGCCCTTCAGGATGGTGATGGGGCACGGCTTTTCCGGCTGGCCCTCACCCCCAATGCCGTGCCGGAAGATGTCACCGCCCTGATTGACGCGGCCGCGCCAGGGCAAACAACCGAGTGGCTCAACATCTCCCCCAATGGGGCCTGGTACATCCTCTCCACCGACCGCTTCGACCCCGAATGTGCCGGTTGGCCGTGCCTGGTCATTACCCAGGATTTCCGCACCTACGAAGTTGTTAAAAGCAACGGCGCGGCCGTCCATGCCGAATTCAGCACCATTAGTGCCGATGGCAACCTCATCATTTACAAGGCTGGGGGTGGCACACATGCCCGTGATTTGTGGGCCATACGGCGCGAGAACTCAGCCTGGAGCGTGCCTGTGGAGCTAACAACCCTTTCACCCTACAGCGAACACCAATCACCCGCGCTCTCTTTCGACAACAGGGCCGTCATCTTTGCTTGCGGCGATGATCCCTACAGCAGTGTGGCCCTATGTTCGGCCCAAACGGATGGCTCCCAGTTTGCCGTGCGGTTTACAGCCGAAGAGAATGGGAGCGCGGCCGCGTTGTTCAGCCCCCGTTACGCCCCCGATGGGTCTATTGTCTTTGAAGGCAGTTGGCAGGGCGAACAGCTATGGCGGCTCCCCCCAGACAGCCAGACCCCGGTCCTCATCAGCAGTTTTGTCAACGACAACTCCCCCTGCGTCCTGGCCGATGGCACAATGATCTCTTTGTGGCTCCAACGAGATGGCAACAGCACCGGCTACCACGAAATGAAACTCATGTCTGCCGATGGTCGGCAATACACCATGCTCCTCACCGGGCAAGATGTATTCGACATCGGTTTGGGCTGTAGCTTGCCGTAGCTTCTCGATATAGGTATCTAGAGAAATTTTGGTACCTATTCAGACCCTAGCCTGGACAAGCCACAACCAAAAAAGAAGTGAACACAGAGGGTCACAGAGAAGGTGCAGAGATACACAGAGTTAAAAAACAGTCTTGACTTTTCTCTGTGAACCTCTGCGCTTCCTTGGTGAATCTCTGTGTAACCTCTTTCTTGCTAACTGGTCAAGAAATTGACTTGTAAGGTGCTACCTCTTTTCCCAGACTTTGCTTGGAAAAAAAGGTGTATACACGGATAGGACTTGAGTTTAGAGTTCAGAGCCAGAGCTAGAGGGTTTTCCAGAGTAATTCCTCTCGCTCTCTCCTCTTGCTCTAAACTTCAGTAGGAAGGACACGGATAAAAGCCAAAGCCATCCGTGTTTCTCCTATCCGTGTACGAAAGATTTTCCAAGCCTGCTATTTTTCGAGAAGAGCGACAATTTTTTGTCGATGTTGGCGCGTAAGCGCCTAAGTTCCTGGCTTTTTAGCGTTACAACACGCGATCAATAAACTCCCGGTTATGCACGCTCACTGGTTCATTCATTAACTCCATGACGCCACGAGCCACATGCTCCGAAAGCCGCCGGAAAGCCTCTTCCCCCTTCTCTTTGGTTGCCCGCAGGGGGTTGCCAATCGTGCCGCTCTCAATAAACTCATGGTGATCCATGGGGAAATTGAAGTAGGTAAAACCATCAAATTCCACATCCGGCATACCATCCTTTTTGGCAAAGGTAGACGGTAGGAAATCCGGGATATGGGCCTTCGTGTGTTCGGCTCGCTCCATCCGCACCAACTTCTCATTCCAGGCCAAATCCTGTGAAGTCTCAAGTTCGCTGGCGTGCCAGCCGGGGGTTTCTTCGGGCGGATTCTCCATCAACCCTTTCAAGATACCGGTGTATCGTTCCATGTACGGCTTGACAAAACTAATCATGGCTCCCGTTTCGTAACGCAGTTTACGCAGAATGGGGTCTACCACTTTGACGTTGGAGCCGTGCCCATTGATAAAGATGAGCCGGTTAAACCCGTGATGGATGAGGCTCCGGGCCACGTCATACATGACCGCCAGCAAGGTGGAACTCCGCACGGTAATCGTGCCGCGCCCCAGGCCTGGCCCGTGCATATGTTGGGGCGAGTACCCCATCCAGATGGGTGGGGTATGCAGCACACCAATCATCTCCGAAACACGGCGGGAAATCTCCACGGCGGTAACGGTGTCGGTGTATAAGGGCAAGTGGGGGCCATGTTGTTCCAGGCTAGCCATCGGGATCAAGATCACATCTTTGGCCTGGAGATAGGCTTGAATATCCACATAACTTAAATCACCAATGTCCCAGGAAAGGAATTGGGACCGGAAGGCTTCATCGCCTTGGGTAAGGTGGGGTAACTCTTTGTAGGTTCGACCATTGGTGGCAATCATAGATTCATGCTCCAGTATCTCATCATTTTGGGAGTCGAGGCTTTAGCCGGTAGAAATTTTCCGGCTAAAGCCTCGACTCCGGATTTATTCTGTTTGGTCCGGTAGCGCCATTTGGATAAATAGTTCGGCGACTTCGCGGCCAAAGTCGGGATCATTGACATGGCGTTCGTAAGTGAATACCGGAATGTCGGGCCGAATGTCTCGGCGTAAGGTACTCAAGAAGGCGGCATCGGCCACGGGAGCCCAGAACACACCACCCGGCACGTTGGGTATGGAAAGCCCCTGGGTAGGCACGGCTATCTGGACGGGTCCCTGGGCCTGATTGAGCCGTTCGGCAAACAGGTGGCCCAGTTGGATCATCTCTTCATGGCTGGCCCGCACCAGGGTAAATTCCGGGTTGTGGTCGTAGATGGCGCGGCCGCGTAACGTCTCCGGTATCGTGCCCGCATTCCAAACACTAAAGTCAATACAACCGGGAACGATGACCTGGGGCAACCCGAGCTGTCCCACAATTTTGAGGCGGTCAGGGCCGCCATCATGAATGCCCCCGACCATCGGATCGTAGGTTTCATTGGTGGTGAAATCAATCACCCCCACAAACTGTCCGTCCAGGGCACATTCTTCCATGGCCGGGCCACCCACGCCGTTGGAGTGGAAGATGACGGCTTCGTAACCGGCTTCGGCCAGGCGGGTTTTGGTCGCCATGACGGCTTTGGTGGTGTTGCCTAACATGGTCACGGCGACGTAGCGATTTTTGTTGTCGGGCGGGGGTAGGGGGTGGCCGTGGCTGAGCATCCCTTTCATCGCGGCCGCGACGTTGTCAAAAACGGTGCAGGCAATCGGGTTCAGCCCCAGGATGTCCACCACCGAATGCACCACCATCATGTCCCGCGTGCCCACCAGGGGATGAAAAAAGTGATAACCAGAAGCAATGGGCGACACCAGGATTTTGGGCACGCCGATGGGCAGAACCATCATCGCGGCCGCGCCCATCACAGCCCCTTCGGCTCCCCCCATGCTAATGGCCCCATCCAGTTGGCCGTTTTGGTAGAGGGTTTGGGTGAGGTTCCGTAAAGCGGCGCGCATACCGGCGACGGCGCGACCGCGACTCCCCGCCTGGCGTAGGGCTTCAAGGGTGGTGTTACCGTATGCGGCCGCGGCCGCGTGGTCAATGTCAGGCACTATATCGAGTGGTTCACCCAAAATACCCGAATCCACCACCGTCGTCGTCAGCCCCAAAGCCTGCAACCGGTCCCGCAAATAGGCGATCTCCGGCCCTTTGGTATCCAGGGTTCCGATTATGACCACATTCTGACCCATGCGTTTGCCTCTGACAATGTAGGGTGATTTACCAAATCGCCCCGTGTAGTGCCTGGCACGGGGCAGACGATCTTGGGCATAACACCGCTGACCGCCCCGTGCCAGGCACTGATCACTCAACCCACGATCTTCGCATAGAGTGCCGGGTACGGGGCAGACGAATCTGGGCCTAACACCACCTGCCGCCCCGTGCCCGGCACTGATCGCTCAACCAATTTATTTTATCAAGGGCAAAAGCGTGTCCGCACAGGTCTTGACCTGCCAGCTATAAAACTCTTCGGTCAACAGGCTAGAACCATGATCTTCAATGAACTTTCTCTGTTCAGGGGAGATGTCCACCGGGTTGCGCTCAACGGCATCGGGGTGGGGGTTGGCCGGGGTACGGTCTACGGGAGCCACAAACTCCACCGTTAGCGCCCCATCGTAACCAATGGTTTTGAGGGTTCCCACCAGCTTCAGCCAGTCCCAATGTCCTTGCCCACAGGCAAACCGGTTGGTATCGGCCACATGGAAGTCCACCAAACGCCCTTTGGCCTGGCGAATGGATTCGTAGGGGTCAACCTCTTCGATGTTCAGGTGGAAGGCATCCAGACAGACACCACAATCATCGGCTACGGCTTCGGCCAGGGCTAAGGCCTGTGAGGCACGGTAGCAGAAATAGGTCTCGAATCGGTTGATCGGTTCGATGGCGACCATAACGCCTGATTTTTTGGCGTGAGCATAACATTCTTTCAGGCTATCCACTGCCCATTCCCACTCTTCTTCCGGTGTGCCTTCAGGATTAATTTTGCCGACGGTTCCCGGCACGATGGTGATCTCGTGGCCGTCCAACTCCTTGACCATGGTGATGCAATCCTTCACGTATTGCACCGACATTTCCCGTTGCGCCTGATCTTTGGCGACCAGGTTGCGTTGGCCCAACATAAGGGTGACAGATCCCCAACAGCGGATGCCGTGATCTTTGAGCAGGGCACGAACGTGTTTGGTGTTGTAAACGTCTGGCTCACCGCTAATTTCGATGCTTTCGTATCCATACTTGGCTAATCTGGCTACGGTCACTTCGATAGGTTCGGCTCTCATCCAGTTGTGCATAGAAAGATGCATGATAGTTGACCTCCTCTTACTCTCAATGGTTGTTGATAAGGTGCGTATGGCGCACGGCTGTGGCAATTGCCTGCGTGATACGTCAAGACACGAGTTGAGCGGCTAATAATTCGTACAGCCCTTGCACCTGAATGCCATACGCGGCCGCGTACAGGCTCAGTTGATGCAGTGTGCCAGGGTCTTCGGTAATCAGGGACTGAATCCGGTTATGGAAAGCATCGTGCAAACGGGTTTGGGTCAATTGTTGGCTGAGATGCGGGCTGGTAAATTGCAGGGCGGTGCTCCCACAGGCCAGACTCCGATCGGCGCGTAAGAAAAGTTCGCGGCCGCGGCCATAAACCGCTCCCAGCAATTCACGCGGATAAGCATGACGCTCATTGCCGACCCGGCCGGCATGGGTGGGGTCCAGGTAGGCAAACGGCAAGGGCGATTCACTGGCCTGAAAAGCCAGTTGCCCGGATCTCAGCCGTTCCGCCAAAAATGTGACCAGCTCCATTACCGGCACATCTGGCTCCGCCAGCCCCAACCGTTCCGCGTAGAGGCGATGAAACGCATCATAATCACCCGGCGACAGGACCAACAAACGTTGTGCCCCGGTTGCTTTTAGTTCGTCTAAATTCGCCTGCGCCAACAGGATGGCGGTCTCTTTCAGCCCCACGGAGCTAGCCAGATACCCATTGTTCCGCCCCACACCGATGAGAACCGGTGTAACCCCGGCGGCAGATAGAAGTTTCACCGCGGCCGCGACTGCCCCCGGCCACAAATAATGGGCGTCATCGCCGACAAACAGGGCTACGTCCCCTGTGTTGGTAACGGGGGCAGGAGATGCGGCCGCGAAGGGGTTGCCCCATTGACGTAACCGGTTATCCAGATCATAAACAATGGCGGGGGCCAGGTTTTGGGCGACAACGTGGGTGCGTGCGGCCGCGATAGCCTCTGGCAACGGTTGATCGGTGACACAGTGGGCACGGCAATTGCCACAATCGGCACATTGGTACAGGTTATGAACTGTTTCTTCATTCCAGACCGCCAGCCCTCGTTCCACCGAAGCGATGAGCAACCCCCAGCCGTGCGGCGTCAATGTTTCCAGGTTCGTAGCCTGACCCACCGGGCAGGTATGACGGCACATCAGGCAATACCGACAATTTTCTGTCGTGGCCACAACGTTTAATAATTCCATAGGTTCACCTGTCATGTGCCAAACCCCACCTTACCCGGATTCATGATCCCATTGGGATCAATCGCTTTCTTGATCGTCTCTAACAAGGGCCAGGCCGGGCCATATTGTTGGCGCATATAACGGCCCAACTTCAGTCCCACCCCATGATGCTCATTGATCATGCCGCCATTGGCTAATGAGGTGGAAACGGCGGTTGACCAGACCCGGTTGTGCAGGCGCAACGCCTCTTGCGGGTCTTGGGGTGGCTCCTCAATGATGAAGCGGTCATACAAACTGGCTCCCCAGTGGAACCAATGGGAAAAATGGCCGATGTAACGTACCTGCCATTGGGCGTAACCTTCTTCAATGGCTTTTTTCTTGGCACAATAGAGCTGATGCAGTTTGTCAAAGGTTGTCACCGTCTCAACTGTGCCGTACATCCAGGGCAGTTTGAGCGATTTGGGTGGATAGTAAAAGTCGTAACGATGCTCCCACCATTTCTCCCCCGGTTCACGCCCTAAATCTTTGGCGCCTAGTTCGGTGCAGATAGCCATGCCTTTCTCTTCTTGCATGGCCGCTAAATCTTTGTCACCATCAAAGCCTATGACCATGTAGGCTCCTTCTAACTCGTAGCCTAAAACATGTTTGACCAGTGAGGCGGTGGAGTTGGGGTCGTAAAGGCGGATGACGGTGGGGTCTAGTCGTCGGGTCATGAGACGACGACCGGCTTCGAGCGCGGCCGCGACATCTTCAAACAGCACCGCCCGGAACAAACGCACCTCTGGCAAATAATCCACCTGCATCGTGGCTTCTGTAATCACCCCCAGTGTGCCCTCTGAACCCAAAAATAGCCGGGCATAATCCGGGCCAGAGGCATGGCTGGGCACAGAAGGGGTGCGGATGATCTCCCCATTGGGCAAGACGATTTCCATGCTCAAAACCATATCTTCGGCCTTGCCATACTTGGTGCTAATGGTTCCCGATCCCCGTGGAGCCAGATACCCCCCCAACGTGGCGCAATTAGCCGAGGCGGGATAATGGGGCAAGGTCAGCCCTTTGTCGTTTAAGGCCCACTCCAGTTGGGTTCCGTTGATACCCGCTTGCGCCGTTACGGTCAGCGCCGTTTCATTGATTTCCAGGATTCGGTGCATCCGTTTGGTATCCAAAATGATGCCACCGTAGATGGGCAGAGTTCCCCCCTGTGTGCCTGATCCGCCACCCCAGGGAATAACCGGAATATGGTAGTTGTTGGCGATCTTGATGATCTGGGCGATCTCGGTCGGTTTAGCCGGATGGACGATGTAATCCGCCAGAGGCAAGGGTTGACCCCGATCCAACCACATCTGAGCCATCCATGACCAGTCAGTGGAATACACCAGCCGGTCACTCTCTCTCGTGGTAATGTGGTCGGCCCCGACGACATCTTCCAGTTCACTACGGATCATTTCAACTTGAAAGTTAGGTCGCATAATTTTTCGTTATTGCGTATGGCTCACCCATCAAAGTACGACATACACAACAGATACATAAGCTTTCCGGCATGGTTTAAAAGGATCAGCCTCGCCTGACCTGCCCCGTCGCTACAAATTCGTGTCAAATGGTCATCCGCCGACCTCCCCCCCCGCCCCCCCCCCCCCCCCCCCACCCTCTCCCCCGGGAGAGGGGACTCCACTTTCTGAACTGTGCCGAATCTTCTCAACTCGATTTGGGTTTGATATGGCTCCACACCATAAAACCCAGCAGAGAAGCAAACAGAAGCAAAAACCCTGGCTTAAATAGAGCAAATGTCCAGGGCTGGAACATCCCCAGCACCCCAAAAACAATCCCCCCAATGAGAATTGTCTCCACGGGGCGATAAACTTTAGCGGAGATGTTGCGGTTGAGTTTGCTGGCTATAAACCAGATGAAGCTGATGAAAAAGATCAGAATCCCCAAGAACATCAGGATGAACGGGATCGCACTCAACAGCACATTTCGGGCGAGTTGCTGTTCGCTGGAATTGGCCTGAATGATGGGGCCAATCACGTAGCCGATGATGAGTAGAATGAGGCCAGAAATGGGTAGACCAAGTGGAACCGGCGGATTTTTAGGGGCCATGTTTGCTCTTTTTGGGAAGAAGGAACCCAGAACCAGAGGTTTGCACAATATAGCACGAGTTTCTAAAAGGACTGTTTCTCTGTGAATCTCTGTGTCTTCACCTCTGTGCCCTCTGTGTAACCTCTTCTATGATTAATAATGAATGTCTACTTGACGTTTCGCGGCCGCGGACTCAACAATCGCATCACACACCACCGACGCCCGGTAACCATCGTTGAAATCGGCCCCGTGCGGAGCCACGGGTCGGTCATTAACAATGCAGTCCAACAGATGGTTGATCTCATGGATGAAGGTGTGTTCCCAGCCGATGATGTGCCCATGCGGCCACCAATTTTCCCACCAGGGGTGATACCCTTCGGTGACAAGCACATTGTGGAAGCCTTGCGTCTCTTTGGGCTGTTCGCCTACCCAGAACACTTCCAACTCATTCATCCGCTCCAGGTTAAAGCGGATACTACCTTTCTCACCGTTGATTTCCAGGCAGTTAGAGTTTTTGTGTCCCCCGGCAAAGCGGGTAGATTCCAATGTGCCGATTGCCCCGTTTTCAAACTCCATCACGGCGGCAAACGCATCATCCACAGTTACCTTGCCCATGCCCGACTCATCTGCCAGCGGCCGCTCCGGGATAAACGTCTTGGTCATAGCACTGACGCTTTTCATGCCCCCAACCAGGTAATGGCCCAGGTCAATGATGTGGGCACCCAAATCGCCCAGTGCCCCACTGCCCGCCGTACTTTTGTCCAGCCGCCAGATCATTGGTGTGCCATAGTGGGGCATAATCCACTCTTGCAGGTACACCGCCCGAAAATGGTAAATTTGCCCCAAGGCCCCACTTTCAATCAGATTGCGAGCCTGGCGAATGGCGGGCACAAAGCGGTAGTTGAAGGCCACCATATGTTTGACGCCCGCTTTGATGACGGCATCCAACATCGTTTTGGACTCTTCGGCGGTGCGCCCCAGGGGTTTTTCGCACAGGATATGTTTGCCCGCGGCCGCGGCCGCGATACATGGTTCGGCGTGGGCATCATTGGGGCCACCGTTGTCAAAGAGCAAAACCCGCTCATCATCCAACATGGCCCGCCAGTCGGTGTAATAGGTTTCGTAGCCGTACCGTTGGGCGGCGGCGGCGGTGGCTTCGGCATTGCGGCCGCAGACCGCCACCATTCTGGGAATCGCTACCGGCGGATACATCATATAAGGAATGGTTTTGAAGGCATTGCTGTGGGCCTTGCCCATGAAGGCATAACCCAACATACCCACACCAATCTCCGGTACCTGGCCTTCCGTTTTGGCCGCAGCCATCGAAGTGAAAGCTTGTTCGCTCATCAGAATCTCCTCGGGGAAAAGGCAGACCTGCAGGTTTCCCGAAAACCCCCTGTCACGGTCTCTGCCAATCTCCCTATTTACTGGCAAAGGCCGCATCAAAAGCGACCGACGAGGCGGCAAAATCCTGGCTCCGCACCAGGCGTAACGCCTCTGGTGCGCCCCAATCCCGGTTCATGCCGCTGTCTTCCCATTCAATGGAAAGCGGTCCCTGGTAGCCGATGCGGTTGAGCGCCCGGATAATCGGGTCCCATTTCACATCGCCGTGACCCGGCGAGACAAAATCCCAGCCCCGGCGTGGATCGCCAAAGTCGAGATGAGAACCGAGGATGGAGTTGCGGCCGCTTAATTGCACCCGTGAATCTTTCACATGAACATGGAAAATCCGGTCCGGGAATTCGTTAATAAACTCGACCGGGTTCACAAATTGATGAATGAAATGGCTGGGGTCAAAGTTGAAACCAAAACTGGGATGATGGTTCAACGCTTCCAGTGCCCGATGGGATGTAATGATGTCGTAGGCGATTTCCGTGGGGTGAACTTCCAGGCCAAAGCGAATGCCCTCGGCCTGAAACACATCCATGATGGGCAACCAGCGGGCGGCAAAATCAGCATACCCGGCGGTGATGTCATCCTGGGTAGTCGGGGGGAAGAAGTAGAGTTTGCTCCAGACACTGCTCCCGGTGAACCCATTGACCACATCCACACCAAACAGTTTGGCCGCGTGAGCCGTGTTTTTCACTTCTTCGGCGCAACGCTGACGCACCCCTTCCGGGTCGCCATCACCCCACAAACGATCCGGCAACACCCGACGATGCCGCTGATCAATCGGTTCGTCGGCCACACATTGCCCTACCAGATGGGTGCTGATGGCGTGGCATTGCAGATTGTGTTGTTCCAGAAGATCGCGCTTCTGGCGCACATAGCCATCACTTTCCAGAGCCTTGTCTACTTCAAAATGGTCGCCCCAACAGGCGAGTTCCAAGCCATCGAACCCCCAGTCGCCCGCTTTTTGCGCCAGCGTTGCCAGAGGTAGGTCGGCCCATTGGCCGGTGAAGAGGGTAACAGGTCGTGACATATTGCCTCCTAAATGCGGTGTGGGGAGAGAGACTGGAGACTAGAGATTGTTTAGATTCCAGTCTCTCCCAATATTTTTGAAATCGTCAATCGTCAATCGTCAATCGTAAATTCTTAAACAACCGGGCTTGCCCTTCAATGGCGGGTTCTACGGCCAGCCGTTCGATGCTGGAAGCGCCAAAGAAACCGCCAATGCCTTCGGTGTGGTCGAAGATGTACTGGGCATCGGCGGGTTCGGCGATGGGGCCACCGTGACAGAGGACGATGATGTCGGGGTTGACGGCCGCGGCCGCGTCGCGCATCGCCTGCACCCGTTGGGCCGCCTCAGCTAACGTCACTGCTACCCCGGCCCCGATGGCCCCTTTGGTGGTCAGCCCCATGTGCGGAACCAACACATCCGCGCCCGCTTCGGCCATCGCTCTGGCATCATCCGGGGTGAACACATACGGGCAGGTGAGCATTCCCAGCTTGTGCGCTTCGCCGATCATCTCAACTTCCAGACCGTAACCCATGCCCGTCTCTTCCAGGTTAGCCCGAAAAATCCCGTCAAACAGGCCCACGGTGGGAAAATTTTGCACCCCATCAAAGCCCATCGCCTGCAATTGGCGCAAAAAGACGGGCATCAGCCGGAACGGATCCGTGCCACAAACCCCAGCCAAAACCATCGTGTTCTTCACCACAGGCAAAACTTCCCCGGCCATCTCCTGGACGATGGCGTTGGCGTCGCCATAAGGCAACATGCCCGCCAGACTGCCCCGCCCGGCCATGCGGTAGCGGCCGCTGTTATAAATGATGATCAGGTCTACGCCCCCGCGCTCGGCAAATTTGGCCGAAATCCCGGTTCCGGCTCCGGCGCCAATGATGGGTTTCGCGGCCGCGACGTTGGCGCGTAAACGGTTGAGGGCGTCGCTACGACTGATGAAGGGCATGGGGTTACTCCGTTGCCAAAAAGGTCAATAATTGCTGGGTCACAGCCTCAGCAAACGCTTCATCGTTAATATTGTTGTCCATCTCTATGACCGGAATGTCGGGACGCAAGTGCTCCTTGAGGGCAGAGTAAAGGGCCTCATCCGCTTCCGGCCACCAAAATTCGTTACCGGGCGAGTCGAGAATGGAAACGCCCCGGCGCGGCCAGAAAATGGCGACGGGAGCGGTGGATTGGTTGGCTTTTTCGGCCAGGATGCGGCCCAGTTCCCGGTTTTCGGCCGGGTTGGTGCGCATGAGGGTGACGTTGGGGTTCCAGTGGTAGAAACGCCGGTCATTGAAGGAAGCAGGAATCGTGGCTGGCCCCCAGAAATTCACCATGTCCAGGCAACCAGGGGCGATCACCTGGGGGATGTGCTGATGCGCGGCCGCGTCCAGCCGTGTTGGCCCCGCCGAAAGCACCCCACCCACCAACTCATCGGCCCATTCGGTCGTCGTCACATCCAGCACCCCCTGGAAAAACCCTTCCGCGATCAACGTTTCCATGATGCGGCCGCCGGTTCCGGTGGCATGAAATACGAGCACCTCGTACCCTTCCGCCTCTAAACGGCGACGACAGGCATCAACCAGTTGGGTGGTGTTGCCAAACATCGAGGCGGCAATGAGCGGCCGCGTCGTCAATTCCGGCACCTCGGTCTCTACCATGCCGATAATCGCCCCCACCGCCCGGGCAAATACCTGGGCGCTGATACGATTCACCCCGGCTACGTCCACCAGCGAGGGGAACATGACCACATCTTTGGCCCCCACATACGGCCCCACGTCGCCGGAAGCCAGGGTAGACACCATCAGTTTGGGCACACCGACGGGCAAAACACGCATCGCCGCCGTGCCAATGACCGTGCCCGCCGATCCCCCCATCGCCAAGACCGCATCCAGGCGATTCTGGTCATACAGCTCTTTGACCAGCACGGCAATGCCCTGGGTCATGGCTTCGATGGCCGTGCCCCGGTCGGCCTGCTGGCGCAATGTTGCCAGGGTTGTGCCCGCGGCCGCGGCCACCTGTTCGGCCGTGATGTCGGGCGGGAAGGGGGGATCCGCCATGACACCGGTATCAATCATCAAGACCTGATGCCCGCGCCGCAGGATTTCACCTTTGACGAAGGCAAATTCCTCACCCTTGGTATCTAACGCGCCGATTACCGCAATTGTTTTGGCCATGGTGTTGTGTACGGGCGCCCCCCTGTTCCTCTCGCTCTGTCCTCTTGTTCTTAGCAGTTTCCGTAGAAACTGAAGGCCATCGCTGGCGAGGGCATCTTGGGATGGGGCAAAGGATCGCCAGATCGCGGCCGCGCGGGCAATGCTTTTGACCTTGTTGGTAAACGACTCGATCACCACCGGGCCATCATAACCAATGTCCCCTAACGCCTGGGCCACTTCCGACCAGGGCACATGGCCGGAACCGGGCGCACCCCGGTCGTTTTCGCAGGTGTGAACATGGTGCAGGCGTGAACCCGCCGCCCGAATGGCCGCCCCCAACGATTTTTCTTCAATGTTCATGTGGAAGGTGTCCAACATGATCTGGCAGTTGGGGTGATCCACCCGGTCTACCACTTCGATGGCCTGTTCGGCCAGATTGATGAAGCTGGTTTCAAAGCGGTTGAGTGGCTCCAGGCACAAAACGACCCCGTGATCACCGGCATAGCTGGCTAACTGGCGTAAGTTAGCGACGAGCAGGTCCAGGTCGCGGCCGCGTTCCTCTGCCGTGGCTTGCCATACCCGACCCACGGCGGCATAGATTGGCCCGACCAGATTGGTGGCCCCGATGGTGTGTGCGGCCGCGATAGCTTGTCGAATGTACGCCATGCCGTTAGCCCGAATGGCTTCATCCGGGTGAATCAGGTCACGGTCTGGCCCCATGGCCGCACAGGTGCTGACACCCAGGCCATGTTCACGGATTAACGCGGCCGCGAGCTGATGATCAAAATCAGTGATGCTCTCCAGCGGCAATTCGATCCAGTCAAACCCCATACCCGCCACACGAGGAACCAGAGTTTTTAATTCATCGTCGGTCAGGGGTGAACTCCAGACCCAGGTATTAACGCCAATTTTCATAATCGTTGCCCATCCTGGTTGAAACAATGCAACCGCTCGTTGGTGATATGAAAACGAATGGAATCACCTCGCTGATACGTGGTGATGCCAGATACCAGACTGGTAAGGGTCTGGTTGCCATTCTTTATATGTAAAATCGTTTCTACCCCCAGCGGCTCCACCAGAATAACTTCCCCGGCAAACAGCCCGTTGGCCTCAGGCTGAACATCTTCGGGGCGAACGCCCAGTTGGAAGGTGGGGGGGAGTTGTGATGCGCTGCTCTGCATCTGGAGCGAACTATCCGTTACCTGAATGGTCCCATTTTGATGGGTGGCGGCCATGAGGTTAATACGGGGCGTACCCACCAATTGCGCCACAAACACATTGGCCGGTTGATCATAAATCTCTGTGGGCGAGCCAATTTGTACAATCTGCCCGTCGCGTAATACGGCAATGCGTTGGGCCATGGTCAGGGCTTCCACCTGATCATGGGTCACAAACAGCGTCGTGCTGTGTTGGGTCTTCTGAATATGCCCAATTTCAATGCGTAACGATTCCCGTAACTTGGCATCCAGATTCGATAGCGGCTCATCCATCAAAAAGATGCGGGGACGGCGCACAATCGCTCGCCCAATCGAGACTCGTTGCATCTCACCCCCGGAGAGCCGGGCCGTTTTGCGCTGGAGCAAGTGGGGAATACGCAAGATGTCGGCGGTCTCTTCGATCCGCTTTTTGATTTCCGGCTCGGGAATCCGGCGCAGAGGGGAACGTAAAGGGAAAGCCAGATTGTCGTATACGGACATGTTGGGATAAAGAGAATATTGCTGGAAGACAAAAGCCACATCCCTGTCCGCTGGTGTGCGCTGATCAAACAGCTCGCCATCAAACAAAACGTGCCCTTCATCCTGTTTTTCCAGACCGGCAATCACCCGCAGGGATGTTGTTTTGCCCGCGCCGGTTGGCCCCAGGAGCACAAAAAATTCGCCATCTTGAATAGAGAAGGAGACATCGTCGAGGGCTTTGTTTCCCTGGAACTGTTTGCTGATATGCTGGAGTTCTACGTTTGCCATAATCTTATGCCGGAACCGCCAACGCTGTACTGGTGTGCGGGTCAAAGAAACGAACCATCTCATGGTTCAGGTCGAAACGAACAGGCGCACCAATGGGGTAGTCCACACCCCGACCCGACCGGGCATGCACAATGGTGCCCGCTTCATCCTGAAGGGATAGGTGAAGCATGGTGTGAGCACCGTATAGCTCATTGGTGTAGACCTGGGCGGTGAGGGGGCCATCGGCGGAAACCAGGGTTGCTTCGGGGCGGAAGCCAAGAATGACTTCATCGCTGGTGAGGTTATGCAGGGTAGCCCGCCACCGGTCGGTGATAGGGTATTGGTTGTTGCCGGGCAGATGGAAGGCGTTGTCAGCGACGCGGCCGCGGACCAGATTCATGCCAGGACTGCCAATAAACTTGGCCACAAACAGGTTGGCCGGGTTGTAATACACCTCTAGCGGTGTGCCTACCTGCTGCACTTCCGCCGCCGACATCACCACGATCCGGTCGCCCATCGCCATGGCTTCAATCTGATCATGAGTCACATACACCGTCGTGGCCTGCTGTGCCAGATGTAACCGCTTAATTTCCGCCCGCATTGTCTCCCGAAAATCGGCATCCAACGCCCCCAACGGTTCATCCATCAGGAAAGCAGATGGGCGACGCACCAGGGCGCGGGCCAGAGCCACCCGTTGCTGATCGCCCCCACTCAAAGCCCCCGGACGTAAGTTCAACAGATGGTCAATCTGTAGCAGGCGCACCACTTCATCTAGTCGTTGCTCAATGGTCGCCTTCGATTCGTTTTGGGCCTCTAGGGTGAAGGTGATATTGCGCCGCACCGACATGTGAGGGTAAAGGGCATAGAGTTGGAAGACAAAGGCGATGTCCCGGTCACTGGGATGGCGCCAGGTCACATCACGACCATTGATCAGAATGCGGCCGCCGCTCACCGCTTCCAGGCCGGAAATCATACGCAGGGTTGTCGTTTTGCCACACCCTGAAGGGCCTAACAACACCACAAATTCCCCATCCTGAATGGTCAAATCTACCGGTTTAACCGCGTAGACCTCTCCAAACCGTTTCTCCACTTGACGAAGTTCAATCGTAGCCATAATGTCACAACCGATTCACGCCCATTCGTTTTCAATAAACCCACGACGTAAACGCTAGATCATCAGAACCAAAAGAAGGGATATAGAGTGTACAAAGAGGTACAGGGGTTTGATCAATAGAGTGCTTTTCTCTGTGAGCCTCTGTGTCTTCATCTCTGTGTTCTCTGAGTAACCGCCTGTTTCTTAGCGGCGGATAGCCCCAAACGTTACCCCGCGCAGTAAATGGTTGCGCAAGGCAAAAGTAATAATGACCACCGGAATAAGAAAGGCCAGCGTCCCGGCGGCAATGGCTGACCACTCAATGCCCCCACGTCCCAACATGGTGGCAATAGAGGGTGGGGCGGTACGGGCCTTTTCCGTAGTCAACATCAAGGCGATGGCGTATTCATTCCAGGAAAAAATGAAGCTAAATACGGTGGTCGCGGCGATACCGGTGACTGATTGGGGTAACACAATCTTGAAAAAGGCTTGCAGGCGCGTATATCCATCCACCAGGGCCGCCTCTTCATACTCACGCGGAATCTCATCAATAAATCCCTTCAGCAACCACACCGTCAGCGACAAATTAAAAACGGTGTACAGAATGATCATGCCCAGGTGGGTGTCATTCAATTTGAGTTGACGATACATCAAAAAGAGGGGGATCGAGACGACCACGGCTGGTAACATGCGGGTGCTAAGGATAAAAAAGAGCAAATCATCCTTGCCCGGCATATCGAATCGGCTAAAGGCATAAGCGGCGAACAAACCCAAGACGACCGACGCGATGGTAGAACCACCGGCAATGATTAACGAATTGCGCAAGCGGCGCACAAAGTCGCTAGGCCCGGTGATTCTTTGCCCGTTTTGCAAGGCAATTTGTTCAAACAGGCTCAACTCCTCAGTATTTTCTTGGGCTTCGGCCAGAGCGGTAGCCGAAAGCTGGGAGCGTTCGGTGAGGAGAAACATGAACCCTTCTAAGGTGGGTTCAAACAAGAGTTTAGGCGGTGGGCCATAAACTACGTCAGCCCGAGATTTGAAGGCGGTCAGCACCATCACAAGAATAGGGATAAGACCGATGAGGGCGGCTATGACCACTAAGATGGCCCGGATATTTTTGAATAAACGGGCGCGGGGATGAACTTTGTCTACCCGGATGCTATCGGTTACAGGTACGGCAGGGCCGGTTTCGCTAAACGAGGCCATGAGTTAGCCCTCCCCTTTCAAGTTGTTGAGGTAACGGATGTACAGATTGCTGATGGCGATGATGATGATCAAGATGATGTAGGCCACGGCGCTGGCCTGGCCGGTACGCCATTGACCCTGGAAGGCTTGGCGAAAGAGGTTGACCACCACGACTTCCGTTTCGTCGCCAGGGCCACCCCCGGTCATGCCCATAACGAGATCAAAGGACTTATTGAAGGCTTCGATGGTGCGGAAGAGCACGGCGATGAGCATGAGCGGAGCCACCTGGGGTAGGGTAATGCGCCAAAATTGAAACCACGAACTGGCGCGATCGATTGCGGCCGCTTCGTATAAATAGTCAGGAATTGCTTTCAAACCCGACAGCACCAACAACATCACAAACGGACTCCACATCCACACATCAACCACAATCACGGCCAACAAAGCTAAACCGGGCACATTCTGCCCCCCATAACGGCCTGCCAACCAGTCTGGGGCGGTGGCCGCGTTGGTATACCCCAAAAGAAAGTTCACATAACCAAAGGTTGGGTTGTACATGAGCTTCCAGAACAGCCCTACCACCACGGGTGAGAGCATCATGGGCACCAGAATGAGGGTGGTAATAATGCCACTACCGAAAAACTTTTCCCGTACCAGAAGCGCCAGCCCAAAGCCCAATATCAACTGTAGGGTGACAGAGATAAGGACATACGTGCCGGTCGTAGAAAAATAGCCCCACATTCTCGGGTCATTCAACACGCGGCTAAAGTTTTCCAGAGCCACCCAAACGGGGGCTTTGTTGGCAATAGCGGAGTAATTGGTGAAGCTGAGATAGAGGCTGTAAAACAGGGGGAACACATTAACAATAAGGAGTAGGACGAGTGTGGGCCAGATGAAGTAGTTACGAATCGCCTTATCGCTCAGGTGGCGGCGCTGGGTCGGGGTAGGATGGCTCGTCGCCACTATTTCCGTTTTACTCTTGGCTAGGGACATTAGCTTTCTCTCTTGGGCACGACAGGCAAAATCGTGTGAGGCAAAAGGCCTGGGGGTTCTATAGACTTTTAGATAATGATTTTGTGTCCGGAATCGAGGCTTTAGATGGTAAACACGCGACAGGCTAAAGCAACCACTCCAAAGCCAAAATGTTTTTCTTGACGTCTATAGCAAAAGAACCCCCAGGCTCTATTATCAGACAGGCTAAACGCTATTCAATGACGCCAGCGTCTCTCAAGATGGTATCGTGCTGTGTGGCAATGTTGTCCATGGCTTCTTGGGCTGTACCCTCACCACTGACAATGTATTTGCCTAACTCCGTTTGGGCCACCAACAACAGGTCCCCAAATACGGGTATATTCCAGAAATCCTTGACAAAGGTCATGGTTTCGGCAAAAGCGGCATTGTAGGGTGTGGCATTGAGGAACTCTTCAGACTGAAGGACATTGATGTTGCAGGTGTAACCACCCAAACGTGCCCATTCTTCCTGAATACTTTCCTGAGCGAACCAGCGCAGGAACGCTTTGGACGCTTCCTGGCGTTCTGGGGAAATGTAGGAAATGATACTTGTGCCTTGTCCACCTAACGCCGCGTGTTGTGCCCCACCAGGTCCAGCGGGGTTGACGAAGAAACCGGTATCAGCCGCGTGGGGGTTTACTTCAGGGTTGACCAGCGCTGGGAAGAAGGCGAAGTAGTTCATACCCATAGCGACTTTGCCACCAATGAAGGCATCATTGACTTCGGCGAAGAAGGCGTTGCTCAGACCAGGGGCCTGGCAGCATTCGTATAGCGAACGATAGAATTCTACACCGGCGACTGCTTCGGGGGAGTTGACAACGCCCATGACATTGTTGTTTTCGTCTTGCCATTCGGCCCCAAAACTAAAGAAAACATTTTCCACACCCATCGTCAGAGCGTCGTAGTCGGCCTGGGTGTAGATGGCTAAACCATAGAGACCTTCATCGGGACGGGTGAAGAACATGGCGATGTCGCGCAGTTGATCGTAGGTTTCGGGCGGGGCCAGGGGGTAGCCATATTCGGCTTCAAAGGCGGCCATTTCTTCCGGGTTTTCAAACAGGTCTTTACGATAAGCCCAACCGTCGGCATCACCTTCGGTGGGATAGGCGTAGTAGGTTCCTGATCCAGGGGGATATTCGCCGTAAGAAGCGAGGGTGGCAGGGGTGACGGTTTCGGCAATGCCTTCACTGACCAGGAAGTCGGTCATGTCAAGGTAGTGCCCTTGGGTAGCGCCTTGCCCTAGCCATTGGCTGTCGCCGACGACCATGTCGTAGGATGTGCCTTGGGCGGCCATTTCGGCGAAGAAGAGATTACCGAAGGAACCCCAGGGTTCTTGAATGACGTTGACTTTGATGCCGGTTTCGGCTTCGTACATGTTGCCGATTTCTTGCAGGTAGTCGGCTGGATCCCATTGTGCCCAGAGGATGTTGAGTTCGGTTACGCCTGAGGTGTCGGTGCTGGTATCGGTATCGTCCGCGGCCGCGTTGCTATCATTGGTCGCCGTATTATTAGTAGCCTCTGTGTTTGCATTGGTGTTGTCACCTGCATCATTGGCCGGGGTTTCATTGTTGGTCCCCCCACAGGCTACTAGCAAGATTGCCAAAAGTAGAAATAAAGTTAAACCAATTTTTTTGGACATCGTCGTCTCCTCCATAGAGTATGTGCTATTCAAGCTGATAGACCCTCTAAAAACAGGCTGTTACCACCATCACGCCCGATGTAATCAACAGGCTGGCTCAATGGTCGTGTCTGGGTAAATCGTATTTTTAAGGGGTTGAAACGAATGTCAGTCTGTTTTCTGGGCGACCGTTTGTGTCGCAAGCTTGGGATGTTTGTATCTATCACCTCCTTTAGCGCTACAACGTACCAAACCAGAGCATTAAACGTCCTGCACTTAGTGTGCATCTAACAATAACTTCCTGGTTTAGACCTGACAGATTTTGGAAACGTTGTGGGTGGGGGGGACATTTTTTGGGACGATTACTTAGCGAACCGATGGGTTAGCTATAGCCAAGACGGCTTAAACGGTTGAAAAGGCTTTCACGCAGCTCGTGGATGTGGTCTTGCATGGCTTGTTCCGCGGCCTGCGGGTCTTTGGTGGCAATGGCGGCGACGATGCGTTGGTGTTCTTGGGTGCAGGCGGTGATGCGTGTCGGGTTGGTTTGTGAATCAATATCGGCCAGGTGGTGGACACGGTTGCACATCTGTAAAACGAGTTCGCCTAATAGTTGATTGGGGCAGGCTTCACTCATCAGTTCGTGGTAGCGGGTATTGACGCGGGACCAGGTGGCCTGATCGTTACTTTGCGCGGCCGCGGTCATTTCTTCCACCGTTTGTTGGAGCAGTTCTACCTGTCCGGCTGTCGCCGATTCAGCGGCTAAGCGGGCCAATTCCGGTTCCAAAAGTGACCGTATATGGACGGCATTTAGCACTTCGGAAATAGATCGCGAGGCAATCGTCACCGCTCGCCCGGGAATGATTTGTACCAACCCTTCTTGGGCTAGTTGCTGTAAGGCTTCACGCACCGGTGTACGACTGATGCCTAAATATTTGGAGAGTTGTGTTTCGGAGAGGGGTAAGCCCGGTTGTAGATCGGCGTGCTGGATAGCATCTTTGAGCCGTTCATACGCGACTTCGCGCAGAAGGCGATTGGGATTTTTCAGAGCATCTTCAGTTCGACTGGAGAGGTATTGCTCAAGCGTATCCATAATTTATGCGTGGGAGCTACTGAACGGGCACACATACAGACAACATACTGCCTGTATACAGACAGTATCCGCAGTATACCTACGGTTTTTTGAGTTGTCAAATAGGGGCAAAGTGGCAGTAGGCTCAGGCCATCCCACACCTGTCAGGGCTTTTTTGAAGCCCGTTTTCTTAGCCCTGTTCCCCAGTGTTAGCTATTTTTTCCCATCCCTAACCCCGCCCCTTTCTAAAGTGCGGTTTTCGAGCGCGGCCGCGCTCGAAAACCAACACGTCTGGTATTTCCCCCTTCCCGCCGGGCAGGGGGATGGGTCTTCCGACTAAACTTGCTAAGGACTTATGTAAAGCTGTACGAGTGCTCTATTAAGAAGAAAGTTGAAATCCCAGACAGTTTGCACGTGGGTGTGCTCACTCCTCTATCGTTAACTTAACAAGACAGTCGTTCGACTGATTATTGGTTAGCTTTGCCGTAGAACCCGCAAGTAAACATGCGTGTGTCAATTCATAAGGATGATCTTTATCACTATGAATGAGAGGTAGAAACAGTATAATTTTGCAGTCTACTAATTTTATTCCTGAGTGATCTCTCTCGCCCAGACACCCCTTTTTCACCTTGCCCCTGCGGCCCAAGACGGATCAATCACAACCTCATAAGGAGTTGTCGTATGTTGCGCCTGCTTCGTTCTCCACGGTCCTTCCTTGATGTCTTGATGATTGCTTTTCAGGGATTGATAACAGGGTCGGTCAATTTTTTCGCGGCCGCGCCCCCTGTCCGTTCAACCACAGAATTGCGGACCCGACGGTCAAGCCGATTTGTTTTACTGTTTCTTGTCCTGTTGATTTCGGTGAGTTGTAGTGATAATCAGCCCGCTGCTGAATCACCTACCGAAGCGGTGGCTGAGGTAACAAACACTCCTGCCCCTTCCCCAACGGCTACGGCCATCCCGCCGACCGCTACGCTCCAGCCTACCGCCACGGCTACGGCGACCCCTGTGCCCACAGACACGCCAGAGCCAACCGCCACTGCCACAGCCACCCCACAACCCACCGATACCCCAGAACCGACAGCGACGGCGACCCCGCAACCGACGGCAACAACCGTAGCCACGCCTCGGCCTACCTTACCGCCACCTACGCCCACGGTTCCGCCAACGGCCCCACCTTTCCCGAAACGCCCATCCGGGTCTGGAACGCACAAGAATATCGTCAATATTTGAGCCAGTTCCGTGATTCGTTACGCAGCTTCAACAGTGAAATGTCTATTTTTCAGCAGACGGGCAAACCCGGTGATTGTGGCACATTTTTGGGCTGGTCGCGTCTCTGGATTATTCAGTCGCCCGGCTATACCGATGTGCCCGGCCAAGCGTGGGCACTTTATTACGAATGGCGTTCCATGTTGAGAGAGGTCGTTAATTTGACCGCCGAAGTGCGTAATATTTGCGGCGGTTCCGGTGGCGAGGGGGTAGAAGCCCAGCCACTGATTGATTTTCTCACCTGGGCTTACCCGCGCTCTGAGCAAATGGTGATTGAAGCGGCTAGTTTGCCATAGGGTGGCGGTTGATATAGCTTTCAAGAAAAAGATTTTGTTTGTAGTGACCGCTTGAGCGGGCTAACACCAGCCCGCTCAAGCGGTCACACAACCAACCAATGATTATCTGAACAACTATAGTTCGCGGCCTGGGTACCAGCCCATTCATTTGCCTGTCTTTGGTCGCTGGAGTTTGGAGCCAGAGGAGAGAGCTAGAGGTAATTACTCTGGAAAACCCTCTCGCTCTAGCTCTGAACCCTAAACCCCTACTTTATCCTCAGGCCAGGGGAAAAATCCCCTCTATGAGTCTACTGAAAAAACGCACACAGCGGCGCAAAGGGCCAAGCCACCAAAGAAAATTCGTGGCTTCTTTCAGTGGACTCACCTATGCTAAACAAAAGGAACAATCATTCCCATGTCTCCCTCTATACTAGCTCCACGTCCAGCCAGAAAATGGCTCCTATTTGCGGCTCTTATCGTTTTTTTTCTGACCAGTATAGCGTCTGCCTACTCTGCGCCACGGCAACAAGCAGATTCTCCGACACTCGCTGAGAACCTGCCCCATTTAACATTAGACCACTACGAAATGGACCCTCGGGCCTATCGTGAATCCTCCCCACCTGCCGCCCCCGCGGCTCCCTCTAGCCCCAGTTACCTGCCCTGGAGCAGACTGGTTTACCAAAGTTACCGTACAAACAACTGGGATATTTACCTGTCTGATGCCGATGGCACTTTTGAAACTCGCCTGACAACATCGAGTAATGATGACATACACCCCCGTTTGAATCGGGGCGGAACGCGCCTGGCATATGCTTCTAAACAGAACGGAGCCTACGAGATATTCGTTATGAATAGCGATGGTACAAACAAGATACGGTTGACTAACAACAATACGGATGATGTCAACCCATTTTGGTCGCCAGACGGAAGCAAAATTGTTTTTCAGGCTTATCGTGATGGACAACCGGAAATTTATGTGATGAATGCTGATGGTTCAGGCCAAACCCGCCTGACAAATAGCAGTGATTATGATGGTATGCCTGCCTGGTCACCCAATGGGGCTACGATAGCTTTTACTTCCCGACGCACTGGCGGGTATCGCGTTTATACGATGAATCCAGATGGGAGTAACCAGATACAACGTTCCAATCAACCTTATAGCCTGGAACCCAGTTGGTCGCCTTCCAGTACCCAAATTGGGTATAGCGGTGATGGTGACAACAATGGCTGGTTTGAGGTCTGGCTTATGAACGCCGATGGTACATCGCCGGTGCTCAAACAAAATCCGGGTTATGGATATGATTCGCTGGTCCGCAGTTGGTCACCCGATGGGCAATACATTGCTTTTGCCGAAATCCGCTACATTCTCTATCAAGGTAGCTGGTATTGGACCGACACCCGATTACAAGCGGTAGGGGCGGTCAGTGGTTTTATCACTATCGGGCCAAATACGTTTCCTTACCGGGATTGGTATCCTGATTGGCAAACGCTCGATATTCAACAGCCTACGTCTAAGGTGACTGGGTTACCTTCTGTTTCTCCGGCGGTGTTTACGGTGAACTGGAGCGGCAGTGATGAGGGTGGGGCGGGCATCATGAATTATGATGTGCAGATACGGGACGGAGCCAATGGTTCCTGGACGACCTGGAAAACAGCCACCACCCAAACCGCGGCCGCGTATACCGGCATCGGTGGGCATACCTATTACTTCCGTAGCCGCGCCCGTGACAATGGGCATAACCTGGAGCCATGGCCCTCAACCCATGATGCCCTGACCACGGTAGAGGCGTCACCCCCTCACGTGTTCATGGTAGCGCTGCCTGCCTATTCGCGCCGTGAGGGGTTTGTATTGCAATGGCAGGGAACGGATCCCGGAGGATCAGGTATTGCCAATTATGATGTGCAGTACCGGGCCGGAACAGGGGGAAGCTGGACCAATTTGGTGACAAACACAACGGCGACAACGGCCCCGTTTAATGGGACGGCTGGAACCACGTATTATTTCCAGGTTCGCGGCCGCGATAAAGCCCAAAATGTCAGCACCTGGCCCAATAACAGCGGCCATACGGTCACAACCCTCTACACGTGGACGATTGGCGGTAATGCCACCAATACTGCTGGCGTGCCTATCATGGGTCTGTCCACAACAACGACACCGGGCGCGTTTGCCACTCTACCCGTTAATACCCAGGGCCGATATGGTGCGTATGTCGCCCCCGTGGCTGGAGCGTACACTGTAGACTGGAGCAAAGGGGGCTACGGGGACCTGCCCGCTACGCAGTTCAACGGAAACTCCGATGCACTTCTGAATATGACCATGCCCCCAATTGACAACGTTACCCAAAATGGGCATTTTGAATCCGGCGGTTTTAACGGCTGGCAAACCAGCGGCACCTTGCCTATCACCCAAACCCAAAATAGTTATCACACTGGGGCGAACGCAGCCTTATTTGGCGAACCCGCACCATTCACTGCGCCAACCCCCTTCTCGAATAGCAGTCATCAACCGCTACTGAGAACGGATGCCAATGGGGTTATTCATGCTACCTGGGTCACGTACAACAATGCGTTTCGTGTCTATTACAGCCAGCGGACGAATTACGGCACCTGGTCTGCCCCTTTAGCGCTCTCACCAGCGAACCAATCTGCTTATGATTTTGAAATGACCGTTATGGACGATGGGCAAATTCATGCCTTTTGGCTCAGCTCGGATGCGACTGTCACAAGTTCCCTCTATTACGTTCGGCGAAATAGCAATGGTAGCTGGGCAACACCCGTCAAAATTTCTGGCAACCACAATGTCAGTAATATGGGCACATTTATTGATGCCTCTGGCAGAGGTCATGCGCTTTACGAACGAAGCGAAGATGCCACCATTTCTTATGTCCGACAGAATACAAACGGTACCTGGGCCAGTAGCGAAACGGTCGTTCAAAATGTCAGCCATACGATCTTTACATCTCTGGTAACAGATACCTTGGGTTATGTGCATGCTTTTTGGCTCGTTTCTAACAACAATGCTTTGTATTATGCCCGGCGTGATACCAACGGAAGTTGGACTACCCCCGGTGATGGTGAGTACAACCGGCTCCATAAGCGTGGCATCAGATATATTAGTAGATGAGAATGGTGGGGTGCATTTGTTGTGGGGAGAATATTTGGGAGGCCAGACCACGCTCTACTACCAAAAAATAAAGGGAGCCAGTTTGTTTCAACGGGAGATAGTAAGTACGGTCGCCGATGAAGGGGCGATGGTGGTGGATGAGGAAGGAAATGCCTCTGTGGTGTGGGCTGTATTTTACGACGTGTACTATAAAGAACGTATCGCTGGTGTGTGGTCGGAACCTCAACGCGTCCATACGTTTGTCAACTTGTATCCGGCTGATTTTTGGTTAACACGAAGTGCAAACGGAACGTTGTATCTGGCTTTATATGCCGCTAATTTTAGCGATCAAGCTGTGCTCTACTTTAGTCAACGGCCCTACCAGGGCAATTGGGCACCAATCACACAAATAGTTTCGCTATTTGGTATCTTCTCGGAGCCTGACTTAAGCCTGACGGCAGATCCGTCTGATACCCCTCACCTGATGTGGTTTGATCAGACAGAGGTTTACTACAGTAGCCTTTCCCTGGCGGCCCAAGCCGGTAATGGCACACTTCAACAAACGGTGACTATCCCGATTACCCACTCTGTGCCTACGCTTTCTTTCTGGTATTGGCTTGATGGAACCACGGGTACTGGTGGCTCAACCTTTACCGTGAGCGTGGATGAGGGAAGTAGTGGCAATATTCTCCTCAATGCCCAAACGGATACATCGGGTTGGCAAAGGGCTTCATTTGATATGACGGCTTATGCCGGTCAGACCATAACGCTCACCTTTGGTCTGGAGCAGGTCGCCAACAAACCCATGAGTAGTGTGTATCTGGACGAAGTAACGCTGGGGTCAACGCACCCGGATGTATGGGTTGAGGGTGAGTACCAGACGGCTCTTCCGGGAGAAGAGGTGACCTATGCTATCACTTATGGCAACAGGGGAGCCGCGGCCGCAACCGCTGTTACGCTCAATCACACCCTAACCCCTGGCCTGACCTTTATCTCGGCGACTGTTCCCCCCAGCCAAATAAACGGGTCAGCCCTCACCTGGAACTTGAACAACCTGGACAGTAACACGGGACCAGTAACGATTTATGTTACCGTGCGCATCAACGCGGCCGCGACCCCCTTTACCGTACTTTCCAGTTCACTCAACATCAATACCACAAGCGGCGAGCTAGAAACGATTAACAATCAGGCCACTATACAGATTTACCTGGCTCAGATGACCTATGTGCCGGTTATCACCCGTTAAGGGTCTGTAAAAGCTTAATCTCCGTCAAAACCTGACAGGTTTTCAGGAACCTGTCAGGTCTAAACCGCGCCTGGAAAAGTTCCCCGCCCCTAACCCTCTCTAAAATTACAGGTTGTTTCCCCCTGAGGGTAGGGAGTTACCCCATACAGAGATACCTTTTTCTCTAGCACAATGGAGGAGCGATCCTTCTGTATGGTGGCTAATAGATATTTCTCTGCGGTTCCCTTGCAGAAGCCACCTACGGATCACTTAGTTCCCTAAATTGGAGGTTCATCATGAGAATGCGTCAAGTCATGGACTGGGAAGCCGCTGTTAAGGCTGGCCTGATTGCTGGGGTGGCGGCACTGCTGATTGTTGTTATCCCCGCGGCCGCGGACGGTTATCCCTGGATTATCTTTCATTGGATTGCAGGGTTAGTCCTAGGATCAGAAGTATTAGCCGCGACCAGCAACCTCTCCCCTCTAATAATCATAACAGGGCTGCTCATTCATTTTGTTCTCTCAGTCATCTATGCCCTGATCCTGGCCTTTATCATTCACCGCTGGGGTTTTTGGGTTGGTTTATTAGGTGGTGCGCTGTTTGGATTAGTCCTCTTCGCCATCAACTTCTACACCTTCACCTTGCTTTTCCCCTGGTTTCTGGTCATGCGTAGCTGGATAGTTGTCCTGGCGCATGTTATTTTTGGGGCTGTGGCGGGTGGTGCGTATGAAGCCATGGAAGTTGAGCGGTTTGTGCCGGTAGATTCTGATTCACCAGCCTCATCCACCCATGTTCAATCCCATAACCCTTCATCCCACAGTTAGTATAGATGTGATCATTTGGGGGTTAGTTCGTAGTGACCGCTTTAGCGGGCTAACGCCAGCCCGCTAAAGCGGTCACTACGAACAGAATCTTAGACCTGCCCCTGATTGAAAATAGTGATGCGCGTGACACAGAGTGGGAGTTTGAGTGCCATTTGTTGGCCGACGACCAGACCATTAATGCCTTTGCCTTGCCAGGGGGGCCGCTGTTTATTACGGCGGCCTTGTACGACCGCATGGAAACGGAAGGGCAATTAGCCGGTGTAATGGGCCATGAGATAGGCCACGTGGTGGCTCGCCACTCCGCCCAGCAGATGGCCCAGACCCAACTAACCCAGGGGCTGACCGGCGCGTTTGTGGTAGCGGCGTATGATCCGGAAAACCCCAACAGTCAATATTCGGCCCAAATGGCGATGTTGGTAGGGCAGTTGGTTAATATGAAATTTGGCCGTGATGACGAACTGCAATCTGACCGGTTGGGGGTGCGTTTTCTCTCGCAGGCCGGTTATGACCCGCGTGCCCTGATTGCCGTGATGCAGGTTTTGGCCGAGGCCAGCGAAGGGGGTCCCCCGGAATTTTTCAGCACCCACCCCAACCCGGATAACCGCATTGAACGCATTGAAGCGGCAATCGCCGAAGAATTTCCTAATGGTGTGCCCGAAGATTTACAAGAGTAATGTGCCAATAAAAAACTGAGTCTTTAGGATTTTGCGCGGTGATCGGTACTGTGGGACTGGCTTTGTACCTGCCCAACTGAGGGCAACCCCTTGTGGTTGTGCCCTTACCTGGGGTGTTGTGTCCACCCTCTCTTTATTAACATTTCGAGAATCATCATGAATAACAAAGAACAATTAAGGGAATTTACGCGCAAAGTGTTGCTCACGGTGGGAATTGTCACCATTGTAGTCCTGATGTTATTGCTCTCCTGGCGGGCTATCAACGTTTTGTTGCTCATTTTTGCCGGTCTGCTACTGGCCGTATTTTTGAACGGCATCAGCCAATGGATAAGCGACCGCACGCCCATCCCTTACAAAATTTCTTTGGTTTTGGTTGTTCTGGGGCTTTTTCTAATTGTCGGGGTAGGGGGTTGGATGGCTGCCCCCAGTCTTTCCCAGCAGGCCAGTGATTTAAGCCAGAACCTTGTGGCTTCTCTGCAAGCGATGCGTGACTCCATTGCTGAGTCTGAGTGGGGGCAGGTTCTTCTAGAGCAAACGCCCAGCCTTAATGAGATTATTTCCAGGCCCCAAAGTTTAATCTCCAATATTGTCAATATCTTTGCCACCACCATGAATGCACTGACTGGCATCGTTGTGGTCTTCTTTATTGGTGTGTATTTTGCGTTTGAACCCAACCTCTACTTGACGGGTCTGGTTAAACTAGTTCCCTATCCCAAGCGTGACCGAGTGCGCCAGGTTTTTGCGGCATTAGGGCACACGTTGCGCCGCTGGCTTGTGGGCCGTTTTGTCGCTATGGTGGTGGTAGGTGTGATGGCTATTGCTGGTTTATCATTGATTGGTGTGCCACTGGCCTTTATTTTGGGTTTGTTGGCGGGGCTGTTAGATTTTATTCCTTTTATTGGTCCGCTTATTGCCATTGTGCCCGCTGTCCTTCTCGCCGCGACCGATGGCTCACAACAACTCCTGTATGTGGCTATACTATTTCTCATTATCCAGATAGTTGAAGGGTATTTTCTGACTCCCCTGGTTGAACGTGAGTCCGTATCACTGCCCTTTGCTGTCACCATTATTGCTCAGGTGTTTTTTGGCTTTTTGACGGGCACGTTGGGTGTTGCCTTAGCGTCACCGCTCGCGGCCGCGACCATTATCATCGTTAAGATGCTCTATGTAGAAGATGTTTTGGGGGATCACGATGTGGAGCTACCCGATGAAGGGGAAGAGGATAAACCCTCATCTGACACCAACGCGACTCAAGAGGAAGAAGAAAGGTGACGACGGATCAGGGACGAAAGACGAACGTATCCTGCTCAATGTAACTTTGGCGAAAATTAGTTCGACCTTTGGAAATCTCGACATGGTTCAGGTCAGCTTTACAAATTTGTAGGACGATTTGGACACCCGTGTATTTCAAATCAGTTGAGCAATGAGTGCCTGGCACGGGGCAGACGAACCTGGATTTAACACAACTCGCCGCCCCGTGCCAGGCACTGGATGAACGTCAAACAAAATGAAACACACCTGTTAACAAATCGCCCTACAAAAAGCTAACTTGAACCACGCCGAAATCTCTCAATCTCTTAATCTCCCACGGTGAACGCAAAAACGCCAAACGCCAGTTTGTTACTCGGTTACAATCTGGGCACTCCGGACAACCGAGCCATCTTCGTTGGTACGAACTTCATACTCCTGACCATTGACCCGGAAAGTGGCCTGCCAACCAGGTGTAACAGCCTGAGCACAGGATTCGTTTAGTTGACCGAGACCGAGACAACTATCTGTCCACTCGGCCTGTTCTACACTAACAAGTTCCACCTGCTCTACTGCTTCATTCAGTTGTTGCGCCACCCAATTTTGCGCCGCTAACACGGCTCCAGCCTGTAATTCGGGCACCTGAGTAGTGGTATCATTCGTTCCCTGGGTTGTGCAAGCTGCCAAAAGCAGCCCTACTATCGTAAGAACCAGATAAATCAGTCGTTGTTTATTTGGCTTCATCATGTAATACCTCCGTTAGACACTGTTTTGTTTCTTCAGCACGTCTTGGGTTTCAACTGACCGTTGGTTCATCTTTGTACAACATTGCTTAAATTTGTTCCGCCCGCATTCAGGAGTCGAGGCTTTAGCCGGTTCTATGAACACACTTAGGCAACCTTGTCGTTAGCCAGCGTCTACCCTTATGGCTGGCGTTTGCACGAAGAACCAAAGACCAAACAAGACACTATCGTCTTTCGTCATTGGTTCTCCACCAAAGCCCATCATTCATACTGTTAAAATGTATCCAAATTCGCCCTGTTAGCTTGACTTTCTGGTACTAAAATTGAGAGTACCTAAATCCTATTTTTGGGTGTTATCCTGATTTGGGCGAGCCAGGACTGAAGAGATTTTTGCCACGAATTAAACGGTAACTATTGAGAAAACAACCTCCATTCCCCGCTGTCATGGACAAGAACTGCTGGACGCTCTGCGCCAACATCGACGCAAATCGTCGATGTTCCGAAAAAGGAAAACATTCCACGCCGAGCGTGGAACGAGCATCTGAATAGATACATTCAATGAATTACTCCGCTGGAAAAGACCCCGAGGCTTTTTCACCGCAAAGACAGCAAAGAGGTCACGAAGGTTTTCTCTGGGCTTTTAGGTTCTTAGAGTTAAGCCCAGCGTTTTTATAGCTCCTTTTTCAGGGCAACGCCTCCAGATTCGTGCTCAAGCCTTTTGGGCTTTTCAGTTGGGAGATAATGCGTTCTACAAAAGCATATCAGCCGAAGTCTGGAAATCTGACGGGGAAGCAAGTTTTCCGCTTTTGAAACTGGCTCCTCTGGTCCATAGTTCCGCAGAGGATGTTCCATCTGAGGCGGAATATTTGCGGGCTGTGTTTGGGCTTTTGCATACCCAAATTGGGCACGATTTTTCCTCTTATAAACGGAGCACGGTCTCGCGGCGTATTGCGCGGCGTATCGCTATCTGTCAGGTGGATGGCCTGGCCGAATATGTGCAGTTGTTGCACCAGGAACCCCAAGAAGTTGAGGCGTTGTTTCAAGAGTTGCTGATTGGCGTTACCCATTTCTTCCGTGATCCTGATGCGTTTCAAGTCCTGGAAGAAAAAGTGATTCCTCAGTTAGTGGCGAGTAAACGGGATGGGCAGACCATCCGTGTGTGGGTGCCCGGTTGTGCTACAGGGGAAGAGGTGTATTCGCTGGCGATGTTATTTCTGGAACAGATCGCGGCCGCGAACCGTCCCCTGAAACTGCAAATTTTCGCCACCGATATTGATGACAAAGCCCTGGCTCTGGCCCGCAACGGTTTGTACCCGGAGCGCATCCGCTCAGAATGTACCGCCGAACGACTAAACCGCTACTTCAGGCCAGAGGCAAATCGTTACCGCGTAAACAAACAACTCCGTGATGTCGTCGTATTCGCTTCCCACAACCTGATTAAAGACCCGCCCTTTTCACGGCTAGACCTGGTTTCTTGCCGTAACGTACTGATTTACCTCGGCTCTGAGTTACAAAAGAGGGTCATTCCCCTCTTTCACAACGTGTTGAACCCTGAGGGGTTCCTATTTTTGGGGACGGCCGAAAGTATTCTCGGATTTGGACATCTCTTCGCCGACATTGATCAGGCCAAGAAAAAATGTATCTTTAAACGCCAAGAGCAGGGCCTACCTACCCGATTTTTGCCCGTAATAGAAATACAGCGAGACATGCCTATGATGAGTCAGAACTCAGGCCAGAAAGTGATACCCACAAAACAAGCCGTGAAGGTAGGCGATGTCGCCCAAAAGTTTATCCTGGATCGTTTCACGCCCGCTTTTGTGGTGGTTAATGCCCAAGAGCAAGTACTCTATTATCATGGCCGCACCAGTAAATATTTGGAACCCCCTACGGGGGAACCCAGCCATGACCTTATGCGCCTGGCCCGCCCTGAATTACGTGCGGCGCTGCGGTGGGCCTTGCTCAAGGCCATCAATACCGGGCAAGAGGTCACCCGGGACAACCTCGTTATCCCGGCTCACAAAGCGTCTCTGCGGCTTAAGTTAGCCGTACACCCCCTACCCCAAACGGAAACGACCACAGGCCTGTATATGGTTGTTTTTGAGGAGATGGGTGAGATAGAGATCGCGGCCGCGGCCACCCAGTCTGAAGATAACGAAGCCGCCCAAATAATCAGTCAGTTAGAGCAACAACTGGAAAACACCAAAGACAATTTGCAGACCAGCATCGAAGATTTAGAAGTCAGCAACGAAGAACTTAAAGCCGCCAATGAAGAGCTTCTCTCCCTCAACGAAGAATTGCAGTCTACCAATGAAGAGCTAGAAACCTCGAAAGAGGAACTGCAATCCATGAATGAAGAGGTGATGCTGATAAATACGGAGCTAGAAAACAAAATAGAAGAGCTGGCCCTGGTTAACAGTGACATCAATAATCTTCTTATTAATACCGAAATTCCTACCCTCATTTTAACCAGCGACCTGCGCATCAAACGCTACACCCCCTCGACCCAACAACTATTTCATATCATCTCCAGCGATATTGAACGCCCCGTCCATCACATTGCCCATAACCTGCGTTATGACACGCTGTTGTCAGACATTGAGCAGGTCTTCAGAACCCTCAAACATAGGGAGATTGAAGTTCAGGACACAACTGGTGAATGGTACATTCTGCGTATATTGCCTTACCGAACCATTCACAATGTCATAGACGGCGTCATCCTTACCTTTACCAACATCACCTTTATTCGCCAGACGGCCACCGTACTGGAGCAACAATACCGACAACTTACCCTGCTCTTCCAAATGGTGGCTACCTTCAGCCGCACGACGAACATCCACGACATTTTTGAGTCTGCCTTAGATAGTTTATTAGGGGCCTTAAATGCTGATAGAGCTTCTATACTCATTGCCGATGATGAAAAGGTGATGCGGTTCCGGGCCTGGCGTGGGCTTTCCGATGAATATCGGCAGAAGGCAGATGGGCATTCTCCCTGGTCAGCCGATGAGCGAGACGCCCAGCCATTACTGGTGACTGATGTGCAGACAGACCCGGCCTGGGAAACCTGGCAAGGAATGTTTCAGCAAGAAGGCATTCGAGCCTTGGGTTTTATTCCCATACAGTACCAGGGGCAACTGGTCGGCAAATTTATGCTTTATTACGATCACCCCCATACCTTTGCCTACGAAGAAATACAACTGGCGCAGACGATTGCTTCTCACGTCGCTTTTGTCCTGGAGCGCACCCGTTCTCGGGCTACTTTAGTGAATTACGCCCGGCAACAAAGTGCCGTAGCCGAGATGGGCCAGCAGGCAATCAAGGCCACTGATTTAACTACATTCATGAACACCTTTGTTCGTCAGATAACCCAGACATTGGATGTGCCACTAGGCAAAGTTTTGGAACTTCTACCAGATAGTCAGTCGCTTCTTTTGCGCGCCGGGGTGGGTTGGCAAGAGGGGTTGGTCGGGCTATTATCGCGGCGGAAATCAATTCTCAGGCGGGGTATACCTTAACTCAGCAGAACCCGGTCATCGTGACGGATTTGCGCCAGGAAACACGTTTTCAAGGCCCCCCTTTGTTAACTGAGCACGATGTGATCAGTGGGATAAGTGTCATTATTGCCGGGGATGAAGCACCCTATGGGGTTCTGGGTGTGCATACGACCCAGTACCGGTTTTTTACTAAAGATGATGTCCATTTTTTGCAGAGCATGGCGCACATTTTGAGTACGGTAATTCACCGTCATAAGAGTGAATCGGCCCTTCGTGCTGCCCATATTAGTCTAACGATTATGGCCTGTACACACCCGGATGAGCGGGCCGAGTCGCAGGAGAGATTCCGCCACTTCATGCGCAGCAAAGCCCCGTATGAATCGCACATCCGAATTATGCGTCCTGGCGGGGAAATTCGTTACCTACACAACCGCTATTTAATGATCTGTGATGAGGCTGGTGAGCCGATACGGCTCTTGGGGACATCCCAAGATGAAACGGACAGCCGGTTGGCCGAAGCCCAAATTTTACGCAAGGCTGAACAATTGGCTGCGCTCAACGAAATGGGGCAGATGGTGGTATCCAGTCTGGAGTTGAAAACAGTTTTAACCCAGATTATGGAAAAATTGCAGGTTTTGTTGGGGGCCGAAGGGATATTTGTTCTTTTGCGGACGAGCGGACAATCTTTTCAGTTTACGGCTGTTACCGGGGAAGGGTTTGAACATTTAACGGGTTTGGAAGTGCCAGCGAATGAGGGCATTGCCGGGGAGGTTATGCAGAGTCATGAGACGGTGTTGGTGCAAGGGCAGCAAGTGGTGACTCAGAGAGCGTATCATTATATTAACGAAGTGTCAGACCACGCGGTCGGCGCTTTGCTGGCGGCCCCGGTTAAGTCACACACACAGTTCATAGGGGTATTGGAAGCGATTCACAGCCGGGAAGATGCTTTTTCGATGGATGATGTGGCTCTGTTGACCGCGGCCGCGGCCTGGACTTCCATCGCCATTGGTAACGCTCGTTTATACGAGAAAATCCACCGCAACGAGGAACGTTTGCGCCAACTGACTGATCAACTGGTGGCGACGCAAGAAGAAGAGCGGCGTCGCATTTCCCGAGAGCTGCATGACGAGGCCGGGCAAGCCCTCACCGTGCTCAAGCTGAACCTGGCGATGATTGCCTCAGACCTGAAAGAAAGCCCACTCAGCGAACAGCTAAACGGGGCGGGTGAGTTGGTAGCGGAGACAATGCAACGTTTGCGGCTGCTGGCCTATGATTTGCGGCCGCCGGAAATTGATGTCATCGGTTTGAACGCCTCATTGCAGGACTTATGTGAAAATTTCAGCCAACGAACACGTCTGAACGTTCATTATACGGGCAAGCCAGTGTCATCCCCGGTGTCAGACGCTGTTCATTTGAGCTTTTACCGCTGTTTGCAAGAAGCACTCACCAATATTGCCAAACATGCCCACGCCAGCCGTATTGAAGTGCGTCTACAACAAGACGCCCAGGAGATTCGTTTAACCGTGTGGGACAATGGTCAGGGGTTCGACCCTTCGCAACAACTTGCTGGTGGTTTAGGATTATTGGGAATGAAGGAGCGTTTGGCCCGGCTAGGTGGCTCATTGATGATTAGCTCGGAGCTAAACCAGGGGACAACGCTTGTGGCCTGTGTAGAAATCTAAGTTGGCGAAGGGTAGTGTAACCCAACGGAAGCACGATAGGGGAGATATGAAGAAAAAATTGCGTGTCGCCATTGCAGATGATCACCGCCTGGTGCGGCAAGGAATTCGGGCCTTATTGGAGAGAAATCAGGATATTGAAGTGGTTGGGGAAGCCTCTGATGGATTAGAGGCCATAGACCTGGTGGAAGAGTTAAAACCAGATGTCATCATCATGGATATTTCTATGCCGCAAATGGATGGGATTCAGGCGACGGAACGCATCAGTAAGATGGACGTGCCCACACGAGTGATGGTGCTTTCTATGTATTCCAAACCCAGTATCGTTCAGCAGGTGTTGCGTAAGGGAGCCAAAGGGTATCTGCTTAAAAGCTCGATCAGTGAGGAGCTTATCCTGGCGATACATGCCGCCATGCGTAATGAAATTTATCTCAGCCCTAGCGTCGCCAGTCCGCTCCTGGAAAATATGCTGATGACACCGGAAAACGGTGTACATCTAGATATGGCTGACCGGTTGACGATTAATGAACGAGAGGTTTTGCAGCTTATTGCGCAGGGGTATGTGAGTGATGAAATCGCGCAGACCTTGAAGATCAGTGAGACGGCGGTAGACCAATATAGTGCCAGTCTTATGTCTAAATTGCATGTGCAGGATCGGCTTGGTCTCCTGCGTGAAGCGATTAAACACAATCTTGTTTTTGTAGATTAGCCGTTTTCGGGAATTTGCAGGGTAGCGAACTCATACCTGGAGGATCACTATGTTTGCACATTTTCTTAGAGGGCAAACGCTACGCTAAACTTGTCATTCTGAGCGTATCCATGGGGGGTGCGCCGGTTTAATGAGCGCAGAAACAAGGCTATACGCTTCGGAGTAGACGCTTTAGCGGGTCAGCGTTGACCGGCTAAAGCCTCGATTCCGGACACGAGTTCGCCTTGTTTCTGAGTAGCGAACGAATCCCAACAACCTGGTCATTCCAGACTTGTGGGATGCTTCGGGGGACCTACTCAGAAACTGTCATTCTGACGAGTCTTCGAGGAAGAATCCCGACGAGCTAGATGTACGGGATGCTTCACTCGAAGACTCCGTACACTCGTGGCGTACCTACAGCATGACAAATCAAAGTTCGCTCATTGAACGGGCACTCTGCCCGTGGATACTCTCAGCATGACAGGTTTCAGTTGATCAAGGCATCCATGCCAAAACGGCAAAGATAGTGATGATCAAGCAAATGGGCTTTCTCGTTCAGAATGTGTGCCGTTGGTGCCGTTTCTACCCGTAATCGTTGGGGCGTGTAACTCGTTGGTTGGCCGTAAAGTTGGTTGGCGGGCAAATACCAGATTGGTAACACGCCAGTTGCGCAGATTAATCAGCACATCCATCACCGTGGCCCGGTGTCCGGTGGTGACGGTAAAGGTGCAGTTAAATAACGTGTGTATGCTTTGCAAAGAGGGGTCTTCGGCCAGGAATATAGTGGTGGCCTGGCTAATGGTTCCTTCAGCCAGGACTACGGGCGTTGAGTGGTAGTAGAGGGTATCGTTGCCATCCTTCTGCACAACCCACCGGGTAAGCCAGTAAGGGGACCATTGATAATGGTTATGCAACTCCACTTCTTTTTGCCGTGACATAAGCACTTGTTCACCAAATGAAGGCGCATTCTCCATTTGTGCCTGAGTGATATCAAGATAAAAGATTTGTTCTTCCTGGTGGATGGAAGTAATGGCGGTGGCGGAAATGGGCACCCGGTTGGTGTATAACTTATTTTGTATTTCTATGACCAGATAATTAATTGTCCAGAGATCACAATCAAAGTAGAAGTCACAGATTTTGCCCCGGTAGCCATCTTTTGTCTTAGCCGTATACGACAGCAAGTCTCGCGCACAAACAAGCATACTGCCTCCTTTGTCTTCTCCCGTGTCCTGCTTTAAATGAAGTGACACACGACTACTCCCGGATCTGCTACGCGGATGTGATAGGATTGGGTACAGTAACACCGGGTTTTGGGTGGGTGGTCTAGCAGACTACTCGTACAGTTTTGCAAAAGTAAGATGTATAAGGACTTGTACAAAGCGGTACTAGAGACGTCCAACAAGCCTGGTTTTGGGCTGAAGGCTTAACTGACCCAGGCCCGTTTAATAGTAAAGCCAAGCTTTTCCCGCAGACTGCTAGAATGCCAGTGTCACACAGAACCCTGTGTGGAACCAGATACCATTCTCCCTGATTTTCCTAGTACCCTCGTACTGCCTTTCAGCACAAACGGATACCAGTGGTAGTTTAAAAAATAATCAGGTAAACCACTTGTCATTCCGAGGTCCGCCGAGGAATCTTTGGCTCACCCTGGTCGAAAGATCCGACGAGCAGATTCTTCGCTCCGAAGACTCCGTCGGGCTACACAAATGACAAATCAAAGTCACTCACTCCGCCCGTGGAACCCGATGACAATCCACCCGATTAATTTCTTGATGTGCTAAAGCGGTCACTACGAACCAAGACCCCAAATGATAATCTGAACAACTATAGCACCGCTACCAGGCCCGTTGCCTCAGCTTGTCGCAGACAATGAGCGGAGCGGGCTTCGACAAACTCAGCCCTCGACAGCGTGAGTCATTGTGGCGAGGCCAGGTGAATACACCTTTTCTGGTATATCGAGATTGGGTGGAGCGACAACAACAGCCCAGATTTGTGCCTTTACCTTGTACCTGGATACATTGTTTACAGGAGAGGAGAACCCTATAGTCGTTAACAAGGGAAAAATGCTCATTGTTTCAATTTAAAACAAATAGTGGGCCATGTTAATACCGTACGAGTCAATGTCTTGCCCAGTGCGCAGGACGATCAGTCACGAATCATGTTCATTCATGAAATTCGTGACACACACCTGTTGGATTCTGGCTCGTCCAGGTTTGGAGTCAGAGATGTTACGACTAAAACCGTTTTCTTCGCCATTATGGCGTTCAAGGCCATTATTACTGCTTTTGTTTTTTTGTCTGGTAACAATTTGCAGTTTCAGCGTCATCCACGAAATTTATTCGCGGCCGCTTAATCCCGTTTCTGCCTTAATGGTTGAGCCTGCGGCCGCGGACATCCCCGTTGCTGGTCTTCCCCCCGAAGACAACTTAACTGAATCGCTAACCCCAGACCCGCCATCCGTGCTTTCTGGTGCCCTTTTGTTGGCCGAAGGCGACCAGGGTAAAGGGTCAGGCCAAGAAGGGGGGGCATCCTTGGCTGATGTGCCTCTGGTTGAAGTTGTGCCTGCCCCGCGTGACCCCAGCGGGGTACTCGGCCAGGCAGATTGTGTCACGATTTTGGTGATGGGTGTGGATAGTCGGATGGCGGGTGGGCTTATTTCGCGCACGGACACGCTGATGTTGTTGCAGGTATGCCCGCAGGCCCAAACGGTTTCGTTGCTTTCGATACCGCGTGATCTGTATGTGTCTATACCGGGGGTTGGCAATGATCGGATTAATGCGGCGCTGGTTTATGGCGCGGCCGCGGGTGATGCGGCCGCGGGTGTCGCCCTGGTAATGGAGACCGTACAAACCACCTTCCAGGTCCCGATTGATCATTACATCCTGGTAGATTTCCACGCCGTCATAGATGCAATTGACGCCCTGGGGGGTGTTGATATCTACGTGCCTTACACCATAGATGATCCTACCTTTCCGGATATGAACTTTGGCTATGACCCCCTATACCTGGCCGAAGGGGAGCACCATTTTGATGGCGCGATGGCTCTGAAATATGCCCGCACCCGCCATCAAGACAACGACTTTTATCGGGCGCGCCGCCAACAGCAACTCCTGTTTGCCTTGCATCAAAAAGTGCTTGCCCTGGGTTTAGCCAATTTTCTAGAGCAAGTGCCCACCTTGTATGAAAAGGTGCGCTACGGTGTGTTTACTGACCTGAGTTTGGAGCAGATCGTGGCCCTGACGCAGTTGGCTGACACCATCCCGCCAGAGAATATCACGGCTAATGTGCTGGATGAAAATTATGTACAAAATTTCACCACCCCAGGCGGGGCTAGCGTCTTGCTTTTGCTACCTGCCGAGACCCAAATCCTTATCGCCGAAATGTTCTCCACCCCGGCAACGGCTGCCACGATCATACAGAACGAGCCTTGACGCCATAAAACTCAGTGGCGTGCAAGGAATATGAGGAAGTGAACCATGACACAAAATAAACATAACCAAAAATCACCCCGTGCGGTGAACCAAGATGAAGAAGAGGAAACGACGCGTTCGGCCTCCCTTTCTTTGTCACAGCTTGTGGATGCAGCGGTAATGTCTGAAGAGGATAAGGAAGACCCGGAAGAAGATTTTTTGTTGCCCGGTGATGGGTTGGCTGGTTTTGGGGTAGTGGATATTGCCGCGGGCCAAAAAACTGCGCGGCCGCTTGACCGAGAAACAGCCCTCAATATTTTGAGAGGGGAAGAAGGGGAAGAAATTATGATGGACGAGATTGACGATTACGCGGCCTCAATGGGCGATGAAGTAGATGATTACGACTACAATACAGCCATAGAGAACGAGATCGAAGAGGATTTTGCTGAAAGGCAATATTTAAACACAGGTGCACAGGGTTTGTTTCGTAAACTTAGTGAACACACGGCCGATACCCCGGAGCTGTCTGGGGGGGACATAGATGCGGCCTGGGAAGAGGCAGATGTAGGAGAAGAAACCGTAGGGGGGAGCGTGCCTACGCCGGATCAAGATAATGTGGATGAGTTAGGCGAAGCGGTAGGGTTGACGTATGCGGATGATGAACCTTTGGGAATTGATGACAAGTTAGAAGAGCGCGACCGCCATCGCTGGGAGCTGAACCCAGATTCCGCGGAAGACGAAGAAGAAGAAAGGTAAGACGTTCCGATAGGCTCTTCGTTTGTAGTGACCGCTTTAGCGGGCTTTAGCGGGCTAGCGCTAGCCCGCTAAAGCGGTCACTACAAACGAAGACTTGCTATAACTTCGTTTGTTTAAACACCGTTTTGGCCGTTTCCGATCCCCTCTTGATTATGGTGCTGGGGTGAAAGAAAAAGCTCGTTGTTCTCTTTTGCCGCTTCATCAGAAAGATGAGTCAAAACCGACGGAGCCAGACTGGATTGACTCTCCAGACCCCGTTTCATGGTATCCCCATCGCTTTGGCGCTCTGTAGCTCCGGGCAAAAAGTAATTTGTCAGCTTCATAACATCGGCCATCGTTTCTGGGAACAGGTGATTGAGACCAGCCAGAAGGCGGGCGGACAGGGTGATGGTTAACTGGGCATCCCCATAGCGGCAAGCCTCAATGATTTGCGCGGCCGCGTTCTCGGCCGAGGTCGAGGTAATAGGTAGCGCACCTAAAATGGTAAACCAGGCAAACTCCCGCTCGTGCTGCCCCTTAACCAACGCATTCACGTGGGAACCGGTGCGCATCAGCCCCGGATTAACCGTTGTTACCAGAATGTTATCTTTAGCCAGTTCAGCTCTCATCCCATCAGAGAGGCCGGTGAGGGCAAATTTGCTGGCCGAATAGGGTAACAAGTGAGGCACCGCTACTTTGCCACCCACCGAGGCGATGTTCACGATGCGGCCGCGGCCCTGCTGTTTCATCAACGGAATCGCCGCCATCATCAAATACAAAGGCCCCCAAAAGTGAACCGCCAACGCATCTTCAAAATCGTCCACTTTCATGTGATCAAATGGCCCTACCTGAATAACACCGGCATTATTGATCAGCACATCCAACCGCCCAAACCGAGTGACAACCCGCTCAATCGCCTCACTTACCTCTGTGCGGTTGCGCACATCAGCCTGGATCAGCAAAAGTTCCGGCCCGTAGACGGCCAGGTCTTGCCGTGCTTGGGCTAACTCCTTCTCATCACGAGCCAGCAAAGCCAGGCGTGCGCCTTCAGCCGCCAGTTGGCGAGCCATCACCAGCCCTAACCCCCGCGAACCCCCGGTAATAAGAACCACCTGATTGCTAAAATCAAGCCGTCTGGCCTGACGACGTTTTTTCTGTAAGGCCACCACCACCCCTAATCCGGCGAACGCCACCGTGGCCCATTTGCTTATTTTTTTCATTCATATCACCTCTTATCCATCATACGTTGGCGCAACTCTTTTAGCTGGCTGCGCAACTGCACAATCTCCTGGCTCAAACTTTCCAACACCACAAACACCGCCTCAGTTCCTTGTGCATGAAGCGTTTCCGCTTCGTTGCGGGTAAAGATGGTTTTTGTAGAGGGCAGCAGATGCTCCTTATCTCTCGATTGAACATGACCAGAACTGTTGTGGTTGTGTTCTATTTCGTCTAGCGCTGCTTCAACAATTTCGCGGCTCCCCTCGGCGCTCCCGGCTGTCCTGCCCGGTTCGCCCTGAGCAGAAGAACCGGCTGCCCCGCGTTCGCCTTCAGCACTGCCAGGGGTGCGCCCTGGCTCGGCTAAAGTTGATTCATCAACCGCACGGCTGTTGTCGGCCGGGCCAGATGTTCGTTTGGGATCTCTGTGGCTATCGGCCATTTTGCGCCTCTCTTTGTTGCTAAAGCAATCACGATGCTTTAGTAATCGCTCAGAAACAAGTTCACGGTCAAAAAGAGACTGGAGACTGTAGTGACCAGTCTCTGACAATTTACGAAAGGGAAGGATGTTTTATGACAAGTCTCACCATTCGACACCGGAAACCTCCACCTACCCCCGCCCCAGGGGCGGGAATTTTTAAGGTGCGGTTTTCGGCCGCGCGCGCCGAAAACCGGCACTTGGTACTCCCTTCCCTGTCCACTTCGGGAAGGGGGTAGGGGGATGGGTCTTCCGACTAACCCTGCTAAAGAGTTGCGTAAAGCCGTACTATAGATGTTCAGATAATCAATTGGGGTTTTAGTTCGTAGTGACCGCTTTAGCGGGCTAACACCAGCCCGCTAAAGCGGTCACTACGAACTAAAGCTTTTTCTTGAAAGCTATAGTCTCCAATCACAAAAACCGCCAAGTTAAAAACGAACGATTACTTAGGGTCGTAGGACGACCTTGATGCAGTTTTCCTGTTTATCGTTGAATAGCTTGTAGGCATGGGGTGCCTCGTCCAGGCTCAGTTGGTGGGTGATAACGAAGGATGGATCGATGTGCCCTTGCTCGATGTGTTCCAATAAGGGGTGCAAATATTCGTGAACATGCGTCTGACCCATTTTGAAGGTCAACCCCTTGCTAAAAGCGGCCCCAATGGGCATTTTGTCCACAACCCCCCCATAAACACCGGGTATAGAAACGACACCCCCCTTGCGACAGGCTTGAATCACTTCGCGCAAGGCGGTGGGGCGATCTGTTTGCAGACCTATTTTGTGTGTGACGCGGTCGTAAAGGGCATCTATACCCATGCCGTGGGCTTCCATACCGACGGCATCAATACAGGCATCTGGCCCGCGGCCGCCGGTTAGCTCCTTCAATCTTTCTACCACATCGTTGCCATCAAATTGAATGGTTTCGGCGCCGCTGGCCTCGGCCAGTTTTAGCCGTTCGGGAACACGGTCAATGGCGATAACCCGCTCGGCTCCTAACATGAGGGCAGAGCGTATAGTGAACTGACCCACTGGGCCACAGCCCCAAATGGCGATAATGTCACCTGGTTGGATGTTGCAATTTGCGGCCGCCATATATCCCGTCGGGAAAATGTCAGACAAGAACAAAACCTGCTCATCAGACAAGCCGTTGTTAATCTTCAGGGGACCAACATCGGCAAAGGGCACACGTACATATTCCGCCTGTCCCCCGGCATATCCACCAAAGATGTGGGAATAACCAAACAAGCCGGAGCCTGAATACCCATATAGTCCCTCAGCGATGCCCGCATTAGGGTTGGAGTTGTCGCATAAGGACCAGAGGTGTTTCTGGCAGTAGAAGCATTGGCCGCAGGAGATGGTAAAGGGTACGACGACCCTATCTCCTGTTTTAAGTTTTTTGACTTCAGGGCCTACTTCGACAACTTCGCCCATGAATTCATGCCCCAAGATATCTCCGGCCTTCATGCCGGGAATATTGCCGTTGTATAGGTGTAAATCCGACCCACAAATAGCAGTGGATGTGACCCGAATAATGGCATCATGGGGGTTAATAAGAACGGGATCGGGCACGGTCTCCACTCTTACATCTTGTTTACCGTTCCAACAAACTGCTTTCATAAAGCACTTTTCCTTCTTGAGATCGAGGTCGGTGGCGCTTTTAGATGGGTTTAATCTCAGAAGATTGAACCCATCTTGCCTAAGTGAGCATCTGAAAATAACTTCCGGTTTGTGACCTGACAGGTTTTCGGAAACCTGTCAGGTCTGGGTGGAACTTATCTTGGACGATGACTAAGGAACGAGGATTAAATAACCTGCGGAACTGAGATGAGAGACTCGACTAGCTTTACCTAAGTCCTTGGTAGATTGAATCGGAAGAGCCATCCCTCTGACGATTCCCGGGGGGAAGGGGAATTGTAGCGGCGCGGTTTTTCGGAGCGGAAGCCCCGAAAAACCGCGTCTAGAAAAAGTTACCTGCCCCTGGGGGCGGGGTTAGGGGTGGGGGGTTCCGGCGACAAACCAAAGGTGAGGCGTGTCATCAAAACATACGTCTGACTTTCGTAAAGATGGTCTTGTCTCCAGACTTCTGTAACTTGTTTGACTCTGGCGAAAATTTGGACGACCTCTGAAAATCTCTTAATCTCTCAGTCTCTTAGTCTCCAGAGGTCAGCACAAAAAACGCCAATGTCGAATAACTTGTTAAATTCTCGTTCCTAAGTTGTTTGATTGCCATTTTTTACCATGACGAGGGCGGGTCGCTGGCGGGAAATGATTCCCGACTCATCTCTTCGACCAGGTCACGATCTTTTTGGGAACCAAAGCGTTTCTTTTCTAGCTCTGTGGAGGTGGGGTTTTCCGGGAAACGTTGCGGCCGCGTGGGGGAATCGTTACTCCGCCCTGAAGGTTGACCCTTTACCGAGACCGTCTCCCCGGCTTCCATCATCTGTTTGAAGTGACGCAGGTCATCCTTAACCTGTTGGGTAGCGACCTTGTTGAGAAAAGGGGCCAGGATATCACCCAGCACACCAGCCGGAACATCGTAGCTGATGTTTACCTGAACTTCGGTGCCCCGGTCGCCGGGAGCCTCCAGGAATTGAATAAGCCCCATGTTACTGACGCTGGCCTCTGGTAGGGAACGCCAGGCCAGCAGGCGATTTTCTTGTTCGGCAATAATTTCGGCATCCCATTCCAGCATCATTCCTGGGCCTGCTTTGACACACCAATGGGAATGTTTGTCATCTTTGACGGTGACAGCGGTAAGGTGCTTCATAATGGAAGGCAGATTCTCTAGATTACGCCAGTAGGGATAAACCTCGGACACGGGTTTATTGACGGTTACTGTCGCCTTCAGCTTCACTTCACCCTGGGTAGCCGCCGTGGCGGTGTTGACGTTCGCGGCCGCGTAAGCCGGACAATGCCCACCAATCCCCCGGTACAGCAAATAACCCCCACCCAAAGCCAGTATCACCCCTTTGACGGAAGCACGGCTAAATCCATAAGCCGTGAGCAAAAACCCACCAACCCCGGAGAGCCAACGTTCTATCAGCCCCACGTTCACAGAGGGCCACTTTGGCCCGTTTGACATAAGGGTAACGGGCCTATATTCCTTTTCATGATTTGTTGGTGTCATACATTCCTCTCAAGCATGACAAATCAAGCCGATTTATCATGCCAATAAGCTATTTAACGGTAAGGGCGGGGGGATGGTGGGAATTCTAGGAACTCTGGGAACTTTGGGAACTCTAGGAACTTTGGGAACTCTAGGAACTTGCTACTCGCCACTCGCCACCTGCCCCTTGCAACCTGCAACCTGCCCTGCCCCCCGCAACTTCCCCTAAGTAAACTATAGGCACAAGGGCAAAACGGAGGCAATATACCCAGGTACAGGGCAGGTATACAGTTTAGCTATGCTTCTGTCAGGCTTAGAGGTTGGCTAACGAGGGAGTGATTTATTTGATGATGGGAGTTTGTGAGCACGGGAGCCGCGGCCGCGGCCGCGAAATCTTTCATGCTACTGCCAGCATAAAACCCATCCCGAATCGAATCAGCAATACCCTGGAAAATCCAACGTCCATACCGTCCCACCTGATAAATGTCCGCTTCTTCCAGGCGGCCTATTGCCTCTGCTTTCCAGCGGGAGCCAGGCCACGACCAGGTGTAAGCCACATCAATCCAGGTGGGATCAACCACTTCCGCCGCCTCAATGAAGCCCCAAGATTGCAACTCAGCCACTACCGCCTCACTATAAGCTGCCACTTCGGCATCCGTGGGGTGTGTGCCGCCCACATAGGCTCGCTCAATGTAGATGCTCACCGTTTCCTCTTGGGCGCGGTTTGATTGGGGCAGGAAAGAGCTGTCCACATTGCTGTAAAAACCAACCCGGTGAAAGCCAGACTTGGCGTCCGGGTTGTATAGCCAATGATCGTTAGGGCAGTTGCGGCCGCGTACTGCCCCAATGTTTAAGACCAACACCGACGTATACGGGTCTGGCTCCGGCTCCACCGATAGATCAGTCAGGGCCATCATCTTGTTCAGGGGCAAGGTGGAGATCACGGAATCGTAAACCAGGCTGCCACCATCCTGGAAATACAGCTTTTTGCTCCGGGTGTTAATAGCCACAATCCGTTTGTCATAAGAGATATGGGAGAAATTCGCCATCCGCTGCGCCAGCGTGTTCAACCCTTCAATGGGGTAAACGAAGTTGACGTTATAACCCGCCGCCTGCGCCTGACTAAATGTGCCTTGAATAACCTGAGATAAATCAACGGGTGATTTGTAGGCATCCTGCGGCGCGATCCGGTCATGCAACCCGGCCGTGTACAGATCATGAAAAGGGTAGAAGAACAACTTCCCCAACGTAGGGCCGAAACTTTCGGTAAGCCATTCTTGCATGGTGCTGAAAGGGCGGCGCGGTTTGGTCAGTTCTTTGAGCGCCTGCTCGGCGATCTCTTCTCCCAAATAGCGTAAATGGTTTTGCAAAGGGTAAGGGACATACAAGTCCCGCTCGGCAAAATATACGGATGAGCGCCGGGCGTAACTACGCACCGGGCTTACTTGCCGGATGTAACGGAGAACGGTGGGATCCCCACCGAAAATCCAGTGTCCACCGCCAATTTCAAAGCGATAGGCTTCCCCATCGGCAGGGGCTTGGGGCAGACGCTCCGTTGTACCTGGGCGCACGTAGTAGGAAGAGCAAATGCCACCCGGCTCCGCGGCCGCTTCCAAAACGGGTAAACCTGAGCTGAGTCCGGCCGCCAGGCCGGTAACTCCCCCGCCCAATATAAACTGTTTCTCCTTGGTAATGTTTATCATGATTACTCCTCATTTCGTGGGCGCTCGTCGCTTGCTTGGCCGCCCTTATCGTTCGTGCTCGTTCGCCCTTAACTGAAGAACGAGAATTTAATCAGTTACTCGACTCGGGCGAAAATTTAGACGACCTCTGGAAATCTCTTAATCTCTCAGTCTCTAGAAGTCAGCACAAAAAAACGCCAATGTCGAGTAAGTTACAGGTGTTTGGAGACAAGACCCGATTAAAAATTTAGTCAACAAACAGGGAGAAGGGCTGGGAATGAGGGTGAATAGTTACGTCATAACAACCTCAACCGGCTGTAATCGGTTTAGAGCCGTGTTTCTGGGTGCGACTGGGTGCGACCCGTTTAGCCCGTTTTCTTGATGAAGCGGTGAGAATGCCCGCGGCCGCGCTGCCCCGTACCCTTGCTTTTGTAAGCCTGCTTCCATCAGATTGTGCATTTCGTGGGTGATGTGATCCCAGGTGCTATAGGCCAGATGACGTTTGGACAACCCCACCCGCCAGGCCCGTTGCATGGTGGATTCACGCAGCGAATATTCGATCGCGGCCGCGAACTCTTCCGCATTCGCCGCAATTTTCACCACATCCCCCCAATTCGTAACCACATCCGGCACGGGTGTACTCACAATCGGTTTGTGGGCCGCCATATACTCCAACGTTTTCGTCGGGCTGAGCGAACAGGTCGCCTCGTTCATAGCAAAGGGCATCAAACACACATCAAACCCTTTCAAAAAGTTAGGCAACCGCTCATACGGTTGTTTGCCGTGATAATGAATATTGGGGCGGCGGGGTAGCTCGGCGGGATCGATTTTGGCGATTGGCCCCACCATAACAATTGACCACTCAGGATGTTCCGTCGCCAGGTGATCCAACAAAGCCAGATCGATACGCTCGTCTATCACGCCGTAGTAACCCAACACCGGGAATGGCAAATGGCTAATTTCCGACGCGACGGGTGTGGCGGGCTGGAGGGCGCGGGCAAAATGCTCCGGTTCGACGCCGCTGGGGAAGAGGTGCAGGTTGTCATGTAACCCCTGCCGAGCCTGATAGAGGCTGCGGCCGCCCGTGAATACCAGATCCGCCCGCTCTAGCAGAATCGTTTCCCGCTCACGCAGGTCCGCGGCCGCGTGCTTGAAATTGGCCAGCTCATCCATGACATCGTACACCACCAGGTCGGCGGGGAAATGATCCAGGAAGTAGTACGGGGTAGGGGGTGTAGAACCAGAGGATGAGTGGCTGCGCGGCCGCGAGCACCCCGTTCTGATGCACCAACTGTTGATCCAACAACAGGTTCTTCACCAGCTCCATGTAATTCTCTTCCCAACTGTCCCGTACATCTTGCCGGTCAGGGAAAAACGGTTGCCAGGCCGAGACATTCCCGCCCATAGCCACCGATTTCAGATGAGGTTCTGCCTCGGGGGTCGTCATAAACGGCTCGTTGACATAAATAACCGGATAATGTTGCGCCAACCGAGACAAAAGCTGTTGCGGCCTTTGCCAGACATTGTCCCATCCCAGATGGGCCAGACATAAAATAGTGGGTTGTGTTTTTCTGCTCATGATATTGGTTGTTTCCTGATAGTTATCGCTTGTAAGGGCAAGGTGGCTCTTGGGGAATGTGAAGTTCACACCATTTGTAGAGGCATCCCTTGTGGTTGCTCTTTTCCAAGGCTCACCGATTAAGTCTAGCAATCCCCCCCAAGCCGCCCGCCCTTCCCTTTCTGGGGGGGGGCGCCGGGGCGGGGGGGGGGGGCCCCCCGGGGGGGCCCCCCCCCCCCCCCCCCTCCTCCCCCCCCCCGCGGGGGGCCAGGGGGGGGGGGGGGGGGGGGGGGGGGGGGGGGCCCGCAGGGGGGGGCCCCCCCCCCCCCCCCCCCCCCCCCCCCCGGGGGCCCGCGGGGGCGGGGGGGGGGGGGCCGGGGGGGGGGGGGGGCCCCGGTCCCCCCCCTCCCAACCCCGGCCCGCCCCGCCCCTACCATCATGGTCTGTCAAATGGAGAATTGCTAGATTAAGTCACCACCGGAAGGGTGTGTTTCGTTTCAGTTGAAAGGTGAGGAGTGAGCATCCCCAGATGCGAACGGGCCGGCATCTGCTGAAAGTCAAGAAATTAAACCGGTAATCCTCGCCGTGTCATCCCTTCGGCAGGCTCAGGACAGGGCTGAGGTCCCCCGAAGCATCCCGTAAACCTGGCTCGTAGGGATTCTTCCTCGAAGACTCGTCAGAATGACACGGCTATTACTTGGTTATTTTCTTAATGTGCAACCGGGAAGGGGGTCAGGGAGATGGGTCTTCCGGTTGCCTTACCAGGTGGTTAGTTGGGCCTGATACGGGAGAGATAGTTCTCTCCGGCCCAGCCCATTTTTGCCTGGTTCAAGCTCGTTGTGGGCGGTGATGATGCGGGCCACTTCCACCAGATTGCCCGCCATAAACTGGGGCAGGCGGTTTTCGGAGAGTTGCCATTCTGTTTCCCCGCCGTTGTTAATGAGAATGGTGCGACAACCGGCCCGTTGCCCGGCCTCGACATCATGCAAAATATCGCCAACCATCCAGGAGCGGCCGCAATCAATGTCATGGTCATCAGCCGCCCGCAATATCAAACCGGGTTCCGGTTTACGACAATCACAGGCCACCGCATATTCCGACAAGGCCCCTTCCCGGTGATGAGGACAGTAATAAAAACCGGTGAGAGGGATTCCGGCCAGAGAGAGCAACCAATGCAGGTGCTCTTCAACCTGCCGCAAAGCCCGTTCGCTGAAATAGCCGTGGGCCACACCGGCCTGGTTGGTAATGACGATGAGCTTATAGCCCAGCTTGTGTAGCTTCTTAAGCCCGGTGATCGCCCCTGGCATTAACCAGATGGCATCGGGGTGTACGTTGTAAGGCACGTCTTGAATCAGTGTGCCGTCTTTATCCAAAAAAACTGCTTTATTCATGGTTATATGCCTCTTCTTTGCGGCCGCGATGGTTGATCGTCAGACTTGTATTTGATGACACTGATCTGACCATCCCCTTCCATGTAGGCTTCCTTCACTTCTTTCATGTCTTCTATATTCTGTTCGCGCAATTTACTCATCAATTCATTTTCCGTGATGAGTTCGCGGCGCATGTTGGGCCACAAGATTTTTCCGGCTTCGACCAGGGGTAATGAGCGCGGATAGACGAGTCGGTTTAGCGCAGGTATGTGGTAGCCCACCCAATTAAGGGTGTAGTTCCAGAAAATCAGGGTGGCTACCAGGAGCACGCCCTCGGTGATGGATTTGTACTGACCGGCCAGACCGTTCTGGGCGGCATCGGCCAGTAGCACCACGAGAAGCAAATCGGTGATGCCCACGGTTCCCGACTCTCGTTTTAGCACGAAGCGGAGCATCACGAAGAGTATGAGGTACATGACTGTGCCCCGGAGTAATATCTCGGCAATGGATATTTGTGGGATGAATAGTAGTTCCCAATCTAAGGTGAACATCGTTACCCTTCTGCGCTCTCCGTTGGTAGTGACCGCTTTAGCGGGCTGAAGAACCGGCTAAAGCCGTTACTACGAACGAAGAAGTTGGACTATGTTCCGCGTTCCCCGTCCCCGTTGGTAGTGACCGCTTTAGCGGGCTAACGGGCTAGCCCCGGTTGACGAATTTGTAGAAGCGGGTGGCTTCGGCGGCGAGCATTTCTAGCGGCCGCAAAAAAGCCAGCTTCTTGGCTTCAAAAATGGCAAAAAACTCATCCCAGGTAATCTCGTTCCGCGCCTGTGTGCCAGTGTCAGTAGGGAAATTAATCCGCAAAATCCCCAACGGGTTTGCGTCTTCAGCCCGCGAGACAATGGCCGGACGGCCACTTCGTTCTTCTACCCACTTTTTGATCGTTTCATGATCGGTGGTTGCTTGGAGTTGGTCATTCATAGTGTGTCTCCTTGGGAGGGGTAGAGGGGCAGAGTTGCAAAGTGGCAGAGTGGCAAGTTCCCCCGAGTTCCCCCAAGTTCCCCTCAGTTCCCCTCACTTCCCCCCTCTTCATACCCTCCCCTCACGTATCAGGCCATAACCGCGGCCGCGTCTGGCATGGACCACATGGGTGTTTGCGATCCAATCACAAAGCGTAAGGTCTCGGTCCATTCATGGCTAAAACGACGAATGCTAAAATGTTCCTGGGCGTAACAATACGCGCCATAACCCAGGCGGCGGGCCTCTTCCGGATAGATTAACAGGTCATTCATCCGGTCAATGAGCCAATCCAGGTCATTGGAGACGAAGCCGGAAACATCGTTGGTAATGGTGGTCGCCATTTCGGTGGTTGCCAGAGCCACAATGGGCATCCCGATCATCATGGCTTCACATACGGTCAGGCCCAGACTGGTGTAGCGAATCGGGTTAAAAAAGAAACGGTAATGGGCGGCAAAGGCGTGTAGTTGGTCGTGGGCTATTTCCCCCACACCATCCATTTGCTCGGCTTTCATGCCTACCAATTCCAGGGGAATCTGGCGGCGCACTTCGGTGAAAATGTCTGCCCCGCAGAGGCGGCCATGAGTGAGTAGCCCATTCACAATGACCAGCCCCTGCTCCCGTTCGCCGCTGTAGCGAACATCTTTTGGTACCACTACCCCATGTTCGATGACGTGGGTGGGGGTGCGGCCGCTATGCCACATGATCTTGTTGAAATGGGTCACATGGACCAACAGAACATTCGGATCATCGACGGGATGACAGGTGTTGGTCGGATGTTCCCCGGGTGGATTGTGTTCCAGATAAATGCGCGGCAATTGGCGCTGCGCCCCGGTCAATATCTCATACTGATCGACCTCGTAGTTGCGTTGGGACTGGAACAGAATGGCGTCTAATTCCAGGTTCTTGACTTCGGCGGCGGGCACATCAAACACGTTGTCCGGCCAGGAAAACCCGGACAGCCGACCGTCATACCCTTCGGACTGGCCCTGTTTTACCGGCAGGTAAAATTCGTGGGACGTATGGGCCAGGTTGTAGAGGTATTTGCCGTGAATAGGCCAGGTCAAAATACGTAACGGTCGTGTCATAGCCGTAAAATTCCTCTGAGATAATTTTCGCCCTGGCGCAAAAGGGCGCTTCAATAAAATTCGTCTGGAAAATCGCCCCGTTCAAACTGGGTCGCGCAGAAGAGGCTGGGGGGTAGGGGTCAAGAGGGAACGTGGGGTGAAGCTCACACTGTCACCGTGATTCCCTGAAGGTATGGGGTGGGGTTTCGCGGCCGCACGCCCTAACATGGACATCGCGGCCGCGACCACCTTCTCCGGCGCAATATCCAGACATTCCATCTCATAAGGGCAGGTGAAGGCGTAACAAGGTGAACAAGGCGTTGATTGCCGTAACAAGATGGCCGGGGTTTGGCGCGGACACCATTGACTTTCATGCTCGCTACCTGAAAAAAGAATGACCATAGGTGTCTGGAAAGCATCAGCCAGGTGCATGGCGCTGGAATCATTGCCGATGAGCAGGCTGGCCCGGCGAATAATGGCGGCCGTTTCCGGCAGAGTGGTCAGACCCACCAGTGAATGGATGTTAGATGCTGGCCCCTGGGCCACAATCGGCTCGACCAACCCCTTTTCCCGCTTGTCGCCCAGAACGATGATCGGCCGGTTCGCGGCCGCGGTCAGTTGTGTGGCTACCCGGGCAAAACGGGCCGGGTCGTAGCGTCGGGCGGCACAACCAGCCCCCGGAGCCAGGGCAATAAATGGCTGTTGTGGGGCCAGGCCCACTTTCTCTAGCAGATTATCCGCCCTGGCCTGAACCTGGGGCGGAACGACCAGCTCCAATTGGCGGTTGGTTATGACAAAACCCATCTCTGCCAACATAAAAAGATTACGCTCCGCCTGATGCGTCTCATCGGCCAGCGGCTTGACCCAATGGGTCAGGACTTCGCCGCCGAACTCTTTGGATTGGCCTACACGCACCGGTATACCGGCCAAATAACAGACAAACGCCGGTGGATAGGGCGATTGGGCAAAGCTGGTAAAGATAATGGCGGCATCAAACTGGGCTACTTGCAGATGTTTGATCAACGCCATTTCATAAACCGCTCCGGGTGAGTCAAACCCGCCCCACGATTGCCAGACAACTCGCTGGGTTATCATCTGATCGACCCAGGGCAAAAGGGGTACAACCTGGCTACCGGTGGGCGAAGCCATTAAGGTAATAACGGCCTGGGGCAGGGCTTGCCGTAAGACGCGCAGGGCCGGTGTCAGCAAAACCATGTCGCCAATGTTGTCTAGACGCACCACCAGAAGACGGCGAATGTGTTGCCAGCCGGACGGTAGCTCGGACATATTTCCGGGCGAAGGCAGTTTAGTGGCGGGGATGTTGCCGGAGCGGTCCAATCCGTTCATCGGGATTCCTGTTGTAAGAGCAATAGTTCGTAGGCTTGTTGCAGGACGTTGGTGACGGTGAACCTATCGGGTTTGGCTTCTTCGAGGACCCGATGGCGTTCTCGATCAAAGGGGGCGGAGCTGGTCGCGGCCGCGGCATCCATGAAAAGGACGACGCTGGCGGTGTGGAGAGCGGTCGCCAGGTGGGCTACTCCGGTGTCATTGCTGATGAGCAGGCAGGCCCCGCTGAATAAAGCGGCTAAGATGCCCACGGTGGTGCGGCCGCAGAGGTTAAAAGCGTCATAACTCATACATTGCATGACGGCTTCCACCCGTTCCTGATCTGCCGCCGTGCCCGTAAACACCACTTGTAAACCCAGGCGGGCCAGTTCATCCGCTATCACCGCAAAGCAGTGGGGCGACCAACAATGCTCTGCCCTGCTGGCCCCGACATGAAGGCAAACATAACGACCCGGTTCAAGGATCAGCGCTTCGGGTAGTTCCAGTAACTTCTCCAAGTCATAATCCAGAAGAGGAAACTCCAGTTGCGTGCCCTGAGCAGGTATGCCCAGAAACGACAATAACCTGAGATGACGGTTTATTTCCGCTTCCTCGGCTGGATAAGGCAGAAAAGTGGTCGGATTGGGACAATATTGGCCTGGAGCAAAGAAACCAGCCACCTTTTTGGCGCCCAACAAATCCACAAAGTGGTTGCTTATCTCGCTACTACCATGCATTTGCAAAGCCAGATCAAAACATCCGCGTGCCCCGGTTAGAAAAGTGACTAACCGTGACCTATCTACAGGGTATGCACCGATGCCGGGAAATCCGGGAAAGATAAGAAGCTCATCCACATAATGAGCAAAACGACGGGCCAGCGGCTGGATGTGCGGTAAGCCGATGAGACTGACTTCGCTATTCGGGAAGGCGGTGCGCAAGGCTCTAAGCGCCGGGATAAAGCACAAAAAGTCGCCTAATCCCGGTAGTGCCCGCATGACGGCGATCCGCTCCGGTTGCCACTCAATAAGGACAGGGTGTCTGCCATTCGTCCCATTGCTAACGGTGTGATGAACGATACTCATAATGTAGTTGTGCCTGTCTACTCAGGAGAGGGCAACCAACCAAGGTTGCCCTATAGCCGGAATCTTTTTCTTAAAAGTGATGGATAGATACAAAGTGATAACAGTTATTAATTGTCGTTAGACCCACTTTTTCAGCCTGATAAACAAGTATTGATTGGTCTGTAGCTGCTATCCTATTTCTCTCTAGTACTCTGGTACTTATAGAGCGGCCATTCGCTATTTTTAGTTCGCAGTGACCACTAAGTAAGCGTTCCTTTTTAACTTAGCGGTTTCTCCAGGCATGGGCAAAAGACAATTCAAACTAACCAAAGAAAAAGAAACGGAATTACGCGCTGCACTACGGAGTACGCCCCGCAAGGCGGCGGAGTCCCCCGCCCCCCCGCCCGCCCCCCCCCCGGCCCCCGGCCGCCGTGCCTCGCCCCCGCCTCGGCCCCCCGCCGGCCCCCGCCCCCCCCCCGGAACCCCCTCTCAGCCCCTCCGGCCGGCCCCCCCCCCCCCTTCCCCCCCCCCCCTCCCCCCTCTTTCCCCACCTCCCCCTCCTCCCCCCCCCCCTTTTTTTTGCCTCCCCCCCCACCCATCCTTGGCACCCCCCCCCCCCCCCCCCCCCCCCCCCCCTCCCCCCCCCCCCCGACCCCCTCCCCCCCCTCCCCTCCCCGGACAAACGCCACCCAAACGAAACCAGGGGCGCACCCCCAACAACACCCCCCCCACCCAAACCCAACCCCCCCTTTTTTTTTGTCCCCCCCCCCCCCCCCCCGGGGGCGAGTCTTCCGCCCCAGCGGGAATCTTTCGACCAGGTTAGCCAAAGATTCCTCGGCGGACCTCGGAATGACAAGTGGATTTACCTGATTATTTTTTGAATTTACAAAAGTAATCGTTCGTTTTAACTTAGCGGTTTCGAGACTGGAGACTAGAGACTGTAAACCTGTAGTCTCCAGTCTCCTTTCTGCTGTGAACTTGTTCCCGAACGATGACTAATGAGTCTACTGAAAAAACGCACGTAAAGATTTCCCCAGCCTTCCATTTTTCAAAAACACCGACCATTTTTTGTTGATGTTGGCGCGTAAGCACCTAAATTCCCAACCAGCCAGAAAATATATCAGACGATATACCCAACCCTGTACCTTGGCATATAGAAGGCAATTCCCTGTCTCTCTTAAACTTAACCCCAGGGGAGCGTCTGGACGCCAAACTTTTATCGTTGCCTCGGGAAAAGCTCTCCAAACAGCGGTTTTACCCGCCTTTCTCAGCAGGAGCGGTACGCTCACCAAGCTGAATGAAAACAGCGAGTGTGTGAGTAGCGAGTCGTGACTCACTCAGCTCTCAGCACTCTTTTCAAAGGAGCGAATCATATGACTCAACAAATCGTCAAGAGCATCAATGTGAAGGAAACTGCCCCTGCCGTTTATCAACTCTGGGCCAATTTCGAGAATTTCCCTTACTTCATGAAATATGTACGGAACGTCAGGAAGACTGGCCCCAAAACCAGCCATTGGGAAATTGCTGGCCCTTTGGGTATGACGGTGGAGTGGAATGCGGAAATGACCCGGCTGGAAGAAGATAAACGGATTGCCTGGAATAGTAAGGATATGGATGGCACGATTACTACCAGTGGGCAGGTGACGTTTAACAATCTGCCTAATAATGAAACGGAAATAACGGTAACGATGCAGTATCAGCCACCGGGGGGCAAACTGGGTGAGGCCGTGGCCAAACTGTTTAGCAATCCTGAAGAGCGGCTAATGGAAGATTTGCGCAACTTCAAAACTTTTGTGGAGGGGATGAGAACGCCGGTCGGTTAGGGGGAGAGAAGGTAAAAGAGAGTTGTCCGCCGATTAGCGCCGATTTTCGCTGATTAAAAAAGCGGGCGTGGTCCAGGTCAGCTTTATAAATTTGTCAGCCATTCTCCATTTAGAGCGGACTTGTCGTAGGGGTGGGCCAGGATGTGGTCAAGCGGAGAACCTATTTTCCCACCAGTCTTGCCCTGTTGTGAGTAAAGGTAAGAGGGCGAGACGACACGGAAAGAGCGTTTTCCGGTTCATTCCCATTGAACCCAGACCCAACAGGTTTCCGGAAACCTGTCGGGTCTAAATCAGATGCTTACTATACCCGACGCGGCGACAAAGCGATCGCGACAGGGCGAAAAAACCTCAGATTATGCCCGTTGCCAGTATAAGCACGGTTGGCCGACTTTGAACCACGCCTAAAAACTGTAGCTGTTCAGATATTCAGGTGAGGCTTTTGTTTGTAGTGACCGCTTTAGCGGGCTGGCGCGGAATGGCTAAAGCCCTGCTGACAAACCAAAAACCTTTTCCATCCTCTATTCATTGTGATTCCCCCTCTTTTACCCTAACTTGCCACACAATCCCTGACCGTTTCTTCCGCTCCGGCGCTACAGGATGCGGTTTGTCGCTAATGTGCCATAATTAGAAATCGGAAAAGAGGGAAAAATAGGTAGAATAGAAAGGAGCGTTTCATTTAGTTGGCTTAAACCCTCAATCGTCCGGCCTTCTATACATGAGAAAAAGTATATGGGTGGAGCAAAAATGTGATGACACGGAAAAAATCGAGGGATCGAGCCGATGTTTTGTCCCCAGAGCAACCAACGGCCCTACCCCATGAGGCGAATTCTGAAACCAGGCCCTTCACGATTGTGGGGTTGGGAGCCTCAGCGGGTGGGTTAAAAGCGCTTCAGCTCTTTTTGGGGCCTTGTCGGAAAATATAGGCATGGCGTTTGTGGTTGTTACCCATCTCCACCCGGAGCACGAAAGTGTGCTGGCCGAACTGATCCAATCCCATACACATATGCCGGTCAATCAGGTGAAAGAGATGGTCTTCATCCAACCTGATCACGTTTATGTGATTCCCCCTAACCGGAACATTATCCTCACAGATTCCCACCTGAATACAACCGAATTTGATGAGCCACGGGGTCTACGTGCCCCGATTGATACGTTCTTTCGTAGCCTCGCGGCCGCGCACGGTGAGGCCATAGCGGTTATCCTATCGGGTGGGGGAACGGATGGGTCGGTGGGAGTCAAGGCGATTAAAGAGGCAGGGGGGTTGATCCTGGTTCAGGAGCCGCGTGAGGCGGAGTACGATAGTATGCCACGGGCGGCTATCGCGACGGGTCTGGCGGATGTTGTGTTACCGGTTCGTGAATTGGTGGAGAAGCTGGTACGGTTGCGCCAACAGCCTATTTACCTGCCCCTGGACCCTGAGGCGCTGACTGTTCAGGATACGGAGAATGTATTGCGTATTTTGGGTCAGGTTCATAGCCGAACCGGGCACGATTTTAGCCAGTATAAACGCTCGACAATTTTGCGGCGTATCCAGCGGCGTATGCAACTGAATGGGTTTGCTACGCTTGATGCTTATTTGGATTATTTGCGGCATCAGGGAGAGGAAGCCCATTTGTTGTTCAATGACTTGTTGATTGGGGTGACTAATTTTTTCCGTGACCGTGAATCTTGGGAGTCGTTGGCGGAAAAGGTGGTCCCCCAATTGTTTGCAGGCAAGGGGAGTGATGAAAGTATACGGGTATGGGCCATTGGCTGCTCAACCGGTGAAGAGGCGTATAGTCTGGCGATTTTACTTTTGGAATATGCCAGGACATTGGATGTACGACCAGCCATTCAAGTATTTGCCTCGGATTTGGACAAACGGGCGTTGAAGCGGGCGCGTGAAGGGGTTTATCCTGAAGCGATTGAGACGGATGTGAGTGCGGAGAGATTACAGCGGTTTTTTGTTAAGGATGGTCACTATTATCAGATTGCGCGTGAATTACGGGATATTGTGGTTTTTGCGGATCATAGCGTGTTACGGGATCCGCCGTTTTCCCGGTTGGACCTGATCTCTTGTCGTAATTTGCTTATTTATTTGCAACGTGACATGCAGGAGCGTGTTTTTGAGCTGTTTCATTATGCACTTAGGCGAGGGATGTTTCTTTTTCTGGGGGTTCGGAGTCGGCTGAGGTGCTTCAGGATTTGTTCCGGGCTGTGGATAAGATGCACCGCATTTATCAGGCGCGGCCGCACTCTGATGAGCATCGCCATCTCCCTTCATTACCTTTAGCCATCTCGGGAATCTCATGGACTCAAAGAAAGAGCGGACCCGTTACTTCGTCCGCACACTGGCATGGTTGCGTCCGCGGATACCTTCCATGAGCGTGAGCTTGAAGCGTATGGGCCGCCCAGCCTGTTGATTAACCAGGAGTATCAGATTCTGCACGTTTCTGAGACGGCTGGCCGTTATCTGATGCCCCGCAAAGGGCCTATTACCAATGACCTGCTCAAAGTCATCAGGCCAGAATTGCAGTATGAGCTTCGTTCCATCCTCTTCCAGGCTTTTGAAAAGAAAAAGCCCATTATCAGTACCCCTATCTATCTGGATTTTAAGGGTCATACTCATCGGGTTATTTTATCGGTGCGGTTGCGGCCGCGAGAGGATCAGCCCTCAGAAACGGACGAGACGGAATCCCAGGTGGCCCTACTCCTCTTCATAGACGAAGAAGCCGATGAGATGCCCGGTGACTCCCAGAGTCAACTCGAAGAGAGAAGCAAACTCTTGGAAACGGATGGTCGGGCCAACACGATGGTGGAACAGCTTGAAAATGAAGTGTGGCGGCTGCGGCGTCATTTGCAGGCCAACATTGAGAAATATGAAGGCTCTAACGAAGAGTTGAAGGCCGCCAATGAAGAATTGCAGTCTATTAATGAAGAGTATCGCGCTACCACCGAAGAGCTAGAAACCAGCAAAGAAGAACTACAGTCTATCAACGAGGAATTGCAGACGGTCAACAGTGAACTGAAGAGTAAAGTCGAAGAGCTTTTGCGGGCACATGCGGATCTGGAAAACCTGATGGCCGCCACCGAATTTGGCACCCTCTTTCTGGATCGAGAGCTTTGTATTAAACGGTATACGCCGGGCACAGAACGCTTGTTTAATATTAGGCCCACGGATCGCGGCCGCCCCATTGCCCATCTGACCAACAAATTGTCTTATGACAATTTGCCCCGTGACGCGGCGCAGGTATTACAGCAACTGACGCCTGTCGAGCATAAAGTACGCGGCCCACAAGGGGAATGGTTTTTAGTTCGCCTGCGCCCTTATCGCACGGTAGACGACCACATTGATGGGGTTGTGGTCACTTTTGTAGATGTGACTGAATTGAAGCAGGTCGAAATAGCCCTGCGGGAACGCGAAAATGAACTGACGCTGGCGCAGCAAGCGGCCTGGGCCGGATTCTGGGCCTTGGATCTGAGGACGAAAAAGGCCACGGTATCGGGTGTCTGGCGCGAGATCATGGGTTTGTCTAGTCCAAGCGAAAGTGAAACGTTGGCAGAGCTGCTCCCTATAGTTCACGAGGATGATCGTCCCCAGGTTGCCTCGATAGGCGAGACGATGGAGGGAGACCTGATCTATGAGCTTGAGTTTCGCATCAACCACCCCACCCGTGGTTGGCGTTGGATTTTGTCACGGCACCGGCCCCTGGTCGCGGCCGCGGATGGGCAACTTCGCCTCTACGGTTTTGTTATGGACATTACCGCCCGCAAACAGATGGAAGAAGCATTACATGAGCGAGAGCAGGAGTTACGCCAGCTCAATGAGACCTTGGAAAGTAAGGTCAATGAGCGGACCCAAACCATCCAAGATCTGGCGGCTCAGCTAACGCGTGCCGAACAAGAAGAGCGTCAGCGCATCGCCCAAATCTTGCATGATGAGTTGCAACAACGCCTATACACCGTGCAAGTGCAGTTACAGTTCCTTCGTGACAGCATAACCGAAACATCCCCTGAACTGATAGAGATCGAATTTAAGGAGATGGGAAAATGGTTGACCGATGCCATTGAAACAACGCGCCGTCTCAGCATTGATCTTAGCCCGCCTATCTTGCGTGATGAGGGGCTGGTTCAGGCGATTAAATGGC
>JADJUV010000054.1 GCA_016716885.1 Candidatus Trichofilum aggregatum | reverse complement strand
ACCCTAACAGTAGTATCCGTCACAGATCTTCCTCAAGAGTCTCAAGTACCAGCAACACCTACACTGTTAGTTGAAAGCCCTGCACCCTTTTTGCGATCGGAGACCCCTATCCCGACGGATACAAATGGGCTAGAACTGCCAAGAACTGTTTTACCATTGCCGACAATACCAACTGATGAAGTAGAAGATTTCGTATTAAATTTGATCCGAGGTAACGAAGATTGCCGTTTGCCCTGTTGGTGGGGAGCTACCCCAGGAGAAACAGTCTGGCGAAAGGTGCAACCATTTCTAGCTACTTTTGCCGAGATTACTTCAAGGGGTATAGGTAATGCGATTTCCTACTCTGTTAATATTTACATTCCAGATAAGGTTGCGCCCTCGATAGTCTATGGGGGTGCTTATACTGTACGCGATGATGTAATTAGGAGTATACAAACAGCTGGTAGTACTCCTAATTATTTTCTATCACAGCTATTGAATGACTATGGCCAACCTGATGAGGTGTGGCTCAACACTTACAATAATACACCAGGTGGTACCATACCATTTCGTCTAACTCTGGTCTATCAAGAAGGTTTTGTTGTTACTTACAGTCTTCAGAATGCAACTAAACACACAGAGAGCATTGTTGGTTGCTTTGACTACCTAGCTCCTTTTTTGTGGTTGGTTTCACCAAATAGGGGAATCACATTTGAAGAAGCACATCAGGAGTCGGCGCAAGTTGGTATAGATCAATTTTATCTTCCTCTTCAGGAAGCTACAGATTTAACGTTACTAGAGTTTTATGAACAATTCAAAAACCCTGAAAATCCAGCCTGTCTGGAAACGCCTTCTACCTTGTGGCCTTAATCTGAAGAGAAGCCTGCGGCCGCAGGCGAGAGCGGTATCCGCATTTTTCAACCCCAACCCATCACGAGCCGCGACGAAAGGGTTATTTCTGGGCGACAACGGTACGGTACGTCTGGACTTTGAGAATGAAGTTCAGCCAGATGCCTTTTTGTATGTGCCAGAAAGATAGGGGACGAGCCAAAGTGAGCGAAGATGATTATGTGGAAAGGCCACCTGAATTAATCGTGGAAATTGCCGCCAGTAGTGCTTCGTATGATATGCACCAGAAAAAACGGGTGTACGCTCGTAACGGGGTCAAAGAATATCTGGTGTTTCAGGTGTATGAACAAAAAGTGGATTGGTTTGTCTTGCGGGATGGTGTTTATAAATCGTTACAACCTGACGAACAAAACGTCTGGCGCAGTGAACTGTTTCCGGGGCTGTGGTTGGACGCGGCCGCGTTCTGGAACGATGATCTCTCCCAACTCTTACAAACCCTACACCAAGGCCTCGCCACCCCAGAGCATCAAACCTTCGCCGCACAATTATTGAGGACTGAGGGCTAAGTTCCTATAAGTTCCCACGAGTTCCTAGAGTTCCCCCCCTCATCCTATCTCCCCCGCAAATACACCGTAATCTCCTGCCGGTTATGAAACAACTGCCGCGCCCCGGCGATCACATACGCATCCCGTAAAATCGCCAACCCCTGCTCCACAATCCCCAACGGCTTCTGCTCCGGCAGTTTGAAACTCATCAAGGCCAGCCCATCATCCGCCAGATAAGGCCGGTAAGCCACCATCAGGCGGGCAGAGTCGCGGGCGTCCTGGCGCATGTCGTTGACGATGACGGCAAAAGTGCTGAGTGCTGAGGGCTGGGTGCTGAGTGTTTCGAGGTAGGTTTCGGCGGTGAGGCGGCGGTGCTGGACACCGGGGTCTTTTTTGAGCGAGGGATGCAGTTCGGCCGGGTCAACAGCGACGACGGTGAACCCTTTCTGGCGCAGGATGGCGGTCCAACCACCCGGTGCGGCCCCTAAATCGAGGGCGCGGCCGCGCTCCGGCAAGGTTATCTTAAACACCGCCAACGCTTCCAACAGCTTAAACTCCGCCCGGCTGATCTGCCCTTCACGCCGGGCAAAACGGTGGACGCCCCCCGCCCAATCGGACAAATTATGCCCCACCCAGGAGACGCCCAGATAAGCATTGCCCCCGGCGATAACAATGGAGAGGATTTGTTCCGGTTGGCGGACATCGAGCGGGGCTGAGGTCGCGGCCGCGATCATCTCTGCCACCCCTTTGTTCACATCAAAGGGTTTGATTGAGTTATCCCCCAGCACTCTCGTCTGCACCGAAAAAGGTTGGGTAGGGTCAATGTAGCCAAGTAATTCAGTGGCGATGGTTTGGGTGAGCGCGGCCGCGTCACTGAATGGAACGATCACCTGTGCCGGGCAAATGTGGTGGACAAAAATGGGTGGCTGTTTACGCCAGCGCTCCCCCACTTCCCAAAACGATACCCCCTCCATCAACCAGACCCCTTCATCCAGCTTACGCAAGGCCGAATAACGGGCCGTCAACGCCTTTTTCAGTTCGTCCAGGGCTAATGTTTGAAAATTGGGGTCCGCGGTAAGGATAAGACTCATAGGAAGTAACCAGTGAACAGTGAATAGTAAGCAGTAGCAGTTTATTAGCCATTGACCATTGGCGATTAACCATTGACCATTGCTTCCCACGCACCACGCCCTACGCTACTCGCAACGCATCCAACCCAATCAACGTCTCTGTCCCTTCTGGATGCCCTGTGAGGTCGTAGGTCATGGCCCCATCAATCTTCACCGGCACGATTTCGCCGATGGGCAGTTGGCCGGGCACAATCACCAGGCCGTCAATTTCTGGGGCGTCACGGTAACTGCGGGCAATGCTGATGTTGTCGCCATACCCTTCTACCAAAACGGGCAGGGTTTGACCCACAAATTGCTGGTTTTTCTCCAGCGAAATGTGCTGTTGCAGCTCCATCAATTCATCCCGCCGGGCTTCTTTGACTGCTTCCGGCACCTGATTGGGTAACAAACCGGATGGGGTTGAGGCTTCAAAGGAGTACGTGAACACCCCTACCCGGTCAAAGCGTAAATCGGTTACAAACTGCTTCAATCCAGCAAACTCTTCATCCGTCTCGCCAGGGTAGCCGACGATGAAGGTGGTGCGGATAGCCAGGTTGGGCATGGCGGTGCGGAGTTTCTCGACGGTCTGGTACACCCAGTCAATGTTGGCGGGGCGGCGCATTCGTTTGAGGGTTTCGCGGTGGCCGTGCTGGAGCGGAATGTCCAGGTAGGGCAGGATTTGGGGGGTGGTGGCCATCGTTTCGATCAGTTCGTCGGTGACGTAGCCGGGGTAAGCGTACATAAGCCGGAGCCAATCAACACCGGGCGCGGCCGCGACGATTTCCTTCAGCAAATAACTCAGCCCATTCTTCAGCCCCAGGTCATGCCCATAATCGGTGGTGTCTTGGGCAATCAGCATGATTTCACGGATGCCTAGCTCTTGCAAACGCACGGCCTCGGCCACAATTTGCCCCACCGGGCGGCTGACATGCGTTCCCTTGATCTCCGGGATGGCGCAAAAAGCACAAGGGCGGCGACAGCCATCGGAAATTTTCAGGTAGGCGGAGCGGCCTTGAATGGCGGCGCGTAACGTGTTGCGTTCATCCTGGCCCACCGTGGCTGCCTCATCGGGCAGGTGGTAGCGGGGTTCCGGGTGTTTGCGGCGGCGCAGATCACGCACAAACGGCACAATGTCCATCCAGCGGCGTGTACCGATGACGCCATCAATGCCGGGAACCCATTGCACCACTTCCGAGCCATACCGTTGCGCCATACAACCGGCCGCAATCACCAATTGATCCCCGCGCTTGTGGCTGACCAGTTCGCGCAAGGTGTCAATGGATTCCTGGCGTGCCGCTTCGATAAAGCCACAGGTGTTGACAATCAACACACTGGCTTCATCGGCTTCGGTGGTGCCATTAAATCCGGCTCGCGTGAGCAATTGGGCCATGCTTTCGGAATCCACGGTGTTTTTGCTACACCCCAGGCTGACCAGATGAAATTGTTTTTTACGTTTAGCTAGACTCATAATTCACATAAAAACAAACGTCAGAAGCCGATGCGACCTCTGACGTTTGACTGTTTACGGGTAATTGCTCACTGGTGGCGCTCAGTTCGTTGTTTCCCAGGTTTCATCAACGATTTCCTGCCGTCCCCCTAACTTACCTAATTGTACCCCATTAATGGTCACAACAACGCCGATGGCATTCCCGGTACGAAAGTTGGCACTGCTGGTGGCTTCATATTGGTACAGTTCACCGGGGTTAGCCCAGCCTTCAAAGACCACGGTTTCATCAACGGTGATCCGCATCCAGGTACGTTCAACGACGTCCAGGCGCAAAGCGATGGTTTCCATGGTGGCGGGCAAGGCGGGTCGGGTTGGCGCCAGGGTGGGAATGGGGATGTTGGTGGTTGTCTCGCTCCGCCCGGTTGAGGTAATCACATCGGTATTGGGGGCGGGGAAGGGGCTAAGGGCATCATCGGTCGCGGCCGCGTCCGGTTCCGGTGTACTCTCACCACCCAAAATACTCTGCACAAAATCGAGCACACCCGTATCAATCGCATTGCCATTGGCTGGGGTTTCAGAGCGCAAACTGGCAATACGACTCACAATCAGAGTGATAGTAACAATGAGGGCAATAATAATGGCAAAACGAACGATCGAACCGGTACTACCTTCGCGGGTACTGGTTTCCATCTCTACGTTGACGGATCGGAACAATGGGTGATCGTCTTGTAGTTTGAGCGGTTTTTGGGGAGAGATTTCGGCCTGGGCGGGCACAGACAGGCGTTGTTCCTGGCTTTTATAGGTATAGCTCAGTTCCAGGCGTTCCAGCAGGGGTTGCGGATCGAGGCTGAGAAAACGGGCATAGTTACGCAGATAACCACGAGCATGAACCGGCGTCGGTAATTGCTGAAATTGGCCGGTTTCTAAGGCTTCAAGAAATTTCGTGCCAATACGAATTTCTTCCTGCACTTCGGCTAAGGTAAACCCTTTAGCTTCGCGGGCTTCGCGGAGAATGATGCCCAATTCGTCCATTATTTACAAAATCCAGACAACACAAGCAGACGAACCATAACACAACAACGGTGTTATGGTTCGTCTACCTGATGGTCAGGAAAAGGTTGCGCGTGTTATTCAGCCGGAACCTCGGCGACTTCCACCGCTTCAACTTCGGCAGGGGCGGCGACGGCTGCGGCCGCGGCCGCGGCTTCCTCAGTTGATTGAATAACAACCGTCATCTGGGGTTGATAATCCCCACTGAGGCGCACAACAATGTGGTGGGTGCCCAACTGGCGGATGGGGTCTCCTTCCACCAATCGGCGATCCAACGTGGTGCCCAATTTGGCGTTGAGCTTTTCAACCACATCATTCATGGTCACAGAGCCGTAGAGCTTGCCTGTTTCACCGGCTTTGGCCACAAAATGGACGGTTGTCTCGCTGATACGACGGGATAACTCATCATGTTGCGCTTTAATCTGGGCACGGCGTGCGGAAGCACGGTCGCGCCAGTTTTTAGCCTGGTTCATAGCCTGGTCCGTAGCTTTTACGGCCAACCCACGGGGGATCAAAAAATTGCGCCCATAACCATCAGCGACAGCATGGACTTCACCGGCATAACCTAACTTTTCGACATCTTCTTTTAACAGCACTTTCATGGCTGGTAGACACTCCTCTTATGGATTTAGCGAAGTACGATGTTAACAAAGGAGCCGGTTTTTGACAACCACCACAAAGAATTTGCCCCTATTCTTAACGATTCTGCTCATCTTGACCCTGTTATACCCGTTTAATGTTGGCTCCCAGAGCAGTGAGTTTCTCTTCAATGCGCTCATAGCCCCGGTCAATCTGGTGGATATTATGGATGGTGCTTGTTCCTTCGGCACAAAGTGCAGCCAGCACCATCGCCATACCCGCCCGAATATCTGGGCTAGTGACCCCATGGGGGTTAGCGGAAAGCCGGGATGGCCCTTGCACAATAACCCGGTGGGGATCACAAATGGTGATGCGGGCACCCATGAAGGTTAGTTTATCTACAAAAAAGAAACGACTTTCGTACATCCAGTCATGGAGCAAAACGGAACCATTGCCTTGCGTGGCCAGTACAACCAGGATACTCATCAGGTCTGGGGGGAAGCCGGGCCAGGGATGGGGTTTGATTTCCAGGATGCGGCCGCTAAGGGCCGCCTGTATGTCTAGCGATTGATTGGCTGGGACAATAATATCGTTCCCCTCGACTTCCCAGGTAACGCCGAGTTTTTCGTATACCAGCCGAATCATGCCCATATAGTGCGGGTCGGCGTTTTGGATACGGATAGAGCCGCCAGTGACCGCGGCCGCGCCGATAAAGCTCCCCACTTCCATAAAATCACTGCCAATGCGGAACTCCCCCCCACCCAGGTTTTCTACCCCCTGGATTTTTAGCCGGTTAGAACCCACACCTTCTATCTTTGCTCCCAGGCTGTTGAGGAAATGGCACAAGTCCTGAACATGCGGTTCACAGGCCGCATTATCAATAAACGTTTCTCCATCAGCCAAAACCGCGGCCATTAACGTGTTTTCCGTGGCCGTGACACTGGCTTCAGCCTGTAAAATATAACCACCCCCAACCAATGGATCCGCATCCATCTGGAAACCATTCCTCTGCGGATTCAGTTCCACATGAACGCCTAACGCATGAAGCCCCTGAATATGGGTATCCAAAGGACGACCACCAATCACATCGCCGCCAGGGATAGGTAATGTCACATGGCCCAAACGAGCCAACATTGGCCCAGAAAAGACAAAAGAGGCCCGGCTTTGACTGGCTAACTGGAAATCAATTTGCGTTTTGTGAATATGCGCGGCATGGATGCGCCAACTGCCTGCGCCTAAATCGGTTACCTCTGCCCCTAAATCGCGCAAAATTGCCAACGCCACCCGCACATCAGCAATGTTAGGAATGTTGTGCAATATGACCGGCTGATCAGTCAGGATGCAGGCAGGCAAAAGTTTGGTGGCGGCATTTTTGTTCCCACTGGCGGTAACCGTTCCCTGTAAACGCGTCCCGCCTTCGATTATGAAACTGTCTTGCATGGAAATCCTCGTTATTGGCTGGGGCGAACTTCATGGGTCTGACAATCAGGCGGCAGGTGGAAAAATGCCGGCGCGGCGATGGAGCGACACGGCAACAAGACGAAGAATGTCAGATTGTGCCCGTTGGCAGTATAGATGAAGGTCGTCATATTGGAATCGTTTGTTTTCTTGAGCGGCGATTCTAACAAGGTTAATAAGAGGCACAAACAACGATTCACCTACGGCCTAACGGGTGTCCGGCGATGTCTGGGGATACGCTAGTACCATCTCACTTGAATACACCTGCTGAGCGCGGTACTATTTTCCCAATGAATTCGCCTTCTGGTAACGCTTTCTTCACGGTTCGGCCAGTAAACTATGCTAAGATCGATCTGTAAAGTGGTATACTGGGTAAGCTTCATAACCTCAACCAGTCCTCATCATAGCAACCAAGAAAGACCACTTGCTAGACAATAAAATCAGTCCGATCTCATTTTCAGGCGTGCCAACAAATCCATATAAACATGGTTAGGCCCAGGCCATCTTCGGGTCAGGTAGACAACGGTAGTGCTTTGGCGATGAGTTGTTATACCGGTTGCCAGTAGCAGAGAGCAAGGATCATATGAATAAACTTGAGGCCACTTCTCTCCCCTCCAATTCGGTTCACGACGAGCGACAACTTAAACGGGTCCGACGACTATTTCAATCTTTCCTGGCCCTGACTGTTTTCACTTATCTCGTTTCTGTTTTTTTAGGTTATCTCAATAACGGTACGATAAATTTGGTTGGCTCAGCCACCACCCGGGCCATAATGGGGATTGGTATTCTTGCGTTTGGGTTGGCTCAGGGCTATATCCCCCATCGGTTTTTGTCGGCTACCTGGCAAATGATTTTGGCCTGTGGCATTGTAATTGGGGGAATGTGGTGGGTTTCCTTTACTTTCACCCGTCAGATAGATGAGTTGGGGAGAATCAGCACATTAATAACGGCCGTCATTGGTTTTGTGCTTATCACCCAGGCCGTGCCGCATCGGTACATACTAACCTCGATTGGCTTATTGGGTTTAGGTACGCTGATCCTGACTATTATGGATCTTTATTGGTCTGTATCACGGCCATTGCTTAATGAAACAACAAGAGGGGCCGCTTACCTGGTGGTTATCGTAGCGGTCATCGCTATGGTGTCTATCCTACTGCGTGATTTTCAGGATTATTCACTCCGAGCCAAACTTATTGGCACAACTTTGTTCCTTACTCTGGTCATTGTGGCTGTGACGACTTACACGGTAGGGGTGGTTATTCGGCAAACGGTGGTTAAGCAAGCTGAGGAACGGTTGCATGTCTTGACACAGACGCAGGCACTAGCTCTGGGAGAGTTATTGGCCCGACAAATAAATACCTTGCAGACGATTTCCTTTAATGTGGCAATTCAGACCGCGGCCGCAGAGCAAAATAATGCTTACAGTGATAGCCCTGAAAATATCGAGTCCACCCTTTTAGACACCGATTTCCTCTGGTTCCGTTCCGTGGATAATGCCCCCTTGCTTCAGCAATACATGAACAATCCGCTTGCCAGCGAGTTGCGCAAATACACCAATACTTTCCCCGAAAACGCAGAGGTGTTTTTCACGGATCGCTATGGAGCACTGGTCGCCACAACGCACCGCACAAGTGGTTTTTATCAGGCCGATGAGGCGTGGTGGATCGAAGCGTATAACAGTGGCTTTGGTAGCGTCTTTATTAACACCCCAGCCTATGATCAGAGGCAGATATTGGGGTTGGCCATTGCCGTACCGATTTTTAGCCAACCTGAACAAGGGCAAGCCAAGGAAGTTGTGGGAATTATGCGGACAACGTATCGGCTGGATGCGTTGGTGGAATTCTTGAGTCAGGTAGATGTAGGGGAAAATAATCGGCTGGACCTATATTTTGCTGATGGCACGCTTTTACGGGTCGTAGATGGTGAAGTTGTATTTGGCGTAGCGCCCATATCTCCGCAAGAGAGTGAAGAATTATTTCCTTTAACAGAATCCGTGGTCACGATGGACTATGCCGGGGTACAGAGTTTGGTGACGCGGTATCCGGTTTCGACGCTGACCGAGGAATTATTTGTGGATAATTTAGGCTGGTACATGGTGTCAGCACAGGCGGAAGCAGTCGCATTTGCCCCGGTAACTGCCCAGCAACGAACGAATATTTTGTTGGGTGTGGTGGCGGTTATGATTGGTGGGGCCGCGGCCGCGTTCGTGTCCCAGATTCTTACGGCCCCTATTATCAATCTAACTGAAGCCATCACAGGCGTAACCCAGGGCAATTTGCAAACGCGCGTGTTGGTGCGCAGCAATGATGAAATTGGGACACTTACCCATTCGTTTAACCTCATGACAGACCAGCTTTCGGATGCCATCGCCAATCTGGAGCAACGGGTAGCCGATCGTACCCGGTCATTAAACATCAGCACCGAAGTGGGTCGCCGCCTCTCGACTATTTTGGACCGCCAACATTTGGTGGCCGAGACCGTACAACAGATCCGAGACGGATTTAGCTATTACCATGCCCAACTTTATTTGTTGGATGAGTCAGGCAAACAATTGCTCATGGTGGGCGGAACTGGTAAGGCCGGGCAAACGATGCTGGCCCGTGAGCATAAAATTGCGCTAGAACAAGGTTTGGTAGGCCGCGCGGCCGCGACCAATCTCCCCATTATCGTGCCCGATGTAAGTCAGGAAGAGGGGTGGTTAGCCAATCCGCTTTTGCCCGAAACCAAAGCCGAGATCGCTGTCCCTATCGCCATTGGTGAAGAGGTGGTAGGGGTTTTGGATGTGCAACACAATGTTGTGGATGGTCTACAGCAACAAGATGCAGACCTTCTCCTCTCCATTGCCAACCAGGTAGCTATTGCCCTACAAAATGCCCGTTTGTTGGCCGAAGCCCAAACAAACGCCGACCGGATTGCTCAGATTACGGCGATCAAGGAAAAAATCCAGAACACAACAACGATAGAAGATGCTTTGCAAGTGGCTGTGCGGGAACTGGGACGCAGCACCGGTGTCCCGCGTGCAACCGTACACTTAAACAGCAATGGCCATAAGGAAGATACACCAACGGCTTAATAATCGTTCAGAAACAAGTTTGCGGTCAAAAAGGAGACTGGAGACTGGAGATTGGTAAATCTCCAATCTCCAATACCGCTCAGTTAAAACGAACGATTGATTAAGGTAAACCCGCACATTTCCTAACGCCGATTGAATGTTGATAACCCGACACAAAACAATGCAGAGATGTAGCGCGGGCCAGGAATGAGATATGACCACTAAACCAGCGGACAAACCCATGATGATGTTGCCCCATGAGCAACGTGCTTACCATACGGCGAGGGTTTTAACTATCGCTGTTTCTTTGGCTTTGCCGGTTTATTTGTGGTTAGTAATTCGTATCAATGTCTGGCAAGTTTATCTTTCTATGGCTGGGTTGGTGGGTTTGGCGATAACAGCCTGGGTCAGTAGTCGCTGGTGCCAGCAGGGCCAGGTGTCACGGGGCATCTGGGCACTCGTTATTGGCACTATCGCGGCCGCGCTCCTGGGTTCTAGCCTCATTGCGAACATTGGTCTGGCGTTGGGTGTGGCCTCATTTATCATCGTTTTACAGTTAGCAACCCAACATTTGCCCGGCAACTTAAGTTTCCGGCCTATTCTGCTTGTCACTTTCTTGTCGGTTGTGATGGGGCTGATGGATTATCTGACTCTCCCCTTTCAATATACCGTCACTGATCTTAGAGCCGCTACCTTCATCAGTATCGGTATCATTCTTTTGATCTATTTTGTTTCCGTCGTGCGCCAATTTTCCACGTTGCCACTGCGTAACAAACTACTCCTCAGCTTTTTGTTAGTGGCTTTCACTTCTGTGGGTTTAGTCGCCGCCTTTACCGTAACACGTGCCCGGCAAAGTTTGATTGAAAGCGCGAATCGGAGCCTGCTCGCGGCCGCGACCCAAACAGCCCTTAGTGTCGATACCTTCATAACCAACAATCAATCGGCTGTGCGCATTGAGGCTGGCTTCCCTGACTTTGTGGCCTACCTCGAACTCCCCCCAGAACAACGTGCTGGTTCACCCCAAGAAAGCCGGGTGCGGCGGCTTTTACTCCAATTGAGCCGTAAAGACGTCAACTATATTCTGTCCTATGCCTTAATTGATAGCCGTGGTATCCATGTGGCCGATACCTTCTTCCCCGAACAAGGTCTGGACGCCTCAAACCTGAGTTATTTTCTTGAACCATACAACAGCGGTTTACCTTACGTTTCTTCCATCGAACAATCGCTAACCGAAGGGGGGCTGAGCCTCTATTTCAGTGCCCCTGTGCGCAACTCTAGCGGTGGTATTGTTGGGGTCATTCGTGCCAGTTACAACGCTGGTGTCATTCAGCAACTTATCTCCCAAAACACCGGTTTACTCGGCGAAACATCCGGGGCTATCTTGCTAGACTTACACGGCATTCGTTTGGCCGACAGTTTTGACCCCGGCCTGATTATGAAATCAGTAGCTCCGTTAGAACCAGACCTGATAGCCGATTTACAAGCCCAACGTCTACTACCCAATCACCCTATAAACACCCTATCTACTAATTTTGAGGCTTTCGCCGCCGGGTTAGCCAACGCCGAAACCACCCCCATATTCGATGCTGAAGTTCACCCGGAGAGAGGTCATTTAGACACGGTAGCCGTGGTTGCCACGCAAAGCCTCCCCTGGCAAGTGGCATTTACTATTGCCCAACCAGTCTATTTGGCTCCCATTGAAGCCCAAACACAGTCAACAACCATCATCGCGTTAGTCATTGCCCTGTTAGTGGCGCTCAGTGCTATTGGTGTATCCCAGCTTCTCACCGCTCCCATTACCCGCTTAACCACAGTAGCCGCTCAGGTAGCCGCCGGAGATATGCAAGCACGGGCCATCATTGAATCAGAAGACGAGATCGGCGCGCTGGCAACCACGTTTAATTATATGACGGCGCAGGTAAACGATCTGGTTGGTACATTGGAACAACGTGTAGAAGACCGCACCCGCTCTCTGGAAATCAGTACCGACGTGAGTCGGCGTCTCTCTACCATTTTGGACCCGCAACAGTTAATCGTTGAAGTTGTGGAGCAGGTTAAGTCGGCGTTTAACTATTATCATGCCCATATTTATCTGTATGATGAAACGCATGAATTTTTGAGCATGGTGGGAGGCACAGGGGTAGCGGGTGAAAAATTATTGGCCCAACGGCACAAAATAACATCCGGGCGAGGGTTGGTAGGCCGCGCGGCCGCGACCAATAGCCTCGTTCTCGCCCCTGATGTCTCACAAGAACCTGGGTGGCTACCTAACCCCCTCCTCCCCGAAACCAAAGCCGAGATCGCCGTACCCATCAGCCTGGGTGGACAAGTACTAGGTGTATTAGACGTACAGAACAACACCATAAACAGCCTTGGCCCACGTGATGCCGACCTCCTGCAATCCATTGCCAGTCAGGTCGCCATCGCCATCCAAAATGCCCGTCTCTACGCTCAATCCCAACAACAAGCAGATCGCGCCGCTTTCCTCAATGAAGTCGGCCAACGCATCCAAAGCGCCAACACCATCGAACGCGTTCTCCAAGTCGCCGCTCAAGAATTAAACCAAATATTGGGAACCCAACGCACAACCGTACAAATTAGCGTTCGGTCTGAACAACAGAACGGTCATTCCGGCTGAAATCGTCATTGTCGTCCAGGAGAAGAAGTCATGTCTCTGCTCAAAATACGTCGCTTATTCATTATCCCCCTTATGGGTCTCAGCTTTTTGTTTTTGACCGGTTGTACCAGTCAGGGAGAAACTGAACCTACCACCATTCCATCCGGCTGAAATGGCTTCATCAGACTCAATTTGCTGGCATCTACGTGGCTGACCGTGAAGGTTACTATGCGGACGAAAACTTGACCGTCAACATCGATACGGTGGACTTTGAACAACAACTGGCCCACGAAAAAGTTATAGCTGGCGACAATGATTTTGGAATTGGCACCCCGGATGAACTCATCTTAGCTCGGAATCAAGGCCATGCCGTCACAGCCGTCGCCGTTATTTATCGGCTTAACCCCCTGGTTTACACTTCATCCGGTGAGAAAAACATCACCACCCCCCAGGATTTAGTCGGCAAAGTCGTGGCGTTAGCTCCGGGACAAGGTGAATGGTTGTATGCCGCAATGATGGGGCGGCTTGGCATTGACCGTAGCCAGGTGCAGGAAATCCAGGCCAATACCTTTGATATTTATGAATGCTGGGCTAAAGCCGATGTCTGTGTAGATTACGCTATTAACGGGCCAGTGCGGGTACGCCAGGACGGTGGTGATGTGAACATTATCTGGCCTAGTGATTATGGCATCACCTTTTATGCCGATGTCATCTTTACAACCGATGAATTCATCCAGGAAAACCCGGATGTCGTCGCCCGCTTTGTGCAAGCTACCCTAAAAGGATGGGGCAAAGCAATTGAGGACCCGGCATTAGGGACGCAGCACACGCTGTCCTTTGATCCTAACCTTGATGAAGTTTCACAACTTGCCGCCCTTAATGCATCCATCCCTTTGATTGATACCGGTTACGCCACCTTAGGTTTTATGGAGCCAGAAGTCTGGCAACAGATGATAGATGTTATGGTGAGCAAGGATTGCTCAGTACTACCTTTGATGTAACCACTGTTTATACCAATGAGTTTGTGCGTGAAAATGAGTAGCCAATGCCTGCCCCATAGTGGGGGCCAGTTGGTTTAACCGCTGAAAAGCAACTTGCCAGCGGAGGCCATTAATGAGTGAAATGCAAACCCAGTCGGTTCCAGAAAAGCAACAAAAAGAGGGTCGGAACAGGTTAGAACGAGCCAAATTTATGGAGCGGTTTAGCCTGATATTGCTCATCCTGATGACGTTGAGTTTGTTTAGTCTGGTTCCTGTTTATTTAGATTTGCGGGTCGCCCCGGTTTTATTGGATATGGGCATTACGATTGTGGCCGTGGTTGGGCTGGTCGTAGCTTACGAATCTGCCCGCCGCCAGGCGACAGAAACTTCCGCTTATGCTGTTTTATTTGTGGCCCTTCTGATGGTTTTGGGGTTGGCCGTAGAGCAGGGGCCGGTTTTCTTGAGTGCCGTACCCGTTTTGTTGGGGGTTTTATTAACTGTCACCACGGTTTGGCCTCGTCAATGGCTACGGTGGGTTCTCACAGTAGCTCTGTTTACTCTATTTTTTGTTGGGGTGGGATCAGTTGAGTTCCCCATTGGCTATAACCTGGCTGAAGCGGATTCTGTCAATACACGTTATGGCCTGATTGTCGGTGGTTCGTTGGTTGTGACGTTGGTGGGGTTTATTCGTTTTATCCAACGTGGCTCTATCCGGGCACGGCTGATCATTTCCTATATGCTGCTGGCTCTCCTCCCTGTAATTTTGATCGGTTTTGTTATCAGCTTCATTTACGTGCAACGGGCGCAAGAGCAGATTTTTTCGCAATTGGGTTCGGTCGCCTCCTTGAAAGAAGAAGAGATTGTTGCTTGGGTGGAACAATTACAGAGCACATTAGCGATTAGTCTGGATCAGGATGACATCGATGAGTTTGCACCGACGTTGCTTGATTCTAATAGCCCGGCTGTGAATGTAATTGAAATTGAAGAACGCTTGGGCAATATTATTGAGGAGACTGGGTTATTTCAGGAGTTGTTTATTCTAGACCTGGAAGGTCAGGTGGCTGTCTCTACGGATGCGGATCAAGTGGGTAAGATTCAGTCCAGCCAGACCTATTTCCGACAAGGGATTAATGGCACTTATTTCCAACCCCCTATCTTTTTTCCCTCTTTAGGCACGGTTTCGATGATTGTAGCGCGGCCGCTAACCGACTCCGGCGGTGAAACAATTGGGCTTATTGCCGGACGGGTTAATCTTGACGCCTTAAACACAATTATGATTCGGCGAGGTGGCCTGGGTGAAACGGGCGAAACTTATCTGGTCGGGATAAACAGTGCCATGGTAACTCAATCTCGTTTCATTGAAACGGATACCACTCTTTTTGTCAGAACAGAAGGTTCTACGGCGGCCATAGCCCGGCAAGAAAATGGTCAGGGCCTTTATGCCGATTATCGGGACGTGCCCGTGGTAGGCGTTTACCGCTGGTTGCCAGAAGTCCAGATGGCTATGTTGTCGGAGCAAGATCAAAGTGAAGCATTTTCCGCCATCCAGACAACGGTTACAACCTCGGTCTTGTTTGTAGGCGTGACCATTGTGGTGGCCGTAGGTGTCGCTTTATTTATGGCCCGTTCAATTGCCACCCCTGTCATCCAACTAGCAGGTGCGGCCCAGGCTGTCGCCATCGGTAAATTGGAGCAGCGGGTAGATATTGAAAGAGATGACGAGATTGGTCTGTTAGCGGAAGCTTTTAACAGTATGACCAGTCAGTTGCGTCAATTGGTGGGGGGGTTGGAGCACCGGGTGGCGGAGCAGACGCGTGACCTGACGGTGGCCGCGGAAGTGGGCCAGCGAATAGCCACCGAACGAGATTTGAGTACATTACTGGCCGCGGCCGCGGAACTTATCGCCAACCGGTTTAACCTTTACCATGCCCAAATCTACCTCACCGACCCATCCGGTCAGCTCCTCATCCTACGCGCCAGCACCGGCACAGTCGGACAAGAGCTTCTGCGTCGAGGGCATCGTCTGACCGTTGGCCCAGGCTCCATTAACGGCTCCGTAGCCGCCGAACGCCAGGCCATTATCGTGAGCAACACCCAGGCCAGTCCCACCTTCCGCCCCAACCCGCTCTTACCCAAAACACGTTCTGAGATGGCCGTGCCTCTCCTCATCGGTACACGCATTGTCGGTGTACTTGACCTGCAAAGTGCACAACCGGATGCCCTTTCTGAAGCCAATCTCACCGCCTTTCAGGCCCTGGCCGGTCAATTAGCCATCGCCATTGATAATGCCGCCCTTTTCACCGAAGTAGAACAAGCCCGTATCACCCTGGAAGAACAAAGCCGCCGCCTTACCCGCACCAATTGGGATAGCTACTTAGATGCCATCACCCATCAGGAAAAGCTGGTATACGCCCATGAAGCTCCTCACAAAGGCGAAACTTCCCCTTCAGCCCATAAGCCCCAAACACAGGTCGTCGTTCCCATCCAATTAACCAATGAACCCATTGGTTTCATCAAAATAGAGGGCGCTTTAGAAGAGACCTGGGGGCAAGATAAGCTGGCCCTCGTCAACGAAGTAGCCAGCCGGGTAGCCCAACAAGTAGAAAATTTGCGCTTATTTGCCGAAGCAGAAGAGTACCGTACAGAGGCTGAACAGGCAGTACGGCGACTAACCAGAGAGGGCTGGGACACCTATCAGCGGGCCAATCAATCAGCCCCGCACGGATTTGTTTATACCCAAAACCAGGTAATACCCATGTCTAATGGCCAGGGTGAGAACACCAATCGGAGTACGTCCCATTCTCATCCCCTGATTATTCGTGGCGAGTCAATTGGCGATCTGACGATGTTGGACGCTGATTCCTTGACTGAGGGTACAACCGAATTGCTGACAGCGGTGGCGGAAACCCTGGCTGTTCACATTGAAAACCTGCGGCTCGCCGGAGCCACCGAAACAGCCCTGGCTCAAACGGAGACACTTTACAACCTGACAGCCCAATTGTCCCGAGCCGACACCCTTGAGCAAATTCTAGAATCAATTACAAATCTACGACGCGCCGCCAGTAGCACGTTGCTCATCATTGATGTGGATGCAAAAGGGCATCCTGAAACGTTAACTGTATCGGCTTCATGGCCTACAGCCTCATCCATGTCTGCGGTTGCCAAAGGGGCACGCTTTCCAATCAGTCTGTTCCCTGTTTCCTCGTTGTGGATGGCAAACCCAAACCGGGCCATATTAATTGACAACATGGCAACGGATTCCCGCCTGGATCCGCAAACCAGGGCTATGAACGAACAATTTGACATTAAGGCCGCCGTTTATTTGCCTTTGTATACCGGTAATAAATGGGTTGGCCTGCTTACGCTTTCCTGGAACACCGAGCAAATCTTCACCGACACTGACAGACAATTGTTTGACGCACTAGCGGCGCAAGCAGCGGTCGTTATTAACAACCGTTTGCTTTTTGAAGAGACAACCAAGCGGGCCGAACGTGAATCGCTCATTAATACGATCAACCAACGTATTCAAAGTGCTACGTCGGTAGAAACCGCCTTGGAAATTACGGCACGTGAACTGGGCCAACTGCTTAAAACCCGACGGGCGGTAGCTTCCCTTGATTTGGAAGTGAATGGCAAGCATTAGAGAAGAGGTAGCTTTATGTTGAGTTCAATCGGTCATCTTTTGGCTCCACCCATCTTTGCAGATGAAGAAAAGATGCGACAAACACGGATCGTGTATAGTTTGTTGCTTATTTCTTCCATCACTGTGCTTGCCATTATGGGGCAGAGTTTTCAATCGCAAAGTTGGACAACGGCTTATGCGATGATGGGGCACTTTTATCTTTGGGGTGTCGTATGGGATGGTTCGACGCGAAAACCTGATCGTTTGCTTCATGGTCCATACCTCTGGCTGCTTTGGTCGTTGTGGCGTATGTTGCCTATGATGGGCGCGGTATTCATGATATTGGCATGATGGCCTTTCCTTGGTTATGATATTGGCCGGCTTGCTGTTAGGCGGAATGGAATCGATTGCCTTTGGGGTTTGGTTATCCTGGATTTGGTAGGCCTGTTGAGCGGCGGAAAATCGAGGGCTGATCTCTGGCTCTGGCGGTCCGAGTGACAGGGGACCTTGATTGTTTTTGAGTATCGTCGCGGCCGCGACGGCTGCCATGCTTACCATTCTCATCAACACCCTAAACACCACTGTACAACAAGTCCGGGCCAGTGCCCACGCCTTACAAACAAACAACGAAGAACTAAACAAACTGCGGGCCTCCCTGGAAGCACGCGTCGAAGAACGTACCCACGAGCTGGCTCAAGAACAAAAACGCATGGAAGCCTTATTAGAAGAGCTAAACGAAGCCTCACGCATTGCCAGACTCGCCAGCTACGAAATCAAACCACAAACCCAAACCATCCTCTTCAATAACCGTTTTTTTGATTTACTAGGCCTAGAGGCCCCCATCCAAAGTAGCTTCGAGATGCCTGTCTCCCAGGCCATAGAACGGTTCATCCACCCCGAGGACGCCCCACGCCTCCGGCACGACCTCGAAACCATCGGCACAGCGGGCATGACCGGCGACCTCGAATATCGGCTAAAACACACCGATGGAGCGATTCGTACGTTCCTGTTCCGTTTTGTGGTCGAGCTAGACGAGAGCGGTACCCCCATAAGTGTCAAAGGAGCGGTGCAAGACATCACCGAACGGAAACAGGCCGAGGAGCAATTGCGCAAATTCCAACTTGCCCTGGAACGCTCCACCGACGCCGTATTTATGACCAATAACGAAGGCCTCATCGAGTATGTCAACCCGGCCTTTGAGAAAACATATGGCTTCGCCGCTCAAGAAGTCATCGGTGAAAATCCCCGACTCATCAAATCAGGCGTAATTCCCCCGGAACAATATGTTCATTTCTGGAAAGCTCTCCTGAACGATGAGGTCGTGGCCGGGGAACTCATCAACAAACGCAAAGATGGCCGCTTCATCCCGGTCGAGGCCATGAATGCCTCCATCCTGGATATCAATGGGCATCGCCTGGGTTTCATGGCTACCCATCGCGACATCACCGAGCGTAAACAAATCGAAGAAAAGCTGACAAAACGAGCCGCCGAATTAGAAACCGTGACTCAAGTAGCCACCATCATTGCCGCCATCCCAGACCCCCGGGAAATGCTCCAGACCGTGGTAGACCTGACCAAAAGCCGTTTCAACCTCTATCATGCGCACATTTATCTGCTAGATGAGACGGGGGAAAACGTGGTGCTGGCCGCCGGAGCTGGGGAAGCTGGTCGTGAAATGGTGTCCCAAGGTCGTACCATCCCCCTCGCCCAAGAGCGGTCACTCGTCACCAGGGCGGCTCGCACCCGGCAGGGCGTAATTGTCAACGATGTCACTGCCGTACAAGACTTCTTGCCCAACCCCTTATTGCCTGATACACGAGCCGAATTGGCCGTTCCCCTCATCATCGGCAATAACGTCCTGGGGGTACTCGATGTGCAGGCAGCCCAAGCCAATGCCTTTGGTGAAGAGGATATCCGGGTTCAGACCATTCTGGCGGCCCAAATTGCCGTGGCCCTAGAAAATGCCCGAGCTAACGAGAAAACGGCCAAAACCGTTCAGGAGCTAGACGCCCTTACCCGCTACCTTACTCGTGAAGGCTGGCAAACTTACCTGGGCGAGTCCGAACGTCAACACATCGGTTTTCTATTTGAAGATAACCGCCTCGTTAGCCTGACTGAAAACGCACCTGCGGCATTGGCCTCCACCAAAACCTTTGTCCAACCCATAGAATTGCGTGGCGAAAAAGTAGGCCACCTAATGACGACAGATTCCGAGCTAGAAGAAGAAGAACTCAGGGCTGTCTTGTTCGCTGTGTCTCAAGGGTTGGGTGCTCACCTGGAAAATCTACGCCTGACCGAAGAAGCCGAACGGCGAGTGAATGAGTTAGGGGTTGTGAATGAGATCGGTCAAGCTTTAGCCACTGAAGTGGAGTTACCGAAGATTCTAAGGTCTGTCATTAAGAACTTAAGCGAAGTATTCAATGCCAATGTCGTCTATGCCGCACTTTATGATCAGGAGCGGCAGATAATCGAGATTCCTTACATGCTTGATCATGGTCAGGAAATCATTGACGAACCGGCCTTCCCCTTTGGCGAAGGTATCAATACGGCCATCATCAAGAATCGGCAAGCCCTGTTTGTTAACCATGATACGGAACGCCGTTTGATTGAATGGGGCGCTTTGCCCACCAGCAACAACAGCCTGGCTCAATCTTTCATTGGGGTACCGATGGTGGTGGGGGATCAGGTTATTGGGGTGCTCAGCGTCCAAGATGCTGAGCGAGAGGGTCGTTTCACGGAAGGGGATGTAAATCTACTGCGTACCATTTCGGCCAATGTGGCGGTTGCTATTCAAAACGCCCGTCTGTTTATAGAAGTGCGCAAACGGGCTGAACGGGAGGCCATGGTTAACCTGATTGGTCAAAAAATCCAGGGAGCGACGACGGTTCAGGGGGCCTTACAAACCGCCATTCAAGAGTTGGGCATTGCTCTGAAGGCCCGCCGCACATTTGTGGAATTAGTCACACAACCTGAGGCAACTGATGCGAATGGTATTGCTACCTCTACGGGGAGATAAAGCCCATCAACTTTATCACTTGGTGATGATACGAGGAGTGCTATGACAATCGAACCCTCACTGAAATTTTCTGAAAATACCGGGCAACGAGTGGTGAATTGGTTGATCAAACCGTCAGATTCCATTCAATCGCCAGAAGGGAAGCGTCAAGCCCAATTGATGTCAGGTTTGACTCTGGCAACGATTGTCCTAACGGGTATTCGTGTGGTCATTGGCTTCAGAAGTGGCAGTTATCTGGAAGATGAGGGTTTTTTCTTATACTACCTTCTACTGTCTGCCATGTTCTTTGCCTATATTTTTAGCCGAACAAAACATATCACTTTCTCTACGCTGATATTTGTCTTTGCCTTCACCGGGTTGGTGTACGGGATTGTGTTAGTACGTGGCTCAACCAACCCTCTCGATAATCTCAATACGTTGATTTGGGTCCTGCCGGGCTTCACGTTTGGGGCTGTTTTGTTTTCGTACTGGGTAAGTTTTGGCTGGATGGTACTGAACTTTGTGGCCCTTTTATTGTTACCTCGATTTTACCCTGGCCTTGATAGCTCAGTCTTAACCGGTCTGGTCTTCACGATTTTCGTTTTGATTGTTCTCAATATGGTTTTGAACCATTATCGTCAACAGATCGAACAGGATCGGCAGAAAACGATTCTTAAAGCCAACCGTGATCTACAGATTCTGAATAGTTCATTGGAAGAGCGTGTTTCCGAACGTACCAAAGCTTTACAAGCAACAACTGAAGTTAGCCGACGCCTTTCAACGATACTAGATCGGGATGAGTTAGTGAAAGAAGTTGTAGAGCAGGTTCAAAGTACATTTGATTATTATCATGTTCACATTTATCTGTTTGATGAGGGGCGACAGAATTTGCTGATGGTAGGCGGTACGGGTGAAGTGGGTCAGGTTATGCTCAAACGAGGGCATATGATCCCGCTAGAGAGTGGTCTGGTGGGGCGATCCGCTCGGATGAATCAGGTAGTCCTTGTGCCTGATACGGGCCTTGAGCCGGGTTGGTTGGCTAATACTCTGCTCCCAGAAACGAAGTCTGAAGTGGCGGTACCGATTACTTTTGGCGAAAGGGTCAGGGGCGTTTTGGATGTGCAACACAATATCGTTAATGGTTTGACTCAGAACGATGCTGACTTGTTGCAATCTGTGGCTAATCAGGTGGCGATTGCGATTCAGAATGCCCGCCAGTATGGTCAAGCGCAAGAGAGTGAAGGGCGGCTACGAGCGATGATTGATGCGATTCCGACGGGGGTGATGATTACGCGGATCAAAGATGGACTGGTGCAATATGCCAATGACAACGCGGCCGCGATCTTTGCTTATCCTTTGCCCTCCCTCATCGGCAACATAACCCCTAACCTGTATTACAACGCCCGTGACCGGGAGACAATTTCGAACATTCTTCAGCGCGAAGGAAGCCTGACCAACTACGAGGTGTTAGGCCGCCAACAGGATGGCTCACCCATTTGGGTGGCGTTATCCGTTCAATCCATGATCTATGCGGGTGAACCATCGTTTTTTATAAACGCCACGGACATCAGAGAACGCAAACAGACGGCGGAAGCCTTATCCAAACGGGCCGAACAAGACCGGGTACTTAACCGCATTTCGACCAAAATCCGGGGCGCGGTCTCTGTGGAACAGATTTTACAAGTAGCTACCCAAGAATTACGACAGGCTACGGGAGCCAGTCGTAGTACGATGGAAATTGCCCCAAGTGAGCAAACGGTTGAATTCAGCCGTGACTGATTGAGGAGACAAGATGATGCTGGTTTCCCTGCGACGTTTCTTCGCTTCTCCTGTATTTGCAGATGAAGAACAAACACGAGTAGCCAATCTACTCAATATTATTGCCCTGGCTATGCTCGGCATGATCATCTTAGCCGCCGTAGTCGTGATTCCTATTGCTGATGATACGCTTAACACAATTTTTATTTTTGTGGCCCTTTTGATCCCCGAAGTCCTGAGTTTAATCTTGCTTCGCCGCGGACAGATCAAACAATCCGCTTATGTTATTACCATCATTATTTGGATCATCCTTTCGTTAATTGCCTTATTTTACGGAGGGGTAGAGAACCCTTCTTCCGCCACCCTCATTCTAACGATCATACTAGGCAGTCTGCTTTTAGGGGGGCGTGTTGGCTTGCTCTTTGCTGGTCTGAATATCACCTTTCTTACCGTGATGTTGGTTCTTGAGTACACCAATCAGCTACCTACGCCTCTGGTTATACCCGGCCTTATCAATCACTATATTACCCATGTCATCAATTTTCTAATGGCCGGGTTACTGTTGTATCTGGTCGTAAATAATCTCAATAAGGCCATAAAACGAGCGAATGAGAACGAGCAAGCTTTAAAATTATTAAACAGTTCACTTGAACAGCGTGTCGTTGAACGAACGCGTGCCCTTGAAGCCAGTGCCGAAGTGAGTCGTCGTCTATCCACCATTCTCAACCCAGACCAGTTGGTTTTAGAAGTCGTAGAGCAGGTGAAAACTGCCTACAACTATTATCATGCCCATATCTATCTACTGGGTGAAAAGGGACAAACCTTGCGGATGGTAGGCGGAACAGGCGAAGCGGGTAAACGTCTGCTGGAAAAAGGACACGCCATTTCTATGGGCCAGGGTGTTGTGGGACGGGCCGCACAGTTGAAACAGGGAATTTTGGTGCCCGATACCTCTAAGGAGGCTGGCTGGTTAGCCAACCCGCTTCTGCCTGATACCAAAGCGGAAATTGCGGTTCCCATTCTCTTGGGCGGCCAGGTGATAGGGGTGCTGGATGTTCAGGACGATGTGGCGGATGATGTGTTCCCTGAAGATGTGGAACTCCTTCAGGCGATTGCCAACCAGATGGCGGTGGCGCTACAAAATGCCCGCCAGCATGAAGAAACGCAACGTTTGTTCCAGGCCAGCCAGGCGTTAGCGGCCGCAACCGATCACCAATCTATTCTGGATGCGTTTATGCACTATGGAACTCCTCTGGCTGATCAGGGGGGGCTGTTGGTGTTCAATCATAATGCCCAGAACGAACTTTTGTCGGTAGAGTACGCGGCCGCGTGGTCACGCCATTCAGACCGTCCCCAACCTATACCAACCGGCACCCACTTTGCCCCAGAGCGTGTGCCATTTCTTTCTTCCCTCATCTCCAACCAGCCGCTCATCGTAACGGATGTGAATGAGCGAACGGCAAACCCCCAAGCCGTCACCGCTGAAGTAGTCGCTCTGCTGGTGCAGTTTGAAATGCAAGCGATGGTCAGCCTACCCCTGATCTTTGGCGGCCAGCGCATTGGTTCTTTGTTGATTGGCTATGCAGAACCTCACACGTTTAGCCAACAAGAATTGCAGCCTGCTCAGACATTGGCTAACCAGATTGCCATTCTGTTGCAGAATCAACGCTTGCTTGAAGATGCCCAAACCGCCTTGAAGCAGTTAGACAACGTTAATCGCCATCTGACCGGGCAAGCCTGGCAAGAGTTTGGTCAATTGACCGGCGATATCAGGGTTGAGGACGTGGTTCCTGGCACGGCCGATGAATCAGCTAAACCCCTCTCGCCAGCGGCCGAATTGACCGCCCCCATTCTGGTTCGTGGTGAAGCAATAGGCCGCCTGAGCTTACAACATCTTAATTCAGACCTGGTTTTTTCTGAGGATGATCATACTTTGGTGCAAGAGGTTGCCAGTGAGGTAGCCATTGCCCTGGAGAATGTACGCCTGGTAGAACAAACACGAAGAAACGCGGCCGCGCTGGAAGAATCCCGCAACTTGCTTGACTCCGTGGTCGAAAACCTGCCCTTGCTCTTATTTGTAAAAGACGCGCAAGAATTGCGTTACGTCCGTTGGAACAAAGCAGGTGAAGAGATGCTGGGCATTAGCGCCAGCGAAGTTTTGGGCAAAAACGCCTACGATTCATTTGCCCCGGAAGAGGCTGACCGCTTTACCGCTCAGGACAGAGCGGTTTTGCAACACCAAGATTCGTTGGATATTGCCGAAGAGACGGTGGTTACGCCCCGAGGCACACGCATTCTGCATACTCGCAAAACACCCGTATTCGGGCCAGATGGTCAGCCCCAATATCTCGTTGGCCTCTCCGACGATATTACGGAACGTAAACAGGCCGAACAAGCCCTGCAAGACCTGGAAGCCTTATACCGACGCGCTATCGCGGCCGCGGACGCTGTGCCCTACTCCCGTCGCTATCAGGACGAAACCTTTACTTTCGTGGGTGAACAAATCGAGACCCTCACCGGCTACCCAGCCTCAGAATTTACCGCCCCTCTGTTCGATAGCCTCATTGAGGAAATTATCACCCACGAAAATGACACCGCCACCCCTGCCGAAGCTGTACAGATAGCCCGGTCAGGCAAAATTGCCCACTGGAAAGCGGATTACCGTATTCGCGGCCGCGATGGCCAAGAGCGCTGGCTGGCCGATACCTCCGTCGAAGTATTAGGCCCCGATGGCCTTTCCACCGGCTCCGTGGGTATTTTGACCGACATTACCGAACGCAAACGGGCCGAACGCGCCCTCAGCCGCCAACTCGTGGAAATGGAAACCCTGAATGCCGTAGGCCAAATCCTGACCACCGAAAAGAGTCTGGACGAAATATTGAGCCAGGTAGGGCAACTACTTTGCACGACCTTCAGAGTAGATACTGGCCGTATCGCCTTGTACGATAGCCATGCCCAGTTGATAAGAAACCCTTTTGCCCTGCATGAAGGCAACCTGATTCAAATCGACCCTCAACCCCTCGGTGGTAATCTGTCATCCCTGGTCATTCAAAGCCGCCAACCTCTACATATCCAGGAACTGAATGAATCAAAAATGCGTGAACTAGGCATTAATCAGGTTAGAGGAAACATCGCCTGTTGGATTGGTGTGCCCATTTTAAGTGGCGATGAACTCATGGGCGTCATTAGCCTGCAACAAGCAACAGAACCAGACTGGTTTAACGAACGGGATATCCGTTTACTGGTGACCGTAGCCAACAACCTCAGTACCGCCATCCAAAACATCCGCCTTTTCACCCAAACACAGGATGCCCTGGCCGAACTAGAGGCCCTCACTCGCCGCCTGACGCACGAAGGCTGGCAATCTTATCTGACCGAATCAGTCCAAGAGAAGCTATCTTATTCGTTTGATGGGGATCGAGTCGTATCATTTGAAAGTAACGGCACCTCAGCCCTATCCCCCTTGACCCCGTCGTCCGAACAAACCTATGTGCAATCCGTTACCATCCACGGGCAACAAATTGGGCGATTAGTGGCCGAAGATATTGACGGTGAGATGAGCGAATTCCAGGCCGTTATTGCCGCCGTCTCTCAAGGTTTGAGTACCCACATTGACAATTTACGCCTCAATGAACAGACGGAACGGGCTTTGGCAGAAGCTCGTAAACGTAGTGAAGAATTAAATGTGCTGAACGAGATGGGACGCGCCCTGACAACAGCCATCCACGTGGATGACATCATCCAGCATTTGCGGGTCTATCTGCCGCAACTTCTGCCCGCTAACGATTTCTACGTCGCCCTAAACCTCCCGGAAAGTAATGAAATAGAAATTCGGGTATTTATCAATGGCGAACCCTATAGCCATTTCCGCCGTGAATGGAGTAATGGCGTAACGGAGTACATGCTACAGAACCGTCAGCCTCTGTTCATTCGCGGCAACCTGATCGAAACCGCCGAGGAGAAGGGATTCCAGGTGATTGGCCGCCCGACCCAGGCGTTCATGGGTATGCCCATGATGGCCGGCCAAGAGACCCTGGGGGTGATTGCTACGCAACACGAAGACAATCCCCATATGTTCAATGAAAATCATTTCGATCTGCTCACGGCATTTGCCAGCCAGACCGCCATTGCCATCAGTAATGTTCATCTGCTCACTCATACTCGGGCCAGAGCCGAGGAACTGGCTTTGATCAACCGGGTCGTCTCTTCCGTGGCTTCCTCGCTAGACATTCGCCAGAGTATGCAGATTGTGGCCCAAGAGTTGGGGCGCGCGGCCGCGGTGGAACAAATTGGTATTGCGCTGTTTAACGAAGACCGAACCGCCTTAACCGTCATTGCCGAACTGTTTGATCCCAACCGTTCCGTCACTGCCATTGGTTTTGTCATCCCAGTTGAAGGCAATCTCTCCACCCAAGAGGTGATACAAACCCGTAAACCATTGATCATCAAAGACGCCCTTAATAGCCCCCTCACAGCGGCCTTCCATGACGGTCTTAGGTTCCGGGGTGTTCAGTCGTTGGCGATCTTCCCCATGATCGTGGGCAACGAATTGATTGGTACGGTGGGGGTTGACATTCTGGAACCCGGCCGCGTTCTTACCGCCAATCAGATGCGCCTGGTGGAAACCATTGTTTACCAGGCCTCGATTGCGGTTGATAACGCCCGCCTGTTTGAACAGACCGAACAAGCGTTAAAAGAAGTGCGAACGCTGTATGATGTTAGCATCCACCTTAATGCCGCCCGAACGTTGCCGGAAGCGTTGCTGGCACTTACAGAACCCGCCATAAACAATGGCTCTAGCGCCTCAGGCATGTTTACCTTTGAACTGGATGAACAAGACCAACCCCAATGGGGCGTCGTCGCGGCCGCGTGGCAACGCACCGGCCCCCCACCCATTCCCGTCGGCACACGTTTCTACCTGCCCGATTTCCCCACCGCCAATTTGTGGCTGGAAAATCCCAACAAAGTTGTCTTCTTTGAAGACATGTACACCGACGAGCGGGTTGATGCCGCTACTCAAGCTCTGTACCGCCAAAGCAATGCCCAGGCCGCTATTTGGATTCCCCTGGTAGCCCAAAACCATTGGTTAGGTTTAATCTATATTTCCTGGTCAGAAGTACACCGCTTCAGTCAGGGCGAGCGACGCCTCTACGAATCATTACGTACTCAAGGAGTACCATTGTGGAACACCGCCTGTTCTACGAACAATCACAGGCCCGGGCGGCGGAGCTAGGGGTAATCAACCAGGTAGCCGAAATCGTGGCGCGCCAATTGGACCCGGTTCAGCTGCTGGAATCTGTTTACCGGCAAATTCAGCGGGTGGTGATAGCCGATGCTTTCTTGATTGGGTTATACAACGCGGCCGCGGATCAGGTTACTTACCCTATCCTGTACGACAACGGTCAGCAGTATCACCAACCCCCTGTTACCCGCAATGCCGAAAGTATCATTTTTCAAGTAATTGATACCGGCAAACCTGTTTTCACCAATCTGTCTCCGGAGCAAATCGTTAAAGACAAACAGCGATCCGCCCCCACCGTAGGTGAACCTGGCCTATTGCCCGCTTCGATCATTTATGTGCCCCTCTTCAGCGGGGCGCAGGTTATCGGGGCTATGTCCGTACAAAGTTATGAGCCAGACGCTTACGACGACGGCGACCTGACATTGCTAACGGGTATTGCCAGCCATGTGGCTGTAGCCATGGAAAATTCCCGCTTGTTTGCCCAAACTCAGGAACGAGCCGCGGAGTTAACCACCATCAACGAAATGAGCCGTATCGCTTCCAGCCAATTAAGCCTGTCCGCGCTTACACGGGCTGTCGGTGAGCAACTAGAAAAAACCTTCCAGGCATCCGGGGTCTATATTGCCCTTTATGAGAAAGAACACCAGCGCATTACCTTCCCCTACTTCCTGGAAACGGATGATGGCGAACGTACCTTGATGAATATTGCGCCGCGACCATTGGACGGCCCAGGTGTGACAAGCCGTATCATCAGGACCCGTGAGCCGATTTTGGTATCACAAAATACTGAAAGCCAAATGTTTGCTTTGGGCGCGGCCACCACCGGAACCGATACCAGTGACATCCAATCTTATCTGGGTGTACCCATGATCGTTGGTGATGATGTCGTGGGGGTTATTGCTTTACAGAACGATGTGGGCCAACGTATTTTTACCCCAGCCGATCAGAATGTGTTGCTGACGTTGGCTACAACCGTTGGGGTGGCCGTGCAAAACGCTCGTCAGTTTGAAATGACGCAACGGCGTGCCCAACGGGAGCGGTTGCTCAATGAAATTACGCAAAAGATTCAAGGTACGCACACGAGAGAAGGGGCCTTGCAAATGGCTGTCAAGGAACTGGGGCAGGCGCTAAAGGCCAAGTACATCAGCGTAGACCTCGCGGCCGCGGCCGAACCCGTTACCAATGGTAAAGATTGATAAAAATCCAGGCGCATAGCACCTTTGATCAACAAGCTATAGCTGTTCAGATAATCATAAGGGGTTATGGTTCGTAGTGACCGCTTTAGCGGGCAAGTACTAGCCCGCTAAAGCGGTCACTACAAACAAAATCTTTTTCTTGAAAGCTATCGCTGTGAAAATGGTGGCTGAACACCGGAGTGGCAAGATGAGTGGAACTGACCCGACTAATGTCCAATCCCTAACAGAAAAAGCCTTGCGCGAAAGCCAGGAAAGATACGCCCTGGCCGTGGCAGGCTCCAACGACGGTCTGTGGGATTGGAATATCCTGACCAATGAAGTCTATTTTGCGCCGCGTTGGAAAGAAATCATCGGCTATGAAGACCACGAGATCGCGGGCGATTTTAGTGAGTTTGAAAGCCGCATCCATCCCGATGATCATGATTATGTGCTCCAGGCCGTGAACGATTATCTGGAGGGGCGTAGTCAACAATATGCCGTCGAGTTACGCCTTCAGCACAAAGACGGTTCCTACCGCTGGATTCTGGCGCGGGGCAAGGCTTTACGGAATGAAGCCGGTCAGCCCATCCGCATGGCTGGCTCTCATACGGATATAAGTGGGCAAAAACGAAACGAAGTGACGTTAGCCAAACAAGCCTATGAATTGGCGGGGGTAGCACAAATTAGCGCGGCCGCGGCCACCATCCAGGACGTACAACAACTCCTCGAAACAGCCATCAATCTCACCAAAACCACCTTTGGTCTGTATCATGCCCATATTTACATGCTCAATGATGCAGGCGACACCCTCACACTAACAAATGGAGCCGGTGAGATTGGTCAGCAAATGGTAAAAGAGGGGCGCACCATCGCTGTCACCCAGGAACAATCCTTGGTAGCTCGTGCTTATCGGACCAGCCAGGCCGTCATCATCAACAACGTACGCCAGGCCCCGGACTTTTTGCCCCACCCACTCCTGCCACACACCTGTGCAGAAATGGCCGTACCCTTGTTAACAAGCGGCCGCGTTCTCGGCGTTCTTGACATTCAAAGTGATCAACTCAATCACTTTACCACCCAAGACGCCAACATCATGACCACCCTGGCCTCCCAAATTGCTATCGCCATCGAAAATGCCCGGCGCTTCACATCCCTGGAACAACAGACTCAAGCCCTGGCCGAAGCCACCACCTTCCTGGACTCAGTCTTAGAAAATTTACCTCTCATGCTCTTCGTCAAAGAGGCCAAAGAGCTACGTTTTGTCCGCTGGAACAAGGCCGGAGAAGAGATAGTTGGCTTCGCGCAAAGTGACCTGGTAGGCAAAAATGATTATGATTTCTTCCCGCGAGACGAAGCCGATTTTTTCACCCGCATAGACAGAGAAGTATTAGCGAGCGGTCGGGCGCTAGACATTCCCGAAGAACCCATTGAATCCGTCCATCAGGGCACACGCATCCTACATACCCGTAAAGTTCCGATTATGGATGCCCAGGGCAATCCCAAATATCTGGTCGGTATTTCCAATGATATTACCGAGCGTAAACAGATTGCCGAAAACCTCTCCCTTTTCACCCAGGCCGTAGAAGCCAGCGTTGACTCCATCACCATTGCCGACGCGCGTCAGCCAGACATGCCCTTAATCTATGTCAACGAAGCATTTGAGCGGATCACCGGTTATAAACGCGATGAAGTGATTGGGCGTAATTGCCGTTTCTTACAAGGGGATGAACACGATCAACCAGGAGTAAACGAACTGCGTCAGGCGCTAAAAGAGGGGCGCTCCTGCACCGTTCTTTTGCGTAATTAGCGCAAAGACGGCACCCTCTTTTGGAATGAATTACAGACTTTCCCCATCCTTGATGACCAGGGCCAAATCACCCATTTCATTGGCTCCCAAAATGACATCAGCCAACGTAAGCTTATTGAAGAGGCGCTGATAGCCCGCGAAGCCCAATTAGCCGAAGCACTCAAGATCGCCCAATTAGCCAACTGGGAATACGATGTTCTCAGTGACACCTTTGTTTTCAATGACGAGTTCTATGCTCTATTACGAACAACCGCGGAAGCAGAGGGTGGTTATACCATGTCTTCCCGGCAGTACACCCAACGATTTGTTTATCCCGACGATGCCAACATGGTGGGCACAGAAATCGGTAAAGCGATAGAAACAACAGACCCTAATTTTAGAGGGCAGATCGATCACCGGGTTGTTTTGGGCGACGGTGAAACAGGTTATATAACCGTACGTTTCCGCATCCAGAAAAATGCCGAAGGGCAAACCGTCAAAACATTCGGGGCCAATCAGGATATTACCGCACGCAAAAAGGTAGAATCCTTGCTTGAGAAACAAGCCCGTGAATTGGATGCGGTAGCCCAAATTAGTACGGCCGCCTCCACCATTCAGGAAACAGGGCATCTGCTCCAGACTGTGGTTGATCTGACAAAAGGTTATTTTGCTCTCTACCATTCACACATCTATCTGCTCAACGAGATGGGTGACACCTTAGTGCTAACCACGGGAGCGGGTGATGTGGGCCGCAAAATGGTGTCCGAAGGGCGCACGATTCCTATAAGCCACGAGCAATCTCTGGTGGCTCGTGCGGCACGGTCACGTCAGGCTGTTATTGTTAACGATGTGCGTGAAGTCTCGGATTTCCTGCCCAACCCGCTATTACCGGATACCCGGGCCGAAATGGCGGTTCCGTTGCTGGTTGGCGGCCGCGTTTTGGGTGTTCTGGATATACAGGGTAATACCCCAGGCCGATTCACCGCCCAAGATGCGAATATCATGTCCACCCTGGCCTCCCAGGTCGGCATTGCTCTGCAAAATGCCCGCTCCTTTGAGCAGTATGACAGCACCCTGGCCGAACTGAACCTGCTAACTCGCCGCCTGACTCGTGAAGGCTGGGATAGTTATCTGCAAAACACCCCCGGGGAAGTTCACTATACCTATGGCACTCAACCCACCAGTCTGGAAACGACCAACGGCACGGCCTACAATGGCCTGAGCAAACCGCTAACCATCCAGGGTGAAATCATTGGTCAACTGGCTTTAGCTGAGCCGGGTCAATTTGATGATGAAGCGGATGAAATCATGTCGGCCATTGCTGAACGCCTGAGCACCCACCTGGAAAACCTGCGCCTTACTGACCAGACGCAATATGCGCTGGCACAGACGGAATCACTGTATTCAGGTAGCGGCCGCGTTGTTCGCGCCACAACCGTACAAGAAGTAATGGATGCCCTCGTCGAGTCCACCGCCTTACGCCGACTAGACCGGGCCAACATCGTCTTGTATGATCACCCCTGGGTAAACCAAATGCCCAACACCGGTACCGTTATCGCCGTTTGGGAACAAAACGGCGAACCCCCTCGTGCCCCAGTTGGCACAGTGTACCAGGCCCGCCAATTTCCTAGCATAGAACTCTTTTCCGCCAATCACCCTACCCTCTTTCAAGACGTCACCACCGACAAACGTATTGACCCCAATCTGCGTTCATTGATGCTCGACCGTCTGGGTATGCGGAGTTTATTTGTTTTTCCCTTCATCATTGGTAGCCAATGGTGGGGCTTCATTTCCGGGCAGGCCAGTCAAACCGCCCATCTAACCGACGAAGAGGTTCGCCAGATCACCAGCCTCTCCGAACAGGCCGCCACCGTTATTCAAACCCTGCGCCTCTTTGAACAGGCCACCGAACGTGCCGAACAGCTTAACATCCTCAACGAAATGGCCCGTGACCTCACCATCGCCCTTGATGTTGAGTCAGCCATGGAGACCATTCATCATTACACTGACCTGCTGATGGATGCCAGTAGCTTCTATATTGCTCTTTACAATAATGATACTCAGGACATCAGTTTTCCCATCGCTATTGAAAACGGCCTGCGCCAGAAATGGCGGGCACGCCCCTTTGGCAATGGGCTGACAGAATACGTCATCCGGTCAGGCCACGGACTGCTCATCAAAGATGGGGTAGATGCCTGGTTAGAAGCAAACGGCGTTGCTTCTATTGGTAATGAGGCCCAAAGTTGGCTCGGAATGCCCCTGAAATTGGCGAACATCATCCTGGGGGTCGTGGGGTTACAAAGCAAGGTTCCCCACGTGTATGAAGAATCCGATTTCGACCTGTTGAGTGCTGTGGCTAGCCAGGGAAGTATCGCCATTCAGAATGCACGGTTATTTGAACAGACCCAAAATGCTCTGGCGGAAACAGAGACCCTGTTTGAAGTAAGCCGCAAGTTTAATGCCGCCAATAACCCGGTTGAAATCGCCAATGCGGTGAGTGAACCCATAAAAGCATCCGGTGTGGTGGGTATCGATCTCTTTTTCATTGAAACCGACAGTAATAATAAGCCGGAGTGGGTAGAGCTAAAGGCGGTGGTGCAATATGAAGGGGTTGTACCCATTCCTGTGGGAACCCGCTTTTATTTGCCAGATTTGCCCCTAGCCAATTTCTGGTTAAGCCATGCGGGGGAACCGATCTTTGTTGAAGATGTGCGTGAGGAAACACGGCTAGATGAGCCGTCGCGTCTCTTATTGGAGATGACGGGCGTACGGAGTGCCGTCTATCTGCCTTTGACGCTGGCGGGGCGGTGGGTAGCACTTATTGGTTTCCGCTGGCTTGCCCCGCACACCTTCGCTCCTGGGGATAAGCGGTTGTATCAATCTATCGCCGCCCAGGCGGCTGTGTCGGTGAATAACTATCAGCTATTTGACGAGGCGCAAGCCCGGGCGCAGCAGTTGGAAGTGCTGACTCGTGTGGAAACGGAGCTATCTCAAGCGGCGAACGAACAAGAGATTATCCGGGCCTTGTTGTCTTATGTGAATTGGGGAGAACCGTTTGTCTCGCTCTCTTATTTGCGTGAGGATGATAAAGGCGATATTGCCGGGGTGGCTACTGTCTCGGCATGGAAACAGGGCCAGTTTGTCAACCAGATTCCTGATTCTTGGGACAATATTCAGATCGCAGATTTGCCGTTGTTGCAGTTATGGCAGGAAAACGAGTCGCAGATATTGCTTATCTCGGATGTGGCAACGGACCCACGAGTCACGGCTGATTTGCAGGAACAGGCCAGGCGCGAAGGTAACTGGCAAGCGACAACGGTGCTTCCTTTGCGAAGTGGTGGACGGTGGCAGGCGATTGTGGGGTTAACCTGGTATGAACCACAAAGTTCTCGGCTGAGGAGCTATTCTTTTTGAACGGCTACAAGAACCCATCGCGGCCGCGATCGCAGGTCGGCGGGCTTTCGTCGCTCAACAAAGTGCTCTGGCTGAAACCGAAGCCTTGTACCGGGCCACCCGCAACCTCAACACCGCCAATAATTATGACGAAATCCTGACCACCTTGCGTGAACACACCATCGTTGGTGATAACGCTCAGAACGTCAGCCTGAATTATTTTGATATACCCTGGTCGCCCACCCACACGCCTGAATGGACAGGTGTCTATGCCCGTTGGTCCCGTTTGCCGGCTGATGCCGTGCAAGCCCGTTATCGTCTGGCCGACTTCCCCTCGGCCAATACGCTTCTACACCCGGAAAAACCCATCCTGGTTGAGGACGTAGACAACGACCCCCGGCTGGATGACAATGTCAGGGCACTGTATAGCCGCCGGTTTAAGGCTAAAAGTACGATTTTTGTACCCATGTTAACAGGTGGTGAATGGATTGGTTATATCAATGCCATTTATGATGAGCCACGCCGCTTCCATGCGGATGAAGTGCAACGGCTCATGAACGTAGCCAGCCAGGCCGCGGCCGCGGTACAGAACATCGCTCTGGCCGAAAAACGGGAACAAGCCCTCCAAGAAACCGCCACCCTGTACCAGGCCACCGCCGACATCAACGCCTCCCGTCGCTACTACGAAATCATCACCATCTTGCGCAACTACACCTTGGGCAAACATCCGGTCAAAAATATCGCCCTCAACCTCTTTGACCGCCCCTGGAGTAAAGGCCAGATACTGCCCTGGGTAGAAGTAGCCGAACGTCTGCATGATATTACGGAAATACCCGTCGGATCACGGTTTAATCTGTCGGAGTTCCCTTCTGCTAGCCTCATCCTCAGCCAGGAAGAGCCTATCTTCATTTCTGATTTAGCCAACGACCCCCGTATTGATCCGCGTACCAAAGAGGTTTATCACGATCAACTCGGGGCACACAGCATCATCTTCATCCCCTTGCTAGCCGGTGGTCAATGGCTGGGTTTTGTGGATGTCTTCTATGCCGAAGAAGTCACCTTTGAAGAAGTGGAACTGCGCCGTATGTTGGCTCTGACCGGACAGGCCGCCGTTGCCACCCAAAACTTACGCAGCGTAGACATGGCCCAACAACGAGCACAAGAAGCTCAGGCCCGCCGCGAAGAATCAGAACTCCTCTACAATCTGAGCGCCCAATTAACCGCCGCCAACACGCTGGATGACGTATTACGCATTGTGACGTCACCCGCCAGCGAAGCGGGAGCGCGGAGTGGGATTCTGGCCCTTTTCTCATCAGACGATATAGACGAGCCGACTCTGGTAGAGGTTATTTCTGGTTGGTCAACGCAGAAACGATATTTGTTGGCCCCAGACACCCAATGGCTGGTGAAGGAAACCCGCACCTGCAATTCCTGCTCCGCTACCCACGAAGCCCCCTGTATGTGCATGATGTACATGACGAGATACAGGTTCCTTCCGCGGCCGCGCGTGAATTCTTTGCCCAACACCATACCAAATCGCTCGTATGCCTGCCCCTCAACATTGGTCGGCGCCGCCTGGGCATCATCCTGCTAGAATGGGACACCCAACGCACCTTCAGCAGCACCGAGCAACGGCTTTACCACTCCATAGCCGGGCAGGCTTCCGTCGTCGTAGACAACCGCCAATTGCTCGTAGCGACCCAAACCCGTGCCGCTCAACTCGACAAACTCAGCCGTATCGAAACCGCCCTCTCCATTGCCGATACCGAAGAGGAAATCCTGCTCGCCATTCTGCCCAGTTGCAACACCCCGTTCAATGTCTCCTTGCAATACATTGAAACAGACCGCTATGACAATCCCCAGGCCCTGATCGTTAAACAGATGTGGCAAGCGGGTGAGTTTGTACCGCACAGCCCCATCATTAACCAACGGATGCCCATCCTGCCCGATTCTCACCTGTGGATTGAGAAACCGAACGAAGTTCTGTTTGTTGAGCATACCAATCAAGATAAGCGACTCCTGCCCGAATCACAGGCCATGCTGGCGGGTTCTGGCATACAGACCATGGCTACCCTACCCTTGCGGAGTTCCGGCCGGTGGCAAGGCATCATCTCTTTCACCTGGCCCGAAGGTTACACCTTCAGCCTGGACGAAAAATTCATTTGGCGGCGTTTGTTAGATGCGCTGGGCGCCGTCGTAGCCAGTCGGCGTGCTCTGTTAGCCCAACAGGCAGCCCGCGAAGAAACGGAACGCCTCTACAACGCCAGTCGTCGGCTAAACGAAGCCACGGATGTTAGCGATATGTTGGGCGCACTGGTAACAGCCGTGCCAAACTCGGTCATCAATCGGGCCGTTCTGATGCTCTTTGATTATGACGATCAAGGCAATCAAAATGAACTGGTTGCCATGACCTTACGCGGCCGCTGGTATGCCGGCTTTGGCACCGAACCATCACCTGTGGGCACACGCTACAGCCGCGATATATTCTCCCTTCTGCCCCTGGTTCTCAGTCAGGAAGCCATCTTCATTTCCGATACCCATGAAGACCCACGCCTCGATCAACCCACCATCACTACCTTACAGCAACTAGACATCCGGGCCATGGGGCTTTTGCCCCTGTGGGTAGCAGCGCGCCAGATTGGCTGTGTCCTGCTTGAAGCGGGCGAAGTATACGAGTTCCAATTGAGAGAAATGGAACCTTACATCGCTCTGGCCGGGCAGTTAGCCATCGCCGTAGAAAACCAACGCCTGTTTGATCAAACCCGCCAACAACTTGCCGACCTGACCGCCATTCAGGAGACCACATCCCTCCTGACAGCCGCCCCCACAGAACAAGAGGGTATCAAAGCATTGTTGGCCCAGGTAGCCAAAGCCGTGGGCGTCGAGGTTGTCAACTTGTATATGCTGTTGAATTCACAACAAATGGTGCGGGCGGGACAATATGCCTCTATCTCTGTGCCTGAGTTCCCTGAAAATGAGATACTCAGTCTTGAAGATTACCCCATGACCCGTGAGGTCATCATGACCCGCCAGCCCGCTACGCGTCTGGCACATGATCCTCGCCTGAGTGAGCGATCACGGTATAACCTTAGCGGCCGCACCGCCAACGCTACGATTCCTCTGGTGGGGCAAGATAAAGTAATGGGCGTCCTCTCCGTCAGCTCCTATCAGCCAGACTACGTCTTTACCCCACAAGCCGTTCGTTTGTTACAAACCCTGGCCGAACAGGCCACCATCGCCCTGGAAAGAGTGCGGCTCTTGGAAGAAACAACCCGCCGCGCCCGCCGCGAACAAATTCTGCGCGAAATCACGTCCAAAGTTCGCGGGGCGTCAGACGTGGAAACGGTGATGCGCACCGCCGTTCATGAAATCGGCCGTATCATGGGCCGTCGCACCTTTGTGCATTTACAAAACCCGGAGAAAACTGACTAGTACAGTTTTACGAAAGTAGTTTGTGATTTCTCCTGACCATTCAGATTCACGATTGTTTGATTGGTTTATACCAATCGCCAATCTACCGGTGTAGATAAGATGGGCAAGAAAAAACATCAGCAAACTGAGCCACACTCCCCACAAACGGCAAACCCTTTACCCGAACAAGGTACGGACGACACGGTTGTTGTTTTTGCAGGAGCTATGTCGGTTATACCGCAAGCCTTCAGCCTACAAATGGCGCTGGAACAGACCATGAACGCCTTGTGGTCTTATACCCAGGCCCCTGCGATTGCTCTTTTTGCTTTAGACACAGTTTCCGAAACGCTAAAAATGGTAGCTGGCCGAGGTTTTATCACCGCCACGCTCCAGGTAGGCCAGGAGTTGCCCCTAAAAGGCAGTCTCTCTGGGTTAGCGGTAGCCCGGCGCGAAATTGTAACCAGCGAGGGCTTACGCCAAGATGCACGGGTAGAGCCAGCCGTCCAGAAAGCGTTGGCGGCGCAGGGGTTTCGCTTCGTTATGTCGATACCTCTGCTGTTCCAGGAACATGTCGTGGGGGTGGTCAACCTCATTTACACAGAAGCACCGGATGACTCCTCGATAGACCCAACCGCCCTTACGTTCATGGCCCAATCAATCAGCGCCATCATGGTAGGGTTGTATGATTTGCGCGAGTTGCAGAAGATCGAAGAGGCTTTGCGGCGCAGTGAAGGGCAGTTCCGGCGTCTGGCAGAAAGCTCTCCGGACTATGTGTTTGTTCTTGACCTCAAAAATTTCCAGACTGTCTACGCGAATCGCGACACGTTTTTGGGCTATGACCGTGAGGAATGGCGTGACCGTTCTGTGTTTGATCATGTTCACCCTGATGATAACGAATTGGTTCTCACTTTCTTCCGGGAGTTTGTAGATACGCTGATGGCCGGTAACGTGCCGACGATTGAGTATCGGTTGGAGACCAAAGATGGGCGTTGGGAATGGGTACAGCATCGCGGTGCCGTTTTCACCAGTGATGCCGAGAATAAGCCGGTTCAGGTCATTATTATGTTAGCGGTGGTGACCGAGCGAAAATGGGCAGAGCAGGCGTTACATGAGTCGGAGAACCGGTACCGCGAACTGTTTGATAATGCGCCGGTGGCTCTATACACCAAAGACAAGGAAGGCCGTTACACCAGTGTTAACCGGGACACGCTGCACTATTGGGCGGTTAATCCGCTGGGGCATACGGATACGGAGTTATTGGTGGCGGAGATCGCGGCCGCGATTCGGGCCAATGATGTGCACGTCATGGAAACCGGCCAGGAAACCCTCACCGAAGAAACAGTGCAAATGCCCGATGGCCTTACCCAGGCCATCGTCCTCTCCCATAAAGTACCCCTGCGTGACGATAGCGGCACCATTATAGGGGTCGCGGGCATGAGCGTAGACATTACGGAGCGTAAAAGTGCCGAAGAAGCCCTACGCCAAAGCGAAGAGCAATATCGTCAGCTCTTTGAACAATCTCTGGATGCCATTTATGTTGCCAGCCGGGATGGTCGCGCTCTTGATTTTAATCAGGCGGCCATGACGCTATTTGGTTATTCTCAGGAAGAAATTTTACAGTTGTCCATTACTGATCTCTACCCCACCCCGGAAGAGCGGCTCCGCTTCCAAAAAGCGATTGAGATAACTGGCTCAGTGGCGAACTTTCCGGTGCAACTGCGACGCAAAAATGGGGATTATCTGGACTGTTTGCTGACTTCAGCCGTGGTCGTCAATAGCGAAGGCCAGGTGGTCGGTTATCAGGGCATCATTCGTGATGTCACCGAACAAAAGCGGCTAGAAGCGCAGGTTCAGGAAGCCTTGGAACGACGCGGCCGCCAGGTTGCTCTCTCTACCCAAATTGCCCAAGAAACCGCGGCCGCGGCCAACCCCGAAGAGCTGTATCGCCGTGTCGTGGAACAGGTACAAGAACTGTTTGGGTTCTACCACACCCAGTTACTCCTCTATAACCCGCTAGAAGAAGCGGCTGTCCTCATCTTTGGTTATGGCGCTGTGGGTGAAAAGATGTTGGCGACCGGGCACAAAATGGCCTTGGGGACAGGGCTTATCGGCGTCGCGGCCGCGACCGGTCAATCCGTCCTGCGCCCCGATGTCAGCCTTGATCCCAACTGGAAATCCAACCCCCTCCTGCCAGATACCCAAGGGGAATTGGCCGTCCCCATCAAACTCAAAGAAACAGTCCTGGGGGTGCTCGACGTACAGGCCAATGTCGCCGGTCAACTCAGCACCGAAGATCAGCTTGTCCTAGAAGGTCTCTGCGGCCAAATTGCCATCGCCATTGAAAACACCCGCCTGCTCGAAGAAGCCAGCATTTTCCGCCAATTTGTGGAATTTTCCAGCCAGGGCATGGGTTTTATCGATCTCAACGCCCGTGTCGCTTACACTAACCCGGCCCTGCTGAAACTTTTAGGCTACCAAAACCCCAGTGATGTCTTCGGCCGCTCCTTTACCGATTTTTACCCGGAACATCTCCATGACACGTTATATAAAGATATTCAACAGTCGGTCATGAAGGGCAATCAATGGAATGGTGAGTTGACCATGCGTTCGGTTGAGGGACATCTCATTCCCACGTTTGAGAGTTTTGTCCTGCTTTATGATCAACGGGGCAACCCTCGTTATATCGCTGACCTGGTAACGGACATGACGGCCCGCAAACAAGCGGACCTGGACTTGCAGGAACGATTGGTTGAACTGAATAACCTGCAACGGTATATGAGTAAAGAGGGGTGGCAAACCTACCACGCGGCCGCGGGCGAACGACCCCAAGGCTTCACCTTTGACCAACGCTCCGTCCAACCCATTGCCAATAGCAACGGCACAAACCACCCCGACGACCACGAGAGCACAATCAGCGGCCACACCACTCAAACCATAATCAGTCACCTCTCCATTGGCGGTGAAATCATCGGCTTGCTGGGCATTGAAACCGACCTGAGCACACCCCTAACCAGCGAAGAACGCTCCCTGCTAGACGAAATATCCATCCAGGTAGCCGGAGCCTTAGAAAACGCCCGCCTCTCCGAACAAACCCGCATCGCCCTCTCCGGACAAGAGCGTCTCTCCTCCCAACTCGCCACAGTGGCTGAGGTAAGCGCCATCGCCTCTACCATCCTGGAAGAAGAACAACTGCTCCAGGCCGTGGTAGACCTGAGTAAAATCCAGTTTAACCTCTACCATGCCCAAATCTTCATTTACGACGAAAACACCCAACGCCTGCGCCTACGCGCCGGGTCCGACCAGATAGGGCGGCTCATGGTCTACGAAAAATACACCCTGCCCCTCACCAGCCGTGAATCCCCGGTTTCACGGGCGGCTGTCAGTCGTCAGGCTGTGCTGGAAGAGGATATACGCTCCCAAGGGATCGATGTTCATCCTTACCTGCCCGAAACCCATTCTCAACTCGCTATCCCTATCACCCAAGGCGAGAAACTTCTGGGCGTCATTGACCTTCATGCCAACACCGCCAGCTTCTTCACCGCCGAAGACATTCGGGTTTATACCACGCTCTCGCTCCAGGTAGCAGTTGCCCTGCAAAACGCCTATCTGTACGCCGAACAGCTACAAACCGCCGAACAATTACGTGAAGTAGACCGGCTCAAGTCCGAGTTCCTGGCCAGCATGAGCCATGAACTGCGCACCCCGCTCAACTCCATCGTCGGTTTTGCCGATGTGTTGTTAGAAGGGTTAGATGGGGATTTAAATGAGCGCATGGAAGAAGACGTTCATCTCATTCGCCAGAGTGGTATTCACCTGCGCGAACTCATCTCTGACATTCTGGATATGTCCAAGATTGAAGCCGGGATGATGGAATTACGCTTTGAAGAGATAGATGTGCGCGAAATGGCTGAGGAAATGGTCGCCACCAACAAACCTAGCGCCCAAACCAACAAGAAACATCTGGACATGCAACTCGAAGTAAACCCGGAGGTGACTACCGTTGTGGCTGATCGCACCCGGCTGCGGCAAATTTTCCATAACCTCATCAGCAATGCCATCAAATTCACCGAACGGGGTTTTGTGCGCGTCGCCATTAACAAACGGGATGATGATCTGGTGGTGGCTGTACAAGATACGGGCATTGGCATCCGCCCTGAAGACACAGCCATCGTATTTGAGCGATTCCGCCAGATTGATGGTAGTCTTACCCGGCAGGCTGGCGGCACAGGCCTGGGTATGCCCATTACGAAGGAGTTGGTGGAACTACACGGCGGCCGCATCTGGCTGGATAGTCAGATAGGTGACGGCACGACGTTCTGGTTCACTATCCCGCTTTATCATAAAATCAAGAAGCGTGAGACGCACGCTTTTCGTTAAGGAACGGTATCTATACAGGTGGCAGAACTTATTCCTACGCTCTGCGTGGGAATACCATCCGGGACGCTCTGCGTCCTACGCGACGCAGAGCGTCGCCGGGAGCATTCCACGCGGAGCGTGGAATGAGCACCTGCTAGATACAAGGAACGAGAATTTAATAATTACAGGAGTCTGGGGACAAGTCCATCTTTACGAAGGTCAGACTTAGGTTTTATGACACGCCTCACCCTGGGTTTGTCGCCGGAAACCCCCACTCCCAGGGGCGGGGAATGGCTTTTGAGACTTAACCACCAGAGAACTTGCGAATGCTACTATCTGGGTTTTAGCAACCTATATACGCTATAATTGGCCTATCCTGACGTGGCGGATATTTGTATAGGATGGGGCTTACGAGGCTTAGATGAATAAGAAGATTTTGTGCATTGAAGATAACAATACCAACCGAATCCTGGTTTCACGGATTGTGGATGCTGAAGGTCACGAGTTGCTTTCGGCCGAGAATGGCCTGGTAGCACTGGAATTACTGCAAACCGAGATGCCTGATTTGATCTTATTAGACATCAACATGCCGGGCATTAATGGGTTGGAACTGGCTGGCCGGATCAAGGCGGATTCAAGACTGCGGCATATTCCGCTTATTGCTACCACAGCCAATGTGTTGGTGGGGGATCGGGAGCGTTGCCTGGAAGCCGGTTGTGATGATTATCTGGCGAAACCATTGGACATCCGGAAATTACGGGAGTTGATGCGGTTTTATCTGGCGAAAGCGGATTCAGAGAAATTGTCTTCTTAACCGATCTTTTTTGAACACACTGTTCCCCACCACCAGTCTGAGAGGGTTTTGTCTCCTTTTCCCTCTCCGGCTGGTGGTTTTTTTGTGGGGGGGGCAGAGTGGCAGTGTGGCAAAGTGGCAGAAATCATTACCTGCAACTCTGCAACCTTGCACCTCTGCAACCTGCAACCCTGCAACCTCCCCCCTACCCCCTCATGTCTCTCGCGGCCGCGTCAAAAGCGACCAGGTTCTCATCCTTTCCCAACACAATCAGCGTATCCCCTGCCTCTAGCGGCCGCATCACTGAGGGGTTAAAGCTCATATTTTGCACCGGCTGACCGTTGGCTTCGTTTTGCTCCACCAACCCAATCACCGTAATATCAAACCGGCGGCGCACATTCAGTTCTACCAGGGTTTGCCCCGCCCAGGCCGATGGCACAGCCACGCGGCGTACCCCATAACCGGGCAAAATCTGGCGGCGGTCGAAGGTTTGCCGCTGGGTGCGGTAAATGGTGTGATCGTGAGCAAAAATGGCGGTCACGATGAGGGTTAACAAAGCTGGGATCATGTAGTGTGAGCTAAACAGTTCAACCGACAACAGAATGGCTGCCAGGGGCACGTTAACAATGGAAACCAGGCTGGCCGTAATAGCGGGTACGATGAGCACCATCGCTTGTGGGTAGCCAAAGAGCTGACTGAACGCGGCCGCGACCATCGTGCCAAAAAACATAGACGGTATCAACAACCCGGCCGATCCCCCGGAACCCACCGTAATTAACGTAGCCAGCAGTTTTGTCACCAGCGCAATGACCGCCACCATCAGGGTCAATTCCCCGGCCAAAGCGGCATCAATGGCCGATTCCCCCGTGCCTAACACCAACTCCAACCCCAGGTCACTCATCCCTCTGGCTGAGGTAAACCAGGCCACGGCCACGGCAATGAGGCCCGTCAGCGCCGCGCCCAGCAAATGGCGTTGCCAGATATTGGGCACCTGGTTATGAAACAGGTTATCAATGAACACACGCAGGCGGGCGAAGTAAATACTGACAAAGGAAATGACGATAGCCATCAGAATGACCACCAGATAATATTGGAAATCGCCGGGTGGTACGTATAACTCTTCGATGTGAAATACGGAGGTGCGGCCGCTGATGAACCGGGTCATAAAGAAGGCCGCCAGGGCACTGATGAGGGCATAAACCAGCTTCTCGATGATAGGGCGACGGCGATACATCACTTCAATGGCAAAGAATCCGGCCGTAAACGGTGCACCGAGTAAGGTAGAGACCGCGGCCGCGATGCCACAGAGTTGCGCCGTTTGTAAATCATCGGGGTCGGTAGATTCCCACCAACGCCAAAACCGGTTCAAAATGAGGATACGTACCTGTGCCCGTTGGTAAAGACGGCGGGGTTTAAGCAGCGCGGCCGCGAGACTTTCCCCCATGAGCGTCACACTGGCTTCCAGCCCCCCACTGCCACCACTACCTAACGTCGCCAGCGAGGCCACAAATTTGCGCAAGACCAGGGTAAGCGTGGGCAACTGCCAGCGCACATCTACCCCTTCCTGCCCGGTCAATGCCTGCTCCATCGTCGGTTCCGAGGAATAGTACAGCGCAATAGCCCGCTCCAAACCATCCCCCTCAATGTCCAACAACTCATGAATGTGCCCCTGATTGTCCCGGTAATGCACCACACTGGCGCTGTTCTTCACCAACCAGGCGACAAAGATTGCTCCCAGAAACAGGGGTATGAGGATAAATAGAAGGGATGGGCTGGCGTTGACCAGATGGATGACCTGCTCAAAAAGCCAATGGACACTGGCCCGTAGAGCAAAAACGAAGGCCCACACAACGACACCAATGACGACCGCCCGCACGACCAGGCGCTGTTCTTGTTCATCGAAGTAAAGGGTTAATCGTCGTAGGGGGTTGAAATAGTGCCACCATTTAGATTGAGGAAGCATGAGGCTTTTATGTACCTTTTTGTTTTTGCCAGACCCATAGAACAAGGCAGGCTGTCAGACCCAAAAGAGAGGGAAAGAGCAGGGAAAGGGCACGCGGCCGCGAATCTCACCCACCATGCCCACATCTGTCGGTGCGCCGCCATACTCGTATGCCCCCATATCACACCGTTCAATGCCGTCTCCGTTGCCATCTACCCATCGGGGGTACTGGCGTTGGTCAGTGTTAGGGCAATCGGCGGGCGCGGCCGCGTCAATCGCCAGACTCCCCGCCAACAAAGGCATGAGTCGGCGTCGGCCCCCATTATCCTGTAGTGACCCCAACATGATGGGAGTTGAAATCGTCCCATTCAGATTGCCAACCAAAGCACAGGTTGTTGTGTAATTAAATCCTCTCGAGAATATGGTGCCGTAACAGTCGGCATGGGGATCACCATATCCCCAATTATTAACCAATAAGCTATTTTTTAGACTGGGAAAACGACTGCCCGCCCATCGCGAGCGGTCAATTCCACTGCCACCACCGGGCAGACAGAAAAATGATGAGTTCCCCACGGAATACGGTGAATCAAGAACAACATTTTCGGTAATGGTTACATAATCGAATAGAGAATCCTCAAAGGAGGCATGAAGGATACCCGCGCCACATACACGGGCAACATTCTCACTAATAGTACTGTTGAAAATAGACAAACTCTCATTCGCAATAAAAAATCCCCCACCGGCATCAGCTCTATTGTTATCAATGGCACTATTTTCAACGCCTCCGGGACCTCCCGATGATACAAGCATGTAAACACCACCACCTATACTATCAGGGTAAGGGCCATGTGGACCCGGAGAGTAAGCCCCTGCATGAGCCTGATTATGATGAATGTGAGAAGCCTGGATGAATGGGCGCTGTTTGGTATAGATGCCACCCCCAAAACCATCTGCCGGTGCCGCGGGTAAACCAATACCTGTGTCCCCACTATCACCGCCCCGTGCTTTATTATGATGAACTTCGGAACGGGTTAATTCAATGGCCCCACAATCATAATCAATACAGGTGTTGCTGATACCACCCCCAAAGGCTTGCCCCCCGCTAGCACTCCAAAATGGGGTCACGGAGTCACCGCCTTGACCACCCCAGGCTTGATTAAAACCAAAACGAGAATCTAAAATAGTCAGAGAACCACAATCTATTGACCCAGCGTTAGTTTCACAAAATTGGGTCACCCCTCCCCCATACGCATAGCCCCCTACAGCCCCAACCCCACCTTTACCACCTTTAGCAGTATTACTAATCACGGTCACTGCGGTTAAGCTGACATCAAAACAATCGGCCAGGGCTGGTACACATTCGGAATATATTCCACCGCCATACGTCAGGCCCCCTTCTGCTTCAGGAGCTTGTCCAGCCAAGCCAATAGCCTGGTTATAGCTGATGATGACATGATCAAGGGTGAGTTGGCCCTGGTTGAAGATGCCGCCGCCTCTGGCACTGCCGTCGGGGTCTATGGGTGCGCGGCCGCGTGTTACCGTCATATTCGTCATCGTCACCGCCACACTACCCAAAATGGTAAACGGCCGACCAGCATCGTTACCGCTCACCACCGGTTGCGGCTGGCCCACCCCTTCCAGGGTCAACGATTTGGTGATAATAACCGTTTCGGTATAAGTAGCTGGCGAAATGAGGATGGTGCTGAGGGGCGCGGCCGCGTTCACCGCCCCTTGCACCGTGTCATAGTCACACCCCACCGGGCACACCGTAATGGCTCCCGCCTGTAGAGAAACTGGCCCCCACACCCACAAACAAGCTACCCCCACCACCAGACCCGTCAATACCCAAATAGACCTTCGTAACCCATTCATGCTATTTCCCCTTGTCCTGGCCGAAGACAAAAGTGACAGACGGGTTCCGTCTTGAATAGAAGAAGCCAGGTGATAAGGATGGTGGTGGCTGGCTGTTAGCGGTTGGCGGCTAGCGGCTGGCTGTTAGCCGTTAGCCGTTAGCCGCTGGCAGGAGAGGACAAGAATCTCTCAGTCTCTCAGTCTCTCAATCTCCCCCACCCCTCACTCCCCCATCGGCACATACCAGCCCACCGTGCGGTTCTCCTTACGCAAATAAGTCGCCCGCACCCGCTCAAGGTCGGCCAACGTGACCTGGCTCAACTTTTCCAGAGCATTCTCAAACCAACGATAATCCCCGGCCACGGCTTCGGCCATGCCTATCATCTGCGCCTGCCCACTCACACTCTCGCCCGCCATAATAAATGAGGCCCGCGCCCGCTTCATGGCTTTGTCCAGTTCCGCCTGGGTAATGGGTTCGGTGGCTAAACGGTCAATTTCGGCGTCCAAAGCCGCTTCCACCTCGTCCAGGGTGCGACCAGGACGAGCAATGGCGGCGATGTTGTAGAGGAAGGGATCAATGGTGGGGCCTACGCTCCCGAACGCGGCCGCGGCCACCCCCGTCAGCACCAACGCCTTGTACAGGCGCGAACTCTTATTGCCGCCACCCCCACCAAACATTCCCAAACTGCTCCCCCCAGAAAATGCGGCGTTGAGCAAAGCCATGGGATAAAAATCAGGGTGACTGGCCGCTGGCGCATGATAACCCACTTCCAAATAATGGGTATCGCCTGGCCCTTTCACCATGATGCGCCGTTCACCCCGTTGGGGCGGTTCGTGGCGGGTCACTGCTGGCAACGGTTCACTGGCGGCCAGGTGACCAAAATATTCTTTGATTTTGTCCAACATCTCGGCTTGCTGGAAATCCCCGGTCACCACCACCGTGGCATTGTTGGGGGCATACGCCTGGCGATAATGGTTGTACAGGTCGTCGCGGGTCATCGTCTCCAGGTCTACCTCATCACCAATTACTTCATGGTGATAGGGGTGAACCCGAAACGCGGCCGCTTGCAACTCCTCGCTGAGCAAAAAGAACGGTTGATTCTCATACATGTGCCGTTCGGAAATGATGACCGTGCGCTCCGATTCCACTTCGTTGGCATCAAACAGAGCACCCGTCATGCGGTCAGACTCAATTTGCAGGGCCAACTCAGCCCGGTCAGAGGGTAAGGTTTCATAGTAAGCGGTGAAGTCAATCCAGGTAAAGGCATTAAAACGGCCCCCCTCACGGGAAACCACCCGATCCAACACACCCGTGGGGAACCGTTGCGCTCCCTTAAACATCATGTGTTCGACCCAGTGGGAAACACCGGTCAGGCCGGGTTTCTCATTGCGACTACCCACACGGTACCACACCCAAAAGCTGGTAACAGGGGCATGGCGCATTTCTTTCAATACGACCGTCAAACCATTATCGAATTGTGTTTTGTAGACGGGCAAACTCATGTTGAATTCTCCTGCTGCGAAAATAACGAACCGCAGAGACGCAGAGAACGCAGAGAAAAAAAAATCTGTGTCAATCTGTGTCATCTGTGGATAAATTTTCATTCATCTTGGGGTGAGCGCCCGCTAATGGGGAACTCCTGACAAGAAAATGGAGACGATGGGCTGATTCGTCTCCTTCTTTTTGAGTCATTATAGCCTGTAACCGCATTCGGGGCAGGTAAACAAAGCTGTACCGGATCGGACGGGGTAAGTCAGGAGTCGAGGCTTTAGCCGGTCAAGGCTTTCCGACTAAAGTCTCCACTCCCGCTGCTCAATTCGGTAGAGTAGAGCCGAAACAAAAACCCGGCGGCCGCGAGGCCAAACCGGGTTATATTCTTTCGTCCGCTGTCTTGTGACAGCCCCTATGGAGCTGACAACATTTCGGCCAATTTCTCCGCCCCTGCGCGATCCGTCACCGCCAACACCTCATCTTCCACCTCAAACACGGTGACGCCACGGGGAACGATGACCTTACCTTCGCGAATGATGGCGGCGATAACACAGCTTTCCGGCAACTTCATGTCCTTGATGGCTACCCCAACCGCCCTGGCCCGGGGAGCAATCTTCTCGTCCACGAGAGAGTAGGCTCCCCGCCGCAGTTTCATCAAGGTCATCATATCCCCCATCGCCATTTCTTGCTCAATCATGCTGGCAAATATCTCCGGCTGGTTGAGGGCCACATCCACATGGAAAAGCTCCGTGTAGAGCCAGTCGGTGCGTGGATTGTTGATGCGGCCAATGATGCGCGGCACGTTATATATGTGTCGGGCCACATAACAAATGGTCAGATTGTCAGCATCTTCACCGGTACAGGCGACCAAAACATTGGTATCACGAATGCCCGCCTGTTCCAGCTTTTGCGGATCGATGGCCTGGCCTTCATAAATAATTTCGGTTGGTAATTCCCGGTGCAGCCGTTTCAATACCTCGGGGCGATGCTCAATGATGCGGACATCATGGTTTTGTTGTAGGAGAAGAAGGGCGAGTTGGGTTCCGGTGCGGCCGCCACCCGCGATGAGTACAAACATGGGTTAATCCTCGTGAGTTAATTGTAACTACTGACCACTCGATGGCGCAAATTTGCGCCCTATTCTCAGGAACGTCCCACTAACTTAGCAACTCGCCAGGGCGAATAACCCAGTTTGGGGATACGCAGATTCTTTAACGCCGGTTAACTGCGGATAAATCTTGTCCTAAGCTTTAGCCTAATTTTTGCCGTATCAGTTTGGCCCCTTCCAGGGTAGCGCTGACCTGAAGCACATCCCCTGCGTGAATCAGGGTTTCGGGGCTGGGAATAATAGCCCGTCCGTTGCGGGTCAGGGCCACCGGCACCGAGACGGTCAACGAGCAGACATCTTTGAGGGCCTGTCCCTGCCAACTGGCGGGAGCCGTCAACTCATACACCTCAACTTCGCCATTACCCGCCGAAAAAACGGTGCGTAAATCGGCATGGTAGAGCAGTTCTTCCAGCCGCTGGGCGCCCCACTCTACGGTGCTGATGACTTGCAGGCCAAAGGCGTCGTAAATGGGGTGGAAACGGGTGTCATAGTTACGCACGACCAGGCGCGGCACTTTGTAAACGGTACGAGCGGTGTGCGCAATAACCGCATTGGCGGCATCGGAACTGGTAACCGCGGCCAGACCATCGGCCGTTTCAATGCCCGCCCGTTCTAACATACCTCGATTAAGGGCGTCACCGGGTAGGGTGCGGCCGCGAAAAGCCGACGGCAAGTTGGCAAACGCCGCATCCGTCTGGTCCATCACCACCAGATGATGCCCCTGTTGAAAAAGCCGATACGCTAACTCCGCCCCCAAGCGGCCGCAACCCACAACAATAAAATTCATAAATAACCTCTTCAGTCTCTCAGTCTCTCAGTCTCTCAATCCCCACTCCCTAACCTGGATAAACCAGAACCAAAAAAGAAGGAACACAGAGGGTCACAGAGAAGGCACAGAGATACACAGAGTTATAAAAACGGTCTTGGCTTTTTCTCTGTGAACCTCTACGCTTTCTCTGTGAATCTCTGTGTAACCTCTTTCTTGCCAACTGGTCAAGAGATTGACTCGTTAGGTACTCCCCTTTCCTTCCTGCCCCGGGGGGGGGGGGGGGGGCCCGGGGGGGGGGGGCGGGGGGAGAGCCCCCAAACCCCCCCCCCCCCCCTTCCCCCCCCCCCGAAAAAAACCCCCCCCCCCCCCCTTCAAAAAAAAAGCCAAATTTTGGCCCGGGGGTGGGGCCGTTAGCGCCTACTTCACCTGATACGGCACATCCGTAATCACAATCCCTTGCTTAAAGATCAACGCCAACCGCAGCCAGAAAGCCGTCTGCGTGTGCAATAAATTATGATACCATCGACCCGGCACAAACTGCGGCACCACAATGGTGATAATCTCATCCGGCTGTCGGCGACGCTCAATTTCTTCAATATATTGCAAAAGCGGCTCCACCAGCAAACGGTAAGGCGATTCCACAATCACCAGCCGCACATCCTGCCCCCAACTTTCCCATTTCTGTTTAACCTTGAGGGCATCTTCGGGGTTAGTGGAAACATGCACCGCCGTCACATCATCAGATAACAGACGGGCATAATTCAGGGCCGCCAGCGTGCCCCGATGCACATTCCCCACCGCCAGAATAACCCGGTGGCGGCGTGCCTGGGGCGGTTCTCCATGTTGATCCAGGGACAAATTTTTAGCCAGGCTACGATAATGGCGGTGAATGCCAAAGAAAAGAACCACCAGGGAAGGAATGAGGATAAGGATGAGCCAGGCCCCATCGGCAAATTTGGTTACGGCAAAAATAACCATCACAATGGCCGTGCAGACGGCCCCAAACCCATTAACCAGCATCTTGGCCCGCCAACGGGCATCATGATGAAGGGTGGAACCCACTTCGCGCACCTCTTCACCAGGGGCCAGTTGGCCTATTTTGTGCCAACGCCGGGCCATGCCCGCCTGGGACAGGGTGAAAGAGAGGAAGACGCCAATGGCGTAAAGGGGAATGAGCAAGGTGACACGGGCATTAAAAAGGATGATGAGCAAGGAAGCCACCAGGGCCAGGAAGGCAATGCCGTAGGAATACACGAGACGGCTACCCCGATAAGCCAGTTGTCGGGGCAGAAACCCATCGGCGGCGACCAGGGCACTGAGCCGGGGAAAGTCGGCAAAGGCGGTATTGGCGGCCATCACCAGGATGACGGTGGTAGCGACAATGGTTCCCAGGTAAAACAGCCCGCGCCCGTTGTAGACTGTGCGCACCAACTGGGAGATAACCGTCTCCGTTTCCGAAGGAACCGCGCCAATTTTGCTCACCAGGAAGCTGATACCCAGAAACAGCGTGGCTAAGATTCCGGCCATCCAGATCAGGGTGATGCCAGCGTTGCGGCTGCGTGGCTCTTTGAAGGCAGTAATGCCATTGGAAATGGCCTCGATGCCGGTGAGGGCGGCCGTGCCACTGGAAAAGGCGTGCAAAATCAGGAAGGCGGTGATGGGAGCCAGCACAGTGGGGGCTTCCAGGTGAGGGGGATCAACCACCAGTCCCAGATGGCCGGTAAAGTAGCGGACAAGCCCCACGCCCACGGTGGTGAACATCATGACGACGAAGAAATAGGTGGGAATGGCGAAGGCCACGCCCGACTCTTTGACCCCCCGCAGGTTGATGAGCATGATGAACATGACCAGCACCACAGCCAGGGGTACACGGAAGGGGGCGAGATCAGGCAGGGCCGAAGCAATCTGGTCTACGCCAGAGGAGATGGAGACGGCCACGGTGAGGATGTAGTCGGTAAGCAGGGCCGCGGCCGCGATCTGGGCCGGTAGCTCCCCCAAATTATCTCGTGAAACGATATAGGCCCCACCCCCGCCCGTGTAGGCGTGAATGGTCTGTTCGTAGGAGATGGCGACAATAATCAACAGGCAGACGATGGCCAGGGCAATGGGAAAGGCATAACCAAAGGCGATAGAGCCTGCGGCCGCGAGAATCACCAAAATTTCCTGGGTGGCATAAGCGGTAGACGAGAGCGCATCCGAAGCAAACACCGCCAGGCCAATGGCCTTGCCAATCGTTTGATGCGGGGCATCGGCGGTAGAGAGGGGCCGCCCAATAAGCCAGGTACGCCACGAGCGGGGGGGTTGATAATCGGTGGTGCTATGAAAAACCGTCGTCTTACCGTCTTCGGGTATGTTGAGCATTTTTATTTCCAGACAAAAAAAAACACCAGGCAGGCCCGGTGCTTACACTGTGCGAGTCACGTCTTGTGAATGTGGTTGTAGGACTCTTGCTTTTCCGACAGCTAAAACGTCCACTGCCAACAATAACGGCATTCTAGTCCCGTTTATCTGGCCTGTCAAGATGTGCCAAAGGTCATAGGGTGTAGGTCAAATCTGTAGCTGACCAGAGTTGCTGTGGCCGGTCTCCCGACTGCCACCGTTACGGATCGCGGCCGCAAACCAAGTACTGAGGTAAAAGTGCTGAGTGCTGAGGGGGAAACGCGGCCGCAACCCCCACCATAGCACCTTCACCAGAAACCCCTGGACAATGTTCGCCAGTGCGCTTGAGCTTATTTGCCCTTTCAGTCGGCAATTTATTCGCGGCCGCAACAGCTATTCTATCTAACCAGGTATCGCTTATCGCGTTTGACATATGCATAATTGTCTGCATAATCAGGCTCATGCGTTTTAGCTGGCACGAACCCAAACGACAAACTACGCTCCAGAAACGTGGGCTTGATTTCGCTCAAGCGGAGCAACTGTTTGCGGGTCCCACTTTCACGTTTGAGGATGATCGCCGAGATTATGGTGAACAGCGATGGGTTACGTTGGGTCTACTGGGGGAAAAAGTAGTGATCATTGTGCATACGGAATCTGAGGATGAAATCCGTATTATTTCGATGCGTGAGGCAAATAAAGATGAACAACGCCTATTCTTCTCCAACTTATGATGATGACGACGAGTACCCCGAAGTCACCCAGACAGACCTTGACCGGGCCACATTTCGGGTAGGTTTGAAGTCTGTTCCGCGCAAACAGCGAGTGACCATTCTATTGGATACCACCCTCGTTGAATATTTTCGCGCCAAAGCAGGGGATCGGGGCTATCAGACCTTGATCAATGACACGTTGCGGCAAACCATAGAACGGGAAGAGCTGGAAGATAGTTTACGACGGATCATTCGTGAGGAACTAAACAAAAATCAGGTAACAGTGACCTGATGACACCGCTACACCAATGCCCGGCCCCCCCCCCCCCCCCCCCCCCCCCCCCGGCCCCCGCCCCCCCCCCCGCCCGTGCGGGGCTGAAGCCCGCCGCAAACCAATCAAACCTTATGAGGATGAATTAAAACCTTCTGAATGTCGGTGATGAACGGGAACGTGTGCGTGCCCAGTCCTAAGGGCTTGGCAACGCACCTTCACTCTCCCCATCTGTGCGTGTCACCCCCCGCTGACCCCGCCTTTACTACCAAATCCCACACCTTGAACTCGCGCTGGCCGCAACACCAACAGATGATGATAAGCCCGTATCGGCGCGGGCTCTCTACCCCCCCCCCCCCCCCCCCCCCTCCCTTTTTTTTTTTCTCCCTCCCTTCCCCCCCCCCCCCCCCCCCCCCCCCCCCCTTTTTCCTGCCCCTTCCAAACCACCCCCCCATAGCGCGTTTGGTTCATCAAAAAGTATACGTTGAATTAACCTCATTTCTTTGATATACCACTGATAATCTTGCTGAGGACGAGGCCCCTAAATAGCCGCAAAGGCCTGGCTGAGGCGGCGAATTCCCCTCACGGATTTCTTCTTCGTCCAGGCCACTGAAACCGAGCAGGATGGAGGGGGGTGAGGGGCTGAGCAGGTGGTAGGCTGAACCCGGATAAACACCCACCTCGTTCGCGGCCGCGTGCCTTACCAATTGCGCCTCATCCATCCCCGGTGGCAAATACAACATCACATGCAAACCGGCCGCTTCCTGAGCATAACGCACCGGAACCCGAATATGCGCCTCAATTGCCTCTAACAAAACCTGTCGTCGCCGCCCGTACGCCTGGCGCAAATGGTGCAAATGCTTCTCAAAATGCCCTTCGGTGATGAAATCGGCCACCGCCGCCTGGGTCAACGTCGGCGCACCCCGATCCACCACCGCCTTCGTTTGCAGAAACGGCTCCAGCAACGCCGGGGGCAGAACCACATAAGCCAGGCGCAACGCCGGGAACAACACTTTAGAAAACGTGCCCAGATACACCACGTGCCCGGTCAAATCAAGCCCCTGCAAAGCGGCCAAAGGGCGACTGTGATAACGTAATTCCCCGTCATAATCGTCTTCCACAATCAAGGCATTCTGTTTTCTGGCCCACTGCAACAAGGCCAACCGCCGCTCCAGAGGCATCGCACCCCCCTGGGGAAACTGGTTGCTGGGGGTGACAAAGGCCAGCCGAGCCGCACAGTCACGGGGAATTTGATGGGCCGGGAAGCCGTGTTCATCCACCGGCAACGGGCGCAATTGCGCCCCATTCACCCGAAACACCTCCCAGGCGTCAGGATATCCGGGGCTTTCTACCAGCACTTCATCACCGGGATTCAAGAGCAGGCGCGTCAAAATATCTAACGCCTGTTGCCCACCGTTGACAATAACCACTTGCTCGGCGGTGCAACGCACGCCCCGCTGGCGGGCCAGATAGGCGGCCACAGCCTCACGCAAGGGCCTGAACCCGGCGGCTGAGCCGTAGCGGGAAAGCATGGTATCGTCGGTGCTCAGGTAACGATTGAGCAGGCGGCGCCAGGTTTTGTAAGGGAAAAGATGGGGGAAGGAGCGACCAAAGCCGAAATCTATCTGCGGCCGCGTGCCGTTGTCGGCTTCCCACTCGGGGGCAAGGTGGTGGAGTTGCTGCGCCCAGGTAGAAAGCGGGGGGGTGAAGAGGGTCGCGGCCGCGGCCTCTGGCAAAGGCAAATCTTCGGCCACATATGTTCCGGCTCCGGTATGGCTTACCACGTACCCTTCGGCCAGCAGTTGTTGGTAAGCCGTAGTAACGGTGACACGCCCCAGGCCATACGCCTGGGCCAGGTCGCGGCTAGAGGGCAGGCGTGTGCCGGGGGGGAATTGACCTTGAAGGATGCGGCCGCGGATTTGCTCATAAACCTGTTGATACAGCGGCACCGGGGCAGACTCATCCAGGTGCAAGAGCAGATTCATGGCCATCGGCTCCATCACTTCACCTTAGGCAGCGAAAACCAGAAAGTGCTCCCCTCGCCCAACGTGCTTTCCACCCCCACCCGGCCCTGCAACTTATCCATAATCCGGCGCACAATCGAAAGCCCCAAGCCATGCCCCGTCAACCGGACCTGATCCAGCTTCGTAAAGGGCGTGAATAACTGCTCGCTTTGCTCCCGGGACAAACCCGGCCCTTGATCCCGCACCCAAAAACGCATCATGCCATCCGGCATTGCCGTCGCCCCTAGCTCCAAAACTGGTGGTGTGCCCCCATACTTCAACGCATTGCTCAAATAATTCTCCCACACCTCTTCTACCCAGGGTCCATATCCCAACGCCACAGGCCACGCTTCTGGCAAACGAATGGTCGCCTTCGTCTCCTGAATCAAATCCACCAACCGATATTGCGCCTCTTCGACAATCTCCCCCATCATCAGCGGCTGATTCTCCACTTCCGTATTGCGCACACTCGCCAGGATCAGCAACTCATCCACAATATTGCTGACCTTCCGCCCATTCCGCACAATCGCCTGCACACACTGCCCCCGCTCATCCTCAGATAAGGTGTCAAACTCATGTTGCAGCAACTCCGAAAAGCCAATAATGCGGGAAATCGAACTCTGGATGTTGTGAGCCACCGTATGAGAAAAGGCGTTTAACTCCTCATTTTGCTCCTGTAGCGTTTCGTTTAAGCGGCGCAGTTGCAAAATATCGGCAAACCTGGCCCGTGCAATCGTAATCGCCCGCTCCAGATCACGGGCATTGGGTGGCTTCACCAGGTACGCCCCCACCCCGGCATCACCGGCCCGTTGTACCAGGTTCGGTGATTCATAAGCCGTGAGAATGACCACTGGTGTGGGGCAATTCTGCTGAATGTGATAAGCCGCGTCCAACCCGTTCATCTTGGGCATTTCAATGTCCATGACAACCACGTCCGGGTTAAGTGATTGGGTTAAGGAGATAGCCTCAACCCCGTTATTTGTTTCGCCAATGACCTGGTAACCTATCTCAGTCAGCAGACCATTGACCATTTCACCGACCAAAAAATCATCCTCAGCAATCAGCACTCGAATGGGCTGTGTATGGAGCATCTTAGACCTTCCCATAAGCGATGGCTATTAAAACCATTGGTGTGTTCCAGAGTAAGTTTCGTTTTGGTTGATCTTTCTTAACCTGGACGAGCCAGAACCAAAGAGATTTTTGCCACGAATTAAACGAATTGACACGAATTTTCATTTTCCCATTCGTGCTAATTCGTTTAATTCGTGGCTGATCTTCTTGCCATCTGTACAAGAAGTTGACTCGTAAGGCACTGAGCGTCAACCCCTCGTTCCCAATGAATCAACCGAAAAAAGCGCGGCCGCAAATCAGTTTCCTTCTACTTTAAAGGTAATGGTCACGACCGCCCCGAATAAATTGTATCGGCGGTAGAGTGAGTTGTCCCATTGCCCAAAACAATGGTGCCCCGCAAGTTGCGCCGCACGATGTTCTGTATGAGGTGGAAACCCACGTTATGGCGCGGCTGCTCTTGGCGCAACACGTCTTCCGGGAAACCAGGGCCATCGTCCGCAAATTCCATCCATACCTCGTTCGCGGCCGCGTGCTCCTCAATCAACACCCGAAACTGACCATTCTGTCGTTCACCCAGGCTGTACTTCACACAGTTCGTGACCACTTCATTGATGATTAGCGCCAGGTGATGCGCCTGATCAGGTGTCACCACTAAATTCGTCGCCGTCACCTGCACATTGATCCGTTTGTAATGAGGCAAAGCCTGCAAGGCGGAATGGCTCACCCGTTGCGCCAGTTCACTCAGAGAGATAGGCCCCCAATTAGAGGCCGAGAGAATGGAATGGACAGTAGCCAGCCCCTGCACCCGGTTAATCAGATCACTCATGATAGATTGATAAACCGGATCATCCCTCACCCCCGCATGACGCCGCTCGGCATACAGCAAGCCCATAATGGCCGATAAGTTGTTTTTGACCCGATGATTTACCTCTTGCAAGAGGATGGCATTTGTTTCCGCCTCCTGACGAACCTGCTCATACAGCCCGGCATTATCTATGGCAATAGCCGCCGTCACAGCCAACGATTCCATCAGAGCCAGGTCATTGGGATCAAAACGGTTGGGCGTTGTATCCACAACCTGTAACACCCCAATGGGTCTGCCTTTCAGAATAAGCGGTACAGCAATCATCGAACGGATATCCAGCCCAATCTCCTGTCCCGCCTTCGTTTGGTGGCGAATATCGTTACCAGCATCACCCAACATGACACTTTGATGATGGTGTACCACCCACCCGGCTACCCCCTCATCGGGGGCCAGTCGCCAACCCTTGATACGTTCACTACGTGGCCCGGTGATTTGTTGACACATTAACTCGCCCGTGAGCGGGTTGAGTAACCAGACCGAGCAAGATGTCACCTGGAGCAGGTGATTGATCTCCCGTAGAATCGTAATGAGCACTTCATCCAGATCAAAGGTGGAAACAAGGGCCTGATTAGCGCGGAAGATCAGCCCCAACTCTTGTGTGCGCTCGGCGATGCGGCGTTCTAGCTCATGTTGGGTTTGCTGCAAAGTGGACTCGATGCGGCGACGGCGCTCTAGCTCTTGTTGGGCCTGTTCAAACAGACGAATCTTGCTGATGGCTGTGGCGAGTTGACCGGCAATGGTGGTCAGCAACCGTTCGTCTTGGGAGCTAAACATATCAGGGCGAATACTACCGGCGTGTAGGACGCCTATCACTTTGTCGCCAGCCTGCAACGGCACACACAATTCCGACTGGGTGTGCGGATGGATGGGGGTGTAGTTCTTCCTTAAGGCTTCTCGGCTGAGGCGTTGGGGTTGTCCGGTTTGGGCCGTGCGATAGATAAGGGTGGTTTCCGGCACAACCGGATCGTACAGACTGTTGGGCAACCCCCGATAACTGGCGTGGATAACAAGATCAGAGAACTGTTCATCACGCAGGATAAGGCCAAAATGGTCTGGGTGTAGGGCGTCATAGATGATTTGGGTGATGCGCAGGATGAGTTGATCTTCGTTGATCGCGGCCGCGCAGGCAGTCGCGGCCGCGTGCAAAAGTATCAATTCCGTCAATTGCCGGTTTGTCGCCTCCGACAACATGGCCTGTTTGATGGCAATGGCTAACTGATCCGCCAATTCATGGGCGATCTCCCGGTCTTCAGGAGCAAAAGCCTCGACATGACGCTTGCCCAGGTTTAGCGTGCCAATCAGGTCACGTTGGGCCTGCAAAGGAACCGTCAAATAGCTACGGATACCCTGCTCAATGAGGGCTTGCTCGACCGGTGTGGGTTGCGGCCGCGCCTGCAAATCCAAAATGCGCCGCTCTTTACCCTGTACCAGATCACGCAAATCACCCAACCCGGTTATAGGTACGGCCAACAGCAAGTGGGAGTTGTGGCTATCGGGCAGGGTGGTTGCCAGCATAATGGCCTCACCTGTGGCATGATCAAAATAAATAACGCTGGCATAATGATTGGGCAAAAGAGCCTGAATATACTTAATCGTGGCCCTGGCTACCGCCCGTGGTGAATCAGCCGAAAGAATCGCTCGATCAATGGCATGTTGAGCTTCCAGGCGTTGAGCATAATGCTGGAGCGTCAAACGGTCTTCTTGGGGATTGGTTTTGCGTTTCATGGGGAGCCATCCACAGACAAACGCAGTGGGTCATCGATTTACAAACAACGCCTGAGCTTATACCGAGCCACCGGCTATTTCCCCCCCCCCCCCCCCCCAACCAACCTTAATCCGTGAATATAGATTTATTCGCCCTGGTGCAGAGCCACCACTAATTTTCCACTTACATCCCCTGCTTGCAGACGACGCAAAGCCTCAGCACCTTCGTTCAAAGGATAAATGGTATCAATGACTGGCTGTAAGCGGCCATTAAAAACCATGCCCATCACCTGCTGATAAGCGCTGATAGGTCCCATGGTACTGCCAATGATTTCCAGGTGTTTACCAAAAATAAACCGGTTATCAAACTCAAATTTAGGGCCACTCGTATTGCCTACGGTCAATAATCTGCCCCCTTTTTTGAGGGCGCGCAGACTGGTAGCATAGGTAGCCGCACCCACATTATCCACCACCACATCCACCCCTTGCCGATTGGTCGCTTTGAAAATAGCTTTACCCCAATCTTCCTGATTGCGGTTAATCGTAACGTGTGCACCCAGCGTTTTGGCCTGGGCCAATTTTTGCTCATCGGAGCCAACCACATAGATGGTTTGGGCACCAGCCAGGCGGGCAATCTGGATAGTGGCGGTATTGACGCCCCCACCGGCCCCTACGACCAACACATCTTCGCCAGCCTGCAAGCGGCCGCGTTCGATCAAGGAGTGCCAGGCCGTTACATACACCAGAGACGCGGCCGCGGCGGTGGCAAAAGGAACATGGTCAGGGAGTTTAAGCAGGTTCCGCGCCGGAATAACGGCATATTCGGCCATAAAACCGGGCAGATGTTCGCCATAAATAGCAAATTGTTCACACAGGTTATCGCGGCCGCGTAAACAAAATTCACAGCGGCCACAACTATAGGTAGGATTCACCGCCACCCGATCACCCACCTGCCAGCCCGTCACCTGTGCTCCCACCTCGGCGATGACGCCAGCGCCATCACTGCCCATCACATGGGGCAGGTGTAATTTGAGCGCGGGCCAGCCCGCCAACACCCACAGATCAAGGCGATTGAGCGCGGCCGCGTGCACCTGCAACAACACCTCATTAGGCCCCGGGGTCGGCTGGGGAATCTCAGCCAATTCCACCTGATTCAAATCGCCATGCTGATGAAAAACAACCGCTTTCATGGATACCTCATAATATATCTTTCAAGAAAAAGTTCTTGTTTGTAGTGACCGCTTTAGCGGGCTAGCACCAGCCCGCTAAAGCGGTCACTACGAACCAAGACCCAAATGATTATCTGAACAGCTATAGTAGCTGACGAGTCAACTTCTTGACCAGTTGGCAAGAAGTTTAACCGCAGATTTTGGGGATTAACGCAGATTCTTTAATCAGCGAAAATCGGCGTTAATCGGCGGATAAATTTTCTGGTTTGTCCAGGTTAGGATAAAGGTTCAATAAATCACCGCCGGAGTATATGATCCACCCTTTCAGTATAGCCCAGGAAAACTGATGTGACACAATTACTTTTTGCCCATCGCTGGCCCCCTTTTTGACACAAAAACCAGATGCTTTGTACAATCAACCCGAATTTAAGCACGGCTTTCCCAAGACCGATTTTTAGCGCTGCGCCATCCGGGCATTTTCCCCCTTCCCGGTGGGGGAAGGGGGTTAGGGGGATGGGTCTTCCGACTAACTCTACGAAAGACTTATGTAAAGCAGTATGAGTCTCTCGTCTCAGTTCCGTAGGTTGCTTAATCCTTGATCCTAAGGAGATTCTGTTACCATGAAAAATAGGAAAAGAAACACGGTAGCCTTACGCCGTGCCAACACATACCTTGGTTGGGGTGTGGGCTTACTTGTCGTGATCCTCGTGGCCGCGGCCGCAATCGCCCTACGCTCCCCTGGCACTTCTTCCAGCACCATCGCCTCGGCAGACATGTTGACTGAAGGGAAAACCCTCTACGATACCTATTGTGCCGCTTGCCACGGTTTTAACCTGGAAGGCGAGGCTAACTGGAAAGAAAATAACCCCGATGGCTCTTTCCGGGCACCACCCCACGACGAAACCGGCCACACCTGGCACCACAGCGATGCTTACCTCATCGAATCCATCCAATTGGGGGGCACCCGGCTGGAAGCCAACATCGGCGTGAGTGCGATGCCCCCCTATAAAGACGTATTGACCGACACCCAGATCGACGCGATCCTGGCTTACATTAAGCAGGACTGGCCGGATGATATTCTGGCCTCCCAACAGAGCATTCCTAACCGATGAAACACCCAAACCATTCAACTTCACCGAAAACCACCCGGTTCTTTACCTGGGGCGTGGGCCTGTTGCTGATGGCGGTGATGAGTTTCGCGGCCGCGTGCTCCCCCTCATCCGACCCAGCTACCCCCACCCCGGCCATCCCTGGCCCGGCGCTCGTGCAATTCTTTACCGACCCGTGAGCGCCTTGAGCACAAATGGAACCCATCGTGGATGGGTTAGAACAAGAATTTGCCGGGCAAATCCAGGTTATGCGTCTGGATGCCAACGATCCTACCAATAGCCAACTCATGGAAGCGCTTGAACTACGTGGGCACCCCGCCTTTGCCGTGATTGATGCCGAGGGCCAGGTCACAGCCCGCTTCTTCGGTCCCCAACCCATTGAAGCGTTAAGAGACGCCATGCAAGCGGTGATTGAGTAGCTGAACGGTTCTATACTGGCAGCGGACACAATCTGAGGTTTTTTCACTTTGTCACCGCGTCGGTATACAACTGGGAAAGGGGGAACCTGACGGTGCGGTTTTTCGGGGCGAATGCCCCGAAAAACCGCACTAAAAATTCCCCGCCCCCGGGGGCGGGGTTAGGGATGGGGGTTCCGGCGACAAACTGATACGGAAACTTGTCATAAAGCATAAACCCACCTTTCGTAAAGCTGTACGATAGACGTTCTCTGGCTGTGGCGATCACCGGAAAAGCTTACCTTCCCATCCTAAATACAGGACTAAATCCTTCCCATTTCCCTTACTTTATCTTTCACGCTTCACGTCTTGCCTACACTTTACACGGTCTGGTAAACATGTTATACTCCTGCTATTGTAGTATTACAACAAAACTTTTTATGTCTGGTTATTGACAATCATCAGGGTCAGTTCATGCGTTTTAACCTATCCGTACCACCTGTGGTAAAACCCGAAACGGAGAATGTAGCGCACATCGCGGCCGCGTTATGCCGCTGGGGGTTGCGTTTGCCAGCCCTACTTGCCCTCGATGCCGGTCGCCCGTTGACCTTTTTGGGCGCACAATGTTTATACATCGCCCAACCCGCCCTTAACCTGTTCCTACCCTCCACCCCTGTTAGCCAATTGGCCCATTTACTAGAAACACCTGAAGGGGTAGAAATGTTGATTGAGCAATTAGAGACGAGTGAGTAGAGGCTTGCCCCATAAATACCTCTGCTAAGTCTCTGTGTATTCCTCACCTGAACAATGAACATCAATAATTTATTCATCCTCATTTTCATTGCCCTGGCTGGAGCCGGGTTATTGGTGTTGACCCAGCGCGTGAAAAAGGGAAGCAAAGTAGGGTTGCGGCCGCATTCTGGCTTCATGGCCCTGAAAAAACAGGTGGGCTACGCCATCGAAAGCGGTCAACGTATGCACATCAGTTTAGGGCGAGGGAACCTGGCCGGTTCCAGCAACCCATCCAGCGTGGCCGCTCTCACGATATTGGATCACCTGGCCGAAAGCAGTTGCGCCAGCGGTATGCCACCCGTTGTCACGACGGGCGATGGTACACTTTTAGTGGCTGGTCAAGACAATTTACGTCAGGTTTATATCAAAGCCCATCGAGCCTCGGAATTCAAACCCGGCATGGTGGAGTTCCAGGCGGGCGACACCTTTCCCCTGGCTTATGCCGCTGGTGTGACCCACATCCTTAACCGCGAAGGCGTTGGTAGTAACATTCTGGCTGGGCGGTTTGGCTCAGAAATTGCCCTTATCACTGAAGCGGCCGAACGTACCCAGGCCGAACAGCTAATCAGCAGTGACGATCCAATTGCCTTAGCCCTGGCCTATCCGCTGGCAGAAGCCCTTATCATGGGTGAGGAGCATTTGGCCGCGGGAGCCTATTTACAAGGCAAACCGGCCCAACTAGCCAGTCTACAACTGCAAGATATCCTGCGCCTGTTGGCCGCCATCGCTATTATCGTAGCCACTCTATTGGCTCTCATCACCGGTATGGCTAGCTAAAATCGTAGCCCAATGAAAAACAGCGTCCCTACCTTATTCGCCCTAATCTTCGGTTTGTTGGCTCTGGCTGGTCTGTTATTCATACCGGCATTGGCCCAATTGATCTTGGGCTGGGCCAGCTTACTGGCTGTTTGTGCTCTACTGCTTGGCCTGGGGAACCTGTTTCTTATCCACGCTAAACGCGCCTTAAAAGCCAACGTGTATAGCCTGGTTCTCATCTTAAGTATGTTACTGGTGCTGGGGATGGGGCTGGCCGATATGCTGGAGCTGACAAATGGCGATATGGCGCAGCAAATGTTTGAGCGGATACAAAAACCATTAGAAACGGCGTTTAGCTCTTTGTTGGCCTTTTTCTTGTTATTCGCGGGATTCCGTCTGTTCCAACGGCGGCGTGACGGCTGGTCGTTTTTGTTTTTGGCGACGGTACTCCTGTTCTTACTACCTGTGCCCTTCGCGGCCGCAAACCTGTTTACCTCCCTACGCAATCTCATCTCCGGCCTTTTTGTCACTGCCGGATTGCGGGGTCTGCTCATCGGCGTCGCCCTCGGAACCATTACCCTGAGTCTCCGTCTCCTTGTTGGCTCAGAGAGACCGTACAGCGAATGAACGGAATCAACTGCCGCAACTGCAACAATGTTAACCCGTTAGGGAGCAAATTTTGCAACCACTGTGGTACACAATTACCCCCGCAGACCACCCAAATCTGCGCCAGTTGCGGCACGACCAATCCCCAGAATCGGCTCTATTGCGACAATTGCGGCAATCGCCTGGGCAAACCAGTCAATATACCCGGTGAAGAAAAATCAGGTGGTGAGATATCATCTCCACCACCTTCCCGTCAAGGCTTCATCCTACCCTCGCGCCGCCCCGGTGATACCGGCGAACTGGATCCCGACGATTTGCCCGAATGGCTCAAAACCGGTGAACGCCCCGGTGTGGAACCGGATCCCGAACGACAATCACGGATCACTGACTGGTTGCATGAATTGACCGAACTGACCGAAAAAGAAGATCAGGATCGGTTTACCATAGATTACGGTTTTCTGGAACGCCCCAAATGGCCGGGCCGTGAGCGCTCCAAGTCAGAAGAAGAACCCGCCGCATCCACCGAATCATTGCCGGAAGACCTGTTTCAGACGGATAGCAGCCCTGATGAACCAGCGCTGGCGACTCCATCGGACTGGTTGGCCGATCTGGTTGATCCGAATGAGCTTGACCTTTCCACAACTCCGGCCGATGCCTCAACAAACAATGATGAGTGGCAAACGGAGTTACCTTCATCAACCCCATCACCCTCCCTAGAAGATGAGTGGCTGACCAACCTGCCTGAATTAGATACGACAGGAGACTTAGCCGCAGATGCACCGCTAACACCGGATTGGTTAGCCGATTTTGCTCTTCCTGAGACAAACTCGCCTACTGGTGAAACGTCTGACTGGCTTTCCCCCTGGGAAGAGGCCGGGCCAGAATCGGTCAGTCAAGAAGAGACCCAGGGACAGGCTGAGGATTGGTTAGCGGACCTGGCCCCCGCCGAAAAATCGCCGGACGAAATGGATTGGACGGCTAACACAGCCCTGGCCGTGGAAGATTGGCTCGCCGCTCTGGACGAAACAAACGGAACCGGAGAAGCTGAGGCTGAACCCGATCTTTTTAACTGGGACGAACCACCAACAGATGCGGAACAGCCTGTCTCCCCGTTAGGGAAAGAAGTCGAAGACAGCGCGGCCGCGAACCTCTGGCCCGATGTTGCCTCTGAAGAAGAAACGGATTTATCCAGTTGGCTGTCAGAACTGGAAACCGAAGAACCTGACCAGCTAGCGGCAAGCCCATTGCCCACGGCTGAAGGACAAGATGATTTTGCGGCCGCATCCGAAGCATCCGTGACCGATTGGTTAGCTAATTGGCCCGATGAAGCAGCCACGGAACCCGCTAGCCAGGATGATAGTGCCGATTTCATTTTAGACGAAGCTACCGTCAGCCCTACCCCTGCCCAAGACGAACCAGACGAGGAAAGTGAACCCGCCCCCGAAAATTTCGATCTCATGGGCTGGTTGCAAGAGCTAGAAACGGATGCCGGGGAAGATGATGTTGAAGCGGTCGCGGCTACTCACCTGGTGGAAGATGATCTGCCTGATTGGCTGACAGAAACCACAACCGCCTCTGACGAAAGGGCCTTTGCTCTGCTAGATGATTCTCTGTCCACCGAAGAATCATCACCAGAGCCATCCCATCTTACCGATACCCCAGATTGGCTCTCAGAACTCCGGGCGCCCGACACAACCTTCTTTGCTCAACCAGCCGAAGAATTTACGCCCGCTACCACCGATCGCAGCGCGGACAATATCGCTGACGAACTGCCCGACTGGATGGGCGACCTGATGGGCGAAGCCTCGGCAACCCCTTCGGCACCAGATGCCCCCGGCCTGGATTGGGCGGCGGTTGATGAGGAGCCGGTTCTGCCACCCAGTAAATGGGAAGAGAGTCGGCCCGGAGCAACGGACGATAGACGGGCTGAACCTCACGAGTTGGTGAGGGGTGAACTACCGGATTGGCTACAAGAGAGCCTGAATGAAGGCAACATTGCCACAACTTCAGGCCGATCCACTGGTTTGCCAGACTTGTCCTTGCCCCAGGATGATTTGCCAGATTGGCTGGCGGCACAACCGGGAGAACAAGACTTTAGCTCAGCGTTGGAATCAGCTCTCTCGGCGCAAGGTTCCACCATGATGGGCGGCTCATTCGACAGTGAATGGACCGATATTTTGGGCGACCTGCCACCGGGCGAAGAAGTCATCAATCTGGAAGAGGGTAGTATTCCTGAATGGATTCAGGAGCTAAAACCCCGTGAGTTAACCGGGTTGGAGCCGGAACCGGTAGAAGAAAACGAAGAATTGACTGGCCCCCTAATCGGTATGCGCCACGTCATTCCCATTGAGCCGGTCATTGCTCAACCCAAACGCAATGTCGCGGCCGCAACCCGTTACACGCTCACCAAAGAACATCAACAGCAGGCCGCCCTTCTGCACCAACTCATTCACGCCGAACCCCAGATGGTAACGAGGATGGGGCACAAGCATCAAGCCATGTCTGTGGTAACCCGACTTGTTCTAACCGGGCTACTTCTAGCCACTGTAGGGCTGGGCCTGATTTTGCCCTGGTTTGACATTACCTTGCCCCTGGCGCTACCCGCCCCTCTGCCGGGTGTAGCCGCCGCCCAACAAAGCATCGCGGCCGCGAGCGGAACCATCGCGCTTGTGGCTTTTGAGTACACACCGGGTATGGCCGGTGAACTGGACCCCCAGGCCACTCTCATCCTTAATCAATTGAGTGCCAGCGGCAAAGAGTTAGTCGCCGTTAGTCAATATTCCGCGGGCATTGGGCAGGCCAATTCATTGGGCATACCGTTTGCCAGCACCCAATTTGTGGCGGGCGAAACCATCGGCTTACGCAATCTGGCGGGCTGTCTGAACAGCAACGAGAATTGTACGGGACCTTTGGGCCTCACCGACTTTGACGCGCAACAAGTGGGACTGATTGTTGTTCTGACCAGTGATAGAGAAAGCCTGTTGGGCTGGATTGAGCAAGTGGCTGTGCAAACAGATATTCCTATGGTTGTTGGTACAACGCAGGGATTAGCTCCCGTGGCTCAGCCTTACCTGGAAAGTGGTCAGATTGCGGGGTTGATGCCAGGGTTGCCGGGCGCGGCCGCGTATGAACAAGCCATATCCGGGGGGCAGGCGGGAGCCATCAGCGACCAGCTACAAGCGCAAACGTTAGCTCAACTGGGGGTCGTTCTTGTATTTATCCTGGGTGCTTTGTATTACGGGTTTAAGGGACTGGGGCGAAAATAGAGCGTCGTCTTTGACCAGACTATCGCTGGAACATGGCAATGGATATTATCGGCATCGGCATTGGCTTAGTCGCCACCATTTTCATTTATAGCTACCTTTTAGGGGACAATGTACTCTATCGGCTGGCTGTGCACTTGTTGGTCGGGGTGAGCGCCGGTTTTGCCGCCGTGATTGCCATTCGCCAGGTGTTGTGGCCCGTTTTGAACCAACTGGTCAACAACCCGGATGATCCCACCAGTTTGCTGTGGTTAGTGCCTCTGGTATTGGCCTTTTTGCTACTGTTCAAAGCCATCTCACGCCTGGCATGGGTGGGCAACACCAGCATGGCCGTTTTAATTGGTGTGGGGGCAGCGGTGGCCCTGGTTGGGGCCATTACCGGTACCTTATGGCCGCAGATCGCGGCCGCGTCCCAACCCTCAACCCTGGGGGCGATTGGCGCGGTTGTCACCGCCTTACTCACCATTTGCACCTTGTTGGCTTTTCAGTTTACCAGCCGTAAACCAGACAATCCGCCCGTATGGCAACAGGGCATTCGTCAGGTGGGGCAATTTGTGCTTACGGTAACTTTTGGCGCTTTATTTGCCGGGGTGCTCAGCACCAGCCTGGCTTTATTGACCTACCAGATAGGGCAGTTTTTGACTCTGTTTGAATGACCCATGGGTCATTATTATGAACTGGTATTGGACTTTGTTCCATGAGTGACGAGCAAGACACACCGATAACAACCCCTTCCTTCCTCATAGCTGAGGTGGGACATGCCAACACATCCGTGGCGCTATTTGATATTGCCGGGGGCGTGTATCGGCTGATTGCGCGAGCCATGGCCCCCACCACGGCGTTTGCCCCCTGGCAAGACGGCATTCGGGGCGTACAAGTTGCCATCAATCAGATCGCGGCCGCGACCGGGCGTAAACTGATGCTAGACAATGGGGAGCTAATCACCCCAGCCACTGATGAAGGCGTCGGCGTTGATCATTTTGCGGTCACCGTTAGCGCGGCCGCGCCCCTCAAAACCATCATCGTGGGTTTGCTTGATGAAGTAAGTCTTACCAGTGCCCGTCATGCCCTCAGTCAAGTCTATGCCACCATTGTTGACAGTATCAGTCTGGCTGATACCCGCAATGAACAAGAGCAAATTGAAGCCATTCTGCAACACCAACCCGATGTTATCTTCGTTGTGGGGGGCATTGATGGTGGCAAAGGCCAACGCCTGCTCAGTTTGCTCGAAACCGTAGCCCTCACCCTTCATCTGGGGCAAGAGACACGTAATCCGGCGATTGTCTATGCGGGCAATAATGCCCTACGCGAAAACGTAACCGCTCTGTTCGGTAACAATGTCCAGGTGGTGGAAAATGTACGCCCCTCGTTGGATGGGGAACAAACTGCCGATGCGGCTCGCCTGCTCACCCAACTCTATAGCGAACTCAAGATGGCCGCCTTACCCGGCATCGGTTCATTGGAAGAGTGGAGTGGCAAAACGGATCCCATACCCACAGTCAGGGCACTCAGTCAGATTTTGACCTATTTTGCTCATCTTTATCACCAACGGGTGCTGACCGTAGATGTCGGTAGTGAAACAGTGACCATCGTATCTGCGGATGAGACGCAGACGCGGGTCGCCGTCCACAACGAGATGGGCATAGGTCGCTCGGTGGTGAAACTGGTTGAGAAGGTGGATGACATTTCCCAATGGCTGACCACGGACATGAGTCATGAGGCGGTACGGGATTTTCTGTGGCACAAATCGTTGTATCCACAAAGTGTGCCGATGAACGAGGATGAACTGTACCTGGAACAAGCGCTGACCCGGGTGATGGTGCAACAATCGGCCCAGGCCGCGGCCGCGAATTGGTATGGCCCCTCCACCACCCACCTGCCCCCCTTTGGCCTGCTTATCGCCCGGGGGAGCACCTTGACCCAGGTTCCTCGCCCTGGTCAGACTCTTTTGACCCTGCTGGATGCGCTTCAACCTAGTGGTATTTTTGCTGTAGCCAGCGACCGTTACAATATTTTGCCTGCTCTGGGTATGCTGGCCCGCCTTGAACCATTAGCCGTGGTGCAAACGTTGGAAGGGGGTGCCCTGCTGGACTTGGGGTGGGTAATTGCCCTGAGCGGCCGCGCCCAATCCGGCCAAACCGCACTCACTGTACAAATGCGCTCTGAACGGGTAGGTAAACTAGACCTGGAAGTGGAATCCGGCACGATTGAGGTTTTACCCCTGGCAGTCGGGGAAAAGGCTGAGCTAAACCTACAACCAACACGCCGTTTTGATATTGGGTTTGGCCCCGGTAAAGGCAAAACCATCACCGTTTATGGTGGAGCCGTGGGTGTTGTGGTTGATGCTCGCGGCCGCGGGCTGGTTCTACCCAAAGATGCGGCCGCGCGTCGTAACATGGTACGCCAATGGACTTGGGACATTGGCGGCTAAACTTAACCTGATAACACATGGATATTTTTCCCGGCATCACCAATGTTAAAGCCCTGACAACCATCAAGCGAGAACGGTTGTTATCTCGCCCTGGGGAAGTCACCATGCGCATTGGCCAACAGGTGACCCCGGTGCAAATTATTGCCCGGACAATGGCACCACCCCGCTACATGATATTAAATGCCAGTCGGGTGCTGGGTGTTCCCCCTGAAGATGTTTCCCGTTATTTGCTCATTGAAGAAGGGGCCAGTCTGAACAAAGGCACGCCGGTCATGCGTAAACCAGCCTCATTTGGCCGAGGCAAGGTGTACAACTCTCCGGTTGAGGGCATTTTGTATCACATTTATAACGGCCGCTTAGTGCTACAACTCCCCTCAGAAGCCGTGGAGCTTCGGGCCATGGTGCGCGGTTATGTCAATAATGTTATTGCGCATCGGGGTGTGGGGCTGGAAATTAATGGCACGTTGATCCAGGCGATTTGGGGGTCTGGCAAAGAGAGTGTGGGTCGGCTGAAGATGGGTTCACAAGATGAGAAAAGTGAATTTGCGGCCGCGACGCTGGACAAGGAATCGCACGGGACAATCATATTTGCCGGTTTCCTCAAAGACAAAAGTAGTCTGGATATTTTGGATCAGAATGGGGTAAAAGGGTTAATTGTGGGTAGCATGTCGGCGGAACTGTGCGCGGCCGCGAACCAATATACCTACCCTGTTATCCTAACAGACGGCATTGGGGCCACAGGCATGACCCAACCCATTTTCAACCTGCTCCAGGAAGCTCTGGGCCAAGAAGCATCGCTCTTTGCCCAGGCCAACCTGAGCACAGGCCAACGCCCTGAGATCATAATTCCCTTGCCCGCAACGGTGAATCCGACACCCATGGCACAGCCAGGAACCAAACTGGCCCTTGGGCAGACAGTACGAATCATTCGTGCCCCCTATACCGGCCAGGTGGGCAAAGTGAGCCGGTTGTATGAAAGAGCCAAAAGCACCAACCTGGGCACACGAATTGCCGGGGCTGATGTAACATTGCGCGATGGTCAGGTCGTTTATGTGCCCTACACCAATATGGATTTGTTATCTTAATGGGGTAGTTGCGTCGTGATTAAGTAAACCGCAAACGAGAAAGCTACACATTGTCAGGTGGTTGTAACGATTCAGGAACACGGTACAGAGAGCGTCAGGCAGTTTTTTACTTGTGTCACCGTGTTATTTTAGAGGAGATTTGCCATGTCAGATGATTTCATCGTTGAAGATCAGGAACGTTCTGCCGGAAGTCCGTTTTTAATCCTGGCAGGGATTTTAGGGGCTATATTCTTTTTGGCGGTTGTATGCATTGGGGCCGTTTTGTTGACTCGTGGTGACGACAATGAGACAGACCCAGCCGCAGAAGGCACCCGAATTGCGGTCGTGTCCACAAATGAAGCCATCATGACCCAAAATGCTTTTGTGACACAAACCTTGATCGCCCGAACGATGACCGCGGCCGCGCCCACCAACACATCTACTCCTCTGCCCACAGCCACCAACACCCCTCCGCCCACGGCTACCAACACCCCCCCGCCCACACCCACCGAAACACCGGTGGTTAGCACGGATGATGGCACTACCACGGCTGAGGAACCTACACCGACCACCAGCATTTTCGGTACACCTATTTTTGGAACGGGTGGTACCGGCACAACCCCAACGCCGGTGATCGCCACCGGCGGAACCGGCGGCACAGGTGGCACGGGTGGCACAGGTGGTAGCGGAACATTGCCACAAACGGGGTTGCCCTTATGGGGCATCATCGGTCTGGGAGCGGGTTTAATTGTGCTTATTGGGGTGGCTCGCCGTCTCCGGGCCAGTTAAACAATCGTTGTTCTTTATGTTCTACCCAAAAAGGTGTTTTAGCCAGTCGGTTAAAGCACCTTTTTCTTTAGGAACTTCATCAATCCAGAGACTATTTTGGCCCGTCTTAAGTGACATCGTAACCGTTCAGTCCAGAGACTATTATTGTGCCATTTTTAGTTACATCAACGGATTTGGAAAGGAACGGATTAAGAGCGGCCTCTGGAAAATCCGTTTATTTCTTAATCCGTTGATGTAACCTATCTGAACGGTTACGTGACATCAAGGGATTTGTATCTAGAAATGAAAAAACAACTGGCTGAAGCGATTGCGGCCGCACGCGCAGGTGAACGTGAGAGGGCCAGACATCTATTACAGGACATCCTCAACGCCAAACCCCGCGGCCGCGAACTTACTGAAACGCTCTACTGGCTCAGTCTGCTCTCCACTGATGGCGCCGAAAAGCAGCGTTATCTCAAACAAATTCTTCGCCTTGATCCCCAGCACGAACGGGCGCAACAGCAGTTGCGCAAACTCCCCCCGGTTGAATCGGCTACCCCAACCGCCCCGGATGTCCGCCAATGCCCGACCTGCGGCGGGCCGCTCTATTTTTCTGGCGATGGCCGTACCCTGGTTTGTGAACGATGCGGCTACCGACATCAGAACGCGGCCGCGCCCACACCCAATCGCATCCGTGATTTAGAAGCGGCTGTCCGTTTTTCTCAGTAGTTGAGCCGGGACATGGATCGCAGCTCTCCCTTTCAACAAAATTTGCGCGTCTGGCTGGCCGCCGGCCTGGGAGCCGCCAAGGAGAAAAAAGCGGACGAAGCTTACGAATATCTGAGCAAAGTCGTTCAAGCTGCGCACGCCACCGACGAGGAGCGCATCGAAGCCTGGCTGGGACTGAGTACCACTTGTGAGGGCGAAGAAAAACGACTCTGCCTGGAAAATGTCCTGGCCATCAATCCGCGTGAACAACGAGCACGTAAGGCGCTGGCCATTATGGCCGGTCGTATTAGCGACAAGGAACAGTTTGATCCCAACGAAACGGCCCCGGCGTCGGGCAAAGTAGAGACGGCTGGAGCCAGGCAGATGAATTGCCCCCACTGTGGTGGCCGGATGGACTACACGCCCGATCAACAGGCTCTAGAATGTGGATTCTGCCATTACCGGGAAGATTTGCAGGCCCAGGCTAAATTGAGCCGGGTAGAAATTGTCGAACGGGATTTTCTGGCGGCCATGTTTTCGGCCCGTGGGCATCGTCAACCGGTAGCCATGCGTACCTTCCAATGCCAAAGCTGTGCCGTGGAGTTTATTCTGGTTCCGGAGATGCTCTCCCTTACTTGCCCCTATTGTGATTCGGCCTATGTGACGGACGCGGCCGCGACGCAAGACCTCATTCCGCCAGACGCCCTGTTGCCGCCAGCGATCAACCAGAACCAGGCGGGGCAACAGTTAAAACAGTGGTTTCAAGAACACAAAATTGAGCGGCCGCGAATGCTGCACCTCACGGGCGTCTACCTGCCCGCCTGGACATTTGACATTCATGGGCACATTGCCTGGTCGTATGAAGTTCTTGAACAAGAAAGTTATGGCCGCTTTGAGGTAGACTTTACCCCTCGGCAGGGGGGCATGAAATGGGTCAAAAAAGAGGACAGCGTGTTGGTGGCTGAAGACGATTATTTAGTGGTTGCCAGCCACAAATGGCCCGAAGCGTTACAAAAATGGGTGCATGAGTTTGACCTGAGGGCGCTGGTTCCTTACGATCCCCGTTATCTGGCTAATTGGCCCGCCGAAAGGTACCAGATTGCCCTCTCCGATGCGTCCATCAAAGCGCGAGGCGCTCTTATCACACCGGTGAAGAACCGGTATACCCAGTTAATGGGCCGAACACGCAATTTTCGCCTGGCCCAGGATAATGGTCTCGTGGTGGATGGGTATAAGTTGATTTTGTTGCCCTTATGGCTGGGGCATTATGAATTGACCGGACAACGGTATGCCGTGATGGTTAATGGGCAAAATGGGGTGGTGCGGGGGTTGCGGCCGCAAGGTGTCATCAGCACCTTCTTCTCCTGGCTTACGGGTGAATGAGAGGCCCATCAAACCATAAGCCCGGTTCAGGTTCTTTGTTATAATCCCTGGTTGGCCTGATGAGCATCATCAGCCTCAAGGAACCTGGAACCCATGAACATCTTAACTGATTTGCTCGACCTCTTTCTCCATCTGGATGAACACCTCACCGTCGTTACCCAAACCTATGGCAGTTTGACCTACTTTTTCCTGTTTCTGGTCATTTTTATGGAAACAGGATTGGTTATCACTCCCTTTTTACCGGGTGATTCACTCCTGTTTGCCGCTGGCGCGTTGGCGGCCTTACCCGGAACCGGGTTGAACGTGGGGCTGTTGTTTTTGCTTTTGTTCGTGGCCGCAGTCATAGGTGATACTGTCAACTACTGGATAGGCAAGGCCATTGGCCCGCGTGTGTTTGAACAAAACTACCGTTTTCTCAAACGGGAATATCTGGAGCGTACCCAGGCTTTTTATGCCAAACACGGCGGCAAAACCATCATCCTGGCCCGTTTTGTGCCCATCGTGCGCACGTTTGCCCCCTTTGTTGCGGGCGTAGGCACCATGTCTTATCGCCAATTCATCCTGTTTAATATCATCGGCGGTTTATTGTGGACATTGCTCTTTATTTTTGGCGGTTATTTCTTTGGCAATATCCCGATTGTTAAAGAAAACTTCGAATTTGTGATTTTGGGCATTATCTTCATTTCGGTTTTGCCCATGTTTATTGAATGGTATCGCGGCCGCAAACAAGCTCCCGCTTCTTCCACCCAAAGCTAGTCCGTTTGGGTTAGCTTTACAAAATGTCCATGAGTGCGCCTCCTGCTTCCACCCAACTCATTCTTAACAGCCTGCGCGCCTTTGCTCAGGGACAAACCCTGCCTGAATGGTCGCCGGTTGAGTGGGATACGGTGTTGCATGCGGCCGCGCATCAACGACTCGTTCCCATTTTGCAGGCTACCCTGAAAAACTCAGCTTTACCTGATGACATCCGGCAAAAACTAGACCACGCCGCCCGTCAACAACGCATTCGCACCGCCTTATTAGTAGAAGCCTTCGCTACCGTGAATAACGCCTTTGTGCAGGCGTCCATTCCGGTCATGCCCATCAAAGGGATGTTTCTGGCCCATCAGGTATATGGCAGTGTCAATCACCGCTATTTTGATGACATAGATTTGTTAGTTCCAACCGAGGCGGCTCGTGAGGCCGTGGCTCTCATGCACCAGCTTGGTTACATTGTTCATCCCCTGGCGGAAAAACCAGACTGGCATCATCTGTCACCGTTTTTGCATCCGCAAAGCCAGGTGGTGATTGAAATACATACCGATTTGATTCGACGAGCGTCGCCGGGATGGGACGTGGCGGAGATATGGGGCAAGGGCGGCCCGCGGCCGCATTGCGGGGGTCGAAACCTATCTCATTGATGAAACGGATGCACTCATTCATACTGCCCTACACGCCCGGCACACCTTATACAAACGGATCAGCTTTTTCCTGGATGCCTATCTGCAATGGCGCCAGCTTCAGACCCGCAACCAGGTTCACCGATTGCCAGAGCTGGCCGACTCGGCTGGGGCGAGGGTGGCCCTGGCCTATTTGCTAGAAGTAGGTGAAGCGCTGTTTGGCGACGCGGCCGCGAAGTTGACCGCCCCTCGTTGGCGCGTCCGTTTGACCCAACGGTTAGCGGGTTGGGACACCATCACCCAACCACCATCCACCCTTACCGAAGGCCCTCTGCCCAATTTGCTAGAACTTTTGCTGATGGATCGCTGGTCACACAGCCTGCGCATGGCTTACCGACTCATCTTCCCCCCACCCCAATTCCTGGCCGAGTTTTATGGTGCTGACCAAAAACTGAACTACGGCAAACGGCTCCTCACCCGCACCCGGCGTGTAACCCAGCAAATGTTCAATCGCCAATAAAAGCTGGCGATTGTGTAGAGCTGTGTTATAGCTGTTAAGCTAATCATTTGGAATCTTTGTTTGTAGTGACCGCTTTAGCGGGCTAGCACTAGCCCGTTAAAGCGATCACTACAAACAATATCTTTTTCTCGAAAGCTATAATAACAAAACAGCCCGACGGCGCTTGCGCCATCGGGCTGTTCATTTTATTGGCATTGCTGGTTCGACTTGAAAATGGGACGACCCTGGGAACTCCCCTCAGTCCCTTAGCCAGCAAAAGCCAATGTCGAGTAACCAACCAATCTTCCCTTTATCGTTCGGGGAAAATTCGTACCCGTCGCCGGTCGCCCGTGCCCGTGCTTTGGGTATAGACCCCACGGAAATTCCGCAGCGCCATATGCACGGCTCGTCGTTCGTGCGGGGGCATTGGCTCTAGCGTAACCGGGCGGCGCTGTTTGGTGACTTTCTGCGCCATCCGTTCAGCCAACCGGGCCAATGCTTCTTTGCGCCGCTGACGATACGATTCTATGTCTATCGTAAAAGTCGCCTTGCGTTGCAAACGATGGCTGATCATCAACCGGGAGAGGTACTGGATGGCATCCAGGGTTTCGCCTCGTTGCCCAATAAGTACTCCCAGGTCATTGCCCGTGATGTTGATGGTATTAATACGCCGACCCGTTAAATCATCTGGCTCGGAGACGATGAGGTCGGTTTCGGCCTGGATGCTCAGGTGGGAAAGCAAAGTGCCAATGACTTCCAGGGCAGTTTCACCTTCCTCAGTTAACTCTTCTTCAGTTAGAACATCACTCTCTTCTTCCGTCTCATCCTGGTGCTGACGAGGGGGGCGAGGCGCGGCCCGCGGCCGCGGGTTTGGCGGCTGGGGCAGGACGCGGAGCCGGGGTGATCACGGGCGGGGGGGCTACCGGTGGGGGTGGCGCGGGGCGAGTCACAACAGGCGGGGCGATAGTTTCCGGGACCACATTGGCGGTCAGTCGAACGACCGCCGGACGGCCCCCCAAACCGAACAAGCCACGACTGCCCTCATCTATGATTTCCACGGCAACTGCTTCACGGCTAAGGCCTAATTCTGCCAATCCTTTGGCAATGGCTGAATCTACATCACTACCTTTGGCTTCTATGGTTTTTTTGCTGGTCATGGTCATTTCTCAACTAAAATAGTAAGCGTTTAGTCCAGCGGTGCACTCCACTTTAGATAGTTTCATGGATTGCTTACTGGCTCAGTGCAATGTATCTGAGCGGTTACCCGAAACGGTGCGAGTCAGGTTTACCGTTTGCCAGCTCGTCCCTTCTTTTTGGCCTGTTGTTTGCGGGTAGCGGTGTGCCCATTGGCGGAAGGCTGATTTTTGCCAGCCTCAACCTTTTTCACGGCGGGTTCAGCGTCATCCTCAAACACAACTTGGGGTTTGGGTCGCCCGGCGGCTTCGGCTTTCAGGCGGTCCATGTGCCGTTTGGTAATGAAACCCTGGCCAATGCCGATCAGGTTGGAGACGATGAAATAAATGGAGAGACCAGAGGGGAAGCTGAGCGAGAACATGCCGAACATGAGTGGCATGGTGTAAAGCATGGAACGAGACATCGCGGCCGCGGGGTTATCCTTATCATTTTGGCCGCTCATATTGGGCATGAACAGTTTTTGCTGTAAATACATGCCCCCGCCCACTAAAATTGGCAGGATGTACCAGGGATCCGGTTGGGCCAGGTTGAGCCACAAGAATTTGTTATCAACTGGTAACAGTTTGGACAGGTCAACCGTGCTCGTCCGCAAAGATAGCTCATACAAATCCAGGGGGGTGGAGCCTAAGGTATATTGAATGGCCCGATACATACCAATCAAAATGGGGAACTGGATGAGGGTAGGCAGACATCCCATAAGGGTATCCGCCGGGTTGTAACCAATCTTGCCAAACTCTTCCTGCATTTTCTGCGGATTATCCCGGTATTTCTTTTGAATCGCCTGGATTTGTGGCTGTAGCTCCTGAGTCTGAATCATAGAGCGTTGTTGACGCAAGTTCAATGGCAGGGTGATGAGGCGAATAATCACGGTAAAGACGGTAATCGCCAGGATGTAGTTGTTGCCTAGAAACTGGTACAGAAGCAGGAGGCTTTCTGTGAGGAGATTGTAGAATGCTTCAAACATATAAATTTACCTCATAACCTGGCTAAAAAGGTCAAAGCCCAGGTTATTCCGCTGGGACAAACTCCCAGGTCAGATCGCCATCTGTCTGATTATACACGTTTACCTGGAACAGGTTGTTAATGCGCGCTCCGGTTTTAAAGACAACAACGAGCTTATCCTCTACCAAAACAGGGGCTGTAAACACGGGGCCAGCGGTGGCTTTGCGCCAGATGACCTCACCATTTTCTTTGTTGAGGGCCAGTACTTCACCGGTCAAATCTTCCAATTTGCTGGAGTCGCCAATCGAGGCAGCAATATAAAGCCGCTCCCCATTAACCACAGGGGCCGCCTGGATATGCTCGGTGACACTTACCTGCCAGATTTCCTCACCATTTTGGGCATTAACGGCATAAGCGTTACCCGCACGGTCGGCAAAATAGAGCGTTTCACCATCAAGGGCAGGTGCTCCCCATAACCAATCTTGGGCGGCATAAGACCATACTTCGGCACCATCACTGCGGCTAACGGCGTGGACCTGGCTATCGAAACCACCGATGTAGATAAGCTCCTCGCTGACGACTGGGGCAGAAGGAATCGCGGCCGCGAACTCATGACGCCATAGTTCTTCCCCACTATCAGCATCCAGGGCATACAGCCGTTTATCCAACGAGGTGAAGTAAATCACTCCCTCATAAACAACCGGCTGTCCCCAAATGGCATGTTCGGCGGCAAAACTCCATTGCACCGAACCATCTTCGGCATCCAAGGCATAGAGAACCCCATCGGCGGTGCCGACAAAGGCCTGGGTTTCGGTGAGCAGGGGGGGAGCCACAATCCGGTCACGCGCTACACCTGAGACCGGTGTCCAAAGCGTGCCTGGTGAAGTATCGGTAAGATCATTCAGGCCGTAAATGGAGACGGTAATATTAGAAGAGAAGGTTCCACCGGAAGCCCCATAATCCCCTAAGAGCATCCGATCCCCGGAGATGGCCGGGGCGGCGAAAAAGGAAGCTCTACCGGCCTCAACAGGGTATTGCCAACGCAATTCTTCACCGGCAATATCCAGGGCAAAGACGGTAGGACCAGCGGCCACGTAAGCATATTGCCCATCGGTGCTGAGGCCAGGCCAGTTATTATTACCACCAATAGCCTGACCACAGGCGGCAAGCACCAGGGCCATGAGCAGGAATATAACGAAAACAGACCGCTGACGCGGCCGCGATTGTGCGTACAACAGTGGACCTCCCTTAGGGAACCGGGTCATATCCCCCCGGATTAAATGGGTGACAACGTGAGATGCGGCGAATTGCCATCCAACCCCCCTTCAAAAAACCATACTTGGCAATAGCTTCGTAGCCGTAATGGGAGCAGGATGGTGTAAAGCGGCAACTGGGGGGGAACAACGGGGAAATGAACCGCTGATAAAACCGAATGAGGAAGAGGGCAATTTGTTTCATGGCCCGGCAACCCCTTTGTCTAACGAAAGTTGTATGATGTGCGCCCGCTGCAAAAGCTGATGAGTCGCGGCCAGTGCGTCCTGATAACTGGCCTGAGCCGTACTATCACGGGCTATGATCAAACAATCCCAACCTGGGGCAATATGTGGCAAAAAATGACGAATGGCTTCCCGTAAGATTCGTTTAGACCGATTACGCTTGACTGCATTACCCACGCGGCGTCCAGCGACAAAGGCAAAACGGCTTGTATCTTGTTGGTTGGCCAGCACGTAGAGGGTAGCTAGAGGATGATGCCAACGCTGGCCTAACTTACGCACAGCGGTAATTTCTGCTGAACGCCGCAGACGGTAAGGCGCAGGCAACATCCTCTAGTTTACGAGCAAGATTAACCCTTGCCGTTTGTTGCTTGTTTGACAGAGCGGAAAGCCGTGGACTTGGTGGCCTTCCAATTCACTTTCTTGACATGATTATTCATGGTTACGGTGAGTTGGTGGCGACCTTTGGCCCGGCGAGCTTTTAATACGTTGCGACCATCTTGGGTTTTCATGCGGGCACGAAACCCATGGACACGCGCACGACGACGAATTTTAGGTTGATAAGTACGTTTCATCTCTCCACATCTCCAAAAAAATAGGGCTTGTCGCCCCAGAAGTTACCCGCAAATGCTCTTTTTCATAAAGAGCAGGGAATTATACCTGAGGGTGTATTGGGTAGCAAATGGTTAAAGCGCCCCCCCCCCCCCCCCCCCCCCCCCCCCCCCCCCCCCCCCCCCCCCCCCCGCCCCCCCCCCCCCCCCCCCCCCCCGCCGGCGCCCCCGGCGCCCCGGGGGGCCCCGCGGCGCCCCCCGGCCCCCCCCCCCCCCCCCCCCCCCCCCCCCCGGCCGGGGGGGGGGGGGGGGAAAAAGCCCCGGGCACGGGCCCGCCGCCAAAAAAGGGGCCTTAGGAAAGCGCCGGTTTTGGCCGGGTCTTAGGGCTGATTGGCGGTATAGACTTCGTCCATGGCGACTAAAATGTCACCGAGTTCGGTAACTTCATCGGCGATGTCCTGGCGTAACCGTTGGGCGCGGCCGCTATCTATATCTTTGGCCCCAAAAAGCATTGTTTGTGAATAGATAGTTCCCATGGCGGTTACCGTATTTTCCAGGCGCAAACGGGCTCGTTCCATGGTGTTTTGCAAGGTCGTGTTGGTTTCAATTTGACGGTTGAGGCTGTCCATATTGACCTGGATATCTTGTTGTACAGCCGGATCGCTGGTCATTTTGAGCTGTTGTCGCAACTGCTGTAATCGCTCGTTGGCTCGTTTTGTGTTTCTGTCGAGGACATCTTTTTGTTTTTTGAACTCATCTAAGCGTCGGGCCAGATCGTAGATTTCTTTGATCCATTCATCAATTTGGATGATAGTTTCTTCCAGACTGTCTTTGAGGACCGTATCGGTACGTTGGGCGGTGATGCCAGCAATGCGGCCGCGATAATCCAACGCCTCAGTAATTTGTTTTTGCAAATCCTTGTCCTGAATTTGCTCCGGCTTGAACTGCTCCTGAAACATGGCCTGGACGATTTGTTTGCTGACATTAGGATCGGTCAGGCTGCTGTAAATGAGCGCCGCTTCGGCCAACCCACCCCCTATCAACCAACTCCACCAGGGAATAAAGTTAATTCCAGTATCCAGTTAAGAGCAAACTGATAAAGGTTAAGATCAAGGTAAGGGCAATGACAATCGCACTTTCGGTACGAAAAATGGCATATTGCCAGACATCGCGGCGGATGCGTTTTTTGAGTTCTTCACGAGAGCCGTTAGACATGGTGAAATTGTACTATAGGGCCTTAAATGGTTGCTCTTGGTTTCACTTCTTCTATGCGTGAAGCGATTTCCGCTTTGACATTTGGGTTATTGGCCAGACGATAAGCAGATTGTAGCGCATCAAGGCTTCGTTCAGGGAAACCAAGCCGGGCATAGGCGTCCCCAAGTTTGTACTGATACTGAGCATGGTTGGGGGCGTACGCGGCCGCGTGCTGCCAATGCAATATCGCCGTCGCCCACATCCCCTCACGGGCCATCAAATTGGCAGTTATGTGATACTGAGACGCATCACGCAAATTGCGATCCACCTGGGCCGTAAAGCGCATTTGCTGGCGGTCAAACTCCGGCGCCACAACAAAAGCACCCATAGCCAACAAAATTCCCGCCGTCAACATTTCTATTAATTTAAGACCCAGTGATACAGCGATAAGAAATCCCTCGTTCAAATCACCATCCATTTGCGCAAATGGATTGGCCTGTAGCTGGTTATACAACACATTGCCGTTGATCATGATGATAAAAAAGGCCAGGATAATGGCCCCATAATGACCCCACAAATGCCGGACGGTGGCACCAAACGCCATGCTGATTAAAACGACAGTGACCAACCCGTGTAACCCAATCAAGCCGATAGGCTGTTGCAGGGAAATGTCGAGAAAGAAGTCTATCAGGAAAAATAGGGATAAACCGCTTAACACAACAACATAGTTGACGAGACGGGCAGTCGCCTGCGGGTAGCGATGTCGCCAGCCGACTAAAGCTCGTTTGCACTGGCTACAGCGATTGTCCTGAGCGCTGACTGGGTTGGCACAAAAGGCGCATAATGTTTTGCCACTGGTCCACACATCATCGTAGCTTGAATCTTGGATAAATAGCACGGGGTTGGGCTGACGGGTCAGATGGTCATCAGTCCAGAAGTGATCCTCTACTTCTTGAATGTGGTATTCAGGGTAAAGTATCGCGGCCGCGGCCGAAACCGGCTTAATTGTCTGCTGCCGGATAGGCGTGTCCATATCAACTGGAGCCATGGCGTTTAGTTTCGCCAGCCCACGTTGGGCCACCTCATTGTCCGGGTTCAGGGTAAGCACATTTTCCAGACAAATACGCCGCTCCGCCCACGTTTCCATGACCCCACCCAACCAGAGCCAACCCTGCTCATTCTCCTCATCCGCTTCCACGACAGCCAACAACAAAGCCCGCGCCCGTTCCCGGTCGCCTGCCTTAGCTGCCTGGATGCCCTCTTGTAATTCCGTACTCATGGATGATTTCGCCGATTAGCACCGATGGCCACTATCTTTGCCGATTCTGTTATTCCAAAAAGGAATTCACCGCAGAGACACAGACCACACAACGTTTTAAGGCTTTTCTCGGCTTTCTTTGCTTCTCTATGGTTCAAAGCGAAAAAGAGCAAATATCGTGGCTTTCTTTAAAACCCGCAAAATCGGCGTTCATCTGCGGGTAAATCTTTTTGGCTTTTCCAGGTTAATACCTTACGAGTTCACTTCTTGACCAGTTAGCCAGAAAGAGGTTACACAGAGATTCACAGAGGAAGCGTAGAGGTTCACAGAGAAAAGCCAAACCGTTTTATAAGTTCTGTCCTTTTCTGTAACCCTCTAGGTTCCTTCTTTTTTGGTTCTGGCTCGTCCAGGTTAGGGACTTAACGAAGGTCGGATGACCAAAAAACCCCTTTCATCATTCGTCCAAAAGCGGGAAGTTGTTTTTAGACGCTGCCTAGAGATCACTCGATGAGCTACTTTGCTGTTTCTCTTCAACTGTATCTGAAGAGGTTGGTTCCTCAAGACCCAGACGCCGTTTCCGCTCTTCTAGTTGCAGTTCAATTTCGGTTTTGCCCAAAACATCGTCCATCTGATTGTCTAGACGGCTGGCATACATTTCACCATGCGCCGAAGCTTCATCTAACCGCCGCCGAATAGAATCTCCCAGACGGGCAATGTCACCATCACCGACACCCATCAGGTCGTCCAGGCTCTTAATCGTCCGAACCGTTGCCTCTTTGGATTTAGCCAGTTCTAACAACGCTTCCAACTCTTTTTCTTCCTGGCGAATGGTCTTAAGTTTGGCCTGTAGTTTCAGGCGGGCATTGAGCAGGGCTTCGTACTCTTTTTGTTGGCGCACCCATTGCTCGTGATATTGCTCTTCGAGCCGCCGTTTGGAGTTGAGTTCGTTTTGGGCGGCCCCCGCCAACTCCGTTTTATTCTGCATGAGGAGCATATCAATGTTGCGGTCTAGTTGATCCGCTTCTTTTTTGTACTGTTGATATTTACGCTCCAGGGTTTTCACTTCGCCGCCTACAGTTGCGGCCGCTTTCTCTAGATCGTCCAGGTTACGTTCAGCATCACGAATATACTGACGCATAACCGCGACAGAATTTGCTTCCAAGGCCTTATCAACCATCGCGTGCAAATTGGCGGAAATAAGCGTTTGGGTCTTTTCTAACAAAGAAGCCATGGGTTCCTCCTTAAAAATGGTGAGTCTACATTGATTGAGTGATGGGCTTGCTGCGCCACTGGTATTGCAAAAGCCTTAGCCGGTTTAGGCCCCTCCCCCCCCCGGGGGGGGGGGGGGGGGGGGGCCCCCGCCACAAACGGGGGGTAAAACTGGTCATAAAAACATACGTCCTACTTTCGTCACACTGTACTCGTCTGGGCTGTGTTTCCGTTACGTCACATCAGCCTCTTCGTTGCGGTAAATGTAACTCAATACACAACCGACATCCGGCATCATCTTGTTCCAACTCGACAAGCCCATTATGCAGGTCTATTAAACCTTTGACAATAGTCAGGCCGGGGCCATATTCTAACAAGCGAAAGGCTTGTTGATCATTGCGGATAAACAGGGCTTCGATGAGGGCTTGATCATGAGTAGTCAGGGATACCCGGGGTAAGTCCATGACTATTTCAACTTTATTATGCCCGTCTGTCTTTACGAAGGTATAGATGTGAGCGCATTGTTGGGCCGCACAGACCATCATACCAAAACGAATGGTGTGACCAAAGAGACGGTGCAATAACGAAACTTCACCCATGATGGGGGGCGTATTGGTTATTTCTGGTAAATGCAGGGTAATACCTGCTTCTCCGGCTTCGCTCTGGTATTCATAGATGGTTTCGCTGATAAGCAGGGGTAATTCAACCGTGATTCCCCGTAATTTCTCATACGCTTTAGCTGTTTCACCGGTTTTTAATTCGGTAAGGGCGATAAAGTTTTCGATGAGGCGCGTAAGTTGTTGGCTTCCGGCCTGAATGCCCAAAAGTGGCTCTCTCAACTCTTCTTCGTTGGTTACTTGTTGTAATTGAGCCGTTAGTTTTTGGGAGTAGGTGGAAACGGAAATAATGGGGTTGGTGATGTCAGGCTCTAGTAGATGGAGGATCACACGTTTCCACTCTTCAATGGTGTGTTGAATAGATTTTTGCTGTTCAAAATAGCGATTCAAACGCGCAACAACCCGATTAACAAGATCATCGTTGTCATAGGGTTTGGTGATGTAATCTTCAGCTCCCAGAATATGCCCTTTGTAGATGTCTTTTCTTTCGCCACGAGCGGTCAGGAAAATAAAGGGGATGTGAAGCCAGTTAGAATTTTCACGTACATGTTGGTAAAAAGCATAACCATCCATGATGGGCATCATAATGTCGGAAATGATGAGATCGGGTTTGATCTTTTCTAGCCGTCTCAGGCCTTCGCGCCCGTTGTTGGCTCGGATGATGTTGAATTGATAGGGATGGCCGTAGGGGAGTTCCAGGATGTCCGCCAGGCCATCTAGCAGGTGGGGATCGTCTTCAATGATGAGGAGTGTAACCGGTTTTTTAACGATAGTGGGGGCTGTGCCGTTGGAGGTTGCTTCTGGTTGATGGAGGGGCAGGGTAACGGTGAAGGTGCTACCTACACCTTCTTCACTTTCGGCGTCTACGCGGCCGCGATGCAGTCCCACTAACCCTTTCACAATAGACAGCCCGGTACCAGATCCTTGCTGTTCCAAATGGGAACGATTGTGCTGGTAAAACAGTTCAAAAATCTGATCTCGGGCATAACCAGGAAACCCAATACCTGAATCCGTTATCTGGATGACAAGTTGTTGTTGTTGAGACCAGGCTGAAAACGAAATGGTTTTGTCGGCGGTGGCCGAATCTTTGATGCGCGTAAATTTAATGGCGTTATCCAACAGACGTTCAATCACTTCGTTCAGACTGTTCCGATTGCCCCAAAGGGGGGGCAAGTTATCAGGGATGTTTTGGCTGAAGGTAATAAGCGACGCGGCCGCGATGTTGGCCGGTATTTCTATGGCTGTTTGTAGCCAGCCACTCACATCCTCTATCACTTCGACCGATTCCCGGAACCCTTTTTGGGCTTCCCCGGTACGCAAATCAATCACCCGGATAAAACTTTCTACCAGGCGAATCAGGCGTACACATCCCCCTTGAATACCCCGCAAGCTTTCTTCCGAGTAACCGGTATCATCCAGGTGAGCGATGCTTTCTTTTAATAGTTCAAAATAGGCTGAAACATACGTAAGAGGGGTCCGCAGCTCATGGTTGATCATCCAGGTGAAGTCCCGTTTCAGGCTATCAAATTGTTCCTGGTGCAACATGCGCCGCTGATGGTTTAGCTCCAGTTGGGTTTTGACCTGCCCAACCAGTTCGTTGGTGTCAAACGGTTTGGTAATGTACCGCTCCACACCACTGCGGTGACCTTCGCTTATGGCCTGCCTATCGCTTTGGGCGGTCAAGAAAAAGAAGGGGATATGAACCCAGGCGGGGTTTGTTTGTACCTTTTCTTTGAAGGCATACCCACCCATGATAGGCATCATAATGTCAGAGATGATCAGGTCGGGGGTGAAACCGGTTAAGATGCGTAACGCGGCCGCGCCATGTTCGGCCATCTGCACATCCAAGTCATACCCCATTTTGCCCAACTCCAATAACAACAAATCAGCGATGCCTTCCAAAATGGCTTTGTCATCTTCCACCAATAAGATTGCTGCCTGTCGTTGGCCTGATTCTTTATACATATGTGCTAAACCTTTCTGTGCAATACCACGCGAATGAATCGGATTATTGTACCATAATACCCAAATCGGCTGATGATGGGAACGTTGGCAAACCCAGGTCAGGCAAGGGCTGTTCAGCCAGGAAAGCCTCCAGGGCTACCAGAGTAGCGACCCGATCATCCCAGGGGTACTCAGTGGTGCCAAAGCACATGGATTGTTCGTGCCCTTTGCCACACACTAGTACTATATCTTCAGGGTGGGCCAGGGTCAGCGCGTGGTAGATGGCGCGGCCGCGATCCGGCACCCGCCAAAACGTTTCCCCCTCTACGCCACCCTGCGACCGACATCCCTCGGCCATCATCGCCAGGATGTCGTCTAGCGATTCGGTGCGCGGGTCTTCGGCGGTCAGGATGGACAGGTCGGCGTCCCGCCCGGCGATCTCGGCCATGAGGCGGCGTTTTTCTTTGTCCCGTTTGCCCGCACTGCCAAACACGACGATGACGCGGCCGCGACCCATCCCCCGCACCGCCTGAATCGCTTTCTCCAGGGCGTTGGGGGTGTGGGCAAAATCCACAATCACCAGAAAAGGCTGTCCCCGGTCAATCCGCTCCATCCGCCCACTGAGCGCAGTCACACTTTCCAACCCCACCTTGATGGTGTCACTGTCCAGACCGAGGTGATAGGCCAACGTCGCGGCCGCGAGCATGTTGTAGATGTTGAACGCGCCAACTAAGGGGGAAGTAATGAGTGCTGAGTGCTGAGTGCTGAGTGCTGAGTGCTTGAGGGTGAAGTGGGTCGCGGCCGCGCTGTAGGTGATTCCGGTCGCGGTCACATCCGCCGGGTGGTCAATCCCATACGTCAGCCACAACAAGTCCTTGAGTTCCCTGAGTTCCTACGAGTTCCCCTGAGTTCCCTGGTGTTTTTTTAAGCTCCCACAGCCGCTCATACGACCCATCATCCCGATTCAAAACCACCACCCCGCCCGGTTTAAGCTGGCTGATCAGGCGGGCTTTGGTGTGGAGATAGTTGTCGTAACTGCCGTGGTAATCCAGGTGTTCGTGGGTGATGTTGGTGTAGACCGCGGCCGCGTACGCAATCGCCGTCACCCGGTGTTGGGCCAGGGCGTGGGAAGTGGTCTCCAGGATGCAGTGGGTCAGACCGGCGTCTACCATACGGCGCAGATAACTTTGTACCACCGGGGCTTCGGGGGTGGTGACGTGCAGGGCCAGCGGCTCTTCTTCGCCGCCGATGACCGCCTTGATGGTGCTGAGTAGACCCACTTTGAGACCCGCCTGGCGCAAAACGGCAAAGAGCAGGTTGCTGGTTGAGGTTTTGCCGTCCGTGCCGGTGACGCCAATGACGGTGAGAGAGCGGGCGGGAAAGTCGTACCACGCGGCCGCGAGCCAGGCCAACGCTTCGGCGGTATCGGGCACAACCAGGTAGGCCACGTTGTCTGGCACAGTCAGCCCCAGTTCGGCGGCGGGGTGTTGGGCCAGGATGAGGCTGGCCCCCTTCTCAATGGCCTTGCCAATGAAACGATGGCCGTCGCTACCCGTCCGCACACGGGCCACAAAGGCCGAACCGGGCTGAACATCGTCGGTGTGTTCGACCAGGTTACGGAGTGGCACATCGGGGCCGGTGGTGGGGGGAGGGGGGAGGGTGGATGGGTTGGTTGCGGCCGCGGACTGCCACGCCGCCAGTAATTGCTTAAACGATTTCATCGTTACCTCGGTAAACGCCAGATGTCAGAAATGGTTGCTAAACAAGCAAGACCCAAAGTTTATCACGCAATTTAGCTCTATAAAGTTCCCCTGTTGTGCCATATAATTCGAGGTATGCTGCGCCCTGTAAAGTTATATTTGTGTCGCCAGGTTAGAGATTGAACGCGGATTTGCACAGTATGATAAGAGAGCATCTGCACAGTATCCCTCGTTGACATGCGATATAAAAAAAGAAGCAGTGAAAGATCATGATGAAGCTAACATCAAAAACTACCCTTAATGTCATCTTAAGTTTAATCACTTTCCTTACGGCTTGTAATACACCCGAAACAACCACGGAAACCCACTCACCGCCAACCTATACCCTTGATTTACCTCGCACGACAACCACTGTTACGCCTGCCCTCGCTCAAACAACAACCCTCACACAAACCCCCAACCCTACACCATCAGTTACAGGTAGCGAGATAGCAGGTACAACCGTAACATCAAGCCCTACGCCTATCAACATAGAAACACCGACACCGACACCTTTCTTGTTAACAACCTATGAATCTATGTCTGAGGAATTCCCCTTTCCGATCATTCCCATAACAGACACAAACGCCGCCCATTATCAGTTAACTGAAACAGACCCCACCATGTTAATTCAGACATTGGGGCTTACCATGAAGGAAACCTGTAACTATGACTGGGAAAACCGATATTTTGAAGGCGATCAAGGGGACATCTTCTCTGTGTTTAAGTATGAATATGATCAGTTGGAAAAAGAGGAACGCGGCAATGAAATCTGGCTCATTCAAAACACAGACCTTTGTTTAGGTGCCATGTCATTCTCTCTTCGCGCACCTGCTGTAGTTGTTCAGACCCTGCAAACAGGTGTTGTGCAGTTTCTTAACGAAAACCACATAGAGTTCAACCCCTCTACTCAGACCTTGCCTGAACTCAGTTTCCAGGCGTTTCCGATAAACTACGATGACCGTCATGAAGAATGGTTAATTGAAGCCACATTCGACCGCTACGATCTTAGAATGGTAATTCCTGTTTATGAAGATGATTTAGGACATACCACTTGATCCCTAACGATTTTGCGTCGCAACCAATCTTGAGACTTTTTGGTCATGAACTAAAACTTGATATGGACTTGACTGGGGATGGTCGCAACGAAATCATCGTTGTTACGCGGGTGGATGGGAGTACGGCTATTGGGCACCCTGGATTTATTGATATTTTTTCGTGGGACGATGGTTCCTTCAAACTCCTGAACACACAATAGGTATCGGCGATGAAAGCTAGTTATAGTGCGGCTTTTGACACCCAGTATGCCATTGCTGATTTTAACGGTGATGCAATCCTTGATATTCAAGTGATTAAACCGTACTACGGTTATGATTCAAACTGTAACTGGAGAGAAAAGCATCAATTTTGGTGGCAAGGCACCGAAATAATCTCAACTATCGAATTTTTAGAGCATCCTGATGAGACTTACTGTTCTCCATTTGAAACCCAGTATGCTGGTTCCTCACTGATCGTATCAAATTTTTTGGTAGATAACGTTGTTTACCCTGTTCCTTCCGGCAAAATTTATGATGAGACTGATGAAAATTTAGACAGATTTATCGCCAATAACGTTCCGATTATGCAGCGTCAACTCCTTTCAAAAAGCGATTTGCCCTATTTGCATGGTGTGATCCAGCGAACGCTCGCCCGAATGCGTGAGGCTGATTTATCTATCCAGGAACCCCATCTCATTTACATGTTGGGTCTAAGCTATGAGTTACAGGGGTATGAAGAAAGTGCGGTTTCTACCTACATCTCTCTCATCCAGCAAGTGCCCCACTCACCCTGGAGTTGGCTTGCCTGGGCACGCTTAAAGCTAGTGCCAGGGTAGTCTATACGCTAGAAAACGGATGGTCCGCGGCCGCGTA
>JADJUV010000053.1 GCA_016716885.1 Candidatus Trichofilum aggregatum | reverse complement strand
TCGTAACCGACTGACCCGCCCAACTTGAGACATCAGCCCAACTAAGTGCCCAGGTCGCTTGAACAACAGGGGTGGCCAATGTTTCGGTGATTGTGCCATTACTGATCTGCATCATCAGTTGAGTTCCATCTCCGGGACGATCCATAAAGCCATAATGCATGAAAGATAAAGTGGGATCGGGCATAGAAGCAGGAATCGTCAAAGCCTGTTGGAAAAGAACATCCCCATTGACGGCCGCGACCGCGCTACTGCGGTACTTGAATCCCGTAGGTGCCAGGTGCCAGGTCAAATGAACGATACCATCATCAGAAATAGCAATGGCTGGTTCAGAATTGATCGCACCCGAGTCAAGAAGTTGAAACGACAACCAGGCCCCATAGCTCCGACGTTGTCCGCAAACGAACACCATCCGAAGAATCCCAAGTAATCGCATGTACAGTTCCATTACGATCAACACTGGCGTCCACCAATTGAAAGTTATACGGTAACGTTACGGGTGCTGACCAGATTCCCTGATTATTCCGATAAGCATAATACTTGGCCGGGTAACCATAAAACAGGTAAAACCCATTCTCTGCCACCACTACGTCCATCATCCCCGAACCAAACGTGGCCTCTCCGGGAAGGATTTCTTCTTGGATAAGCAGGTTCCATCGGGCAATAATTCGCGATGATAGAAACGATCAAGCGGGGGATAAACGAGTGTATCCCGATCAGCCCAAAAGAAATGGACAACACCATCCGGGCCAATATCTGATACCGAAGAAACAAGAGAGTTTTCATCCCGGGCAAAGAGGATTTCCGCTGACCAGGAATCGTTTTTACTGCGCTTCATGTTAGTATCAAGATAAACAACATAAACTTGTCCGCCATCATCCGCAAAAAGATTGCCTGCAAACCCAGCCGTTGTAGACACCGTAACTGGTGTACTCCAATTCCCATTGGGCGGTTTCTGGGTGTATTTGGTTACCAAAGAAGTGCTATTCCAGTAAGACCAGACCACATGGAGCGTATCATCTGCCCCCACGGTAATGAATGTCGGTACGTTGTAATTACTATTCTCATTGTTTCCAAGCCTGACCGGCGTAGACCAACTACCATTCGGGGCACGAAAGCGATACTCAATATATCCAGCCGGCCGCCAAACCAGATGGAGATTATTATGACTATCGGTAGCACTGCTTTGCTCATGGCTTGTGTGCATTCCGGGAATCAGCGATGAGGCGGATAAACAAGGATAGGCACACGATAAGCCCAACTGCATGGCTTTACTGCCCGTGTTGTACTGAGTGGCTGAGGCCAAAGCCGGCAGTGTACCTGTTATTTTCCACCTGGAATCGGGGTGGTGCTACTTTCAAACGTCCCGTTTTGAACCATTTTGTCCGCTGGTTGTAAGTGAAAGCGTGACTTGCTTCAGTGTTGAGCGCCGTAGGTAAAAAGCTCGCATACCCGGCACGCGTCACATTGATCGTGTGGGATCCGCTGCTTTTCAGCCAGGCGATGATCGATCCATCAAGTCCGCTGGTAACGGTGGAAATAGGCAAAGGGGTGATAGATATCGGCACATAACTGAACGGCACACCCCGATTATCAACAATCTGCCCCGGAATCGCGGCCGCGGCTGCGGAAAAAGATCACGCTCCCTGCGGGGACATTGGTTAACCAATCCCCCTGCACCGGAATGGCGCTACGCCAGTTAGTCCAGGTCGCCCCGGTTCGGAACTGAATATCATAGCTGGCCAGGCCAGAACCACCCACGTCACTCCCAAACCAGCGAACCTGGGAGGCTGAGGTTTTCAGATAAGGAGGCAAAGAGATGACATGGGATTGGGGCAGGACATTATCTATTGTCTGCCAGTGGGGATTCCAGGCGAGACTATTTCCGTATAAGAGAGAGAAAGGTTCCGAACCCGCCCCCCAGGCGATTGCCTCTAAATAAGCATTGCTCCAATACCAGTTACCCTGATACAAAACAAACCACACATTGGTAAAAGCTATATACCTTCCATCGGGGGACCAACTACGCACCAAATAATCTTGTTGCGTAACGAAATCACCAAAGTGAGATCGCTGTTGGCTACCATCCGCATTCATTAACCAAATTTCTTGAAATCCATTGTTGTTCTCATCGGCATCATAGGCGATTTTGCTTCCGTCGGGGGAATAATGGGCATGAAAACTATAGGGTTGCCCTGATAATGGGGTCACACCACCCCCACCTGTATTCATCGCGTAGATGCGATAACCCCCTGTACGACGAGAGGTAAAAACAATTTTGTTCCCATCAGGCGACCAGGACGGCATACCATCATAATCATTGTCATTTGTAAGTCGCATCTGAGCCGAGCCATCCCCGTTCATGATATAGATTTCTGGCTGATTATCACGGTAGGCTTGAAAAACGATCCTTGCCCCGTCAGGTGACCACACAGGATCAACATCATCGGTATTGTTAAATGTTAGTTGCTGTAAGCCCGTCCCATTGCTGTTCATCAGGTAGATTTCGTAATCACCGTCACGATTCGAGGCAAAGGCAATCTTTGTTGCCCCCCGATTGAGACGCGGATGAATATCTTGAGCAAGATGGTTGGTAAGGCGAACTTGCCCAGACCCATCATCATTGGTCAGATAGATTTCGTAATTGTTATCCTGATAAAACTGGTAGACGATCTTGCTCCAGGGAATGATGATTTCAGGAGCGGTCGGCCCTGAGATAATCCCCGGAGCTTGAGGAACAGCCGGTTGATCAAAGCGGTTCGCCTCATAATATTCAAGTGTAAAAACAGCGGCGTCAGTTTGGGAGCTAGTATCTTGGGCTTGCAGAGAAAGGTCATTGTGCCAGGATGACGGATCAGCCACTAACGCTACCAGTACAGCAAAAAACACACTAAGCACCACCATAAGGTCGAATAAGAGTTACGTTGCATGGTAAAACTCCTGGTAAGTATTTTGTTGATCAGACTCTGGCCGCAGGAGGCAAGGTGAAAGCAAAAAGTAGCTGAGGTGAGCGGGATCAAAATAAGATTCGTCCAACAAGATTCTCATTATAACGCCCATATTTGACCCCCAAAATGATAAAGATCATCTGTGAGATTTCGCTTAAGCCAGAAGAAAGACCTCAGGCGTTTAACAAGCACCTGAGGTCTTTTTTCACATGTCGCTTTGTGCTCAACGCCCTTCCTAACGAACGATGGCAGGCAGGTACGTCATTCGCACCAGGTAAATCTTTATCGTAGCCTGATTATTACTCGTTTCCAGCTCGTTGCTGGTGGTGCTGATGCTGAGTGGGCTGGAAAGGGTGGTAAATGCAGGTGCGGCAGGGTTGACCTGTACGGTAACAAAAATTGTTAGCGGCCCGGTATTACTATTCATCGTGCTCAAGTTCCAGGTAAGCGTTGAGCCACTGATTTGGGTAGGGGGCACCGTAGCTGAGACAAAACTCAGGCCAGAAGCTAAGGTGTGATTGAGGGTAACACTGTCCGCGGCCGCGGCCCCTTGATTGCCGTAAGTAATCGCGTATGTCACCGTTTCACCTGGCAGAGCTGTCTGGTAATCACCATTAAGCCACACATCAGGTTGTGTTGACCCTAGCGTCACCTCATCCAGGTAGGCTTCGGCCATGGGCTTATCCACCACTTGATGCACATTAAACGTGACTGTAATGGTTTGCCCTGCCCAAGCTGAAAGATCAACCCAACTATGCTCCCAACCCACTGTGTTTGTTTGCCTGGTTACCAGTGGCGTATTACTGCTGCCATCATCAACGTGCAGTGAGAATGACGGCCCACCCGCCTGGGTCATACCATTTAACCAGTGCCAATAAGACAACACCGAAACTGCCGGCGAAACCGGAACCGTGACGACTTGCTTCAGGGTAGAATCCCCTGTTTGGTTGGCCGTGGCTTGTGACATGTAATGAACATTATTATTGGATCGATGGATAAGGAGATGAGGAATGTTGTTCTTATCTACCAGCAGGATGGGAATTATGCCGTTATCGGTGCCATTGTACGCGGGGAACGTTTGCTTCATTGCCCCATCCGGGGTCATTTGTACATAGTAGGCCATAGCCAAACCGGTAGTCGTTTCTGCCCAGGCCAGATGCAAAATACCTGACGGGCTGATCTCCAAGTTTAGATCGTGCATGAGCCAGGTAGATTCACGAATGACCTGAGAAGGCATTATCCATCCCGCAGACGTTCGTTGCGTGTACATGATCCGGCGCGGGGAACCAGACTGGAATGTGTTCCAGATAAGATGGGCACTACCCGCTTCATCTACGGCAATCGCCCCAAAATACCCCAGCGCCCCACCTGTTGTTAGAAGTTCAGGAGGAGACCAACTATCACCATAACCTCTTTGGTAATAGACGAGATAACCCTGTGCTGACCATTCACCACGTAAAACATGAACAACTCCTTCCGATGTGACACCCATATCGAACAAAGAAGAATGAGCGTCCATGGAATTACTAAGGTTTACTGGTGAAGGCCAGCTCCCATTGCTGCGGCGCTGTGTGTAATAGACATCTAACGTACTTGTATTGGCTTGGGCCGTCCACATGACGTGAATACCTGCCTGGGAGTCAATCACCACTTCTAAACTTTGGGCAGGTGATAATCCTGTTACAACGCTTTCTTCGGCTGACCAGGTGTTATCAGGTCTTAAGTAACGATATAAAAGGAGTGGCGGATTATGGTTGAGGCCATAAACAACGTGAACATGGTTGTTAGCATCAACCGCCAACTTAACCATGCCAAAATTTTGTCCGCTAACCAGGGCCTGAGATGTTATCCATGTGCCGTTTGTGTTGCGCCGACCATACATAAAGTGTCCCTGCCCGCTGATGTAACCGTACCAGATCCCATGCACCTGACCATCGGGTGCCACCACAGCGTCGGACAACTGCAATCCGTATGGGGGGTTTTGATAGACTAATTGAGGCGAAGACCAATCACCATAAGATGCTCTCTGACTATATTTGATGACAGAGCCAGATGTACTCGGAGTGCCTTCCAACCAGATCATGTGAATAATCCCATTGCTATCGGTACCCAAGAAAGTGTTAGCCGTGTTGCTAGTGAGGGATTGGGTGGTGACGGCAATGGGTGAACCGAGGGATGCGACATAGTTGCCTGTATGTTGTAGGGTTTGTGTGACAATGGGTGCCGAAGAACCGGTGGCTATCCAGTCACCGGACCCAAACACACCAGTTTCAAAATGGCTGTTTTGTATGACATTGTCTATTGGGGGTAAGACAACATTGTGTGTCGCCTCGCTGTTAGTAAATTGGGTAGCCGGTAAGTCCCCATAACCCGACTTACTCCAATCTACCGTGTAATTGCTGGCTGACGAAGCCACATAAGCACCATACAAGCCAGAAAGGTCGCTAGGGAGAGAAGTAAAGGCGCCTGGCGTTGTGGTGGCACTCATACCACTTACGGGCACACCGGCGTTGTTGGTCGCCATTCCTTCGATGGCCCACGTGTAAAGAGTTGTGGCTGTATGACCGTTGCCACTGGGCCAGGCACTGACGTTTTGGGCTGTATCGCGGCCGCGAACCCGGAAGTAATAGGTTGTTCCTGCCGTCCCATCAAAGGAAGCCGAAGTCGCCGGTGTGTTGATCACCAGGTTTGTCCAACTCCCGCCGGTTCCCTCACGGTACTGCACATCATAACTGGCAATGCCTGATCCCCCTGGATCTGTTCCTGTCCACTGGACGATAAACCCTTGACGGCGCGAATAAGCGGGTAACGTCATCATGGCTACCTGCGGCGGTGATGACTCTACTGTGGTTACGGTGTCGTGGGTGGTAGGCCAGGATTCCAGATTGTAATTGTTGTCACGAGCGCGGCCGCGGAAATAGTATGTGTGTCCACCAATACCTGTATACGTCGCCGATGTCTGGGTTGTGGCTGTTTTCCAGGCTGTCCAGGAACCATTGACTCCGTCCCGTATCTGCACATCATAATTTTTAAGACCCGAACCACCGGTATCACTACCACTCCAGTTCACAGTAAACGTGGCCGGAGAAACGGAGGCTAACGCCGTGACTTGGGACACAGGCTTTTGATTATCCAGAGTCTGCCAATCAGGATACCAATCACGATTAGGTGGATTATTGGGGCCGACCGTAATGACACCAGTTGCGGTCCCGACAGCTTCTAAACGACTATCTTGCCAGTACCAGTTACCTTGATAAAAAATATAGTGGATTCTAGTAAAGGCGATGTATTTTCCATCTGGTGACCAACTGCGGGCCAGGGCATCATACTCACTGCCTGGGTTATGTTTAAGCACCTGTGCCGAACCATTGGCGCTCATAAGCCATATTTCATACCAGGCGTTGTTATCACCATCAGCCGAGTAAGCAATCTGGGTGCTGTCAGGGGACCACGTAGGTTCCAGACTGAAAGACTGGGAAGAACGCTGAATTTGATTGCTACCATCCGTATTCATCGTATAAATTCGGTACCCGCCGGTACGTCGGGACGCAAAAGCTATCATAGTCCCATCAGGCGACCAGGCGGGCATGCCATCGTAATCATTGCTGTTGGTCAAACGGGTCTGTCCCGACCCATCGGCATTCATGACATAAATTTCTGGTTGCCCATCACGGTAGGCTTGAAAGACAATTTTGCTTCCATCCGGTGACCAATAGGGATTAACATCATCGGTACTGTTGTTAGTCAACTGTGTTTTGTTTATGCCGTCGCTATTCATAACGTAGATTTCGAAATTCCCGTTCTGTTTAGCGGCATAGGCAATATGAGTCCCGCCTCGATTCAAACGTGGATGTATCTCATCACTCCCGGACGTCGTCAGACGGGTCTCGTAGCTACCCATATCATCAGATAAGAAGATATCCCAATTGTTTGTCCGATAACTCTGGTAAACGACCTTGCTCCAGGAATGTAATCAGGATTGGATGGAGAGGCTGGCGCGGAAGAAGTATTTGTCTCCAGGTAGGCACGCGTGTCCATCTGGTAATAGCCTAATGTTAAATGGGGCAAAGTTTCATTGGTTGTTGGCGAATCCGTTTGTTGTGAAGGGGCAGAGTAAAGCGAAGTCATACTGGTCAGAAAAACAAGGAGTAGTATGAGCAACAAGAAGGGTTTTCTGACTGGATGGGGGTTTGCTATAAGTGTTGACATGGTTGTTCCTTTTTCTTTTGGTAGTCGGCTGAAGTTCGCTATGTTTTTACCAGCGAACCTTCCCTGAAAAGGGGCACGGCGACTTACCACTTAATCGCCTTTTAAGACCGGCATTGGCTTGGACTGATTTCTTATCGGCATAAGGGAGCGGTTCGCGGCCGCGCCCCACACTGAATCTCTGCTACTTCCGTCACCCTGTTCAGTGCGAGGGGGTTTGCGTCATCTGCCTTGGACGAACGAGTAAGCACTATGCAACTTGACAATAACATTCTAATTGCAGTTAGCAGTTTTAACCATTTTGGATTAGACGTTTCACCTATGACTACGATACAAAATCACGCTTTATTAGATGTATTTTCCACAGAAAGACAAAGTAACAAACATCATGCTTAAGTTAGGAAAGAATTCATGCGTTTTTGCCTGGTTAGTTGATTCTTTATTGCCACTCATTCCTTTAGACCAGACGCGGCCGCAAAAAGGCAGCGCTTGGCAACCGGCTGTTGGCTTGAAGGAAAGCGTCAAACAAACGGCGCGCAACTTCAGAGGTACGGTCGTTCATAAGACAGCGCCGCTTAGTCTTTACTCAAATTCAACGCTGCTGGAAAGTAGTATGAATTTCTCCCACCAATGGCGAATGCAGAAACGCGAATTTAAATTTGTGGTCGTCTAACTGCGCTGCCAGGACATTGATCAGCCCCTTTGCCCGCTCCCATGCCAACTGAGACCCATCCCTATCACCCGCTTGCGCTAATGCCTGACCCCAGCCACTCAAGGCCCGAACTTCGTCATAAGGGTGGTTCAACGCTTGCCACTTGACTGTGGCCCGCTCAAAGGCGGCCGCCGCTTCAGCTATGGTGACTTTAACGAGATTCGCCTCAGCCAGAGCCAGCCAACCCTTGCCTTCCAGGAGACAGGCAGATGTGGTCGGCGTACCATACTGTCTGTCCAATCGTGCCAATTGTTGGTAGGCAGAATGGGCGGCCTGTACCATTTCCCGCCCGCCAAACACCAGCGGCAACTGGCAGATGAACAACAGTGCCATACTCATATTGGGGAAGAGATAACGCGCCTGCCCGGTCAATTGCAATATTTCACTGACGGTAGTTACAGTAGCTTCCCGTTGGCCGCGCACCGCTTCGGCCCGCGCCAATTCACCTAACAAGGCTACGCGTGGGTCAAGATTGTTAAACGGCCCCGCCAGCGCCTTAGTCAACAGTTTGTGCGCCTCTTCGACCAGCCCCAGGTCATTGTAGAGACGACCGTTCAGCAGACTAACATAGAGCCGGGGCAGCCCTACCAGTTCTTCACTGCCCCTGTGTTCGACTTTTGTTTGTAACTGCGTGATGACAGTCCTCCAGCAACCCGTAAGCTGATCCAGTTCAGCCACCATGCGGGACGCATTTTCGGCGATATAGGGGATGTGCATTCGTTGGGTGTAAGCCATTGCCTCTTGCAAAAGCTCCCTGGCCTGTTCATAACGGCCAAGATAGATGAGGGCTTCGGCAATATAAAGGTAGGCGCGACCGGCATCGTGCGGCCGACTGGAAGCCAGCGCCAGCTCCAGGCTTTTCTGCTCCAGCGCCAGCCCGCTCCAGTCCCCTTTGCTGGAGATGGCCGAACCGAGATCGCACAAACATTGGATGATTAATGCGTTCGCATCCAACTCACGGGCTAAAGCCAGTGCTTGCTCTCCCAGGTTGATAGACTCCTCATAATTCCCCAGGTGCATATGGTAATTGGACATACTTGCCAGCGCCCAGGCTAACGCTTCACTTTCAGGCTCGCCCTCTAAAATGTCGAGGGCCTGCCGGTAGCAACGGCCAGTTTTGTCTACTTGACCTGTTTCCCAATATACCCGGCCCAAGAGTCGCTGCGCGTTCGCCATCCCCAGATTATCCCTTGCTCCTTTAAACTGATCGTAACTGGTTTGAAGTGTCTCAATCGCTTCCAGGTACTCTCCCAAAACCCATAGGCTCTCGCCAAGTTTACACAAGAGTTGCGCCTGCCCCGCCTTGTCGGTTTGGGGCCAATGGGCGAGGGCGGATTTGTAATGGCGAACAGCATCGGGCAGGCTGGCTCGCTGGCAAGCGAGATCGCCTGCCCGGCTGTGATATTGTGTGGCTTCAGGCCAGTCCGCAACGGCTGTATAATGGTAGGCTAACTGCACGACAACCTGATCAATATCTTCCGCATATAGCGCAGCCAACGCTCTGGCGACTGCCCTATGCAGGCGGCGACGCTCGCCTGGGGAAAGCTGGTGGTAAAGATATTGTTGAAACAGGGCATGGCTAAACTGGTATGCAGATAGATAACCCTCGCCTGCTTTGACCTCTCCTCGTTCTTGTACCAGCCGTTGTTGTTTGCCCAACTGCTGTGACAGGTGGTGCAGCAACGGCCGTTCTGCCACCTCTAACACCTGCGCGATAACTTCGGCCGTAAACAGCTCCCCCTCAACGCTGGCCGCCGCCAGAACGGCTCGCGCATCGTCATCCAACCGCTCCACCCGTCGCGCAATGACCGCTTCCACACGCGCCGGAAACCTCTCCCAATCCAGCACCCGGCCTTCACACCATCGTCCTGCCTCATCGTGAATCAGGTCGCCCCGGCTTTGCATATCTCGCAATAGCTCCACCACAAATAACGGATGACCCCCTGTACGCCGCCAGAGCGCCCGGCGAAATGCCGCATCCAACTGATTGGGTTCGCTGTTCAGAAAGGCATCCACAAAAGCCATGCCTTCTGCCTCATCAGCCGCCGCCAGATCAATGAATACGTCCCCATATTGTCGTTTGAACTCGTCCAGAAGTTGCATCAGGGGTGCGGCTGGCCGTCCCGGCCCTGGGGGAGTTCCGTCCGGCCGGTATGCGCCAACAATGAGAACGCGGCCGCTAGCCAGGCGACGGCCGATGTGGAACAGCAGCCCCAGGGAGGCTGAGTCCAGCCATTGCAGGTCGTCCAGGGTGATCAGCAGGGGGCGCTTTTGGGCCAGATGGTACAGCACACTGGTGATTTGTCCGAAAACGGCTGTTTGCTCCACTGCGCCTGGTGTATGGCGACGACGGGCAACTTCTTCTCTCAAGGCAGTCAGCCAGTTTGTGCCAGCAGGGGCCGCGGCCGCGGCCCGCGCCAACAATTGATTTCCCGTCACAAAGAGATCGAGCACCTGTGGGCCGTGTTCCAGAATAGCCTGCACTGTGTGGGGCAGCAGCGCCCACAAACGACGTGCCTGCTCGATTCCGGCCTGACCACCCATCTGACGGCTGGTAACGTTGCCAGTCAGCAGTTCCATGACCTCACGGAAAGGCAAAGGGATCCCATACCAGCCAAGGCACTGCCGCTGCCGCCAGCAATGATTAAATCCTTATGAGTCTCTTGAGCGCGGCGGGCGAATTCTGCCAGCAACGCTGTTTTGCCCCGGCCCGCGCCGCCGGTGATGAAAACAACACGGCCATTCCCATTTAGCGCCTCATCGAGATGGCTGTTTAACCGGCCCAATTCCTGAGTACGGGCGACAAACGGCTGTTGTGGCGCAGGCTGCGGCCAAATCAAAGCGTGGAATTTTAGCGGCCGCGGGCGGGGCAATAGATGAACGCCTTAATAATGGCTGTGTCTCATCGGCGGCAAAACGGTGGACTTGCCGGACAAACTGCTCCCAGGCCGGTTCGGATGGTAAAAGCAGATGGTTTTTGCTATCTAAAGACACAAATTGTGCGCCAGGGATCTGGCTGGCCAGAATTTGACCTTCGGCAAAAGGAACGGCCGCATCATGGCGGCAGTGTGTAACCAATGTGGGCACACGCAGTTGCGGCAGCAGGTCGAGAACATTGATGTGATACATTTCTGCCTCGGCACGAACCGCATTGTCCGCTGACATGGAGATGCGCATCAATTCGTCAAACCAGGCGATCTGCTCTTTGGTTGCGTCGGGCATAAGTTGCAGGGAAAAACCTGGCGAAAGCTGGATTGTCGCGCCCCAGCCCAACTTGGTCAATGAAAGCAGCGTCTGCGCTTCTTCTGCCGCCTGGGGATGTCCTGACGATGAAAGCGGCCGCGGGCGTAAGCACCGTGCAAAATCAGGTGAGACAATTTTTCGGGATGGCGGGCCGCATAAGCGATAGCTACCGCACCTGATTGGGAGAGAGCTAACAAACGAAACCGCTCCAATCCAAGATGGTCCACCAAAGCTTCCAGGTCGCGCACCCAGGCTTCAAAAGAAATATCGCTCACGTTCCAATCAGAGAGGCCGCAGGCGCGTCCATCATAACGGATGAGCGTGTAGCGACTGGGCCAGCGCTGCCAGCCAATGTTGCCAGATTGGACTATGCCAATCAAATTCCAGATGCCGCAGAAACGTGGCGGTCCAAACCAGCGGCGGGCCATTGCCAACAATAGCATAGGCGATGCGTGCATTGTCGTAGCTCAGAAAATATCGGATTTGATCCACTTTTTTGACAATGGCTCGGTGGCGCTCCCTCTGCCCTGCCCCTGGCGGATCTGTTCATAAAGCTGTTTGGTTTCTGGTTCCGGTTCAATGCCTCCAACTCCTCGGCCAGCAGACGTTCACATGTTTGATACTGACGATGGGCCGGCTCGCTGTCCGTTACGGCCATACAAGGCGATGAGCCGCTGCTGTGCCGGTTCATGCAGTGGATCCAGGCCCTACCCGGCGTTGGGCGTGCGATAGCCTGGGCCAGGTCGTTACAGGCTTCATAAACATGGACTAACTTGTCGAGCGCCCAGCTTAAATCACGACGTAAGGCTTCCGTTTGCAAAAATGCCACTCGTCAAAAGCTGGACAGTCGGGCAAGGGAAACCGGCCAGAAAATCAGCTTGATTACAATCTGCGGCCGCGGCCAATTTTCGGCAGCAATCATCGTCTATTGCCCTATCGCTGTTTCCGCGGCAGGCATCCAACTGCTGACGAAAATGAACCACATCAACCCACAACGCCGCGATGTCAGGCAGGGCTACCTGCTGCCGGTCGGCCAGAATGTAGTCTGCGCCCAACACCCTGCGCAAATTAGACAGGATGCGGCTGAGGTCGGCGTGACCCTGCTGCTCATCATGGTCGGGCCAGAGCAGAGCGGCCCAGGGCTTCCTGGCTTTGGGCCTGTTGCGTGACAGCCAGATAGGCGAGCAAAGCTCTGGCTTTGCGCCGTGTTAGGGTTGGTTACGGCCGCTGTGTATTCCAGCGTTGGTGCGCCAAATAGGTGAGCTGCCACATAAGTCTGCGCTATTCCTGCCAGGTCAAACCCATTTTGGCCTATGGTAACCAATTGTGCGAGGGTTTGTGCGAGTTTTGAGCGAGAGTTGTTTTCTACAATGGTGGCTAGTGATGATAGATGAGGTGACGTTGATCCTGAAGGTGGAGCAAGCTCATGCGGTCTTCTCCACCAGATCGTTTGAAAAAAAAAAAAAAAAAAAAAAAAAAAAAAAAAATTATATAGAGGGGTCTATGGCGCTGGCAAACCCCGTCGTACTGCGTGGTATGTGCCAGGCGCAACTAGATAAACCAGGCAGGCTGATCGCTGTTTTTGTTACCGGGAGACGGTATTGTGGTGAACTGTTCTTTTTAGCTCTTGCAACAGGTAACTTGTATGTGCAATCCGGGTCGGCGGCGATTGATGCAGGTGTGGATGCAGGAATTATAAGTGGATTTTGCGGGGGAAGATACGGCTGTCTGGGGGCGGTTTGTTGTTGGCAACAACGCGTTTATATCCGTGTAAGACCGCAACCAGATAATGCTGCCCCTCTCATGATGCGCTTCTGGTAATCGCTAATCAATATTCAGTAAAGGATTACATCTGCTCAAAGGCAACTTCATCTCTTGTCCCATTTACGGACACTTGATCATCTTCACTTTTTGACGCTTATCCCCTGGACGGCAATCAGGGCGACTGCGTGTATTCCCCCCAAAAGTTTCATTGTTTCCCGGCCATCTTCCTTCAAAAAAAAAAAAAAAAAAAAAAGTTGACACCCGCTTCTGACAGGCGGCTTTTGGAACAAAGAGGATGGCTGTTGGTCATCGTCTCTACGAATGATGAAATAGTTGGTCATATCGAATTTTCAGACCGGGTCAATTATCTGGACGAGTACGAACTCTTCCTACCAGGTTTTACTCGGCGGAAAGCGGGGCAAAGGCGTGGCCTCTGAGGCGAGTCAGGCTACTAATGTGTTACCTGTTCGAGAACAAACAAGTCAATCGGATCAGATTGGTTATTCATCCCAATTGTGCTTCACGACGGTTGGCCGAGAAGTGTGGCTTCCGGCACGAAGGCACAGCCCGCGGGGCCTGGTATCACCAGGGTTTGCACCGTGGTGCGTGTAAACGTGGAGATTTACGCCGTTTGCACGAGGATGTAATCGGGCAGAACCGGCCGTAACCTAACCTTTTTTGTAGGCGGCGCGGTCAGCAACCAACCGACCGTAAAAACTTTAGCTTCTCCTTTGGCGTCAAACGTTGAATGGAAATATGTTGGGAAACGACAAGAGAGGCGGATTTATTAGACGTGGCGGTGGTGGCTCGTTTAAGAGCAGTCTGCGGGGTGAGTTAATCCAGCCCAGTGATGGTAATTTTGCGACGAGGCTAGGCAGCTTTACAACGGCATGATAGACAGGCGGCCCGGTCTTCATTGCTCGCTGTGTGGACACGGCCGATGTGCAGGCCGCGGTTAACTTTGCCCGTGCAAAAATGGGCTACTACTGGGGCCATGCGTGGCGGTGGTCACAATGGTGCCGGTCTGGGGAGCTGTGACGGCGGACTGGTGATAGACCTTTCGCCCATGAAGGGAATTCGTGTCGATCGGCAAGGTGTACAGTGCGCGTTGAGGGTGGCTCACCTGGGGCGATGTGGATCATGCTACTTATCCATTCGGTCTGGCCGTGCCTACCGGCTTCCTTTCCACGACAGGGGTGGGTGGGCTGACATTGGGCGGTGGCCTAGGTTATCTCACCCGCCATTATGGGCTAACGATTGATAATTTGTTAGAGGCGGATATGGTGTTAGCTGACGGGCGGTTGGTTAGCGCGCCAGCAGTGAGGAGAATGAGGATCTGTTCTGGGGTGTGCGCGGCGGCGGCGGCAACTTCGGCGTGGTCACATCTTTCCTCTTCCAGGGTCGGCCGGTCAGCACAGTCTATGGCGGCCCGATGTTTTGGGAGATGGAACATGCGGCGACCGTCATGCGCACCTGGCGCAATTTGATCCTGACCGGCTCCGAAGAGCTTAATGGCTGGTTTGGCTTTCACGCTGTACCGCCAGTGGCTATGTTCCCCAATCGAACACCATTTGAAAGAAGATGGCCAGTTCACCTGGCTGTTATACCGGCGACCCGGAAAAAGGCGAACAGATATTGGCGCCGATCCGTGCTCTGGCGCCTTTGGGCCATGGACTTTGCTGGCCCAATCCCCTGCCTGCCCTGCAAAGCCTGCATTCGACGGCCTCTATCCGCCGGGCCTGCAATGGTATTGGAATGCCGATTTCTTTACGGCAGACTCAACGATGAGGTCATTGATCCACACATAAAACATGCTTCACAGTTGCCCCTGTTCACTCCACTATGCACCTCTTACCCCATCAACAACGGCGCTGCCCATCGGATAAAGCGAGAGGATTTGCCTGGAGCTTCCGCTTGAGGCCAATTTTGCCCAGGTGATTGTCGGTCCCAGACCCAGACCCGGCCAACAATGAACGTATGATCAATGGTCAAAGAGTTATTGGGTGCCTTCACCTTATTCGGCTGGCGGGGCCTATGTCAATATGATCATGGACGAGGGGCGGATCGAGTCCAGAATGCCCTATCGTAAGTAGTATCTGACTCACTCAAATAAAGGCCTGCTACACGACCCCCATAACCTCTTCCGCGTCAGCAAAACATCAAACCTGGGACAGGTTAGAGGTTTTTAGCTATACAATATTTAGGAGCAGATCAAGCTGGCGGGGTTGAAGCGGATTGAGTTGGAATGTTTTTGAATTTAACAGCAACGCCATTTGGTTGGCCACCCAAAACTGGGTTATCGGGAATTGGCCGGGTTGAAGGATTTTACCTTCTGTAAGGGCCGAATGTGGCAGGATATTCGCATGGAAAAACAGGTGTGACCATTAGCTGTGACAGTCGTTCGTGCAAGGCCTCTGGGTCGAGGATGGTGATGTAGCCTTGCTCGAACTGGATGAGTTTTTCATCACGGAAGGCGCGGATGGTTTTGTTGACGCTTTCGCGGGTCGCTCCTACCAGACTGGCCAGGTCTGTTTGGGTCAGTTTCATATCTATAATGACGCCGGTCGTTTCTGCAAAGCCATAGTCACGGAAGCCAGTTCTAACGGTTTACGGGCCGGGCGATGGGGCGGATCGAGCAAGAGTCAGGCTTTCCATTTGGGTGGTATTGTAGCGCACGCGGTCGGCCAGGGTTTGCATGAAGTTGAGCGCCAGTTAGGGCAGTTGTTTGAGATGTTGGCGAAAATGGAATCGAGATCCAGG
>JADJUV010000052.1 GCA_016716885.1 Candidatus Trichofilum aggregatum | reverse complement strand
ATCCAGCCGTTGCCCATCGTTAATCAAATCAACAGCCCGTTACCGTAGCCCAGGCCCCTGTTTGACTAACCTGTTACCGGGTGTATGGTCTAGTAACCGCCACCACCGCAACAACCACCGCCGCCACCTTTCTTGTGCAGAGCACCACCGACAACTTTCTTCAACTCAACCTTGGTCAATTTCGTCAGTTTTGTTACTTTCTTCATGCTGTATTCTCCTTCTGTCATAAACAAACGGTTTAAGCAATCGGTTACAACCTGCTACGGTCAGGCTGGGAAACCCACTTCAGCTTGTTCACCCACCAGGGCCGCGTAATAGCCTCGGCGGGCTAACAATTCCTCATGGCGGCCGCGTTCGACCAGCCGCCCTTCATGCAAAACCAGAATCATGGTCGCATCCACGATGGTGCTCAAGCGGTGGGCAATCACCAATTGGGTGCAATCAAGCTGGCGCAAATGCGCTACCACCCGCTGTTCCGTGGCTCCATCCAGATGACTGGTCGCTTCATCCAGCAAGAGCAGGCGTGGCTGACGCAGTAAGGCGCGGGCCAGCAAAATTCTCTGCCTCTGCCCCCCAGATAGGCCGCCACCCGCCTCAGCCACCAGGGTTTCATAGGCCATGGGCATCTGCTCAATCTCATTATGAATGGCGGCCAATGTCGCGGCCGCTTCTATCTGCTCCAGGGGAATGGTGTGATCGTTCAGGGTGATGTTCTCGCGGATGGAGCCGTGGAAGAGATTGGCTTGTTGCAAGACGACGCCCCATTGTTGGCGCATGGTGCGCCAATCCATCGCCGCTAAGGGAACCTCATCATAGAAAATATCGCCACAGGTAGGGCGGTATAACCCCAGCAAGAGGAGCGCCAGGGTGCTTTTGCCGGAGCCGGTCGCCCCCACGATGGCGATCTTTTGTCCCGGCTCGGCGGTGAAGGAAATATCATCGAGCACCAGGGGGCTGTGGGGGTCATAGTGGAAGGAGAGGTTGTGGACGGCGACGCGGCCGCGGAATGGTGGCGCGTCCGGTTTCTCCCCTTTCACCTGTTCCGGGGGCGTTTCCATCACATCCATCACCCGCTCCAGATGTGCCCCCACATATTGCAATTGTTGCCCATTCTGCACCAACGAGGTCAGCGGCGTCAGGAAAGCCAACGCCAACGAATTGAGCGCCAACATCGTGCCTAGCGTCAGTCGCTCCTGTAACACCAAAATAACCCCTAACCACAGCAACAAGACCGGCGTAAAAAGGCGCAACGTCTGCAAAACCGTGTTAATTTTCGCCCCCAACTGGCTTTGCTGAATCAACCCTTGCAGATGCTCCTCAAACAGATGAAACCAATGGTGATAAGCCCGATCTTCCGCCCCCGCCGACTTCAGGGTGATAATGCCCGCCAACGCTTCCAGCAAATAACTGTGCGATTTCGACTCATTCACCAGCACCCGCTCCGTCAAAAAGCGCATCTGCGGGGCCGTCATCAGCAAAATCGCCACCTGCACCAATCCCAATACCAGGGCCAACAAAGCAAACAGCGGCGACCAGAAAAGTAAGATGAGCAGATAAGTCAGCACCAGGGTTCCATCCAACACCGTGGAAAGGGTATTGCTGGTAAACGCCTCGCGGATGGTCATGTTGCTACCCAACCGCTGGAGCATATCGCCACTGGTGCGCTTGAGGAAAAAATCCACTGGCAGAGTCAGCACATGGCGAAAAAAGTCAAACATGATCTGGGAATCAAACCGGGCCTGCAAAAAGATGAGCCACCGCTCGCGCACATAGCTGATGAGGAACTGCGTACCCATGAGCAAAAGCAACCCCAGGCCAAACAAGCCCAAAATATCGGTGAGACGGCCAGGCAAAATGTCATCAATAAGCCATTTGGTCGCCAGAGGCAACAACAAACCCAGCAGTTGCAAGGAAACAGAGGCGGCAATAATCTGGAGCAGAAGCCGCTGAGTCCCGCTGGTGTGCCACATACGCCGCAAGTAGAGCCGCCAGTTAGCCGTCTCCTGGTAATCACGCGGCACAAAATCGGCCTTGGGCGCACCCGCCAGGACAACACCGGAAAACGTGTGGGCAAATTCGGGCGGTGTCACCTGGATTCGGCCCAAAGCCGGGTCCACCAGGCGAATGAAGCGGGGTGTTACCCTGCTCAATGACGACAAAATGGTTGTCGTCCCAGAAGGCAATGGCGGGCAGGGGCACATCGGCAATATCTTCGGCGGCGACGGCGTACCCTTCCAGGTCGAGGCCCATGGCCTGCCCGGCTTCGGCGATCTCATAAGCAGAGATGCCGTCCCGCCCCGTGCCTAGCCAGTCGCGGCACTCAGACAGGCGGGTTTTACGCCCGTAGTAGCTCAACAACATGGCTAAACAGGCGGCCCCACATTCGATGGTGGTCATTTGTAGGATAACGGGCACGCGGCCGCGGCGCAGACCAGCCAACATCATCAACCTCACTCCAACCCAAACAGCTTGCGTGAAACAGGAAACCGTGCCTGATGGATAACATCGGGCACAAGGCACAACTTTTCCCATCAGGGAAAAGGGATACAGCTATGCGGTTGTGGGTTTAAGAACGAGGGGGTTGCTCAGGCAGGGGTAGATATAAGGCGGTGACAAATTGTTGCTCTGTCCATTGGGGAATGAGGAAAGCATAGGCAGCCTGGGCGGCTACCAGCGCATTAAGGTTTTCGGGGATCAGGATACCTATGAAGTGGGTGGCAAAGAGGCTGAACAGACACAGTGCCCCTTCGCCCAACACTTCAGACCAGGGGACACTGGCTATTTCGGGCAGGTGATCGCTGTGGGTTTCCTCATGCACATCATGGCTGGTATGGGCATGGGGATGCAGGTAAAGATGGTTGTGATAAGGCAGGGCATCAAAGGCGCGTTCGGATGAAACCAGGGCAGGCCAGAGGGTTGTTTGCAGGAGAATGAGGGCAAACAGGGCGGAGATATAGGTTGAAAGGTTGCGGCCGCGGTAAGCTTTCATGGCTATGGTTGTCGGCAACGATGCGGGTACTTGGTGCGAGTTGAAACGAATTACTCAGGGCAAATGTTAGACCATTCTCCCTATTTGTCAATCAGTCATAGTATTCCGCCGCCCGCGTAACATCTCGCGCAACTGCGGCCCCAGCACGGCAATCACCGGCGATGGCTCGGCGGGTTGCCACGCTTTCATCGCTTCCACCGCCGGAACCGGCCACACCTCGTCGCTATGCACGATGGTTCCGGGTGTGGTGGCGGTCATCAGCACAGCCAGGGCTTGCCGGATGACCCGCATCTGCATGGCCACATCGCCCGGCTGGCCCAACATGTGCCCGAAGGGAAATTCCACCGCCAGGGTGCGGGGTACACCGATCTTTTCGGCCCAAAAGGGCATGTTGGTCACGAGGATGGTAGACAAACCGTGGGCTTCCAGGGTACGTGCCAGCACGGGCACGTTAATCGAGCAATCCGGTCAAGCCGGGGTGAGGAGCACCGCCGTCACCCCTTCAGCCTTGAGCAGACCGGCTACCTGGGGGCCAAAATCATTTTGCCACGCGGCCGCGTTCGGGGGATAACCCTGGTAGCCCATAAACGAGTACCCGGCCCGCGCCACACCGCCTATTTCCCCCGCCTCAGCCAACTCCCGAAACCGATCCAGCGGCAATTGAATGTTAATGTCAGCCAACAGATCCGCCGTGTTGAGGTGTAGATGGCTGGCGGATAGTTCGGCGCGTGACCCATCAGTAGGAATGGCGCGAAACGATGGATCACCCCAGGTGGGTTCGGCCCGCTCCCGTGCCATATCAAAGGGGGGCTGGCTGGGGGCGTGGTACAGCCCCGCCGAGGTGATGAGGCCGAAGAGGGTGGTGGCTTGCGGCCGCGTGACCGGCGTCCACGGTATGGGCAACTCTGGCTCACGGGCGACACTCTGGTAGAAGGTGCTGATCAAGCGGGGGAGAAATTTGAAGCTATCTACAGGCATGAGAACTCCACTAAAAATAACTCGCGCAAAGGCGCAAAGGCGCGAAGAGAAAAATCTGCGGATAAATTTCATTCGTCGGTAAGCCCCGTTCAGGGGACCGAAAGGAGGGGAACCGTGGTGCTTGTGGCGTCATTTTCATTCATCTTAGTGAGCGCTCCGTTCATGGGAAATTCCTTTAAAAGTGGCAATTAGGATTGCGGGCTAAACAACTCGAAACCCGAAACTCGAAACTCAAAACCCCACCCGGTAAAGCGTAATCCGCTCACCAGGCAGATGGTGTTGGGCGGCGGTGGTGATGGTGTAACCCTGTTGACGGAACAGGCGCAAAAAACTTTCTTCGTCGGTGGTGGTGGAGAGGAGCAGGAGCAGATGGCCGGTAGGGGTGAGGTGGTGGGGCAACGCGGCCGCGAACCGTTCCACCACATCTTCGGCCCGGAACGCTTTGTCCAGCATATTTTTGGGTTGGCCCCGGTAGTAGGGTGGGTTGAACAGGATCACGTCAAACTGTTGTCCGGCTACAGGGGCAAAGAGGTCACCCTCGAAAACCTGCACCCGGTCTTCCACCTGGTTAAGCAAGGCATTGAGGCGGGCGGAACGTGCGGCCGCGGGGTTGATGTCTATGGCGGTGACGTGGGGGGTGAACGCGGCCGCGAACACCGCCCCCACCCCACTGCCTGTGCCCATATCCAAGAAGCGAGAGTCTGCTGGAACCAGCATCTCGTTTAACGCCTGCACCATAAACTCGCTGGTCAGAAACAAATTAGGGTTAAACACTTGGGGCAAAATCACCAGCGGCTTCCCCGCCACCCATTCCAGCACCGGTTTATTCAATTTATGTTTTTGGAATAGCTGAAAACGAAGCCAGAGGAATGCTCGCCAAAAATAGCTAAAGATGAGATGCGTGATGCGTGATGCGTGATGCATAGGGTATGTCTTCGATTCAAGCGAGTTTCAGTATAGGTTAATCTGTGTCGGGAATATTCTGCAACAATTGATCAAGATCAGTAGAATCAGCAACATCATTTAAGAAGGTGTCGTCTGATAATTGGTACATGGCTGGCTCTTCGCGTAAAGTTTGACCGCGTTGCTCTGGAATCGTTGTCAGTAAGTAGCGAATAATCTGTGTCAATAGTTTGATACGATGGATAGCCACAGGAAGCGTAAGGACATGACGGCCCTGATAATACCAAACCCGACTTTCCCGAGCTGAACCCAAAGAATAGCCATAAAACCTGGCTCGATCCTTCCCTGTACCTCTGGAATAACCTTCAGCAAAATTAGCACTGATAGAACCAACTGCTCTCAAAAGTTGGCTCGATAGGTCAAGGGTTCTTTTGTCTTGTAACAGTTTTGTTGCATCAGGCCAACTCAGGTCAGCCATCAGCAAAGCCAAACGAAACATTTCCACTTTCCACAGAGGATCTCCTTTCATCTCAATCGGAACCTGCTCTTTCCACTCTTGATAATTCATCAAATCCCCTCACAAATGCATTACGCATCACGCATTACTTTTCCCATTCACAATCTCATCAATGAACGGTTGCATCCGGCGGAAGTGAGAGCCTTGCCAATAGATTTGTTGGCAGGATTGGCAAATCTGGAATTCATCGTAGTACAGCCGGGTTTTGCTTTCCAGGCGGTCAAGGATGGCTTCTTTAGCGACGGGACTGAGGTCGCCGTTACAGCGGATACACCGTTGCCAGGGCCGGACATGCGGCCGCAACGCAAACCGTCGCATCATCTCCAACAACTGTTGCCGGGGGTCACTGTTGCGCAGACAGTAGCCGTGAATCACCTGCTTACGCATGAGCAAACGGCGATCCCGCGTCAGTAACACCCGGTTTTCATCGTGGGAAACCTGAGCCAGCTCCGGGTCATCATAATTGTTGCGGTAGAGACAATCAAAACCGAGCATCCGCAGGTAGGCCGCCAGTTGGCCCAGGTGCCCGTCTAAGATGAAAGCGATGGGATCAGGGGGTTGCGGCCGCAACCTCACCCGTTCATCCAATTCCAGCGTATGAAACAGGGGATACACCGCCACCCTGTCGCCATCATGCACCAGGGCCGTAAAATCTACCGGCTGGTCATTATGCAAGATGAGTTCAACCTCTGGATGGGGGATGCCGAAGGCTTCAATGAGATGTTTAACTGCCACTGGCTCATTGAAGGGAACGTTCAACGTGCGCTGACGTTTATCCGAGGGCAGAAAGTCATTCAAATCAGCGTAAAAGCGGAAGATTGCTTCCATACCGTGCTAAGTATAACGACCATTCACCAACCTGTCAGTACAGCAACCGCTTTTCTCAAATTGCTCCGTTTCCTGCTTGAACGCGAATCCATTTCCTGCTACTATATCGCCAACAGATATAGTACATCTGTCAGCGATATAGATGAGGTAACAAATGGTGGCTGATACAAACCCTGAAAAACTGCTCCCTCTTTCCTCGGTGGTGTTCCACATCCTGCTCGTTCTGGCCGACAAAGCCAGGCACGGTTATAGCATCATGAAAGCCATCGAAGATGTCACTCAAGGCCAGATCAAAATGGGGCCAGGCACGTTTTACGGTTCGATCAAACGCTTGCTAGAAGCCAATCTCATCATTGAAAGCGATGAACGCCCCGATCCCGAGCTAGACGATGAGCGGCGACGTTATTACCGGCTCACCCCCTTTGGTGCACAAGTACTCAAGGCCGAAGTAGCCCGTCTCTCCCATCTGGTGCGCTACGCCGAATCACAGCGTCTGTTCGGCAGCACTCTCTAACACGAGCGTATCATGACCCAGTTCTCATCCCACCCCATTCGACTTTCCGTAGCCTTTTACCGTATTTTGTTGCTGGCTTATCCCCATGCCCATCGTCAGGTGTATGGGGCATTGATGCAACAATTGTTTCAGGATTTATGCCGGGATGCGTACCAGCAAAATGGCTGGCGCAGTCTGACCTCGTTCTGGATGCGGATGTTGCTTGATTTTATTGGGTCGCTTTATGCGGCATATAGTGAAACCCTGGAGGCCATGATGACGAAAAAACATTCCATTACCCCTATGCCCTGGCACTCTATTTTGTTGGTAGTGCTACCAGGTACGTTGTACGCACTCAGCCGAATCTATCCCCCTCTGGGCATCGTTGCCGGGATCGCATTTCTCCTGGTTTTCCTGCTAGTTTTGGGGGCAGCCGGCAGGCAACGGCAATTACCGGCCTGGGGCATGTTCATGGCCGGGTTGGCGATGAGTTGGGGCTTGTTTGCGATCACAATTTCGTTCAAAGAATGGACATCCAGACCATGGTTCACTGATGACAAACTGGTGAATCTACTGGGAGCGGTTTCACTCTGGTTGATCATTGGGTACCAGGGATGGCAGTACCGGCAGGTTTGGCATCGTTTTCGTTGGGTGCTAGGGGTGGGTCTGCTCATTGTTCTGGGGGCGGCACTATTTGTGGGCATAAGCTGGTTGACGAGCGCGGGATTTCTGCTGCTGCCGGTGGCGTTGGGGCTACCGTTGGCACGACGGCATGGCGCGGCCGCACTGCTGTTTGTCGTCGGGGCGTACAGTGTGTGGCTGTTCGATTCTGACACCTTCAACGGCTGGTGGCTGCGAGACAAGGCATTTTACCCCGTATTCGCCATGCTTCTCCCTCTTTTATTCATGGGGATAGGGCCACTGCTGTTCCTACGGGCGGCCACGCGGCGCGGGCAGATGGTCGGATTGTTTACACCGATGATTTTGATGTTAGTGGCGCGGGTTTTGGTGCCCTGGCTTGTTGTCCCATTGGCCCATTCGGCGCGTCTCTGGCGGAATGATGCGCTCCTTTCTGTATTGACTTTGCTGGTGTTCATTCTGGCGTTGGCCCTTTATGTACGGATTGACAGGGCGGAATCAGCCATTGCACCGCCGGAGACAGAGCAACCCGTCTACGCCTGAAGTTTAGAGCTAGAGGAAAGAGCGAGAGGGAAAACAAGGGTAAATCCTCTCGCTCTAGCTCTAAACTCATCCAGGCAAGGTGGTGTAGAATGGTGGTTATGAAAGCACATAACCACTATTCTCACCTTGACCTGGCCCGACAGTTGGCCCAAGCGTTTGCCCACCGCGCCGATGAAGCTGATTTAGCGGGCGCATTGCCTGCCGAAGATGTCCGCGAACTGAAGGAATCGGGTTATTTGGGGCTAAGTGTGCCTCAAGAATTTGGGGGGTGGGGGCTGTCACTGCGGGATTGTGTGGCGGCCCAGATTGAATTGGCCCAGGGTAGCCCTTCCACGGCGATGGTGGCGGGGATGCAGGTGCATATTTTCGGCTCACAGCGGGAAAGCCGCACCTGGCGGGAAGAGAAGTATGCGGAGTTTTGCCACGCGGCCGCACACAATTCCCTCTTCAACTCCCTCGCCAGCGAGCCGGAACTGGGCAGTCCCTCACGCGGGGGGTTGCCCGGAACCACGGCAACCGCCAAAGACGGGGGGTATGTGGTTCGCGGCCGCAAAACCTGGTCTACCGGCGGTCGCCATCTCACCCACCTGCTCGTGCGCGTGGCCCTCGGCGACGAACCGGCAGTGGTGCTCATTCGGCAGGGTTCCCCTGGCCTGAGTTGGCTGGAAACCTGGGGTGACTCCCTCAGCCTGCGGGCCAGCGACAGCCACGATGCCCTGTTTGAGGATGTCTGGATTCCCGCCGACCACATCGTAGAGCAGGGGTCGGTCAAAAAGAGCCACAGCATTTGGTTCCCCCTGATCATGTCCAGCATTTACCTGGGGGCGGCGCTGGCGGCGCGGCACAGTGTCATCCGCTTTGCCCTGGAACGTGTACCCACAGCCCTGGGCAAACCCATTGCCACCCTACCCAAAATTCAACGCCAGATCGGGGAGATTGATATTGATTTGCAGGCGGCCCGGTCGTTGTTGCTGGAGGTAGCGGGGGAGTGGACGGGAAATGAGGTGGATGGGGAGCGGTTTGTGGCCCGGATCGCGGCCGCGAAAACCTGTGTCACTGAAACAGCCAACCGTGTTACCGACAAAGCTCTGCAAATTGCTGGCGGCCAGAGTATCACCCGCGCCCTGCCCCTGGAGCGTTACTTCCGCGATGTGCGGGCTGGCTCCATGCAACCCCCATCCGGCGACACGGCCCTGGAACTGGTGGGCCGGGCGGCCATTCAAAGCCTGGAGAAATAAAGGGTAATCTGGGACTTGACAGGGAAGCAGGGCGTAGGGCATAGTGCGTAGAAATTTACGACCTGAACATTCTAACCTGGATAAACCAGAAAAGTTATTCGCAGACCTGTGGTAGCATGGCCGAAGTGTACCATTAACGCCGATTTTCGCTGATTAAAGAATCTGCGTTAATCCCCAAAATCTGCGGTTAAACTTCTTGCCAACTGGTCAAGAAGTTAACTCGTAAGGTGCTAACCTGGAGAAGCCAGAACCAAAGAGGTTTTTGCCACGAATTTCACGAATTAAGACGAATTTTTTCTTCATTCGTGTTATTCGTGAAATTCGTGGCCGATTTTCTTACTCGCCCTGTAGTAACAACATCAAGGAGCAAACAAATGACAAACCCAAATGTATCCGGTGAAGGAACGAAAGAAAGTCCATGGCTTCTGAAAACGCCTAGTGGCTCATCAGATTATATGATGTACAAGGATGAGACACTGAATCCCCCGGTCCTGGTCTGTGTGGTGGGCAAGACCGAGCTTCGTTATGACTTGCGTTGCCTGGAAGATTTACACGCCATGCTGAAGGCGCATGGGGATTGGATGCCGCTGGGCAGTGCCGATGAACAGAAGGCCCCAACCGAGGGCACGGTAGAAGCCTGGGGTCGTTCGCTGGAGAACCCCATTGGGGGGTGGTATGGGTTGAAAAAAGGGGTTACGCGGCCGCTTCGGTATGTACATTCCCCCGCTCATGGAAGCCCTGGGCCTGGCTGAAGTGGAACACAACGCCCGCAATAACCGGATGCGGGCGTTATAGTTGCCCTAGAAAACCGCCTCATATTCGGTATATCCGCTCTAGTTACTCGGCCACAAAACCGTTATACTGTGCTTGTGTTTCTTAGCAAGTAGTTGCTTGCCCCTTGTATTATCCATCTGCAAATTTATTTCCTCTGCTCGAAACCTCATCGGTTCGCTTTGGATTAAGGAGGTGCTATTGACCTGATACCTTATCCATCTTCACGATTATCCGATCATTCTGTTTGGCTGGACTTCAAAAAACCTTAGGAGGGAAAGATGAACAAGCGTAATTTTTGGTTCTTTGTATTGGTCTTATTGCTGCTCACGGGCATCACCGTATCAGCCAGTAACGCGCCCGAAGGTGGGGCCATCTCCTCGGATGCAGGCAGTGGGAGCTTTGCACCCACGGGGTTAGGCAGTATCACCACCTTTTTTACGGGCGGTAATAGTTTTGCTGGCAATATGTTTGACATTACCAATATCAGTGCCAACCCCATTACCATCACCAGCTTTGATATTAATTTACTGACTGGCGGTACGAATGCCACAGTAAGCGTTTATTCCTATCCGGGAACCTATGTGGGGCACGAAAGCGACCCTACAGGTTGGACATTGATGGGTTCGGCGGTGGTCAACTCCGCGGGATCGAATGTGCCTACACCGTTGAGTGTGGGCGGTCTGACCATTCCCCCCGGCCAGAGTTTTGGTCTCTATGTAACGGTAAGTAACTATCCGGCGGCCACGATGAGCTACACCAATGGCACAAATGTTATTGCCAACGCTGATGTCTCTTTGTCATTGGGCGTGGGCAAGGGCAATCCCGATTTCACCGGATCAACCTTTGCCAGCCGCAGTTGGAACGGCACGATTTATTATGATATTGCTAGTGGGCCAACCCCCACACCCACAGCCACGGCTACGGCTACCCCCACAGAAACGCCCACGGCCACGGCTACCGCTATCCCCACTGAAACACCCACACCCACACTTCCGCCCACGGATGTGACGTTGACGGAGTTCCAGGGATCAGGGCCTGGTTCTACGGCTATCTTCTGGGTGGCTTTGTTGGTCTTGGGGCTGTTTGCTACGTATCGCTACGCTCGCAGAGCATAAGCAAGCCTCACCTGTTCAGATGGGTTCAATCTTCGGAGATTGAACCCATCTTGGACGGGTGGGCCACCACCTCGAATCCCCACTGTTGTAAATCATTCGTTACTACTCCCTCAAATTGCGTTAAGACAATCATCATGGCTGCCCCTTGCAGCAAATCGAGCAACCGATTGGTTATGGCGGTGCGTGTTTGCACGGCGGCTTCGCGCTGGTTTCTGCCGGTTCGGCGGGCCGCGGCCGCGTTCTGCAACGCCGTATTAAGGGCCGTCATCTCCGCCAGGGTCGGCTCGGTCAAACGGTTAGCAGCCTCCAGACTTGTTTCCTGCGCCACATAACGGGCCAAAAAGTGCATCCACTCCAGCTCGGTGCGCGGTTTACGCACGGAGATGCCCGTCGCTCCCACCACTGTATCCAATCCCCAGCCTTCGAGTTGGGCCTGATTGGCGGCGTATTTCGCCTTCAAATGTAACAGGGCCAGATTCAATTTCGGTCTGGCGGCGTTGAGGGCTTGCCGGTATGTTTCGGCGGCGATGGCCCGCGAGGCTTCACCCGTACCGGCGGTGGCTTGTTGGGCTTGCGCGGCCGCGAGCGTACTCACCATCAAGGCCAACGAGGGTGCGGTCAACTGCTCCCCGGTGGGCAACCCGCTTTCATAAGCCACATAAGCCACACCCAAATGAATGATTTCACTCTCCCGTGAGGGACTGGGCCAGCGCACCCTATAAGCGCCATTATTATCAAGTCTGACACTAATCATTGAGATTCTCCTTGCCACTCACCAATTTGATACCCCTGCACGATGATCAAGGTCAGGTAGACATCTAGATGCGTCTGATCACCGTGATCAAGGTCAGGTGGATATCTAGACGCCTCTGATCACTGCGATCAAGGTCAGGTGGATATCTAGACGCCTCTGATCACCGTGATCAAGGTCAGGTAGATATCTAGACGCCTCTGATCACCGTGATCAAGGTCAGGTAGATATCTACACGCCTCTGATCATCGTGATCAAGGTCGGGTAAATATCTAGACGCCTCTGATCGTTATGAATAGTTATAGCCGTTAGGGAAAATTTCTTACGAAAGGGGAAAATTGGGGGACGCGGCCGCGGATCATCCCTTCACTCAACAAATCCGCATACGGCCCAAAATCGCGGGGCGAAACCAGGCGGCCGCCCTTCTGCAATTCACGCATCACCGAAGCCACCAGGCGGCGCATTGTGATCTGCGTTTCGCCCGCCTCGGCGGCCAGGAAAGCGGCCTGCAACGCGATGTTGCGAATGTTGCCGCCACTAAATTTGAACTGCTCCGCCAGAAAACGGAAATCAATATCATCGGCCAGGGGGGCCAGCGGCGGCCAGATACGTTGCCAGATGCGGAACCGGTCTTCCCCTTCCGGGGGCGGGAAATTGACCATGAACTGCAACCGCCGCTGGAAGGCATCATCAATATTTTGCCCCAAATTACTGGCTAATATGACCACCCCATCAAACGAATCCATCCGCTGGAGCAGGTAATTCACCTCGATATTGGCGTAACGATCATGGGAGTCGCGCACTTCCGACCGCTTGCCAAACAGCGCATCGGCCTCATCGAAGAAAATAATGGCGTTACTGCGCCAGGCTTCATCAAACACCCGGCTCAGGTTCTTCTCCGTCTCACCCACATATTTGCTCACCACCGCCGAGAGGTCAATACGGTACAACTCCAGCCCCAACTCGCGGGCAATAATGCTGGCGGCCATCGTTTTGCCCGTGCCCGATGGGCCGGTAAACAGCGCACTCAGCCCCCGGTTGGTCGCCAGTTTCTGGTTGAAACCCCATTGCTGGTAAACCAGATGCAGATGGCGCGCCCGCGCCAGGAACTCCCGCAACTGGGCGATAGTGTCGGGGGGCAGCACCAGGTCGTTCCAGACATGAACCGGCGGCACAATCTCGGCCAGGGTGTGCAACTGGTGGATGGATTGGCTGTGCGCCCCGGCGTAAAGGTCTTGGGCGGTGACAATCGGCTGGTCGGGCTGGCGCAGGCGGGCCTGGTTTAGGGCCATCTCCCACGCATCCCGGATTTGCCCGGCGGTGAAGCGAAACCGCCCGGCGATCTCTTTCAGGTCCAGGCCGGGGGTCAACGGGGCATCCTGGGTGATGGTCTGCCACACACTCAGCCGCTCCGGCTCGGTGGGAATGTCCAGGCGGTAGGTGAGGATGGGATATTGATTGACGCGGCCGCGCGGTTGCCACACCCCTTCCCCGGTCAAAAATACCAGGTCACTGCTCGGCGTGACCTGGGCCAACAATGTCAGCAGCGTCTCTTCTTCCGTCTCAGCCAGGAAATATTCGGCGTCTTGGAACACCAGAATCGCCTTTTGCAGACGAGCTTCACGGCTCAAAAGGGCCAGGTGGTTGAGAAACTGGTCGCCACTGCGGGAAAGGAAGCGGCTGTTGATAATGAGTTGCGGCCGCGCCAACACCTGCCCCACCTGCTGCACCATCGCCAACTGCCCACTGCCATAACGCCCCTGCAAATAGACCACCTGCCGCACCTCGGCTGGCTTCTCGGCCAGAAAAGCCAGCAGGGAAGATTGCATGGTGAGACGGGCGGCATGGTGAGATTCGCCTTCGTCCTCACGCGGTAACTCCAGGCGGCAAAACGGCTCCAACACCGGATCCGCCTCGTTCTGCCCCAGCAAAAAACGCAGGATGCGTTCATCCAGCAACAGTTGTTGGGCCAAAATCGAAACCGTGGCCGCCTGCCGGTGCAGTAACCGGGTCGCGAATAAGGGGGCATTGGCGTCAAAACTGGCCCGCGCCTGTACCCAACTGGCAAAATCAGGCTGGAACCACTCCAACGCCAGCCCGGCGGTGGGGCGGGTCTGGTTCACATCTTGTTGCAGGTAAGCAAATAACAAACCCACCGCCGGGTTCAATTCCGGCAGCAGGCTCAACAAGATGATTTGTTCTTCAAAACGGGAGAGGGCAAACGCCTGAGCCAATTCGTCCAGGCTGAGGCAAACCCCCTGGTCGCGGCTGGTTTGTCGCCGCTGGGCCACCAGCGGCTGGCTCACCTGCCAGGCCGAGGCTAATTCATCGGGGTCAAACGGGTTTTGCAGGGGAACGAGGGGGCCGGGTAAGGGGAGGGGGTTGAGCGGTTGTTGCAGGATCGCGGCCGCGTCCTCATGGCTCACGTGCAAACCAGGGAATTGCGCCGTCTTAGTCGGGGATTGGAGCTTGTAAAGGCATTGCGAGCGCAGCAAAAACAGCAGGCTTTCCAATTCTTCGGCCAGATGAAACCAACTATCCGGGTAAATCATGCTCAAAATAGCCGCCTTATTCGTTGAGGCCGATTAGTTCGTAGATTTGTTCAAAGGTCTGGCGACCTTTGAGTTGGACTGGCTCCATCACCCGGACCTGCACGATGTCTTTGACCAATTGGTACACGGAGTTGCCGAGGATGATCTGGTTCGCGGCCGCGAACTCTTGAAACCGTTTGGCCGTATTCACTGCATCACCAATGGCCGAATAATCCTTACGGAAACGGCTACCCACATTTCCCACAACCGCCTCACCCGTGTGCAACCCCACCCCAAAATAAAGCCGCCGGTCTTCCGGTAGCGTTAAATGATAGGCCGCTAACTCTGTCCGCATCATCCAGGCCGTCCGTACCGCCCGCTCCGCGTGGTCTTCTTGTGGGTTCAACGTCGTGTTAAACAACGCCATCACCGCATCCCCCAAAAACTTGTCGATCAGCCCCTCATACTGGCTGATGGCCTGCACCGACACCGTAAAATACCCGTTCAGAATCTGGATCAACTGCTCCGGGTCCAAAAATTCGCTGTAGGTGCTAAACCCGCGAATATCGGCAAACATCGTCGTGATCAACCGCCGTTGTGGCTGTTGCACGGCGTCCAGGTCGCGGATTTGGTCCACCATCGCCGGGGGCAAATACCGGCGCACACTCTCCAGGCGTTTTTTCTCGGAGAAATCATTCACCACCAGCGCCACACCCTGCGTCTCTTCCTGCACATCACGCAATGGGGCCAATGTCAGGTTCAGCGTGGTCAGGCCAGGGCGTTGCCGAATGGAAGTATCTAATTCCAGGGTTCTCTGGCTCCCATTCGAGCGCACCTCGTTGACATAGTTCTCTAATTCCAGGGCAATGTCCGATAACACATCCTGGTAAGACCGATCATGCACCACACTGCCAGAGACACCCAAAATCTGTTCGGCGGCGCGGTTGAAGAGCAGAATACGGTCAAATAGATCAATGGTGATAACACCGCTGGTGATGGAGTCAAACACGTCATCCATCAGGTTTTTCATTTGGGTGATGTTGGCCAGGTGGGTGCGAATCTGGCTAAAGAGGCGGGCGTTTTCAATGGCAACCGCGGCCTGGTTAGCAAAAGCGGCCAACATATTGCGATCATCCTCGCCAAAAATGTTGGAGGCAATGCGGTTATCAGCATAAATAACCCCGATGATGTTGTCCTTGATGGTCATCGGCACGCATAACACGGAGCGTAAGCTGTAGCTAATGATGCTTTGTTGGCTGGCAAACCGGGGATCGTCTTGAGCGTCGGTGGTGACAACGGGTACACCCGTTTCCGCTACGCTGTAGGCAATACTGCGGCTAATGTTGAACGAGGAAGCCTCGATGGTTTTGCGGTCTACGTTACGGGCAACCTGTACTTCTAATTCGCCCGTTGCTTCGCCGTAAAGCATGAGGAAACTGCGTTCAGCCCCGGTCAGGCTGATAATGGTATCCATCACCGCTTCAAGCACTTCCATCAGGTCTAACGAAGAATTGATGACAGCGCCCACATCGCGTAGAGCACGAAGTTGGCCTTGCTCTTTTTCTTGGGCCTTAAATTTGTATTCCAGGTCTTCCAGTGATGGACGTAAGAAGGTAAGCAGTTGGATGAGTTCGCGGCTGGAACTGATCAAGGACTCAATCCGGGTGCCAACAACGGCTTGATGATGCTGAGTCAAATGCCGGTCTAACTGCTCAAAGAGTTGCCGCATCTCTAGCAAATGAGCCTGGGTTTTGAAGAAGGCTGAATCGAGTTCGCTCAAGAGAACATCCCCTCATGATCTAAGTGATCAATAGAACAGTTTAACCAGGAAAGTATGGCATAAATGTCGGTGTGGGACAAGAGTAGGGCGTGAGGTAGGCGGCGGTGGGTGTGAAAGTTGGGTGATAATTTGGATTTTGCCCAAAAAGAAAAGACGTAAGGTACTGAAGGTTGAGTATACCTTCAACACCTTACGTTTTTTGTTTCCTAGCGTCAAGGAGTGTTTCGATCAGGTTTTGCGTTTCAGCCAGCGAGGCAGGTAATGGTCGATTGTTTTTTGCCAGAGTAGCGGCCGCAACAGTTTCCATTCTTGTAAGGGGCTAAAGAAGCTGTTTTTCTGGTTGGCACGAGCAAAACGGCGCGTCACAAATTCGTTGGTGAGATTGAAGATGGGCTGGCGGCCTTCGGGAACCGCGGCCGCGAGCAATTCGGCCCGTTCATGCGGCGTATGTACAGGTCGGAACTGTATACCCAACCGAGAGGCCCAGTTAGCCAACCGGCCATAACTCGTGTCAATATCCCCTTCGATGCGTTTGTTGTACCGTTCCGCAAAAAGGATAGTAAAGTACGCGGCCGCGACCACCACAATCGCCCCTACTCCATACCAAACCGTCGTAGATGCACCGAACAACATGCCGCTCTCCTCACTTTCAGGCAATTGAGCATCCACATCCGCCACATCACCCGGTTCATCCCGGAACCCACCCGGGTCTTCACCTTCTTGCGGGCCACGGTCGGGAATATCAAACGCATCGCCACCGTTTCCCCCTTCAGGGCGTATATCCAATGGTAGCGCCGCCGTAGGTTCAAATTGAATCCAGCCATATTGCGGGAAATACACTTCTACCCAGGTATGAGCATTGCTGGCAACCACCCGGTACATTTTGCGCTCCGGATCATATTTTCCCTGAGCATAACCGGCCACCATACGGGCCGGAATGCCCTGCGCGCGCAACATCACCACCATCGCCGAGGCGTAGTAGTTGCAATACCCTTCCTGATCCACAAAAAGCACATAATGAACCGGGTCTATGCCGGGTGGCGGGGCCTGAATCTGATCGTTGTAAGCGATAGTTTCCCGCAAGTAATTACGCACGGCTATCGCTTTATCAAACGGGTTATCAAAGGGGGCGGTTAGCTCATCGGCCAGAGCCAGGGTTTCGGGGGTGATGGTATCTGGCAGTTGCAGATAACTATCCACAACCCAGGCAGGGTAGTTGGTGGGAGCTGTGCGTAGGCTGAAAGCATCAGCCATGCTGACACGGGAACGAACCAGGTAGGTTTCGTTTTGCCGCAGGACAAAGCGGGAACGAAGCGAGGAAACCAGGACGCGGCCGCTGTTATCCAGGGTTGTGCCGACAAACATCTGTCGGTCAGTGGTAATCGCTTCTGGCGCTCCATACAGCGTACCCGTATTAGGGATGTAATTCGTAACTTGCTGAACCACTTCCTGGCGCATCAGGCTATTCGGGATCTGAATCGGCCCATCATCAGGGAAATGCAGCACCTGCTGCCCTTGAACCATGTTCCAGCGTCCATCCTCATAACTATCAAACACAACCCCCTGCCAATAGACATTGGGCAACTCATTTTCCACAAAGATGTCCATGACGACGGTATTCCCCACTGAACGAGGCCCACCTAAGACCAAACTATCACTGTACGCATCATTGGTGTCTACCCCATATGAACGTAAGGATGAGTACATGCGTGTCCATTCATTTTGGAACTCTTGCCAGGGGGAGCTAATGTCATCAAAGACCGTGCCTACCGTAGCGCTGGCTGGTAAGGTGGGCAAACTAAAGGCAATTGCCAATGCCAACACCGCCGAGACCAGACTGGCTCGCAGGAAAGTAAAACGAATACCATTCTCATAACGAACCGCATCGGCTCGCCAATTTTTTTCTTGAGCCACCAAATGGGTACGGGCCACATAAATCAGAGCTAACAGAAAGTAGACCGCCAGATAAACGGCTAAAGGCTCAGGGCCAAAATAGTAGTAAACAACGCTTAGAAGCACTAAGCCGGTGGGCAAAACAACTCGCCACACCCGGGGATGGCGGAAGGTGTACCATGCGGCCGTATAACCAAGAAGCCAAAATACGACCGAGGTATGCATGACAAAAACCAGGCCATCACGCCCGGTGCCATCAGAAAAGGCTTTGGTCAACCAGTCTACCTGCCGACCTACCAGATCGAGTATGCGTTCCCGTAGGGGCAAGTCGTCGGCCCCGATGAGGAGAAAGATGGCCGTCAGGCCGTAGACGAAGGAGATGAGGTGGACGGTGCCATCGGCAAAGGTGGTGCGAGACAAAATGAAGCCGGTGAGGATGGCAATAGTGGTTACATAGGGCAGGATATTGAGTCCTACCATAAGATCGGCTCGTTGGATAGCGTACGCGGCCGCGAGAACCATCAGCCAAATCAAAATGAGAGGGGCAGAACCTTCTTCTAGTTTGAACCGCTTAAACATAGGCCATCTCCTGTGTGTCACTGTTTTGCAACCAAATTGTACCTAATTGTGGGGTTAGTTTCCAGAAACAACATCATATTGTGGGCAAATCGTAGGCTTGAGACACGGGCTTCATTGTAACGAGAGAGTTGATGAGGAGCATTGGGAGTTAAGGAAATGCCAATGTATGATTACAGCTATGGATAGTTTAAGCCTTTATCTGCATATTCCCTTTTGTAGTCACCGTTGTTCTTACTGTGACTTTAATACTTACACTTCATTGGGCGAGTTGAAAGATGCGTACGCGGCCGCGCTCTGTGCCGAGATTCGTCAGGTAGCTGGCGCGATCCGGCGGCCTGTTCATACCATTTTTTTCGGTGGCGGTACACCCTCCCTCATGTCTGTCACGGCCATGAGCGCCATTTTAGACACCATCCGCTCCTGTTTTGACCTCTCCCCCCAGGCCGAAATCACGATAGAAGCTAATCCGGGAACCGTAGACCGGGCTTATCTGCACGGGGTGCGGCAGGCAGGTGTGAACCGTATCAGCTATGGGGTACAGAGTGCTAACAGGCACGAACTGGCTTTGCTGGAGCGTGAACACACGTTTGAGGGGGTCATCGAAGCGGTACGATTGAGTCGTGAGGCCGGGTTTGACAATCTCAACCTGGATTTGATCTACGGTCTGCCGGGGCAGACGTTGGCTGATTGGCAGAACAGTGTGCAGGCTATTCTTGATCTGGCGACGGAGCATATCAGCCTGTATTGCCTGACGATTGAGCCGGGTACGCCAATGCACCGTTGGTTGCACAATGGGCAGATAGAGGAACCAGACCCGGACGCGGCCGCGGATCAATATGAGTTAGCCAGTGATCTCATGGCCCAACAGGGGTACACCCAATATGAAATCTCTAACTGGGCCAGGCCGGGGCGCGAATGTGAACACAACCTCACCTACTGGCGCAATAACGAATATTTGGGGCTGGGAGCCGGTGCTCATGGGCACGCCATCGGCTACCGTTATCACGTCGTCAAACAACCCCGTGTTTACATCCGGCGCCTCCACGAAATGCCTGAACAGCGTTATCCCTGGTCTTCAGCCGTGGCGGGAATTACGCCTTTGAGCCGGGCCGACCAGATGGGTGAGACGATGATTACCCAACTCCGTTTGCTTAACGAGGGGCTGGACGCGGCCGCGTTTACGGCCAGGTTTGGGCAAACACCCCAAGAGGCGTATCCGGGGGTATTAGCGCCGCTAATAAGCAATGGTTTGTTACACTTGAATGATGCGCGCCTGTATTTGACCGAACGCGGCCGCTTTCTGAGCAACCAAGTCTTCTATCACTTTGTCTAACCACCTCTTCTCCACCCTAAACAAAAAACACCCGGTCAATGATGGCCGGGTGTTTGTATATTCCACGCAAGGTGAGACGTTCTTATCTATCTTTATCTGGTTTACCTAATAATTCTGTTTGCATAAACTTGTCCAGAATCAGGGCAAAGAAGAAAGCCGCAAATAGTCCGGTAAGGAAAAAATAGGGGAGCGGCGGATGTTCAGGACCCCACATATATTCTGGTATCGTGGTACCGAGCAAAATCTGCACCACAAAAATCGTCAGGGCATACCCTAACACCAACGAAATAACGGCCAAAACCAGCCGTCGAACCCATATAGACATACCTTTACCTCCAATTTTTCATCTTGAACTACCCGCTTTATGAAGGGGTAGATATTTGCTTAGTCACAAGCACTTCATGAACATGTTGGGTCAAATCTTCGGGTGACACCGGCTTCGTTAAATACTTCGTCGCCCCAGCCCGCAAACCACGATTCACACTATCCAGATCTGTCTTGGCACTCAGCATGATAATAGGCAAAGAAGCTGTAGGTTCCTGACGACGCAGTTCTTCACACACCTGAAAACCATCAATACCAGGCATCATGACATCAAGAATCATTACATCAGGAGGATGCACCTTGACCTTGTCCAGGGCATCATACCCGTCCTCGGCCTCAAAAACCTCAAACCCGGCCCGCACTAACATCAGGCGGTACAAGGTTCGGGCCATAGGTTCGTCGTCTACTACCAGTACCGCCTGACTCAAGTCATCTCCTGTAATGCGAAACAGGGCCTGTCTATTTGTTGGGTGCGGCTGACCCGTTGTTCCTTGGTAGGATAACATAATGACACCTGTATAGACCAATACAATTGGAAAAGAAAGGCCGCTATGATAAATGTAAGTAACATGAAAGATAAAACCAATGGGTGATTGACTCACTGACCATCTTATTTTAATCAAAACTCTGTTTCCGGCAATGAACAGAGCAAGCGAATCCCGTAAACTTCAGTGTATTTTTAGTGAAAAACTGTCTAAACAACACTATCAGGTGCGTTCCCACTCTTTTAGAGCACGTTTAATCACTTCACGGACAGCCGGGTCTTCTATTTCATTGGGCCGCTTATAGGTTTGTGTATCCACTTCTATGAGCAAGCCACCATTAGCGGATTGCTTAAGATGAACGGAGCGGTGGGCTAACGCGGGATCGGCGGCTATAAATCGCTGTAAAATCTCATCTATTTGGTTGGCAATGCTAACCATGGTGGCGATGGCCGCCTCTGGCAAGGGGCCAGTGGGGGTTGGTCTGGATGCGGAGACAGCCGGTTTCTCGTTGGCGGTGCTTGAGGAACGGGGAGACGTGGATAGGCTATGTGTTTGGGGTAAAGCGGGGCTGGGGGTGCGGGCTATAGCCGCCAGGGGTGGTGCCACATCTGCATCCACTAATTTCTGATACCCTTCGGCAAAAACAACCAGATCACCAATCGCCGCCAGGACACGCCGTTTCACTTCTGGCTCAGGAATTTCAGCCAAATTGAGATAACGATTCCCTCCTAACTCTACGACGATTTTACCCAACGGTGGAACGCGAAAAACGCGCATAACCTCCATCTCTTTTCGCATGAGTGTCTCCTCTTTGAATAGTGAATGATTACCAATCAGACCTGGCAACCTGGGCAGAAGTGGGTACTACGACCACCCAGGACAATGCGTTCGATTTCGCGGCCGCAACGGTAACAACTCATGCCCGTGCGTCTAAACACCGCCACAGCATTCTGCATATCTCCCTTTGTGCCATCTGGCTTCACATAATTACTTATGCTGGCCCCCTCCCGCTCAATACCCAGGTTCAACACCTGCTGGATGGCCGTGTGCAAAGCGGCAATCTCCGTCTGGTCAAGGGAATTGGCGGGGCGGGTGGGATGTATGCCCGCTTCATGCAACGCTTCATCGGCATAAATATTACCCACACCCGCCAGCACTGCCTGATCCAACAAGGTGGGTTTAATGGCCCGTTTATGTTTTTGCAACCGCCGCTCAAGCACCGCTGGCGTAAAATCGGCTTCTAGCGGCTCTGGCCCTAAGCCGGTCAGCACCTCGGCTAAATCTTGGACTAAATAAACCCGGCCAAATTTGCGGGTGTCGGTGAAGCGCAGTTCCTCGTCCCCATTCAAAACAAAGACGGTATGGGTATGTTTATTGGTTGGTTCGTCTGCTCCAACAACGGCCAGATGCCCAGTCATCTTCAGGTGGAAAAGCAGATGCTCGCCGCCACTTAGTTGAGCGACGATATATTTGGCCCGCCGGGTCAGGGCTTCTACCCGTAAGCCCTGCACACGTGCCCGCAATTCCGAAAAATCGGGCCGAGCAATATGGCGCGGCCATTGGTTACGCACATCCTGGATGGTATGACCCACCAACCGCGGCCGCAACGCTCGCACCACCGTTTCCACTTCAGGCAATTCTGGCATGTTGTCCTTTGTCTTCTGTCACACTAAAAAACGGCCACTCTCATAAAACAGCTCATCGTCTACCCAAATTTGACCGCCATCACGCATGTCACAAATCAGGTCCCAATGCACCATAGAGCGGTTCTGACTACCCGTTTCCGGGTAGCCTGCGCCGACAGCCATATGGAATGTGCCGCCGATTTTTTCGTCAAACAGAATAGATTTAGTGAACCGGTTGATGCCGTAGTTGGTGCCAATGGCAAATTCGCCCAGATAACTGGCGCCCGGATCACTTTGCAGGACACTGTTCAGGAAGGCTTCGTTCTTTTTGGCCGTGGCGGCAACAACTTTGCCAGCTTCAAACTGGAGTTCGGCGCCTTCGACTTCGCGGCCGCTATAAATAGCCGGATAGGTGAACCGTACCCAGCCATTGGCCGAGTTTTCTACCGGGCCGGTAAAAATCTCGCCGCTGGGCATATTGCGCAAACCATCAGAGTTGATGAAGGTGCGCCCTTCGATGGATAGCGTTAAATCGGCGTTTGGCCCCTTTACGCGCACCACTTTTTTGCCCACCAGCCAATCAACCAGCTTTTGCTGACCCACAGAGAGTTTCTGCCATTCGGCCACCGGATCATCTTTATCGGCAAAACAAGCGCTATAGACAAAATCTTCATAATCGCTCAGGGACATGTCGGCATCTTGGGCGTAGGCGTGAGTGGGAAAGATGGTGGTGACCCAGCGGTGTTCGCCACTGGCAGAGCGACGCATGACGGTTCCCATGAGGTTGCCCATGGCGGAGCGCATCAGTTTTTGGCGAGCCGGGTCTACGTTAGAGAGAGCACGGGTGTTGTTCGCGGCCGCGATGCGAATGCTGCCTTCATACGTTTCACTGACAATCCGCACCGGGTCCGGCACATATTGCAACTGCTCATCATTCCCTTCTTTAAGCATAATTTCCAGCAATTCATCATCCTGCAAATTGACCACCGGGTGACCCCCGGCGCGCAACACTTCGCGGTAAGTTTCCTTAACCAGGGGCAACCCGAGCGGGCTGCTTTGAATCATAACCCGATCACCGGGGCGAACCCCCACACAGTAATGGGCCAATAGTTGGGCTAATTTGGGAATACGCGGATCAGACATTTGGTTATCCTGCGGAGTGAGTATAATGGTTGAAATTTACGCGTTGGACATAGATTTTGACCAATGACCCAAGACAAAATTTGGTCGCTGGTCTTCATCCTTCGTCTCAGGAAAATACATTAACCCCTTCATTATACCGAACTTTTAACGCATCACGTATTTCCGCATCAGACCATCATGTACCCTGAAGATCGCATCCTCATTACTTACGTGCCCTCGCCCGCCGATTTTGCTCAGCTTCAGCAAGCCCATTGGTATCGCATTCCCCAGGCCTATGCGCCCAAAGGGCTGTACGCAGAATATTTTGCCTTTTATTTTGGGCACCGCTTTGGCCCAGAAAAATGGGCCATTCACTACTACGCGGAAAACTTGGGGCACGAACTGGCTACCCGGCGTATGATCCTGCCCCATGAACCAGACCACCCACGAGCCGATGAGTGGTATTACAAGGTGCAATTGGGTGAGCTGATCAAACTAGATCGCCCCATTATCAGCCTGCAATGGCGGCGCGTTACCTTCATTCACACCACCTGGGATCGCTTCCGCGAGGCGGTAGAGATCAATGATTTGTTACTCAGCGGGGGCTACTACGTAGACCGTGTGTTTAACACCCTGCGTGATGGGGAAGGGAGTGAAGAGTAACCAGTGGAGCGATTGAAAGAAGCCACGAATTAGCACGAATTTTCTCCGTACCTTTGCGCCCTTGCGTCGTCACCCTAGGTTTTTCAGTAAATTCACTGCTTGGCTAAGGGGTAGGTAAGGAGCAGGTTCTCCACGACGAGGCGGGTGTTGGCGTTGCGTTCTAGTTGCCACAGGGCGAGGTTGGTTTTTTGCAGACAGGCGAGTACCTGGTCGGGGGGCCAGAGGGTTTTCAGGCGGGTGAGGGTGCTGTGTTCGTCTATGTTGGTCAGAAGGGGGGCGTTGCCCCAGGAAAGTAGGGCCAGATCGCGCCACCAACTAAGCCAGGTGCGGAGCAGGTCGGGCAGTGCCTCGGCATCACCTGCCAGCTTGTCAGCTTGCTGGAAGCGGTGGGCACGGTTGCCCTGTAGAGCGGTGTGCAAGGCCACGATATGGTTCTCTCGTTCGGCAAGGGGGGCGGGGTTCGCGGCCGCGTTCACTGCCCAACCCAACCGTCCATCCGCCAGGTGGGCCAACTTCTCGGCCTGCTCCGGGGGCAAACCCCAGCGGGTTTGTAAGGCTGATTTAACCAGGGCAAAGGGGTGCGGCCGCAATGGGATAGAGCGACAGCGTGAACGAATTGTCGGCAACAAGGTATCGCCATCGGCGGCGGTAAGAATGAGGATGACCCTACTCGGCGGCTCTTCCAGCGTTTTGAGAAAAGCATTGGCCGCTCCTACCGTGGCACTGTCAAACTGCTTCATGATGGCAATTTTGTAGCGGGCTTCGGTGGCGGTCAGGCTGAGAGCCTGTTGTAACTCCCGGATTTGGTCAATTTTGAGGGTCATGCGGCCGCGGCCGCTAACTTCCCCAGTTACCAGGCGCACATCCGGGTGATGATCTTTGGCGATGAGGGTACAGGCCCGGCACACACCGCAGGGTCGTTGCGCTTCATCTTCATGAGTGCAGTTTAACGCCTGGGCAAACAGCCGCGCCAGGGTAGTTTTGCCAATGTGGGCTGGGCCGGTCAGCAGATAAGCATGGCCAATTCGCTCATGACGAATCGCCGCCGAGAGCATCTCCACCGCCCATTCATGGCCGATAATGTGTTGCCAACCGTTTGCTTCAGGTGAACTCATAAGAATTTATTAGGGTGAGAAAAAGAAAAGAGGAACAGGAAGGGCACAGAGAAAGTCGTACCGTTTTATGAAGAGCTTTGGTACGTATTGACGGAAGACCCATCTCGTGGCCCCCTCCAAGAGGGGGAAAATTTTAACCACGGGTTTCCGGAGACAAAAGATACAGAGAATTTTTAAAACATCGGTCCACCGTTCGCAAGATCTGTACCTATTTTCTCCTTAAACCCGTGTTTCTCTCCCATCTCTGTGAATCTCTGTGTTCCCTCTCTGGTTACGGTTGGCGGAAGCGCAATTTGACGGCCCCCAGGCGAATTTCATCCCCATCTACCAGTTGTAGGCCATATTCAGGCACCCGTTGTTCGTTGACAAAGGTGCCGCTGGTGCTCTGATCATCAAAAACGCGATAATCCGCCCCTTCCTGAACGATGGTGCAATGCAGGCGGGATACCGTTACATCATCCTCAAAAGCAAAATCCGCTTGTTTGGGTGAGCGGCCCATTTTTAGTTCTGGTTTGTCCAAATCTATCCGTTTACTACTGATTTTGGTTACTGCGGTAACGATTTCCAGGAAAGGATTGGGACGAACGGCGGCATCTTCTTTGGCGGTGCGGCCGCGGACTTCAGGCGCATAGCGGCTCAATTTACCGCCATAATGCTGGGCCTGCCGCCCCATAGATTGCGCTCCCTGCAAGTTAGCAATATAAGGCCGGAGCCAGGGGATACGACGCAACGTGCTATCAATCCGTAACAGGCGCAAAATGGGGAACTTGCGCATGAGAATAATTAGCCCAGCAAACACAAAAAACAAGATGATTACTAACACACAGCCAGCAATATACGTCCCAACACCGCTCAACCGCTCGCCTAACCCAGACAAAAGACCGGGCGGCTGAACCTCAGCCGGAATAACGTCTTCAGTTCCCTGATTAATGGTTAGGGCTAACGCCGGGCTAGTGGCGCGACTGCCTTCGCTATCGGTGACAGATATTTGCACCTGGTTAGGGCCAAAGGTGAAATTATTGATGGCTACGGTAAATCGTTCGAGGGTGGTTACATCTAGCTCCTGTACCGTAATGCCATTGACGATGAGTTGGGCGCGAGTGATGGAGCGTTCGGCACCATCTAGCCAACTTACGGTGGTGGAGAAGGAGAGTTCCACAGGCTGGCTTAAATCTTTGAGGGTGAGGGCGCGGCTTTCGGGGGGCAGGTTAATGACGACACTGGGCGCGGCCGCGGGGATAGACACCGACGTAGTGGCTTGCACTCCGGGAGAACCCTGCAAACCAACAACAATCGGATAAGTTCCGCCAACAATGCCGGGCACGGTGTATTGCACAATTGTATGGGTGCGGAAAGCAGCCACTTGCGTCCAAATAGTCTGTACTTCTTCCAGGTTGCCCACCGACGTACCCACACCACCTGTGCCCTGGGCCAGTTGGGTCATGTAAGTACGCCCTTCTTCCTTGCGGGTCTGCAAATTCTCGTTATCCAGCCAGATCGTATGGATGGGAATACCAAGTTGGGCCGCCCGAACAGGCACATCAGCCGGGGTAAACTGGGTACTGACCACATCTGTGCCATCCGAAAGAAGGACAATAGAAGCCGCCATACCAGGGTCAGGTTTGAGGGCATCCAGGTTATTAAGGAGACCCATCAGACTGTCAATAAGAGCGGTGGGGCCTTCGGTTGGGGTGAGGGGGGTGGCAAAGAGGTTACGGACACTGTTGTGGAAGTTCGCTGGCTCCAGCAAGGGTGACGCGGCCGCTTCGTCCACGCGAAAGGCAGCCACATAATCAATGCCCTCACGCATGTTCGGTTCCGAAGCCAGTTGCTCTACAACTGCCTGAATGCCCGGTATTTCCCCTTGCACACCAGGGGGAATATCCATAACCAAAACCACAAATGTGGCGGCATCCCGAGTGCCGGCAATCTGGATGTTTTCCGGGGGAATGGGTTGGCCGTTGTGCAAAACAGTGATGGTTTGGGTAGAAAGATCAAGCGGGTTACCGCTGCCATCTATGGCCAACAGGCTCATCTCAATCGTGGGAGCGCTATCGGCGTTGGAACTACTGATGATGAGGCGGCTGGCGGTGGCTTGCGCGGCCGCGAACTGACCTGTCAACCACCAAACCCCCAACCAGCCTAACAAAAACAAGATAAGGGCCATCCTGTTTTGTCGGACCGATCTAGTCGGCGGGTTAGATTGGTGTGGTGTCAATGCCTGGTGAGACTTTGTATTCATCGTTTATACCCCATCACTCATGTATAATCGTCACGATTCTTGGTACGGGTTGATTTGCCATCGCCAAACCCCACCACTTGTGCCTATTGTACCAAAGGAAACCGTTATGAATAGTAACTACGCAAATAGCGGGTCAGCTTGTCAGCCGGTCAGCTTGTCAGCTTGTCAGCCGGTCAGACAAGTCGCTGAAGTGCTGACTAGCTGAATTGCTGAATTGCTGAATTGCTGAATTGCTGAAACGCTAAATTTCTCACTATGGTTGAACTGATCATTCAGGATGCCGAACAGGAAATAGTCCGGCAAACATTAACACAGGGAACGCACCGGTTGGGTCGAACCCAGGAGAACAGCCTGGTTGTGCCCAGCAATCACCTATCGCGCCACCATTTACAGATTGAGGTAACGGCAGAAGGGGTGATGGTGACTGATTTGGGGAGTACCAACGGCACGAATTTACGCGGCCGCAAACTCACTCCCCACACCGCTACCAGTTGGCCCGACAACGAGGCTCTCCAGATTGGCCCGCTTACCCTGCGTTTTACCGTGACAGCCCCAAGTCGCGGCCGCGCCCCCAGAAGACGCTACCCCTACCGACATCGTCGCCCACATCACCTGCCGCGAAGCCCAGCCATCCCGCTTCACCCTGGACCATGGTTTCGCCACCGTAGGCTCCGGCGTCCGTTGCGACATACGTCCTTTGGTGGGCAACATTGAAACCGAACATTGCCGCCTCACCCTGCACCAAAATCAGCTACGCGTGGTCAACCTGAGCCAGACGAATCCGGTCAAAATTGGGGGTGTGCCGGTGCCGCTCAACCAACCCACCCCCTGGCCCACCACTCAAACATTAGAAGTGGGGTATGCCCAGCTTTCTTACAACCTGGGGCGGGCTGTGGCGCCAGTTGTGGTCACACCCACTGGTTCCGGCATGGGGCGCTGGCTGGCAGTCATCGTCGGTATGGGCAGCATTCTGACCGTGTGTGTCACCCTGATTGTTTTTATGGCTTTACGCAATCAGACCGATGACCCGTTTATCGCTAATGGCAATGACAATGGCCCCTCCACGCCTACCCTGGCTCCCGTCATCTCGCCCACACCTTCGCCGGTTATCTTCAGCACCTTGATGATTGATGTGTCTACCCCACAAACCATTGACCCAGGTCAGACCAATGATGAGTGTGCTGTGGCCGCGGCCGCGGAAGAAGGCTCCGGTTGGCTGGAGTTACCCTTTCCTTACAGCGGCATTGAGCCAGTTTTTGGGGGCACGGCCGAGCAGTTTCGCCTTATTTCTCAGCGTAGTCGCAATGGCGGCCGCATCAACAGCTTCTTCGATCATCAATACCCCATGTACCCCCCGGCCTTTGGCGGCCAGGAAACAGACGACATTGCCAACACCATGCTCATTTTTGATGGTTCGCTGAGTCAGGACGCCTTCTCACAGGATGAAACCAGCTCCGGGAGTGACGCCCGGTATGATTATTACAGTGGACATGCGGGCATAGATTTTTCCCCGGCGGCGGTGGGGGATCCGCGTCAACCGCAAACACCCGTGTTCGCGGCCGCGGACGGCTTCCTTCACATTGCTACCATTGATGATGACGGCAACCATATGGTCTGGTTAAGCCACGACCGGGGAGCCGACGGTGACTATGCCACGCTTTACTTCCATCTATCGAATGATGCGTTTTTCCAGGCTATGGTAGCTCTCCCTGAAGGCACCGAAGTGAAAGCCGGAACACGTATTGGCACTATGGATACGACGGGCCGGAGCACCGGTATCCATTTGCACTTTGAAGTGCGTCAGGACCTGAACGGGGATGGCAACTTTACCATCTACGAAAAAATAGACCCCTACGGCTACTTCCCCAGCGAAGAATACCCCCTTGATCCCTGGTCGGAGCCGTGGGTGGATCGTAGCGGCCGCGAACGAGATGGTATCATCAGCCAATACCTCTGGCTCCATCCCCTAGTCGCCGTCGAAGAAGAAGGCGATGCCTGTCTACCCCAAACAGAAGTTAAGGTAGACCTTTACCCCGTGGTAGATTGGACAGTGGTGCATCCCGGTTTCACCTACATTGCCCGCAATGCCCAGGGTGAACCTATCGTCGAAGGTCGGCCCATCACCCGGCAGGTTACCGTATCACGGGATGCGATAGTTTGTGGCGACCCCAAAGATGTGCGTTTCCAATTTATTCCTTATGGCAGTGAAGCTCAGGTGGGAACCTCTCTGGCTACCACTTTTAGTCAAAATGATGCCGGTGATTATCTGTTTGAAGCGCGGATCAGTGGCTCAGGGCAATATGTGTTGGCCGGGCGCAACAATCGCGATTGCACCCCCCCGACGACGGGGGTTCTGGTCACAGGAAACAAAATAGGCGAGAACACGTATACCGGCCCCATAACCATTACTTTGCAAGGGCGGGAACGGGGAACCCTGCGCTCCACCATTGCCGAGATTCAATATAGTTTGGATTGCGGCCGCAATTGGCAGCTTTACGCTCCTGCCACCCCCATTCGCCTCACTTCTGAATCATCCCACTCCTGTGGCACAGAGGGAGCGGGGCAGGGTATTCAGCTAGGACCAGACGACTTTTTGCTTCTTGCAATTGCTACAGATTCGATGAACAATATAGAACAACCCATCAAACAGTTCCGTTTCACCATTCTAAGCAACGAACCCTGAGCCAACAGACAGATAGAAACTGGCTTTTTTGAGCCGATCAATTACTGGTCACGACCTTTCTTGAACACATTATCGAAAAGGAAAGATGCGCATGCGCCCCACGCTGGAAATTCGTTACCCTGATGGCCATACTGAAGCAGTTGAGCTTACCAAAAACCAATATATTATTGGGCGCTCAGCCGAAGCCGATATTCGTATTGTTGACAACCGGATCTCGCGCCAGCACTGTATGGTTGAGATAAACAATGGTCAGATTTATGTGACAGACCTGGGTGGCAATAATGGAACCTGGCTCAATACGAAGCAGTTGCTGGCTAATGTGAAAGAACCCGTGCCAGTTGAGGCGGTTATTCATGTGGGGCCAGCCCAACTAAAAAATGCCTCGCTGCGGCCGCAAATAGATTCGGCGAACAGTGTAGAATCCGGCGTAATGGCCGCCTCACCCCCTCGCGGTGGCGCCACCCCCAAGAAACCGCAGGCCGCCTCTGATGCGGCTATTAGTTTGCAAGATCACCGGGTAACCGTTTCCCCAGGCGGCCGCGTTAACCTTAGCCTCACCATTACCAACCAGGGACGCATCGTTGACCATTACAAACTGTCCGTTACCGGCGTGCCTAACACCTGGGTAACACTCCCACGCGGCAACATCGAACTGTTCCCCCGGGATAGCAAAACCATCACCATAGATTTCCATCCGCCCATCAGCACCCGTACGGCGGCTGGTATTCACCCCATCAGCATCGCCGTCTTCAACGAAAAACAAGACATGGTGGCCGAAGAACGGGCCGAACTCGAAGTCACCCCCTTCGACCAGTTGATCATCTCCGTTCAACCCAACCCTCTACAAAGCCGTTCCGGGGGAACCTTCAACCTAAACATCGAAAACCAGGGCAACGCCCGCACCGATTACCGCCTGGATGTGGTCGAACCCAGCAACTCACTGGAAATCCAGGTGGAACCACGCACCGCTCAGGTTGCTCCCCAACAAACCCGCGAAAACTTTATCCATGTGCGCCCCTACAAACGCATCTGGATTGGGCAAAGCAAACGACATACCCTCAACGTTACCATAACGACCAGCCAACAATCTTTCCTGCCCGATTCTCCCCTTGTTTACAACCAACTCAACATCATCCCTTTGTGGCTTCCCATCCTCTTAGGTATGCTCTGTTGTGTTTTGTTACCCTTATTTGCCATCATGATCTTTAATAGTCCCATTGTTCAAGATCCATTATTGGCAACCGAAACGCCTACCATCACTCCCACCTTCACCAATACACCAGCCCCTACCGTAGACATCGCGGCCACGACAACCGCCGACTGGCTCCAACAAGATACAGATGGTGACGGCTTAACGAATGCTCGTGAACTCGAGTTGGGAACAGACCCTGAAAATAACGATACAGATGGTGACGGCCTGAGCGATGGGGATGAAGTTCTCCGTACCGGCACACAACCCCTCAACTTTGATACGGACGGCGATGGGCTGGCCGATGGACAAGAGGTCAATCAAGGTTGCACCAGTCCCATCAAAGCAGATACAGATGGCGACGGTATCAATGACCTGGCGGATACCGATCCCTGTACCTTTGAAGCCACCCCCACCCCTAGACCAACGCCTATCTCTAATTTTGCTTATGGCGGCCATATCAACGATACAGCGAAACTTCCCATCGCCAGAGAAGCGGGCATGACCTGGATCAAGAAACAGATACGCTACAACATTGGCGATGATCCCCGGTCGGCGGCCCAAGATTTACAGCAAATCAAAGACGAGGGTTACAAAGTTGTGGCCGCCGTTGTCGGCAATAGAGAGCAGTTAAGAGATGCTGGAGCTGGCTATAACCAGGCCTACGCTACGTTTGTGGCCGGTTTGGCCACCGTCGCGGATGCTATTGAAGTGTGGAATGAGCCTAATATTGATGTGGAGTGGCCTACAGGGCAGGTGAGCGCGGCCGCGTACACCCAACTTCTAGCCGTCGCCTCTACCGCCATTAAAACCCAAAACCCCGGAGCACTCGTCATCAGCGCCGCCCTGGCCCCTACAGGCGGCTTCACCGGTTCAGGCGGATGTGCTCCCAATGGCTGTAACGATGATCGTTATTTGCGCGAAATGTACGCCGCAGGGGCCAAACAATACATAGACTGTGTCGGCATGCACTTTAATGCAGGCGCAACACCACCCGATGATCGTACGGGTCATCCGGCTGGGGACATTACTCCTGGTATTTCTGGCCCATGATCGAACTTTATTGGGACACCTTTAACCCACCCGGCGAGACTAAAATCACGCCAGTATGCATTACCGAAATTGGTTTTCTCAGTCAAGAAGGATTTGAGCAGACCTTACGGCAAATTGGGTCTACCAATTTTCTCTGGGCTGAAGGCACATCGGAATTTGAGATGACCATCTGGCTGGAAGATTCACTGCACCGGGCCAAATGCTCTGGCAAAATCAAAATGTTTATCGTCTGGAACATAGATTTCCAGAATTATTCGGGCCAGGACCCACAAGCCGGATACGCCATACTCCGACCCGATGACAGATGCCCAGCCTGCGCGCGTCTACAATCAGCGAACATACGCTCGTGTGAGGCATAGTGCTTAGATACAGTGCAACCCATTTTTCCATGCAACAACGTTTATGAACAATCGCCGCCTTCATCTTTTTTTGCTCATTTTGTGGTTAGGCACGTTGTCCTGTACCACTTTTTTTGGTACCACACCCACCCCCTTGCCAACCTTGGAACCTACCCCGGTTCCGGCCACACCCACTCTGTCACAAGCCCTCATCGTCATCACGTCTACCAACACACCCGCTCCCATTGTCGTGCCGACACGTCGGCCCACCCCCACAGATACCCCAGAAGCTGGCTCCGTGGTTGTGGCCGAAGCTTCCTGTCCTGCGGGGGGGGATAACTTGCTGGTAAACCCCTCGTTTGAACAACCTTTTAACTTCCAAGCGGGGCAGGAAATATTGGTGGCTCAAGGTTGGACCGCCTGGTGGCTCCAAGGGTCTGAATCCAATTTGCGGCCCGAATTTAAGCCCACCGATTTAACTAATCGGGTGCATAGTGGCAGTTCGGCGCAACAATATTTCAAAACATTTGGGCAATACCTGGCTGGGATGCGGCAATTTGTGGACAATGCGGCCATTACGCCAGGAGCGCGGGTTCAGTTTAGTGCCTGGGGCATGGGTTGGTCGTGTATTCAAGGCGCAGATTGTAGTCAGGGCATTTCGCAAGACCCGGCTGACATGCTGATGCGCGTCGGTATTGATACAACGGGAAATACGGATCCAAATGCGGGTACGGTGAAATGGTCTGATTATTTTAATCCAATTGACCAATATCAGATTCAATGTGTGGAAGCGGTGGCCGAATCCAGCCAAATCGTCGTTTTTACCTGGGCATCTCCTGATAAGCCTCGTCTCAACCAGGATACCTATTGGGATGATGGGGCTTTGGTCATTTTACCATGAGGTGGGTTGGCAGTACTGCCCAAAGCATTTGTTTTAACCGCTGATTAGTTGGTTTATGGGTTATCACACTGGCTAACTCACCTTTTGTCAAAGTTGAGTTAGGATTTTCTTAGGGTTTAAGGCAAAATAGACGTGACTCACATGAGTTATCAGCTTTAGCTGTATTTTCTTATACTGTCAGGGGTTTTTCATATGGGCATGAGGAAAGGAATGAGACGAATGAAATTGCGGCCGCATTGGCTCTATCTGGCATTGTTTTTTCTCATTGCTGGGGGAAGCGGATTAATACAGGCCCAGGCAGAAGCTAAGGTTCGTATTACTCAGGTAGACACATCAACGTTCCCAGAAATGAAGGTGAATGTGCTCGCGGCCGCGGGAGATGGCACCCCCCTCGCCGATCTTTCCAGCTTACAACTCAGTGAAGATGGCACCATCGTCACCGATATACAAACAAGTCCCGTTGCCGTAGGCATTGAAGTCGCCTTCGTCATAGACGCCAACAGCACCATTAATCAACGTGACACCGGGGCCTCCCAAAGTCGTCGGGAACAAGTGCGTGATAGTGTGGTGGCTTTTGCTCAACAAAATATGAGCAGTTCCCAACTTGATCGCGTTCATCTCGTTGTTCCCAATGCCGCATCGGACAGTCCCGAATTTCTGACCGAAGCATCAGGGGCTATTTTTGCCAATGAGGTGATCAACAAGATCAACTTCTATGTGCCTAATTCCCCTAAAGCCACACCCCTGAGTGCCATGCTAACCGCCGCCATAGAGAAACTGGCCGCCAGTGACGGGTCCCATTATCGGGCTATTGTTCTATATACGGATGGCGGTTTGTTAGATGATCAGCTTGATTTTGAAGCCCTGGTAACGCAAGCCCAACAAAACAACATTGTCTTTTATGCGTTTATTCTGGGGAGCCGGGCCGATACCAATGAAATTAATAATGTGAGCGCCCTGACCCAGCCAACAGGTGGGGCATATCTCCACATGCCCTTACCGGCCGATTCTGCACCTCTTTATCAATCATTGGCCGCTTTTGGGCAACAGACACAGGTGATTTACCGCTCTGGTTTGTCAAGCGGTGGCGAACACACGATTGTGGTAAATGTTGCGGGCCAGGTAGCTGAAAGTTTCGTCAATCTGACCGTTGAAGCGCCCACGGTGCAAATTTTGTTAGACAATAGTCAGCCGATTATTCGGGTGGCATCTTCTGCCGATACACCGCTGGCCGATATGGAACCCGTGAGCCAGTTGATTGTGGCGCAGGTTAGTTGGCCGGATGATCATGCTCGCTCGCTCGCGGCCGCGACCCTGCTCATCAATGGTACCGAACAAGCCGTCATTGAATCCCCCACCGTGGATGGCAACAATCTCCTGGAATTTACCTGGGACATCAGCCAACTCGATGCAGGCGAATATGAGTTGATCATTCAAGTTCAAGATGAACTCAGCCTGATCAGCCAGAGCGCACCGCTCGCCTTCCGCGTCGAAATCGAAAAACCGCCGCTGAAACCACAACGGATGCGACTGAGGAAACGGTTGTCAATACAGATAACGCGGCCGCAGATGAGGCCACATCTGAAGAAGACGCGACATCCGTTTTATCAGAAAACGCTGGGATTATCGGTATTGTCGTCGGCGTCCTGGCTATTGGTTTTGCCCTCTTCCTCGTTATCCTGGCCTTCATTTTCATGCGCCGACGTAGTGCCGGCCCACCCCCTGTACCGGCTCCGGCCAGCATGACAAACATAGCCATCCCTAATGATGCTATGAGTGCCGATGCCACGCAAATACTCATGCCTGCCTTCGCGGCCGCGCAGACCCCAGCCGCTACCCTTGAAGCCCTGGAATATGCCAACGAACATGCTCAACCCATCGCTATCTCTGGCAACGACATCACCATTGGCCGTGATCCCGCCCACGCCAAAATCATTCTTCAGGACAAAAGCGTATCCCGGCTCCATGCCCGGATTCGCCTGGATCGAGGCAATTACGTATTAGTTGATGAAGGGAGCGCCAGTGGCACTTATGTAAACTTTGAACGCGTAGGCTTTACACCCCAGGTATTGCGCAGCAATGATGAGATTCACATTGGCCGGGTTCGGTTGCGCTTCAAGGTAGCCGAAAGCAAACCCGCTATGGATGATCGTACTCAGGTTTTTGAGGCACCCAGAGGTGGAAGAGCCGCTCCCCCGCCTCAAGATGACAATATGGCGACTGAGTATTTCCAGCAACAGCCTAATGCTGGCGGATCGCCCCCGCCCCGCCAATCACCCTCAGCGCCCCCACCTGGGCCAAAACCATCCGGTGCAGACCCTGATGATGTTTCGACCCAACCGTTTATGCCTCACCAGCCAAAACGCTGATAGTTCTTGTTGACCCATTCTAAAGTCACACCATAGCTACGGATACGGCCATGCAAGCCATTGATAAAATTGAAGGACTCAATATAGGCCACGGAACCCATGAAGGGATGAGTGGCAAACATAATGAAGATTCATATGGCTTCTTTGCCTGGGACAGTGGCTCCGGGAAACCACTTTATATTGGTGTAGTCGCGGATGGTGTGGGAGGGCAAACGGCGGGTGAAGTAGCCAGTAGTCTGGCCGTCGAAGCGATCCAAAACTATTTTCGCCAACAAGAAAGAGTCCATAACAATATCAGTGGGCATCTAGAACGAGCCGTTTTGGCGGCTAACAAAGCTGTCTATGAGTATAGCCAGGGACATAACGAAGTTTCTGGTATGGGTACAACCATGGTTCTGGTCGGCATTTACGATCAGAAACTTTACACCACGTATGTGGGCGACAGTCGCATCTATCTCTATCGGGATGCTGTTTTACAGCAGATCACGGTAGATCATACCTGGGCACAAGAAGCGATTCAAGTAGGATTACTGACACGCGGGCAGGCGAAATCCCATCCTAACCGCAACGTTATCAAACGTTTTTTAGGTGGTTTCCCAGAGGTAGAAGTAGATCATCGATTGGTAATGGATGGCAATGAAATTGGTGATGAGACAAAATAAACCAGGGATTACTCCTTCAGGTAGGCGACATTGTTTTGCTCTGTAGTGATGGTCTGAGTGATATGATTGATGATGAGGTTATTCGGGAATCGCTGACAACCTACCAAACTCAGTTGCAGTCAGGTGTCCATGACCTGATCAACAAAGCCAATCAGGCTGGCGGCCGCGACAATATCACCGCGCTGGTGCTGCAAATTCCCGGAAAAGTGAAAGCCGCCGGTCTGATGACAGGTCGCCTTCCCCGAATGACAACCGCCTCCATGCCCGCCATCGCCAGCCCGGTTGCTACTACAGCCGTTTCCCAACCCCTTCCCCCGGCTCAGCCCATCGTTGAAAGACGCCGGTCGGGCCTGCCATTCATTTTAGTCGGAATCGTCTTGTTGGTACTGGTTACTATCGTCGTGGTTGCCGCCATCATCGGTGCGGGTCTTCTCCGGGAAACAACCGATACCCCATCCCCAACATCTACACAAACGACACTCCTGACAACTGCGGAACCGGGTTTTTCTGAACAACAAACGACATTAAGCGCGGCCACCTTAGCCGTTATCGAAATTATGACGCAAGGTAATGAAAGCGTAGCCACCTTAGCAACTACGACACAATTGGTCGAGCCTACCCCTGGTCTGATCCCTACTAATACCAATACCCCAACTCGGCGACCGCCTACAGCTACGTATACGCCCCCACCCACGGCCACCCCTTCAGAAACGCCTTCCCCAATACCAGGTGGTGGTGGTTCTTCCCCCACAAATACCCCTCGACCGGCCAATACATCCGCTCCTACAAATCCCCCACCGCCACCACCCACGATTGGCTCATCAAGAGCTACACCAACGCCATGATGATGCGTTCTTCGTCAAAGGTGGTTTCGCTGGCTGAGGCTGTGCAGTGGGTTCACGACGATCAGACGCTGGCCTTGGGGGGAATGACGCTTTACCGACGCCCGGTTGGTTTTGTACGAGCTTTGTTACAACAGCGGCCGCGGCCGCAAAACCTCACCTTACTCACCTTCACCGCTGGCCTGGAATCAGATATGCTGGTTGGCACAGGAGTCGTCACCCAGACCCGCACCTGTTATTTTGGGCTGGAAATATTTGGCCTGGCGCCCATGTTTACCGCGGCCGCATCCACCGGCCAACTCCACATCATCGAAGAGAGCGAATTTAGCCTGGCCGCCGGTTTACGGGCGCAAATGGGCGGCCTCGGCTTCATGCCCGGTCGGGCCTGGTTGGGTACAGATATGCTCTCCATCCGCCCCGATGTCAAAACGATTACCGACCCCTACAGCGGGGAAACCCTGGTCGCCTTCCCCGCCATCACCTGCGATGTAGCCGTTATCCATGTGCTCAAAGCCGACAAAATGGGCAACGCCGTGCTGGGCGGCAATCCCACCATTGACGCCGAATTAAGCCTGGTCGCCAAAACAGTCATTCTCACCGCCGAAGAAATTGTAGACAAATTAGAAGGCCCCATTGATTTGTCCGGTTTAACCGTAACCGGTGTCATCCACCTACCGCAGGGAGCCTGGCCCACTTCCTGTTATCCGCTTTACCCCCTGGATGGCCCAGAAATTTTACGTTACATTGCCGCCTGCCATGCGGGACAGCTAGAAGCGTACATTGAAGGATCGTGGGAACCCATTCCCGACGATGGTCAACGTTAAACATGCTCAACATTCTTGGTTACGATGGCACAACAGTGGCTGAACTTCAACCAGATGAGGTAGCTGGTTGGTTACAGCAAGCCGGGGCACGGCTATGGCTTAAGGCAACCAACCCCACAGATGAAGAATTAGCCTGGTTAAAGGCGACCTTCGCCTTGTCTGCTCTGGCTCAGACCGATTGGCCGCCCGCGGCCGCATCCCTTACCACTACCCCCCGCCTCATCAACGGCTACCTGCCCCTGCCCGATGGCCCCCACCTGGCCTTTACCCTGGGGGGCTATTTTTTGCTCACGGTACAAAAAGAAGCGGAAGCATCGCGGCCGCAGACCAACCTCTGGAACCTGTATCACCAAGATTTAAGCCGCTGGCCCTATGGCCTCGACTATTTGCTCTACCAACTTTTATCCGCGTTGATGACACTGCCCGCGGCCGCGTCACAAAACACCTATGCTGTGTTGAGCCAATCACCCACTTCATCGGCCCCCTGGCCCCTGGCCCAGAAAGCCCATCAACTCCACACCTGGCACCATTTTTTACAGCAATGGCATTCTCTGGTTAACCAATTGGCTCATCTGGAACATCATTTGCTGGATAACAACACGCGCCACCAGTTTCAGCAGTTACGGCAATCCCTGGCGGCGCAGAGCGACGAAATCATCTTGCTGCAAAACTGGCTAGGTCAACACCAACAACAGGAAAAGGTAGAACAATTCCAGCAAACCCGGCATAACCAGCAACGTTTATTTGGGATCGCGGCCGCGATCCTGCTCGTGCTCATCATCCAACTGGTCGTTCTGCTCTTGACCAACTAACCCCATGTTCACCACCGACGAGCTCATCTGCACCTGCATTAGCCGCCAAATCGAAGACGGCGAACTGGTCGCCCAAGGCATTGCGACCCCCCTGGTAGCCGCCGGTTATCTGCTGGCCAGGCTGACCCACGCCCCCCACATCACCTTTGTCTCGGCTATTGGGCAGGCTCTATGCCAGAATTGGGCCCCGCTGGGGGTAGCCACGATTGAGGCGTTATGGCTCAAACAAGGGCTGATCAGTTTGGGTTTTGTGCGCGGCGCCTGTGATTTTTTGCCCCGTTTTGGCCCCAAGGAGTTTTTTCGCCCCGGACAGGTGGACGCACACGGCAATTTCAACAATCTGTTTATGGGAGGAAGTTACCCGCGGCCGCGCCTGCGTTTGCCCGGAGCCGGGGGCATTGCCGATGTCACTGTTTTTGAGGAAAAGGTATATCTGTACGTACCCCGGCACGGTCGCCACACCTTCGTGGAGAAACTAGACTTTCGCAGTGGCCTGGGCCATGATACCGCCCGCACCCACGGGCACGGTCCCCGCCTGCTGATCTCTGATTTGGGACAATTTGATTTTGAGCCGGAAAGCGGCCGCATGAGGATTCAGTCGCTCCACCCGGGAGTCAGCCTACAACGGGTTCAGGCCAAAACTGGCTTCGACCTCATTGTTCCCACTAACATTCCCGAAACCCCCGCCCCCACGGCCGAGGAACTCCACTATCTACGCGAACTGATTGACCCTTTAGGGGTTCGTACTCTGGAGATGCTTAGCGGGGCCACCCGCAAGGAAAAACTGCAAACCATTTTGCAGCAGGAAATGGCCTCTACGCCATCGGCAGGAAAAAGCTAAAGGTACTCCCTTTCCCTTCTACACTCTCCACCCAGATGTAGCCCTGGTGCGCTTCAATAATCCGTTTCACAATCGCCAACCCTAGGCCCGTCCCCTTGATATTTTCCGTCGCTTCATTACGCACCCGGTAAAATTCATCAAAAACGTAGGGCAAATCGGCCGGGGCAATGCCTATCCCGGTATCCTGCACGCTAACAGTGATGAAGGTACGAGCCTGGTCTTCGCTGGGAGGCAGAGGGCCGGTGGCCCCTGGAGCTATTTTCACCCATACTTGGCCCTGAGCCGGGGTGTATTTGACCGCATTGCTGATGAGATTGACGAGCACCTGGGTCATGCGGCCGCGATCACCCCGCAATTTCACCGCTTGGGGCAAACTCACCTTCACATCCATCTGCTTTTCTTCAATTTGCAGGGCCAACGTAGCCACCGCCTGCTCTATCAAGCCATTCAGGTCCAAAATCTCCAGATTATTGGCAATGCCCGCTTCTAATTTGCCCAGGTCCAACAGATCGGTCACAAGCTGGTTCATGTAGTTAGCCGTGTTGACAATGCGGCCGCGTAAATCTTCTTGTTGCGGCGTCAGCGGAGCCATTCGCGGCATCAGGTCAGCCGACAACATGATGGTGCCGATTGGGTTTTTCAGGTCATGGGACACCGTGTTGACGAAGGTTGTCTTCATCTGCTCCAACTGCTTCAGCAAGGTGATATCGTGAAAAACGGCCGCCCAACCCACCGGCTCCCCATAAGCGGTGGTCACCGGCAACACCGCCACCTGAGCCACCCGGTTCCCATCCAGGGCTATCTCGCGCAGGGCTGGTTGGGAGCCAGTGAAGAGATCATGGACAAGTGTGTTCGCGGCCGCGTCTTGCCATACTCGCCCGGTTAAGGCCGTCGCATCCAGCCCCACCATTTTCGCCACCGCCGGATTTGCCAACAGCACCACTCCTTGTTGGTTCACCATGATGATGGCGTCCTGGGTGCTTTCCAACACCGCCGCCAGGGTGCTGCGCTCATCGGCCAGTGATTGGTAAAGGCGGGCGTTTTCTAATGAGCCAGAAAGGCCAGCGGCCAATAAGCGGGCGATTTGCACATCTTCGGGGCTGAAAGGGCGGTCCGCGGCCGCGAAATACAACGCTCCCAGTGGCTCACTCCCCTGCCGCACCGGCACCACCACCACCGAACGCAACCCCTGCGCCAACAACACCTCTTCAATATCGGCGCACCGATTTTCGACCACAGCCAGGTCCGCAACATGGCTCGTCTGGTTCGTTCTTAGAACCTGCCCGGCCACACCTTCCGCCAGCCCGTACACCCGCAGGGGAATTGCCCCATTGGTGGGGCCAGCCAACACATGCAAAAAATACCCTTCGACATCCGCATCCTTCAGGCAAAACGCCAGAAATTGGTGCGGAATGGCCCGATGAGCATGTTCGGCCAGCACCTGGAAATGTTGCCCAGGCAAAGGCGAACTGGATAACATGACCTGAATTTCGACCAGTTGGGTTAAACGAGCATCAAGTGTTGGCATAAAATTAAGGGCACACTCTGGCGGTCACTTCAACCAGCGCTTCGGCCGTGGGGATTTCATCCAACGCGCCCAAAATTTGCTGGTAGCGGATGATGCCCTGCCGATCAATGATAAAAACGCCCTGCTCCATGGCCGTGAGGGCATGATGTTGCAAGCGACGTAAAAAATTGCGGTTAACCGTATCCACCCACGAAGCCCGAATCGTTTCCACCTCGGCCCGCACCCCCTGAGCCAACGGGGCCGTAAAGCTGATAACTGTGTTCTTGGTCGCTTCCAACACCCCCCGATCCCCCAGGCCGTAAACGGCATACAAGCGTTTGTCGGGATCACAAATAAAGGGAAAAGGGGGCGTATCGGGCGGGAAATAGCTTTGGGCGGTATGGTGCAAGTTGGGGGAAACCTGGATGATTTCGGTATTGATGGCGCGGACGGCTTCGTAGTTATGGGCCATATCATTCATGTGATTACGGCAAAAGTTGCAGGTAAACCCCCGCGAAAACCATAAAATCACATTTTTCTGGTCACGGTAATCTGCTAGAGAAACGGTTCCCCCATGAATAGAGGGGAGTTCAAACAGCGGAGCCGCGCGGGCAACATCGGTTGTGGGAAATGGGTTGGGGTTAGATGGCATAAAGTTAATTGTACCGGCTGTATGACTCATATCAATATCAACTTCCCATTTTTAACGCGATTGGAGCTTGGGGGAACTGTAGGAACTGTAGGAACTCTGGGAACTCTGAACTCTGAACTCGAACTCTGAACTCGAAACTCTGAACTCGAAACTCTTCACCCCCCATTGAGTAAATCGCTCTACAAATTGTCGGGAAGGACGCACCGTTGTACCATTCTGGTTATGAGTGTCTTGAACCCCAACATCCCTTCACCTGAACTTTCACGATTGTTGACGGACGCGGCCGCGAAACGGCGCGACTATGGGCAGAAACTGCTCACCCCTCAGTTACTCTTGCGCGTCTTTTTGGATGATACGGACGCGGCCGCGCAACAAATCTTACAAAAACTGGCGAAACAACGTGGCTTCAAACTCGACGAACTGCGCGGCCGCGTCGAAACCATGGCCCGCAACGCCCCTGGCCGCGATGCCACCTTCACCTTCACCGACGACTTCGGCCAAACCATCCCCCTGGCCGAAGAAACCCTATTCGTCATAGATGAGGGGCTAACCATTGCCCAATCCCGCGATGAACTAAAAGTGAGCAGCGGCCACGTTCTGGCGGCCATGCTCGATCCGCGCATTACCACCTACGGCGTACTACAACGGTTGGGGCTGACCCAGGCCGCCATCATTGCCAGCCTGGGCGATGTGGCCGAAAGCGGTGCGCCGGTTATTTTTGACTTTATGGATGAGGCCAAAGCGGGTCAGGCACAGCCCGTCTACCAGCGGGAAAAACTGCTCCAAGAGATGATGAGCCTGCTCAGCCTCTCCGGCAAACGGCACATCATTTTGGTGGGTGAAGAAGGCGTGGGCAAACGCACCCTGGTTTACAGCCTGGCCCTCCTGCTGGCCGAAAGCAAGGGGCCAACTAACCTGCGTTCGGTGGTGCAGATGAACGAATCGGCCCTGCTGGAAAATCCGCTGGCAACCGTACGTGTGGCACTGCGCCGGGCCAGCGGTGGTCTGTTGCTTGTACCAGGGTTGGAACGGTTTTTTGGTGACCGCCTGCGCATGAAGTTTCCCCAACAGGTGAGCAATGAACTGCACAAAGCCTTGTTGAGCACGGACCAGGTCATCATTGGCACGACGGATCTGGTCAACTATGAAAAGCTGGCTCAAGACCCCCTCATCCGTCAAAACACCCATCGCCTCACGGTACCAGCGACCAGTCTGGACGAAACCCGCTCCATTTTAGCCATGCACCGGCAACGGCTGGAGCAAGAGTATGAGGTGGAGATGACGCAGGATGGCTTTGAGCGCGGCCGCGAACCTGGCCCATCAATACATCAAAACCACCCCCCTGCCCGCCAGCGCCCTGCAACTGGCCGACCGGGCCTGTGCCCTGGTGCGTATGGTGCGAGAGGAACATCTGGCGAATTTGCCTCAGGTGAGCACGGATGGCCGGGTAGATAAGGATGATGTGACCGCGGCCGCGAGCCTCATCACCAAAATCCCCATCAGCAAATTAGGTCAGGAAGAGCAGAGCAAATACGCCAACATGGTCGAACGGCTTCACGAACGCATCATCGGTCAGGAAGAGGCGATTATGGCGGTTAGCCGGGCGGTCAAAACAGCCCGCGTTGGTCTACGTGATCCCAAACGGCCCATTGGCTCCTTCCTGTTTCTTGGCCCCAGCGGCGTGGGTAAATCGGAGCTAGCCAAAGCCCTGGCTGAGTTTATGTTTGGCACGGAAGATGCCATGCTCACCCTGGACATGAGCGAATACCAGGAAGAAGCCAGCGTCAACCGGCTCATCGGTGCGCCGCCGGGTTATGTAGGTTTTGAGGGGGGCGGTCAGCTCACCAATTTCGTGCGCGAACGTCCTTACACGGTCATTCTCTTTGACGAAGTGGAAAAAGCTCACGAAAAAATATTTGATGTCCTACTGCAATTGTTAGATGAAGGTCGGCTGACGGATGGTCAGGGGCGGCTCACCTTGTTTAGTGAAACAGTGGTGATCATGACCAGCAACCTGGGGTCACGCCACATGCTCATCCCATTTATCGGTGAACATGAACGGGACCTGGTCATGACGGAAGTCCGCCGCTTTTTCCGCCCGGAGTTCCTCAACCGGCTGGATGACATTATCATGTTTCACCAGCTCACCGGGGAACAACTGGCGGTCATTTTGGATTTACTGCTCAAAAAAGAGCTAAAACTGGCAGAACAACAGGGGTTGAAGCTGGATGTAACACCCCCGGCCCGGCAATGGTTGTTGGCCCAAAACGATGAGCCGCAATACGGGGCGCGGCCGCTACGCCGCCTGATTGCTCGTTATCTGCGTGAACCCCTGGCCGATTTTTTGTTGAGCCAAAAACGAGACGGCAACGCGGCCGCGATCACCGTCGCCGTCCAGGACGATAAGTTATCTTTTACCACGGTAAGTTGATGAGCATTTCAGCATTTCAGCGTGTCAGCATGTGTCAGCATGTCAGCCCAGAAGCTGACCGGCTGACCGGCTGACTAGCTGACTAGCTTCCCATCCCCACAGGAGTAAACCACATGTCCGACAAAGCTGAAGAGATACGCCAATACCTGCTCACGAGCCGGGCCACCTTGTTAGATTGCCTCAATCGTCTGAGCGAGGAGCAATGGCAAACCACCGTTTTTAGCGAAGATAATCAGTGGACTGTCACCGATATTTTGCGCCATCTGGCGGAAGCCCAACGGGGTATGAACGGCCAGATCGTGCAGATTCAGGCCGGGGGCAGTGGCGTGCCCGAAGATTTTGACCTGAACCGTTGGAATGCCCGGGGTGTACGCAAAGCTCAGGAGAAAACACCCGCTGATCTGCTGGCCGAATTGGAGCAGGGACAGGCCCAGGCATTGGCCTTGCTGACCACGATGCAGGCAGATGATTGGGATAAGAAAGGGCGACATGGCAGCGGCCGCATCCTTTCCATTGCCGAGATTTTCCAGATCATTGGCGGCCACGAGGTCAACCACGCCAACGATATTCGCCAGGCCCTCAACCTGGCCTAGGAACGAGAATTTAATAAGTTAACTCGATATTGGCGTTTTTGGGGCTGACCTCTGGAGACTAAGAGACTGAGAGATTAAGAGATTTCCAGAGGTCGTCCAAATTTTCGCCAGAGTCGAATAAGTTACCGGAGTCCGGAGACAAGACCATCTTTACGAAAGTCAGACGTATGTTTTTATGACACGCATCCCCCTTGGTTTGTCGCCGGAAACCGCCACCCCCTAACCCCGCCCCCAAGGGCGGGGAACTTTTCTAGGCGCGGTTTTTCGGGGCCTTCGCCCCGAAAAACCGCATATGCGATTACCCACCTTCTTCCCTTCTTTCTTGCCCACTTTGACCCCTTCTTTTATAATGCCTGCGATCAGGTGCACGCTCCAATTTGCAACGTTTTACCACAACAAAATATAGGGTTAAAGATGATGATTTTGTCTGTAGAGTTCTGCTCTCTTCTGGTCAGCGTATTGCGGCCGAACCCTTCACCCCAAAATCTTTTTCTTAACAAAGGTCACTTCGCTCCTCTGCCGTGCCCCCTGAAATAAAACTTTTTATTGGCTTATTGCTCACACGGTTGTCAGGTTAAAGGAGAATTGTTTATGAAACGCCACGTTTACATACTGGTTTGTTTATGCTTGCCTGTTTTTTTTCTATGGAACTTTTTCCCCGCTTCACCCAGCGTTACTTCAGCTCATCCCTCAACATCGGTGATCATCGCGGCCGCGTACTATGACAGCTACGAAACCGGTGAACCAGACGAGGCCGTGCAGATCCAAAACATCAGCCCCAATCCGGTAGATGTGGGCGGCTGGCGACTGAGCGATGGCTCCGTGGCGAGCCCTGTCACCTTGCCCTTGAGCACCACACTGGCTCCCGGTGAAGCCCTCTGGCTGGCCGATGAAGGGCTGGCTTTCCAACGACAATTTGGCTTCCTACCTGAATTTGAGCGTACCGATACGACCCCTGCTGTACCCAACATGACTGGTACCTGGCCCGGCTTTGCCAACACCGGCGATGAAGTCATTTTATTAGATGCATCAAGTATCTCAGTGGATGCGCTCGTGTATGAGGGGGGTAACATCAGCCTTGTGGGTTGGAGCGGGGTAGCCGTTTCACCTTATTCTGGCGGGGTGCAATCGGGGGAAGAGGGGCAAATCCTCTACCGCCGTCGCGATCAGGCCACCGGCCAACTTGTGCCCGACACGGATAGTGCGGCTGACTGGGCACAATCAACCGGGGATGTCATCAATGGGCGCAAAGTGCTTTATCCCGGTTGGGACCTGGATAGCTATTTTTTTACGGCCCAACTGACGCAAACGGCTGTTTTGACCATCGCCATCGCCCCCGATAATGCCTATGCAGCGATTGTCAGCCAGATCAACCAGGCCCAAAGTAGTATTGTGGGCGAAAGTCACACCTTTGAGAATCTGGGGATCATGGAGGCGCTGAAGGCCGCGGCCGCACGTGGGGTTAGTGTCACCTTGTTGCTAGAAGGGGGGCCACCCGGCGGACTAACCGATCAGGAAAAATATGTATGCCAGGAGCTTGCGGCCGCGGGTGCCCATTGCTGGTTCATGATCAACGACAGCACCAACCGCATCTTCGACCGCTACACCTACATCCACGCCAAATTCCTCATCATAGACGGCCAAAAAGCCATCATAAGCAGTGAAAACCTCAGCCCTGACAGCCTGCCCTCTGATGATAAAAGTGACGGAACCTGGGGGCGGCGTGGTGTTGTTATCATCACCACCGCTCCGGGCGTCGTGGCTCACCTGCAAACCATCTGGCAAACCGATTTTGATCCCAGCATCTACATTGATCTTTTCCCCTGGACAGCCGGGCATCCTACCTTTGGCAACCCCACCGTTGGTTACATTCCCATCACCGTTACCGGCGGTATCAGTTACAGCGTGCGTTTCCCGCAACCCCTTACCCTCAACAACAGCTTTGGGTTTGAGATTGTTCAGGCTCCGGAGAACAGCCTGCGCGATCAGGATGGTCTGCTGGGTTTGCTCAACCGGGCCGGAGAGGGTGATCTGATCCTGGTGCAACAGCTCTCTGAACGGCCTTATTGGGGCCCCACCGCTGCTAACCCCACCACCGACCCTAACCCACGACTCACTGCCATTATCGCGGCCGCGCAACGTGGGGCTACCGTACGCCTACTCCTGGATGCCTTCTTTGATGACACCAGCGCCACCACCAGCAACGCCGCTACCTGCCACGCCCTCAACACCCAGGCGGCCAACGAAGGGCTGGATATCGAATGCCGCACGGCTAACCCCACCGGTCTGGGCATCCACAACAAAATGTTCCTGGTGCGGGTCAATGGCGAAGGTTACATCCACGTGGGCAGCATCAACGGCACGGAAAACTCCAACAAGGCCAACCGGGAACTGGCTCTACAAATTCACTCACTACCCGCCTTTAACCTGTTGGCCGATATGTTCAATCGGGATTGGATCAAACAAATATACCTGCCCCTTATCCTCAACAACTATGTAGGGCCAGCCAGCTATGTCCTGATCAGCGAAGTGGTCTACGATCCCCCTGGTCCGGACGACGCCGAGTTCATTGAACTGGTCAACCCTACCTCACAGCCTCTCAGCCTCAGTAATTACAGCCTGGGTGATGCCGTCAACCCCGACCCCACCGGCTTTGAGGATGTGCGCCGCTTCCCCGCTGGCACGGTGCTTGCCCCTGGCGATGTGCTGGTCATTGCCACCAGTGCCACCGCTTTCTATTCACAATATGGGTTTAACCCTGATTTTGAGATTTTGCCCACGGATCCAGCCGTACCGGACATGATTGATGATCCCACCTGGGGTGATCCGGCGGCCTTTATTCAGCTAAGCAACAGTGGGGACGAAATTATCTTGCGAGATGGGGCGGATCAGCCCGTGGACATTGTGGTTTATGGCAGTGGCACTTATTCCGGTCACACAGCCTGTGCCTTACTGTCAACCTTCGGTTACAGCCTGGAGCGGTATCCCTACTGGCGCGACACCAACCATTGCCCCTCGGATTTTCGGCCCTGGGCCTTTCCTAATCCCGGGTTTTTGCCTTAAAAATACAGTACTGGCGTCTCTTTTGTCGGTTTTCGTGGGTGTACATCCTCGAAAACACTGGGGTCTGTGAAAGATTAAGTTCCGTCAAGACCTGACAGGTTTTCAGAAACCTGTCAGGTCTAAACCGCGCCCAGAAAAATTTCATAGGCTCACTCAAGCTGGATCAGACATGAAAAAAGGGTGCTCGAAAGCACCCTTTTTGTTTTGCGTGAGTAAGCAGAATAAGCTTTGAAAACCCAAACGCTTTGTCTCTAGTTACTATCATCGCCAAATAAATCAACTGGATCAATTGCCCTGTCGTCACTGGGAGAGATAGGGCCGATAGGCGAACCAGCACGAGTACTGATTGTTCCTTCATAGATCACAGCAGGTGATTGGTAGACTCGCAAAGGTTGGACTTTGCCATCTACAACCTCTTCAGATATTTGCTTCATGTATTTTTCTCCTGCCAATAATTACTCAAAAAATAGACTGGGCACAGATAAGTACTCAGAATGGTAACAAAGAGTATTGGGTTGTCAATAGGAAGCAAGGGTGAGGGGGAGCGTTAGTCTTTTGTGTGCGTAAGTTGACAGATAAGTTAACTAATCGCTAGCGTTTTTCCTGCTGGTCAACAGGGAAATATGTGCCCTCAACATGCACCCTTGTTATAAGGTACGCTGATTATCTTACTTTTAGTCTTAATAGCAAAGGATTTGGCGTTCTTAGGTTATTTCGTGGGGTGCTTCTATTGCTTTCAAGAAAAGGTTTCGGTTGTATCGCTTTCAGGAAAAAGCTTTTGTTCGTAGTGACCGCTTTAGCCGTTCAGGGGCGGCCCGCTAAAACGGTCACTACAAACCAAAACCCTCAATTAGTTGTTTGATGTAGGGGTGTCCTTGTGCCTAGCCAAGTCGAGGGTAAACACGAAGGGATTGTCCCTTACAACACCGCATATCAACTCCCTCAATTGCAAGGGGTTTAAATATCACATTGCCCGGCCAGACAGGCTAATTCCTGGGCTGCGGTGGTTAAATCTTCTTCTTCGTAACGATAAATCTTGGAAAAGTCAATTTCCGGAAAGTGCGCCACCAGGCGATTGTACTCTTCTTCCTCTATTTCCACGTAGGGCATCTGTTCGTACTGAGCATCAAAGGCGGGCAGAAAGGCCATACCCCCGATTTTGTCCTGGTGTTCCCATATCCATTTGATGAGGTCTATGATTTCATCGGAGCGGTAGGTGATGGTGACACTGGGGTTATGCTCGGTGTAGTGAATTTTGTTCTGCAACCAATAGGCGCATTGTTCCAGGGCGGTGTGATCGTTGCGGGTGATGGCATTTTGAGGCGATTTAACCGGGAAATGGGCTACCCAGGTGATGGCGTTTTCACGGGTTTGGCCGTTTTCTGGGTCCATGGGTACACCGGCATCCTGTAATACTTTGAAGACGGGGGTATGAGCACCCACACGCACGTTACGAATGTAGTAGGGCGCCCAGCGAGCATGTAACCCGGAAGCAGAATTCAGCAATTGGGAGGAGTTGCCCGACGGTTTGACACAGGTGATGGATGCCGATTGGTTGATACCCAACATCTCAGCCACCTGACGGTTGGTATCCAAGGCAACCTGGCGCAGGCGGGCCTGAACATCGGGGTCTTGGACGACCAGGCTGTCCATTTGGCCGTTGAGGTCTACGCCGAGCAGACGCTCTTCGATGCAGTTGTTGCTCCAGACGGGGCGCAGACCAGGGAAGTGGGTAGCCATAGATTGCAGCGTGCCGATGATCGCGGCCGCTTCCACTTTCTCCTGCAAACTCTCATACGTATCATCCGCACGGGCCACCGCACTGGAAAGATTACAAAATTGATAGGGCCGCAGGATGATTTCGCCACAGTTATGCACATAAAGACCGTTGGCATCAAACGCGTGAACCAGCGGCACGGTGCAGTCGTACACATCTTCTCCACCCACTAAAGTAATCGCCTTAATCCGGGCCGTGAACCGTTCTCGGTTCGGTTCGCGACGATATTGGGCCAATTTATCAGCCAGACGGGCGGCCTTGTCCGGATCAGAGAAGCCTATTCGTTGCTGATAAACTTGTAAATTGTCGTTGGCAATCGCCAACTCGTGTTGCGCTTGAGTCCAATATTCGCGATGCCCACCTTTACCATCAGGCAAAGCGCGTAAACCGGCGGGTCGGCGATTTTCATAAATGGTGGAAACAATCCCTAAACGAAGCAACATGCGCTGAACCGCCTGAAGCAATTCCAGATTGGACTGAGCCAAACGCACACTGATGCCCTTTTCTTGATCACCACTAACCGTACCGTCACTATCAAAAAGGCCCCGCAGGAAAGCACTATAAAAGGCGCTGGATGTTTGTTCCAGGGCTGGGGTGATGGTTTTGTTGCCAGGGTGATATTGTACGCGGCCGCGGCCTGGGCCAGACCTGTCGAAGCCAATTGCCAATAGTGATTAGTGTTATGCCATAGCGGTTGTAAATCACGGCGGGTCGGCACATGGGCAGTGAGCACCGTGTGAGCCATCTCCACCATCATCTGGCTTTGTTCACCCCAAAAACGCAAAATAGCTTGATTGTTCTTGGCTTCGTGACGGATAAATGTGCCATCCCCCACGAGCAGACCTAACAACCAACCAATGGAAGGGCCTTCATCTGAGCCTGCCCAAGACACCTCACGTTGGTTCTGTAAACGAATCATATCACCCGGTTGTAGCTCCTGGACCTGACGCCAACCGGTCTCTTGTTTCTTGCGACTTTGATAGGTGACGGCCAAAATCGGGTGATCTTCGGTGGCTTTGAGGCTATACCCTTCTTCCGTCTCGATTAGATAGACCGGTTTGTGGCCGGTGGCAAAGAAACCGTCTTCGGTTGAGGCATAACGGCGACCATCTACCAAAGCGGTAAAAGGAGTTTGACGCAAATCAGCCACCTGACGTGGTCCCTCTTCTGTCATTACCCAGGTATCGGCGGTAACACAAGGGTTTGTGCCGAAATCCGCGGCCGCGCGACGGGCCGGGCGGTTCTCAATGGCAGCACGACGGTTAAAGATGCCGGGTTCGCCCCGTTCTGATTTGATCATATCCAGGACAAAACCGGTCACTTCGGTCTGGTCGAGCACATGATCGGGCCAGACGGCGGAGTTGTTGGCGTTCCAACGTTGGCTGTTGTGCCGCGAGAAGTCGCCATCTTTGCTGTGGCGCATTTCGCTATCATCATAGTCGAAGAGGGAGATCATGGCGGTGCGGCGCACCCCCCCGGAAACGGCGGCTCCACCGATGGCACACATGATGTCGTGGGCATCCAGCGGCCGCAAAAAGCTCCCTTGTCGCGCCAGGATACGGGTGCGGGCAAAGTCTAACATCAGGCGCAACGGTTCTGGCCCGGAAGCCCGGCCCCCCTTGATGCGGAGCGGCGCTCCGGCGGGGCGAACTTCGGAATAATCAAAGCGGACATCGCCCCCTTCAAACCAGGTGTTGATGCCTAAACGGACAGCATCGGCCCAGCCTTCGGATGAGTCTTCGACCATGTAGGCGATGGGCGCGGCCGCGGACTGGCGTTTGATGCGGGGAAACTGTTCCGTGTATTGCCGCTCTACCGAATAACCGACCCCACAACCACTCATGGAGATGATGAGGGCTTCCACAAATGAATCAATGCTGTCTACGGGCATGTAGGAGCAGTTGTAGATGGCGATGTTGTTGCGCCGCGCGGCCGCGCCCGCCATCGCCAGCAAACGCATCGAAGGCATGGCCTTCATTTCCAGAATAGCCAGCCGCGCCCGCTCATACATGTCGCCGGGCAGGCGACCATGAGACAGTTCACGCAGGAAATCGATGGAGCGATTGACCGTTTCCAGCCAGGTTTCGCGGCGGCCCAGTTCATAATTGAAGCGGGAATATTTGTCGTAGAACTGGAATTTCTGTAGCTGGGTAGGGAAATAGGGATCAGAGGCCTCAAAGGCCCGGCGCACCGGCAGGGGCACGGGGCGTTTGGTACGGATTTTGGCATGTTCGGCCCGGTAGAGGATGTAGGCTTTCGCGGCCGCGTACTCCCCCGCCGCCAACAACACCGTCTCCACAATATCCTGAACCCCCTCCACTGTAGGCTGATCCGGCCGCGCTGCGATCACATTCACCGCCCGCTGGGCCAGGTCGGCCAACGGCGTTTGCGGTGCCTGCCCCAACCCGGCAAAAACATTTTCCATCGCCTTTTCAATGCGCTCAATGGCAAAGGGAACAACCCGACCATCTCGTTTGACGATAGTGGTGGGCAGAGGCAAAGTCATATGCCCATTGGTATGCGTACCGTTTTTTCCATTAGTGCCATTGGTGGTTGCGGACTTAACAGCGGTCGCCGCCAGGGGGGTCTGTTCGGACATAAGGATTCTCCTATATTATGTAAAGTTAAATTGGGACAATAATACAAACACCCTGATGAACAGGGCAACTTCATTAACCGTTGCGCTTACTCCTTCAGCAAGCGGTCAATTTCATTACGAATGGAGCCAACATCGCCGAGGCGAAGATAGACGATAGCAAAACGAATGTACGCCACCTCGTCCATCTCTTTTAATTTGGCGATGATACGATCCCCCACCTGGCGGCTCGATACTTCGGCACGCCCTAACTGCTGCAACTCGGCTTCCACTTCCCCTACCAACTGCTCAATATCGGTGGCTGGCACAGGTCGTTTGACACAGGCCAGCCGCACCCCCTGCAACACTTTCTCCCGGGAAAACTCCTCTCGTGTCCCGTCCCGTTTTACAATCATGGGCGTCGCCAGGATAGGGCGTTCATAGGTTGTAAAACGTTGATCACATTGCCCACATACCCGTCGCCGCCGAATACCACCCCGTTGATCATGGCTGGTATCAATGACACGGGTATCATCCTGGGCACAATAGGGACATTTCAAAGGTCGCTTCTCCGTTTTGTTCTGGTTAACCGCTATATGGGTCGTTGTCGAAGGAATTTCAGCAAGATGCCCATATATGGGGGTTGCACAACCAATGATGTGCATATATGGCGGTCAACAGGGGGCATTATAGCACGCGTGTACTACGATAGCAATCTTTTTGCCTTAAAAATTTCGTGAAAGTTTGTCAGGCTGATTCCATCTGTA
>JADJUV010000051.1 GCA_016716885.1 Candidatus Trichofilum aggregatum | reverse complement strand
CTTGTAAAAAGGCAGATTATGTAAAGTTAACTAAAAACCTATAAGAAAGATTAAACGATTCCCCATACCTGGACATCTCTGCCATAACTTGGTACATAAAGGATGGCAGAAAAGCCCGCTAAAAACCTAAGTCCTTTGAGGCCGTCTGTCGATAGGGCTAGACACCAGGTATTTGTTCTGCAAGAGGCTGTGTAGAATCAAAAGGATGCGCGAGACGCTGTCACCTTGTCTTTACAAGGTAAGTCCCGAACAAGATAACCTGGGGTTGCTGCCAGAAAATCCAATCAGAAAGGAGATGAACGATGACAGCTATTCTAGGGATAGATATCGCCAAGCAGACCTTTGATGCCACGTTATTAGACGGGCCAGATGAAAAACGGCGTCGGCACTTTGACAACACGGCACGGGGCCATGAGCAGTTGCACCAGTGGGTACAGCGTTACTCTCAAGGAGAGGTTCATGCCTGCATGGAGTCAACCAGCATCTATTGGGAAGCGTTGGCTGAGTATCTCCATCAGGCTGGCTATTTGGTTAGCGTGGTCAATCCGGCACGCATCAAAGGGTATGCCATGAGTCAGCTGCGACGGAGCAAGACGGACCCCTTGGATGGCGACATCATTGGCGATTTTTGTCGCACGCAGAAGCCAGCCGCCTGGGAACCCCCGACGGCCGAGCAAAAGAAACTGCGGGCTTTGATGCGTCACCTGGAGTCGCTTAAGAAAAATCGGACGCAACAGAGCAACCGTTTGTCTACCTGTGGGGATGAGGAGGTCAGGACCTCTATTCTCACTTTGTTACAGACGATTGATGGCGAAATTGCCGTCATGAAACAACGCCTTGACCGATTTTTCGATGACCACCCTGACCTTAAAGCAAAGCTCGACTTGTTGGTGTCTGTCACGGGCTTTGGCCGCCAAACATCGACCCATATCATGGCCGAGATGTACGACCTGGAGCAATATGATAATGCCAAAGCCGCCGCCGCGGATGCGGGCATTACCACCTCTCACTACAGTTCAGGCACATCTGTCCGTCGTCGCCCCAAGATATCGCGTATGGGCAAGGCCTCGATACGCAGTGCGTTGTACTTCCCAGCTATCACCGCCATTCGTCATAATCCCATCGTGCGGCGTATGGCCGAACGGTTGGCCGCCAAAGGAAAACACAAGTCGGTTATTCGGGTAGCCGCCATGCGTAAACTGATGAACCTCGCTTATGGTGTCCTCAAGCATGGGCAACCCTTTGACCCCAACTATGGGTTAGCCATGGGTTGAATCGTTTATCTTGTTAAGGTGCGGTACGGGGGCGTAACCCCTCAGAACTGATGACCCGTCAACCCGGTTTTCCTACAGATTTAAGTCAGGATTAGCCGGTTTATTAACGTAGTATCTGACAGGTAAGCCCCCATGACTCGCCCAAAACCTACGTTTACCCCACCATTCCCTTACGGCTTGGTTAAAGATTGCCTTGTCATCGGCGTTTGGTTTGTCTTGATTTTAATCCCTGTGCTAGAATCGCCATCGTTTGCCCCCACATGTGGGGGTGTTTTGTTCATTTTACGTTTCATGCCAGGGTGAAATGAACCAGTAGTTCAAAAAGTGGGCCACCAGCCAGTTTAACGGCGGCTCACTGACTAACGAGGAGGTTCAGAATTAAGATGGAAGAGGAACGTCCACTCAGCGAAGCACGCGAAGCCATCAACGATTCAGCCAGTGGGGGCACATCCCCTACGCCCTGGTTCGGGAAGAGGGTTTTCGCCGATCTTATTAGTGGGAATTTTGGCCGTTGTTGTTTTAATCGTCGCCGGGTTATTCTTACCCCCCATTTCACTGGGCACACGCCTGGGGTTGGGCGGCAACGACGAAAACACAACGGCTGACGTAACACCAACCGATGACGAGAAGTAACTACCCCAGGGTCAACGTCCATTGCCGGGTGTGATTGATCTGTCACTCAGTGAAGGTGCGGCGTCCGTCACCCAGGTATCACAGGCCGATTTCTTGGCCAATGAAACCTGGCAGACCGCGGCCGCGGCCCTACCTGCCAACACCACCCTGGTGGGAGATGTCGTTAGCGTCAGTTACGAAGGCGCAGCCCCCAAAGGTTCGGCCAGCCTCAAAATGCCTACAGGCGCGGCCGCGGCCACCCTGGACTTATTTGGTTGGCATAACAATGCCTGGGCCTTCATCCCCACCAGCACCAGTGGCGAACAAATCGTCACGGCAGCCGGAGAACTCCCCCAACTATTCGCCCTGGTGCAGACAGGTTCCCCCGCCAGCCGGGCTATGGGCACCGAGATTCTGCCTACCCAGGAAATGCCCGCCGCAGCCATGCCGCTCCTCTCCGAAGTCACCGTTGGTTCGCTGACCCTGGGTGAGGGTGGAAGCCTGAGCGGTGATATCGTCGCCATTCCTGATGGGGTTTATCAGCAATTCATCCGCGTTACCAACACCGGCGTCGTGGCCGACACCCAAAGCCTGGTAGCGCTCCTCACCGACGCCACCGCCCAGAGTGCCAACATTCAGGCCATTGTGGATCAGGTTACCAGCGGCAACTATGCCGGGGCCAACATTGATTACCAGGGTGTGCCCGCCGCTCAGCGAGAGGCGTTCAACCAATATTTGACAGAGCTTGCGGCCGCGCTCCAGGCCCAAAACAAACAGTTAGCCGTCACCCTGGACACACCCACCCAAGATACCAGCGGAACCTGGAACAGTGGCGGGCAGGATTGGGCGGCCATCGGTCAGATCGCCGACATTGTTTATGTGAAAATGCCGCTCAGCCCCGCCGCTTATGTCAGTGGTGGCCCGGCCGAGCAACTGCTCGATTACGCCATCCACCAGATCAATCGGCGCAAGCTGTCTATGGTGTTGAGCGCCTATGCTGTAGATACCATTGATGAAACCTTCATCGAAATGCCCAACGAGCAGGCTCTCACCAACTTTGGTGAAGTGACACTGACCGAAGGGAGCGCTGAGTTAGAGCCTGCTTCATCCGTTGCCGTAGCCTTGACCGGCACAGCCAGTGAACTGGCCTGGGATGGTGGGGCCTGGACTTACCGTTACAGCTATGAACAGGCCGGACAGACCCACACGGTCTGGTTGGGCAACGAAGCGGCGGTCAATGTCCGCCTCTTGTTAGCCAATCGGTACAATCTGCGCGGCGCGGCCGTGCGTGGTTTAGGAACCGTGGGCAGTGGTGAAGGGTATGCCACCGCCATGCAAAATTACTTGAGTGCAAATGCTGACACCACCCTGGCGAGTGCCGCCTCCATCATTTGGACCGTCAAAGACACCGCCGGTAGTGTGTTGGCAAACCAGAGTGGCCTGGAATTAGCTTATGCCTGGGAAGGGTCCGCCGAGCCGGGTGAATACACCATTGAAGCCGGTTTTGCTCAGGGCGAAGAAATCGCCAGTCTGGGTTCCCTCACGGTGAACGTGCAGGCGCCACCCACCCCCACCCCCGTGCCAACCGCCACCACGGAAGCCGTAGCGGCTAACCCCACCCCCAACGCGGCCGCGCCCAGTGGGGGCAACACCAGTGGCGGCAGTGGCTCCACCACCGACGCCAACGCAACCGTTAGCAGCGACGCCAATGTCCGCACCGGGCCTGGTGTTACTTACGGTTCCATTGCTGGCGGTGTCCGCTCCGGAACCCGCGTCACCATTATTGGTCGCACCAGTGATAACTCCTGGTACCAGGTAATCATACCGGCGGGTCAAGAGGGTTGGATATTTGCTAGCCTGATTACCCCGGATAGCACCTTTGATCCCAGTAGTGTCGAAGTCGTTGAAGTGACACCCCCGGCTACAACCGGCGGCTCTGGCAGTTCCGGTGGCACTACCCCTCCTTCAGGCCCACCCCCGCCTGTTAGTATCGGCAGTTTTGAGCTAGGTGGGCAAACCCACAGTCTGGCTCATCCCGCCCAAATGAATTATGCGGGCATGACCTGGGTAAAGTTCCAGCACAAATGGGGTTCCGGTGATTCGGCTGATGCCGTGGCCGGACGTATCCAATCCGCTCATGCCAATGGTTTCAAGGTTCTCTTGAGCATTCCCGGCTCGGATCATAGCAACATTGACTTTGGCGCTTATGTCGCTTTCCTGGGTGGTGTGGCCGCGCTAGGGCCAGATGCCATCGAAGTATGGAACGAGATGAACATTGACCGGGAATGGCCTGCCGGTCAGATCAGCCCCAGCACCTACACCACCAGCATGTTGGCCCCGGCTTATCAGGCTATCAAAGCGGCCAACGCCAATGTGATGGTGATTAGCGGTGCGCCTGCACCCACCGGTTTCTATGGTGGCTGTAGCGGCGCTGGTTGTAATGACGACCAATATGTAGCCGGTATGGCGGCCGCAGGGGCGGCCAACTATATGGACTGCATCGGCATCCATTACAACGAAGGCATCATCCCACCCAGCCAGACCAGTGGTGATCCCCGTAGTGAACATTACACCCGTTACTTCTGGGGCATGGTTAATGCTTACTACAATGCGTTCGGTGGTTCCCGAAAACTCTGTTTCACTGAGTTAGGTTATCTCTCCGGCGATGGGTATCCGGGTATACCGGGTGGTTTCTCCTGGGCCAGTGGTACATCGGTCGCGGAACACGCGGCCTGGTTAGCCGAAGCCACCAGCCTGGCGGGTAACAGTGGTAAGGTTCGTATGTTGATTGTTTTCAATGTGGACTTTACTTACTATGATCCCAACGGCGACCCGCAAGCGGGGTATGGCATGATTCGGCCAGACGGTGGTTGTCCGGCCTGTGATACGCTTCATGCGGTAACGGGCGGTCGCTAAGTACATAAACGAAACATCGGTAGTCTCTGCGGCCGCTGATGTTTTCTGAGCAAGGGCGCATTTTGTCTTGAGACAGAATGCGCCCTTATTTCTTAACTCGACATTGGCGTTTTTTGTGCTGACCTCTGGAGACCAAGAGATTAAGAGATTTCCCGAGGTCGTCCAAATTTTCGCCAGAGTCAAATTACTTAATTGAGTTACGCCCTTTCTTTTGAGGTATGTTATGAGAAAACTCCCCCTATTACTGATTTTACTCCTGTTTTTGGTGGCTTGTGGTGGTAACAACGGCTCCGAACAAGAAGCCAACACAGCGACGGCCACGAATGTGGCGGAAGCACCGATTCCTACGCCTACGATAGCTGTTCCGGCCACGTTGCCCCCCCCGGCTATTTCTACAGACGAGGGTGCGGCAGAAGGTGACAACGCGGCCGCGCCCGAAGTCCTCGCCCCAGAACTACCCATTTCCCCCTGGCCTGCCGATGCTTTTGGTTATGGCATTCAGGTACACGGCATCGCTGGACAAGGCGATATCCGGGCCGTCGCTGATGCTGTGGACAACCAGTTGGGACTTGATTGGGTGAAGGTGCAACTTCTGTGGTCAACCGTGCACCCTGATCCCACAGCCGATCAGTGGTTCTTTTATGACGGCATTATTGATGATGCCTATGCCGAAGGGTTACAACTAATGGTCAGTGTGGTGGGTGCGCCCGTTTGGACTCGGGCCGCCGGTAATGAGAACGGCCCGCCAGATGATTTCAACCAATATTATGCCTTCCTCAATGAAATGCTTGATCGCCATCCGGGCAAAATTCAGGCCATTGAAATCTGGAATGAACAGAACCTGGATCGGGAGTGGTCGGGTGGCCTTGACCCGGCCGCTTATGTGCAATTCCTGGCTGGTGCTTACCAAACCGTCAAAGCCAAAGACCCAAACATCATCGTCATCAGTGGGGCGTTATCACCAACCGGGGTTCATGATGCCAACCGGCAAACGGTGATGAATGATTTGATTTATCTGGATGAGATGTTGGCCGCCGGGGTACTCAACCATGCTGACTGTTTGGGTGCCCACCATAATGGCTATAATCTCCTGCCCAGCACTCCCTGGGACCAGACGGGCACGGATCCTAATGCGGGCACTGCCGCCTTCCGGGGGCCATTTGATAATCCTCATCAAAGCTGGAGTTTCTTTACTACCTTAGACCTATACGCCCAAAAAGTGCAGGCCATTGATCCGAACAAAAAGCTCTGTCTGACTGAGTTTGGTTATGCCAGTAGTGAAAATATGGGTGGGCGACCATCCGGGTTTGAGTATTTTGATGATAACAGCGAAGCGGAACAGGCTCAGTATATCGTTCAGGCGTATCAGCAGATGCATGATTCAGGTGATGTGTGGTTAGCCTTTTTGTTCAATTTTGATTTTGGCAACAAGGCGGATCCCAATACCGATGACACGGTAGGCTACAGCATCCTGCGCACGGACGGTGCCCCTCGTCCGGCTTATGGGGCGATTGCTGATATGGCTAAACCCCGTTAAGGATCAAGGATTAAATAACCGGCAGAACTGAGATGAGAGAGTCGACCAGCTTTACCTAAACCCTTCGTAAATAGAGTCGGAAGACCCATCCCCCCTCCGGGGGCGGACCTTTCGGGGCCTTGGCCCGAAAAGCTGGGGCGGGGGTTTCCGGCGACAAACCGAGGGTAAGGCATGTCAGACGAGCGCTCGTCTGACTTTCGTAATGAGCGGCGCGTCTCCAGTCCACTGTAAGTTATTTAATTCTCGTGCCTAACGTATGGGCGTGTGGCGTTTTTAATCTTGGAACCGGCTGAAGCCTCGACTTCGGAGTGGACGCTTTAGCGGGCTACTGAGGTTGATTTCTGGTGGCAGTCATCGGTGAGGTGACTGCCACCTTTTTGTAGGGAAACATCTTGCAACGACGAGCATTCTGGGGGATGTTTTGGTTGTGGCTCCTGGTAGCCTGCCAGACCAACCAACCCCCTACCGCCACCAGCACCCCAACTCTCAACAGCTACACCACTTTCCCGGCGGCTACGGTGATGTTTAGCGGTGTGCCCGCGGCCGCAACCTCACTCACCCCTCAACCCGCCTTTTCCTCACCGGCTTATGGCATCCACCTGGCCCAATGGTGGCACCTGGACGCCCTGCAACAAGATTTGCGCCGGGTGCAGGAAATGGGGTTTGGGTGGGTGAAGCAAAAATTTGCCTGGCGTGATATTGAACCAGCCGTGAAGGGACACTACGATTGGTATCGTCCTGATGAAATCGTGAACCAGGTTAATCAGGCGGGCTTGAATCTGTTGGTTCGGCTAGATGTCAACCCGGCCTGGGTCATCGAAGCGTTGCCTGACGAGCTATGGGGGCAGAACCAACCGCCGGTGAATTATCAGGATTTTGGTGATTTTTGTTATGCCACGGCGGAACGGTATCGCGGCCGCATTCAGGCTTACCAGGTATGGAATGAGCCAAACCTGAGCCGCGAGTGGGGCAACCAATCCCCCAACCCCAGAGAGTATACGGAGCTGTTACGCGTCTGTTATCTGGGCATAAAAACAGCGGATCCCGCCGCCATTGTCGTCTCGGCGGGGCTGGCTCCTACGGGAACCCAGCCCCTGGCTATGCCAGACACCGACTTTTTGCAGGGGATGTATGATGCGGGCGCGGCCGCGTACTTTGATGTACTCGGTATCAATGCACCCGGTTACAAAGCCCCCCCCGAGACAGACCCGGCCGTGACCGCTGACCCAGCCAACGGCTATGGGGGCCATCGCTGGAACGCCTTCCGCCATGTGGAAGATATCCGGGCCATCATGGTCGCCAATGGAGATGAGGCCAAACAAGTGGCAATTTTGGAGATGGGCTGGATGCGGGAGCAAACAGTTTTTCCCGATTATCAATGGCATGGGGTTACAGAAGAGCAACAGGCCGAATATCTGGTGGGGGCCTATGAATATGCCCGCGAACATTGGCAACCGTGGATTGGTTTGATGACCACCATTTACATTGCCGACCACGATTGGCAAGCAGAAACCAATGAGCAATATTGGTGGTCTATCATTTTGCCGGATGGCACACGCACATTGGCTTATGAAGCGTTGCGGGAAATGGAGAAGTAGAAAGCCCAGTCCGGCGATCAAACCGCTGGACAAGGCTTTTTTTGTATCTATAGAGGTTCTTTGGCTGTGGTGATTACGGAACAGCTTACCCTCACCCTAACCCTCTCCCTGGGGAGAGGGTTAGGGTGAGGGGCTGTACAGTTACTCTTTTATTTTAAAAGGCGATAAACGTCTCGAACTGCCACACATCGTCGTCAGAGGGCCGCGGCCGCGCAAAGTTCTCAAACGGATCAAACCGGTTCTTCAGAGGCGTCCAGTCCGTTGGCACGGAGGGGCAGGGGCCAAGATACGGATTCGCTACCGCCAACACCTCCCGGTGGGGCAGATCATCCGGCACACAAACACCCTGCCGGGGGTTACGAATCATCCAAAAAAGTGCCCCTAACACCGAAGCGGCCACCTGCAAGGTGGTGGCATTTTGGCCGGAAACTAACTGGCGCGTCTCCTGGATGTCTAGTTGTGACCCTACCCACCAGCCGGTCAGATCATGCCCCAGCAATAGCACCCCCAACTCATCCCTACCACTGATAATTTCGTTGTTCATGATGCGCTGACGGGATTGCATCTCGTAGCTGTTCATCTTCACCTCATGCAGAGAGGCGATGGCCGCATCGGTGGGCAGGTAAGCGTAATGCACGGTGGGGCGGTAAATGGGTTGGGGGCCGTCCCACACGGTCAGGTGGTCGCTGATGGTGAAGGCCTCGCCGTGGCGCACCACCATGCCGATGATCTCGCCGCCCAGGGGAACCCAGGAGCGCACGTAGGTGTTCATGCCCATCTGAGCCAGGCAAATCTGGTTGCCGGGGCCGTAAGTGTGGACAGCGGCTTTGGGTGGCAGACGCCGCTCGTGGGTTCCCCAGCCCATCTCGGCGGGGGCTACCCCTTCTTCATGGAAACCGGCCACCGACCAGGTGTTGACAAACTCATCCACTTCTTTGGGTTTGTCGCTAATCTGGGTGTCGCGTTCGGAGATGTGGATGACTTTGGTGCCGCTGAACATGGCTAAACGGGCGTAGTCAGCCTCGGCTAACGCTTTTTCTAAGCCAGCTTTGCGGGCTGGATCGGTGGGTAGCCCTTGTTGGAGCATGGCCTGGCTCAAATCTTCCAGGGCGATTTTGGTCCAGTGGCTGACCAGACCGGGGTTGGCCCCGTGTTCGACCACGGCGGTGGGGCCGGGGTCGGCCCAGCTTTGTTTTTGTTGGCGCAGGGCCATGTGGCGGACGTAAAGGGTGCGATCAACGGGGGGTGTCGCGGCCGCGTCCCCATACGGGTCCCACAGTTCCAGCGAGGTGTTGATATACAGCACATTGTTATCATGACACCACTGGGTAATGGCATTGCCGTCAATATTCCAGGCCAAATCAATCAGCAGATCACCAGAGCCAACATATTGGCCTAAGAGGGTGCTGAGATTGTCCTGAGTCACCCGCTCTTGCACATAATGGACCCCCGCCGCCAGGGTATCAGGAATGGTGGCCCGCATATCGGCAAAATCCATGATGGTCAACCGGCTGAAATCCATGTCCAGATGGCGCAGTAACAAGGGTTGTAAACATTGGGACACAGACCCACAACCTAATAACAGAACCCGACCGGGGAAGGCAATTTTCATTTTCGTATGTCTCCTTGACTATGTGGTCTAAGTAGATACCTACATAAAGCGTGGTAAATTTGGTTGAGCTTGTCGAAACCAACGGCCTTCGACAAGCTCAGGCCCCGTATCCCCCGCAATATTGAGGAGTATGGGTTTAACGCACAAAACCGATAATCGCGGCCGCGGTTAGCCTCGAATATCGGTTCAAATTGGCTACTTATTTAGCCAGTTAAAGCGGGGCTGATTATAACAGGTTTGTTTCTTGGGTTATACTGTGGGAGTTAATAGAGTTTAGCCGTAATAAGAAATCTCACGCCAAGTCGCCAAGAAAAGACCTTTGTGTTCTTGGCGCCTTAGCGTGACATAATGTTCATTCCGATAAGGTCTAATGAATGATGAACTGGTTATTGTTGGCCTTTTTCTATTGGTTACATCTTCTGGCAACGGTTGTCTGGTTAGGCGGGTTGGCTCTGCTGATGCTGGTAGCTCTACCTGCCTTGCGCCAGCAAACGCTAGACCAAAATCAGTGGCTTACTCTGCAACAGCGTTTCACCCCCTGGATCAATGTTAGCCTGGTGGTGCTTTTGCTCACTGGTTTCGTGCAGATGACCAACGATCCCAATTACACGGGTTTTCTAGAGGTCGATAGTGTCTGGGCTGGGGCCATTTTGGTGAAACATATCGCTTTTGCGGGTATGGTAGGCCTGACGTTTTACCTGCAACGGGTCATTTATCCGGCCATGGAGCGGGCCAAACTGCTGGCGGAAAAGCGGCCGCAACTGGCCGCTGCGGAACAAAACAAACTCTCCCACCAGGAACGTCGTCTCTTGTGGTTGAATATAGCCTGCGCGGCCGCGATCTTGCTTTGTACCGCGGTAGCAACAGCCGTTTAGACGACATAGACAAGGGAATCTACCGGAGTGAATCAGGAGTCGAGGCTTTAGCCGGTCAAGACGTTCTGACTAAAGTCTCCACTCCGCTAGATAAACCCGGTAAAGTCACAAGAGGTAAATCACGAACAATGCTTCATATAGATGGTAGTCAAGGCGAAGGCGGGGGGCAGGTGTTACGCACCAGTCTCAGCCTGGCGGCTCTAACCGGAAACGCCTTTCGCCTGGAAAATATCCGGGCCGGGCGACCCAAACCAGGGTTGCGGCCGCAACATCTCACGGCTGTCCGTGCGGCCGCGGCCCTGTGCCAGGCCAAACTAAAAGGGGACAAGGTCAACTCGACGCTGCTGGAGTTTGTGCCGGATGCGCGGCCGCAAGCCGGTCATTACACCTTCGACGTCTCCGGGGCCGCCGAACATCGCTCCGCCGGGTCTATCACCCTGGTTTTCCAGACCATCCTCTGGCCGCTCCTGTTTGCCCATAGCCCTTCCACCGTCATCCTGCGCGGGGGAACCCACGTGCCCTTCAGCCCACCCTACCATTACCTGGCCGATGTGGCTCTGCCCGCGTATCGTCGTTTTGGCCTGATGGCATTTCTCAAACTGGACAGCTATGGCTGGAACCCCACCGGGGGTGGGCAAATACAGGCCACTATCCACCCGACCCAGGAGCTACAAGCGGTGACGTTCGCGCCGGTCTCTAGTGACGAAGTGCATGGGGTGGCTGTGGTAACGGGATTGCCGTCCCATATTCCCCAACGCATGGAACGGCGGGCCAATAATTTGCTGGCTACGATAGGGCTGAAGAGCCGCATCAAGCCGGAGCGGGCCAGTGGGGAACAGATGGGCGCGGGTTTGTTTTTGTCGCGGCCGCAGGCGGGGTTTTCGGCTTTGGGTGAAAAAGGGCTGCCCGCCGACAAAGTGGCTGAGGCGGCGGTGACGGAACTCATGGCGTTTTTAGACAGTGCGGCCGCGGTAGACGCCCATCTGGCCGATCAACTCCTGATCCCCATGGCCCTGGCCAATGGCACATCCCGTCTCACTACCAATCGCATCACCTTACACACCCTCACCAATATCGCCCTGCTCCAGCAATGGCTCGATCTGCCCATCCACGTCACCGGCGACCAGGATCAGCCGGGCGAGATAACGGTTGAAGGGATTGGTTTTACCGTGAATACGTAAGAGGGTAGAGGATAGAGCGAGAGCTAGAGGAAAACTAGCCTGCCCAGCCTTTAACTCTAGCTCTCTCCTCTAGCTCTTTACTCTAGCTCACCCTATGTTTGAACTTATCTTCCTCGGCACGTCCGCTTCTTCTCCCTCGGTTCATCGTGGCCTTTCGGCCCATATGATCTTGCACCGGCAATACCGCTTTCTGCTTGATTGCGGCGAGGGAACCCAACGCCAAATTTTAATGAGTGGTCTGGGCTTCAAACGGCTCGACAAAGTGTTGCTCACCCACGGTCATCTGGATCACATTCTCGGTTTAGGCGGGTTGGTTTCTACCCTGAGCCGCTGGGAAACCTTAGAAAAACTCCAAATTTATGGCGGCAAAGCCACCTTACAACGGGTTTACGATCTGATCTTTCGGGTGGTATTGCGCGACGCTAAACCACCGGTGGAAATCGAGCTATTGCCTCTGCACGGCCAGATGAGCATCATGGAAGATGACAAATTTACCTTGAGTGCCTTTCCCGTGAACCACCGGGGGCCGGGCTGTTTTGGGTTTATGTTTGAGGAAAAATCGCGTCGCCCCTTTTTGGCTGAAAAAGCCGAGGCGTTGGCGGTTCCGTTTGGGCCAGAACGGGCGCGGCTGGTGCAGGGTGAAGCCATTACCCTGGCCGATGGGCGCACCATTCACCCGGATGAGGTGTTGGGCGAAGCTCTGCCGGGGATTAAGTACGTTCACATTGGTGATGTGGGGCGCACGGATAATCTGGTAGAGATTTGTCAGGATGCGGATACCCTGGTGATTGAGGCGACGTATATTGAAGAGGAAGCCGAGATGGCTAAAGCGTTTGGGCATCTGACGGCGGCCCAGGCGGCCCGGCTGGCGAAGGAAGCCAATGTGCGTTCGCTCATTTTGACCCACCTTTCGCGCCGTTATTCGGAGTGGATGATTCGGGAGGAGGCTCAGGCTATTTTCCCGCATACGGAAGTAGCGCGTGACCTGGATCATTTCCAGATTACGCGGGATGGGGCGGTGCGGTTGGGCAAGGCGGGGAACTGCCCATTGGGACAGGGGGGGCGGGGTCGCCGCGGGCGGGGACCGGCTCATCCGACATGACAACGAACTTCGTACTATTCCGCGCAGGAACCCCCCCCACCTGGTGGCCCTGACTCTTGTTTGCGTCGCCAGAGGAGAAAGCCGGTCAACACCGCGGCCGCGACGCTAAACCCCAGCCCTATCCACTCGTAATGGGGCCGGCGTGGGGTTGTTACCACGGGGGTTGTCTGACGAATAACCTGGAGTGCGGCCGCTTGCTGTTGTAACCGGGCCAATCGCCCCTTATCTTGCCGGAGCGCGGCCGCTAAAGTCCGTTTTTCGGCGATGTCTTCATCAGTCAGAAACTGGCCGTGACTACGAAAGGCCGAAAGTCGGCAGCCATGTTTGTGATAAAGGGCGTCAATTTCCTTTACCCGCGCCAGATCAATTTCTCGCCCCAAGGTGTAATTCTCAAACCGATCTTCCAAGGCCAACAGAACCGTCTCCGCCAGACAGGCATACACCACCCCTGGGGGCAGGCCAATATCAATCGTTACCTCAACCTCACCCGGCAAAATAATCTCACCTGACTCAATCACCAACACATCCGGGCGTAAAGCTGCCTCTTCCGGCGAAATATCCGGCGGGCGGGCAATGTCACAGATGACCGCTCCTGGTTTGCATTGGCTGATGTTGACGGTTACATGTCCCACCGCCGAAGTGGCCGTAATAATCAAATCCATTTGTGACAGATACTCATCGGGCACGGTACTGACATCCACCTGGGCAAAAGGGGATTCGGTCAGAATGGTGTCTTGTAGGGCACGGAGCTTTTCTTCACGCGGGGCCACCAGCACCAGATGGGGCACAATCGGGGCCAGAGTGCGGGCACAGGCTGAACCAATGGAGCCAGTGGCCCCGACTACCATCGCCCGCAGATTGGGTAACTCTTCTGGCTGTGCGCCCATAGCGATTAAGGCGGCGCGGGCTGTCTCCAGCGTGGCGGCCACGGTCAGGCTATTGCCGGTAGTGATAGCAATGTGGGATTGTTGGGCCACGGTGACACCCGCATCACCAATCACGGAGGTAAACGCGCCTAAACCCATGATCTGGCACCCTTTTTTGTGAGCCATCTGGCCGGCGCGGATGAGCTGGCGGTAAATGGCTTCGGGGGGGCGACTCATCAGGGCGCGGGGTGTGCCACCCAGGGCGATGAGATAGCCATCGGCCCGTTTGCCATTGGCGGGACTGAGTACGCCTTTGACTTTGCCCGCGAAAACGGGTGGATAACGGACAGCCACCCATTCGACAAACCATTCGGGGATGTATTTGACCCACCAGAAGAGCCGATGATTGGCGATCATGCTGGTTTTGAGGGGATGAATGATGAAGGCGTACCTTGCGGCCGCGTCCTGGGGATGAGTAGGTGAGTTTTCCATGGTACTTCGAGACGTATTAAACGTTGAGGAATAGGTTTGGCTTGCCTGCTGCCAATAAGGTTATACTACTATGGTTCACCCTATTTCGGCATCATCAAATTGTACTCCCGGAAACCAATTTTTATGCAAGTTCAAGACAAAACCACAATCGCGGCCGCGCCCTCTACCATTTATGCCAGTCTGAATGACCCCGCCCTGGTGGTGGCCTGCGCTCCCTGGCTCAAAAGCGTCAACGTTGACCTGGCCGAACGCAGTTATACGGCCATTATTCCATTCACGATGGGTCAATTCAAGGCCCAGATAGGCGTCAAACTGTGGTGGGTAGACGGGCTACCCGATCAACAACTTCAGCTACAAGGGAGTCTGGTGAGTGGCGGGACGGCGGTTCCGGTTAGTACCCACATTACCCTTACGCCTACAGTCGAGGGGCATACCGAAGTTGCCTGGCTGATTCAAGCGGCCGTGCCGGACAAAGTACGCCCTATGGTGCGGCAATTTGTGGGTGATACACCGCAACGGTTCGCGTCGCGTTCTTCACCTGCCTCCAAGAAAAAGTAACTGCTCAACTCGAAACTTGAAACTCAAACCCACCCCGCTTGACATTCCCCCCTACTTTGGGTAAATTTTGACCAGCGTTAAGCCTGTTCTCTTAGTCAATTTAACCCATAAACGAGCCTCCCACAAACCCATTGGCTCAACACACTCAATCAACAATCCACCCCAAGATGTTTGATTCAACAAACTTCAAGCATCTCCATTCAGTCATACAATTCAATTCAACTCAAGGAGAATAACCTCATGAAAGTAGAAGGTTCTCATACCTTTGACGCTCCCCGCGAGATCGTCTGGCCCACCCTGCTTGATCCCGACGTGTTAGCCAAAATCATGCCCGGTTGCGAAAAGCTGGAACAAACCGGAGAAAATGAATACGAAGGTATTATCAAAATCAAAGTAGGCCCCGTACAAGGGACGTTCAATGGCAAAGTACACCTGGCCAACATTAATGCCCCCCATAGTTACGATATGCTCGTTACCGGTAAAGGCCCGGCGGGTTTCGTTAACGGCAGCGGCAAATTATGGCTGGAAGGTGAAAACGGACAAACCATCCTTCATTACACCGGTGATGCCGATGTCGGCGGCAAAATTGCCAGTGTAGGACAACGGCTCATGGACACCTCGGCGCGGGCCGTCATCCGTCAAAGCCTGGAAGGACTCGGCCATCAGATAGCCGCTCGCCAACACGCCGAAGATGTTCATGCCCCCGTACCCGAAATTGCTGCCCCCACCCAGGCCGAATTTGCCGTAGGGGTAGCCCAAGAAATGTTACGTGATTTCACCTCTCAGGAAGGCGGCCGCACCATGCTTTACGCCATCTTGGGTGGTGTAGGGGTTTTGTTATTTTTGCGCGGTTTGGTGGAATGGTGGACCAGTCGCCTGGCCCGCAAAATTGCCCGGAAAGTTGCGCTGGAACTAAAAAAACAGAAATAAGCGTATCTATACAGCCCTCACCCTAACCCTCTCCCTGGGGAGAGGGACCCAACTCCCCTCTCCCGAAGCGGGAGAGGGGCTGGGGGTGAGGGTATATAATCACAAATAAGAAGGAGGTAAGCCGCCCAAGAGCATCAACAAGAATCGCCTGATTGCCTCATTTGTGGTTAGGGTGCCGGGGAATCACTACTAGCCACATGTTCGTATTTAGCTATTTCCCGGCAGCACAAGGAGGTAACAACGTATGACCCAAATCAGTATGACCATTAATGGGAAAACCTACACCAGAGATGTAGAGCCACGCACTTTGCTGGTACATTTTTTGCGTGACGATCTGGCCTTGACCGGCACCAACATTGGTTGCGATACCAGTCAATGTGGAGCCTGCACCATACATCTCGATGGCCTGGCCGTTAAATCCTGTACGACGCTGGCCGTGCAGGCCGATGGCGCGACGATTACGACCATCGAAGGCCTGGCCTCCAATGGGCATCTTCACCCCATGCAACAGGCTTTTTGGGATAAACATGGCCTGCAATGTGGTTACTGCACACCCGGTATGATCATGGCCGCGACCAAACTGGTCGAAGGTCGCCCTGACATCAGTGATGAGGAAATTCGGCACGGGCTGGAAGGCAATATCTGTCGTTGTACGGGGTATGAGAATATTGTGCGGGCAGTGAAAGCGGCCGCAGTCACGATGGCCGGAGGTGAGTCATGACCAAATATGTCGGCAAAAGTATGAAACGGGTGGAAGACCCCCGTTTTATTCAAGGCAAGGGCAAGTATATTGCTAATATGAGCCTGCCGAATATGGCTCACCTGGCGATTAAGCGTAGTCCTTATGGGCATGCCCGAATTGTGAGTATCAACATCGCGGCCGCGCAAGCCCTCCCAGGTGTTATCGCCGTCTTCACCGGCCAAGATTTGTTAAACGGGGGTGTTGGGGCCTTGCCCTGCGGCTGGAACGTACCCGACATCAAAGTCCCCACCCGCTACCCCCTGACCGTGGACAAAGTACGCCATGTCGGGGATGGTGTTGTCGCCGTCGTCGCTGAAACAGCCTACATTGCTCAAGATGCCCTTGATCTGATTGAAGTCGAGTATGAACCTCTGCCCGCCGTCATTGATGCTAAAAAACCACCGAAGAGGGTGCCCCCCTGGTTCATGATAATCTGCCCAACAACATCAGCTACACCTGGGCTTTAGGCAACAAAGAAGAGACCCTGCAAGCCCTGGCCGAGGCGGATCATGTGGTGGAGTTGGAACTCATCAACCAGCGGCTCATCCCCAACGCCATGGAACCCCGCGCCTGTCTGGCCCAGTGGAGCGCCCCCATGGAAGAGATGGCCGTCTGGACAACCAGCCAGAACCCTCATCCCATCCGTCTGCTCCTGAGTGCGTTCACCCTGGGTATCCCGGAAAACAAATTGCGCGTCATCTCCCCCGACGTTGGTGGTGGTT